>NZ_BAUU01000102.1 GCF_000513115.1 Halalkalibacter hemicellulosilyticusJCM 9152
TTTTACCGGGAATGGCACTTGGAATGGTGCCTACACTAGCGTAACCGTGCCGGTCGATATCCCTGCAGGCGCGACATTGAAGCTCCAACATGATGCCGGAGATACAGGCTGGAATATAGACTATATTATATTACAGTAGAGATTAGACTGAATTGCAGCAGTCCCCGCAGTACCATTCTGTTGGGGGATCATTAGCTCAGGTATGCATTCATTCGACCATTCGACGAGATTTCTGGTCATGTCGAGCCAATGAAAAGCAACTCGACATGGATACAATTGTATGCAGAGTCTCCTATGTCAGAGACGGCATTAGATAGACACAAGAGGTATTTATTTTGGCCGTTGACAAGGAGTTGGCCATCCGATTGAGTGCAGGGTGATTAAACCAGGCATCTTTAAATTTTCTTGCCTAAAACTTTATGGATGGCGCTACTGAACGGACCATGAATGAGCACTCTATTCATTCCAATACTAATTTGACAGGAATGCTCCTGCGGGATGAAAAGCAAAGGTGAGACCCCGCAGTGCATAG
>NZ_BAUU01000101.1 GCF_000513115.1 Halalkalibacter hemicellulosilyticusJCM 9152
TTCTGGTATTGCGGGGGATGGATTTGAACCATCGACCTTCGGGTTATGAGCCCGACGAGCTACCAGACTGCTCCACCCCGCGTCGTTTCAATGTTTATAGATGATGTTTTTCAGTGAAGAAGACATCTCCTCTTCTCGTATTTCTTGGACGCCATCATGCGTCGATGTGACTCGGTGAGTTTTCGACGATGGGTATGCTCGTTGCTCCACCCGCGTCGTTTCTCTAATATGGTGGAGGATGACGGGATCGAACCGCCGACCCCCTGCTTGTAAGGCAGGTGCTCTCCCAGCTGAGCTAATCCTCCTATATGTATGGTGACCCGTACGGGATTCGAACCCGTGTTACCGCCGTGAAAGGGCGGTGTCTTAACCGCTTGACCAACGGGCCCAACCGTATAACTACTGTTTTACTATATATAAGCGATCTGGCGGAGAGCGAGGGATTCGAACCCTCGAGACGGTTTTACACCGCCTACACGATTTCCAATCGTGCTCCTTCGGCCAGCTCGGACAGCTCTCCAAAGTTGGCTCCACAGGTAGGATTCGAACCTACGACCGATCGGTTAACAGCCGATAGCTCTACCACTGAGCTACTGTGGATCAATAAATTTATGTAA
>NZ_BAUU01000100.1 GCF_000513115.1 Halalkalibacter hemicellulosilyticusJCM 9152
ACAAAGTTTAGATAGGCAAATTAAGCAAATTTGTTTCGTGACAAAGGCTGGAAGTACTGACGATGCGGGAGTGTGGGGCCTTTCACGTACGTTTCGACTTGAATACCCTGAAATTCGAACTCAGTGTTTAGAATACAAAGATAGTCAATATCTCGTGAAGGCTATTGGTCAATGTTTTGAGAGTTCAGAAGAAGACGAATTTTCAAGTGATCAACACGGTGAAATCCATGTTTCAAGATTACGACGATGCACAGATGTTGTATCTTCGAGATCCTTGTCTCTCAGAAGTGATGCAAGCTATATCATTAGTGGAGGACAAGGGGCGCTCGGATTAGTAGCTACAGAGTTACTCGTTCAAAAAGGAGCTAAATATGTAGTATTGCTTTCAAGGTCTTCTATGAAAAAGGAAGTTGAAGACAAACTCATTACGCTACGTAAGCAGGCAAATATAGAGCTTGTAAGTTGTGATGTTTCAGAGGAAGATGATGTCTTATTGGTTAAGGAATGGGTAGAAAAGAAAAAGTGGCCAACTGTACGTGGAATTGTGCACGCCGCAGGTGTGTTAAGTGATGGAACCATACAAAGTCAAACCTCTGAAAAGTTACAGATTGCTTATAGTG
>NZ_BAUU01000099.1 GCF_000513115.1 Halalkalibacter hemicellulosilyticusJCM 9152
AACTTTTTGGTGGAGCCTAGCGGGATCGAACCGCTGACCTCCTGCGTGCAAAGCAGGCGCTCTCCCAGCTGAGCTAAGGCCCCTCTTTACTACTTAGTATTAATGGTCGGGAAGACAGGATTTGAACCTGCGACCCCTTGGTCCCAAACCAAGTGCTCTACCAAGCTGAGCTACTTCCCGATAAAATGGCGCGCCCTGAGAGATTCGAACTCCCGACCTTTTGATTCGTAGTCAAACACTCTATCCAGCTGAGCTAAGGGCGCATATGGTGCCGAGGGCCGGACTTGAACCGGCACGGTAGTCACCTACCGCAGGATTTTAAGTCCTGTGTGTCTGCCAATTCCACCACCCCGGCAGGACTTCTATTAGAAATAGAAGAGCGGAAGACGAGATTCGAACTCGCGACCCCCACCTTGGCAAGGTGGTGTTCTACCACTGAACTACTTCCGCAATATAAAAGTGCGGGTGAAGGGAGTCGAACCCCCACGTCATAAGACACTAGATCCTAAGTCTAGCGCGTCTGCCAATTCCGCCACACCCGCATATAAAATCACCTTAAATGGTGAGCCATGAAGGACTCGAACCTTCGACCCTCTGATTAAAAGTCAGATGCTCTACCAACTGAGCTAATGGCTCAAATCAATGCCGGCCAGAGGATTGAACCCCCAACCTACTGATTACAAGTCAGTTGCTCTACCAATTGAGCTAGACCGGCTTATAATGGTGGAGGATGACGGGATCGAACCGCCGACCCCCTGCTTGTAAGGCAGGTGCTCTCCCAGCTGAGCTAATCCTCCAAATATTTTATTTTATCGCCCGGCAACGTCCTACTCTCACAGGGGGAAGCCCCCAACTACCATT
>NZ_BAUU01000098.1 GCF_000513115.1 Halalkalibacter hemicellulosilyticusJCM 9152
CTTGTGCTCGTTCCACTTGCTCTTGATACAGAGTTTCATCCGCCATCAATTGTTTCACCTTGACTTGGACTTCTTCTGGTTCCGCATATAGAGCCGCCTCTTTAAATAATGGCTCATAGCTCGGCGCAATGATAACCGGTACACCGACCGCCATCGCTTCAAAGATCACTCGTCCAAACGCTTCTACCCAATCGGGGTGTGTGTAATAGACAAACACATCCAGTTCCTTTAAGAAATCCTTCGGCGCCACTGACCCAAACTCATATGTCCTCCAATTCTCAGGGAGACTCCCTAGCACCTTCTTCGGTGAAGCTGCCCCTCCTAGTACATGGATTTCATACGGTGCTTCATCTGGATACACCTTCAATAGCTGTTCTCGATCTGCTGGCCATTTCACATATTGGTCACGTGAGTGACGCCCTATCCGGATTACTCCAGGCTTTCGCTTATAATTCGCACGTCTCCATTCGTTCACATCGATGATATTCACCCAGTCTTCATCCGCTAAATGAATCGACTTCAACTCCTGAGCATGGTGCTTCTCTAATGCTTCACGAATCGATGGGCCAATTGGATACCATACGCCTTTCTTACCAACATACTCTTCCAAATGCTTGACGCAACGGTCTAGATGATACAATGTTGTCCCCGTTTCACTGTATTCACGCTTAGGCGGCTGATTCACAATCACCCGGACATCCCTCGCTTCTATGTCTGGTACATACTTCTGCCATTCCTCTAATATCGGTGGATGACGCACAATCAGTACGTCACAGCTCACTTTTTCACCGTATACAAGCATAGATACTTGGTCTCCATCCAATAACTCTCGTACCTGTGGGTTCATCTCCGTCGCTGAATTTAAATCATAACGAGATAGCTGAACCAATCCTGTCCGTAGACCTAGCCTTCTTTGTGCCTTGATTTCCTCTACATTTGACATGTTTGTCCCACCGAGT
>NZ_BAUU01000097.1 GCF_000513115.1 Halalkalibacter hemicellulosilyticusJCM 9152
CATTAGCCTTGCATTAAGTTTTATTAATTTTGTCAAGTAGTTTCAAGTAGAAAATTATGGTTTTAAAACAAAAAAAAACTCCTTATAATTAGGTTTGGTAGTTCTGTCCAAATCCCAATTAAAAGGAGCCTTCCCATGGACAAGAATACCATAAAATCTACAATAAATGAACTACTAAAAGTCATTGATGAACGTACTTTTTCCAACCTGATCAACGTAATAGACCTTGATAAATACGTGAAAAAGCTTACTGCTTATAAGTTTCTTCAATTGCTGATCATTTCGCAATTGAAGGAAACGAAAAGCTTAACTCAAATGTCAAAGAAGCTAAAAGATAAGGAAGAGCTTCAAGTTCAACTCGCATTTGATACGATTAGCACGTCACAACTTTCAAGGAAATTGGGTGATTTATCCCCAACGTTATTTGAAAAGATCTTTCATTATCTCGTGTTGAACATTCAAGCAAAGATGAAGCAATCGCCGATCATTCGTGAGATCGGTCGCTTACACGTGATCGATTCAACAACGATGAGCATGAGTGTAAGTCAGTACCCTTGGGCTACTTTTCGTAAAACGAAAGCCGGAATTCGCCTTCATTTACGAGTCGTGGTTACCAAAGAGTTAACCTTGCCCGATAAAGGAATTCTTTTACCAGCTAAGCATGCAGACCGCACTCAAATGGGAGATCTCATTGACATTGATTCAGATGCGATCCACTTGTTTGACCGTGGCTATATCGATTATAAACAGTTTGATCATCTCTGTTTACACGATGTTCGGTTTATCACTCGTTTGAAGAAGAACGCACAGGTTGAAGTGCTATCCGAACAAGTTCCACAAGCAGATTCACCTATTGTGAAAGATCAAGAAGTGTTTCTAGGTAACTCGCAAAATGGGACAAAAATGACCCACTCCTTGCGCTTAATCGAGACACAAGATAGTCAAGGAAACGTCGTCATGATCGTCACAAACTGTTTTGACTTGTCTGCCGAA
>NZ_BAUU01000096.1 GCF_000513115.1 Halalkalibacter hemicellulosilyticusJCM 9152
GACGGTTTGTCAATCTAACTGCGACACTTCTTCCCAAAATGCTTCGTGTGAAGTTTTCCAGCCAAGACATTTCCTTGGTCGATGATTAATTAAATATAAGGCTAACTCTAGTTCTTCTTCAGTAATGAGAGATAGATCCGTCTTTTTTGGGAAAAATTCGCGTAAAAGACCATTGGCATTCTCGTTTGTTCCACGCTGCCAGGAAGCATATGGATCAGCAAAATAAACCAGCATTTCCACCTGTTTTTCAATACTTGAATAGCACGCAAATTCTTTTCCACGGTCAACCGTTGAAGTCTTGAAAACACCTAAGGGATACTTATCAACCATACTTAGGATAGCCGTTTCCATGGATGAAGAACTTCGATTTTTCATCTTTACTGCAAGATACATCCGTGTTTTTCGCTCTGCGAAGGTAGCTAAACACCCTTTGCTTTTTCCACGACTTGAAACGATTGTATCAAGCTCCCAGTGACCGAATGTCGTTCTTTTCTTTACTTCTTTTGGACGCTGATTAATCGAAGTTCCAATGTTGAATCGTCCCCTAGTTTCAACAGGTTTTTGACGTTTACCTTTGTGGCGAAGCACAGTGAGATCCGACTTATTTAATAAACCTTGATAGAGCCAACGATAAATAGTTTTAAACGAAAGATTTAGTTCAGGTAGGCGGCCAATAATCTGTTCTGGAGACCATGTTAATTGAAGTTTCTCTTCAATAATCTCGGCTAGATAAGCAGACCATTTCCCCTTTGGTTTACAGTCTTTGCGACGCTCCACGTACATTTGTTGAGCCACTTCACTAGCGTATTCTTTTGTGCTGTTTCGTTTCAATTCTCGAGCAATAGTAGAATGATGACGACTGAGTTCTTTCGCCATTTGCCTAGTTGACCAACCTAGTTTTTGAAGGGCTTCTAGTCGTCCACGTTCAAACGTGGTAAGATGGGAATAGCTCATGATAAACCTCCGTGTAAGGGTTGTGTGGTAACTTCATTTTACACGAAGATTCATGGGCTTTTTGTTTTTCTTTTTAGGTGTCGCACTTAATATTACAATTCGTC
>NZ_BAUU01000095.1 GCF_000513115.1 Halalkalibacter hemicellulosilyticusJCM 9152
GAAGCTCTGAATTGAAGCCCCAGTAAACGGCGGCCGTAACTATAACGGTCCTAAGGTAGCGAAATTCCTTGTCGGGTAAGTTCCGACCCGCACGAATGGTGTAACGATTTGGATACTGTCTCAACGAGAGACCCGGTGAAATTATAGTACCTGTGAAGATGCAGGTTACCCGCGACAGGACGGAAAGACCCCATGGAGCTTTACTGTAGCTTGATATTGGATGTTGGTACCGTTTGTACAGGATAGGTAGGAGCCTTGGAAGCGTGAGCGCCAGCTTACGTGGAGGCGTCGGTGGGATACTACCCTGACGGTGCTGACATTCTAACCTCGAACCGTGATCCGGTTCAGGGACAGTGTCAGGTGGGCAGTTTGACTGGGGCGGTCGCCTCCTAAACAGTAACGGAGGCGCCCAAAGGTTCCCTCAGAATGGTTGGAAATCATTCGTAGAGTGCAAAGGCAAAAGGGAGCTTGACTGCGAGACCTACAAGTCGAGCAGGGACGAAAGTCGGGCTTAGTGATCCGGTGGTACCGCATGGAAGGGCCATCGCTCAACGGATAAAAGCTACCCTGGGGATAACAGGCTTATCTCCCCCAAGAGTCCACATCGACGGGGAGGTTTGGCACCTCGATGTCGGCTCATCGCATCCTGGGGCTGAAGTAGGTCCCAAGGGTTGGGCTGTTCGCCCATTAAAGCGGTACGCGAGCTGGGTTCAGAACGTCGTGAGACAGTTCGGTCCCTATCCGTCGCGGGCGTAGGAAATTTGAGAGGAGCTGTCCTTAGTACGAGAGGACCGGGATGGACACACCGCTGGTGTACCAGTTGTTCCGCCAGGAGCATCGCTGGGTAGCTACGTGTGGACGGGATAAGTGCTGAAAGCATCTAAGCATGAAGCCCCCCTCAAGATGAGATTTCCCATGGAGTTAATCCAGTAAGACCCCTTAGAGATGATGAGGTTGATAGGTCTGGTGTGGAAGCGTGGCGACACGTGGAGCTGACAGATACTAATCGGTCGAGGACTTATCCAAGATATTCTGACGTGTTTCAATGACCATGATCTAGTTTTGAAGGAATCTTTCTTTCAAT
>NZ_BAUU01000094.1 GCF_000513115.1 Halalkalibacter hemicellulosilyticusJCM 9152
TGGAGAAGTACCCAAGTGGCTGAAGGGGCGCCCCTGCTAAGGGTGTAGGTCGTTTACGCGGCGCGAGGGTTCAAATCCCTCCTTCTCCGCCACTTTTTTGGCCCGTTGGTCAAGCGGTTAAGACACCGCCCTTTCACGGCGGTAACACGGGTTCGAATCCCGTACGGGTCATATTTTCATAGTGAAGATTAGAATTCTTATATGGAGGATTAGCTCAGCTGGGAGAGCACCTGCCTTACAAGCAGGGGGTCGGCGGTTCGATCCCGTCATCCTCCACCATTAGTGGTCCGGTAGTTCAGTTGGTTAGAATGCCTGCCTGTCACGCAGGAGGTCGCGGGTTCGAGTCCCGTCCGGACCGCCACTTATTTCGCGGGTGTGGCGGAATTGGCAGACGCGCTAGACTTAGGATCTAGTGTCTTATGACGTGGGGGTTCGACTCCCTTCACCCGCACTTGAAAGTGAAAAGAATAATGGTGTTAATGCGGTTGTGGCGGAATGGCAGACGCGCTAGGTTGAGGGCCTAGTGGGGGTTGACCCCGTGGAGGTTCGAGTCCTCTCAACCGCACCAATTTAATAACCATTGTATATACTAAGAATTACACGTGCGCCCTTAGCTCAGCTGGATAGAGTGTTTGGCTTCGAACCAAAAGGTCGGGAGTTCGAATCTCTCAGGGCGTGCCATTTTATCGGGAAGTAGCTCAGCTTGGTAGAGCACTTGGTTTGGGACCAAGGGGTCGCAGGTTCAAATCCTGTCTTCCCGACCATGAAAAAAGGTTGCAATTATTGTTTAAATAGTGTACTATAAGATTTGTCGTCATTATTAGTTTGTTATAATTTGCGGGTGTAGTTTAGTGGTAAAACCTCAGCCTTCCAAGCTGATGTCGTGAGTTCGATTCTCATCACCCGCTCCAACAATCAAATATTGGTTAGGTGCTTTTTTTATGCCTTTTTTAGGGCCTGTAGCTCAGCTGGTTAGAGCGCACGCCTGATAAGCGTGAGGTCGGTGGTTCGAGTCCACTCAGGCCCACCAAAAAAACACTTGACTATAATTGAATGAGGATTTAAACTTAAAAAGTCGCTTTAGAGCGATATAAGGAAAAGTTCTTTGAAAACTGAACAAAAGCCAAGCGAAAAAGAGATAATTGTTGCGTAAGCAACAAGGAATCTCGTCAATGTTTTATGATTTAATTGAGCTTA
>NZ_BAUU01000093.1 GCF_000513115.1 Halalkalibacter hemicellulosilyticusJCM 9152
ACTGGACTCTTGCCTTTTAGTTTCGTCTTAATACGTTTGTTATTATAGTAATCCATATATTCTTCAAGTTCCTGTTTAAAATGATCGATACTTTCAAAGTCAATGAGATATAGGAATTCAGATTTCATAATTCCAAAAAAGTTCTCTATGACGGCATTATCGTAACAGTTTCCTTTACGTGACATACTCTGTGTGATTCCACGTTCCTTTAATGCATGGACATACTGTTTCATCTGATAGTGCCACCCTTGATCGGAATGAAGTAGTAACTCATCTTCGTCATTTAACCGTTCAAATGACTTCTCCAACATGTCTGATACAAGAGAATAAGTAGGTCGGGAACCGATCGTATATGTGATGATTTCCCCATTATACAAATCAAGAACAGGAGATACGTACAATTTTTCCCCAAAAAGGTTAAATTCTGTGATGTCTGTGACCCATTTCTGATTCGGTTTATCTGCTTTAAAGTTACGGTTTAAGATATTTTGGACTTTCTTTCCGACAATCTCTTTGTAGGACTTATATTTCTTCATTCGAACAATAGATTTGAGGCCAAGTTCCCTCATAATACGATATACTTTTTTATGGTTTACATGAGATCCTAGGTTATCAAGTTCTTCCTTGATCCGACGATAACCGTAACGTCCCTTGTGCTCATGATAAATGGCTTTGATTTTATCTTTCAAATCCTTATCGGGATCAGGTTTATTTATCTTTTGAACGAGATTGTAAAAAGTACTGCGGACCAACCCAGCAATTTTCACTAATTGGTTTACTGGATATTCATGCCTTAGCTCAACGATGACTTCTACTTTGTCTTCTTTGGAGATTTTTCCTTTTCTTGAACTAAGGCATTCAACTTTTTTAGATACGCATTTTCCATCCGTAGGTATTCTAATTCCTTTTCCAGACTTTCAAATGAGCCTTGAGTGGTTTTGTCTTTTTTATTTGGTGTCATAGTGAATGGCCCCTTCTCCGTTGGTTTAAGAGCATCCACACCGCCTAGTTCCCACTTCTTTTTCCACCTTCGTACCATAGAAAAGTCAGGAATGTGGAAGAGCGCAGACGCCTCTCGAATGGAATACCCTTTTTCCTCAATAAACTGTATGACTTTTAGTTTAAAGGCAGCAGGATAATTTGTATAGGGAAAAGCGAAGGCCTGTTCTCCATGATATTCGACTAACTTTACCCAATAACGAAGAACGGAGTTGTCTACTCCAATTTGTTTAGCTAAATCACGATAGCTAATCGTACCAGTTAAATAACGTTTAACGGTTTGATGTTTTTCTACACTTGTAAACTTTTTCATCACAATCACAACACCCCTAT
>NZ_BAUU01000092.1 GCF_000513115.1 Halalkalibacter hemicellulosilyticusJCM 9152
ATGCAACGAGTTATTATTTAATTAGGATGCAGCCAGTTCTAGCCTATCATTCCTGTTATGCAATCAGAACTCTTTAACAACTAAATCTATCAATCCTCCTTGTTTCCCTTTACATACATGATGCTCCATAGAATTTCTTGTTTTAAAGCAGGTTTAATATCATTTAATATAACTAAATCTATTTGTTTGTGAAAATGGTCCTCAAGTTCAATTTTTAAGTCCATGTAATTATCAAAAGATAAATCAGAATCTTTTAATTCTACTACAACATCAATATCACTTGATTCCGTTTGTTCATCACGGCTATAAGAACCGAACAAACCAATGCGCTTAACACCATATTTTGCTCTCCATATATTTAGATTTTTTGATAATTCATCAAGGATTTCTTGTTTAGATAACATATCATCAACACCATTTTCCAACATTGGTTATTCTTTTTATAGGTTTATAATACCGAACTCAATTAACCACATTTTTATAGGTCTTAATCACTGCAAATTCTTCTGATACTTCTACTATTCTAATTTATCCACAACTAAATCCAAGTATTTCTCTTTTTTATAGAAGAAAGTACATTAAAACCATTCCAGTAATGTACACGTAAAGTAGTAGAAAATATAATCTCCCAATTAGGAATTTAGAAGTCCCCTTTGTAGAGTTCTTTATTAGGAGCAACTTTTATAAGGCGAGTATGTTCATCAAGTATAATATGCATCTTACCATCAACTTCAATTACACCAGACCTATTTTCTCCTTCTTTAAATTCATATAGTACTGCTGGTTCTTCTTCCATGTATATATGGTTTAACTTTTCTGGATTAATAATACCATTGGTCGTAAGTTCGTATAAGATATCTTGTGCGTCCATAAATGTGCGTCTGTAATCATCCTCATAAACGAGCCGGATTGCATTCATTGGAATTAATCCTTCTTCTGTTTTCTTAACCACCCAATTATTAAAACCAACAGTGATTTGATATTTTCCTGTTTCAAAATCTTTATACTTATTAATGGCAGCTATTGGCAATGCTTCAACCCGTTCAATATCATACGTTTGACCTTTTGCAATATTGACGTTATTGGGGGCAAAACTTAAATTTTCTATTGTACAATCAAAAGAATTATTGTCCATGTGTTCAACAATGAAGTCTTTCTCGTATGCTTCAATAAGCACTTCAAGTCCATACCAATGTATCATTACTACTTGATGAAGCTTATTATATTTTCCAAGTTTTTTTGAGTAGGTCCCGATATAGCCTTTTCGCTGACCTTTTGAATTTGGCTTTCCCCAAATTACCCGCCAATTTACAGATTGAACTTTCTCCCATAATATTTCATCATAGTTTGTGTAGCCAAACACACCTTGTTCTTTGTCATGAAAATATATTTTTCCCCTTTCATAATATACTTTCAAATGCCCAG
>NZ_BAUU01000091.1 GCF_000513115.1 Halalkalibacter hemicellulosilyticusJCM 9152
GGTTCTATTTCAAATGTTGGGGTAAAAGACTAGGCTACCGCGCTTACGCTTGGTGGCCTTTGTCCTGTTGGAGGGTTTGAAAACCCTCCAACAGGACAAAGGATACTAACTGATTTTACCCAATATGTTTCCCTATTCTTTTATACCGATGTGATAATAATATCTTTGCTCTAAAGCGTTCAAAATTTCTATAACCAAAGGCATTTCGTTTTAATACTTTCGTTAAATTATTAATCCCTTCAAGAAAACCATTAGAATAATTGTAAACAAAACTATTAAGGATCTCCGTCTCCCAATTCTTAAATGTCTTAATCACATCTTGCATTTCTGGGATTCCTTCGCGTTCAAACCTTTCTAAGAGTTGTTCAAGCTCTTGTTTTACGAGCCTAATCTGACTTGCTCCTAAGTCTTTAGCTCTTGTAAACCATTCACGATAAGCTTCCTTTAATCTATAGGCCCGTTCTAATTCTTCAGACAAGTTCAGGTATCGTTCGATCAACCATCTCTCCTCTTGAGATAATTGATCATACCCTTTATAAAAAATACGCTTGATCTTCTTGCACTTTTTCCGATCGTATGCATGGAAATCTTGTTGGACTCTTCTCCTTACTTTATCCAATGCCCAATAAATATACCTACAGAAATGAAACCTGTCTGCCACAATGGCCGGCTTTCCCAATGCCTCTTGAACCGCTGCTTTAAAGGAAGGACTCATATCCATGGTCACCATTTGTACTTGTGCACCATGTTTTTGTAAGTAACGCTTAATGGTCGTTTTATAACGATTAGGTAGGATGTCAATCGGCTCTCTTGTTATACCGTCTGCGATAATGACTTGATACTTTCCCTCTTCGGTATCTCCTTTGTATTCATCGATGGCAATGACTTCTGGTAATGGGCCGATTTGATGACTTTCCTCTTTCGCTATTCGATCAAATCGACGAATCACTGTCGTCGGAGAAGTCCCATATGCTTCTGCAACTTCCTTAAACGTTTTGGCTGTAATGGCCTTGATCGTAATAGCTTGATTCCACTCAATGGAACCCCGTTGGTAGCGCTCGACAAAAGAGTTCGCCTCCGCAAAACGCTTTCCACATGTACATACATACCTTCTTCTGCGATAAAACAATTCTGTTTTTCGTTCAAACCACTTCAAGTGTTTGACTTTTTGAACTCGATAATCATGGATACGGTTCGTTTTGTTCCCACACTTTGGACAACGGTTCTCTTGACGATCCATTTCAACATAAATACGGATGATTTCCCCAACTTCTTCAACCTTTTTCACTAGCACATCTTTTAATCCCGGAAAAGAAATGATAAAATTCATTTAAACACGCATCTCCATTCTTTTTCTTGTTTCTCGACAATTCAAGTATAAAAGAATTGGATGAATGCGTGTATTTTTTTGCATCTAATTTGTCGGGTAACCCCAACAAATATTATAGAGCC
>NZ_BAUU01000090.1 GCF_000513115.1 Halalkalibacter hemicellulosilyticusJCM 9152
CTAACTATATAAAGTCAAGCAGTAAATAGAAAAAGTTAAACGTTTTTTAAGATAGAAATGTAAGCATGACAAAGAAGCCTTCTAATGGCCACATTTTAAAAATGGGGGTTATTGTTGGGCTTCTTTATATGGCTCTTCTTTTCGAAGTAAATGAAAGATAACCCTTATTAGTTTCTTAGCTATATGACTAATCACCACATTATAATGTTTTCCCTCTGATTGTTTCTTTTTATAATATCTCTTAAATGTTGGGGAATAAATGGCAACCAATCGTGCGGCGTGATACATAGCCCACCGCAAATAGGGAGAGCCGCGTTTGACCATCTTCCCCTTCCCTTTCCCTTCACCAGATTCATAAATGGATGGCTCCATTCCGGCAAAAGCCAATACCTGACTAGAGGTCTTAAAGTTGTGTATATCTCCTATTTCTGCTAGGATGATACTACCGAGTCGATAAGATATTCCGGGAATGGTTACGATTGGCGAATCGAGTATATCCATAATTTCCTGAATACGTTTATCGACTTTTTTTATTTGTTTTTCATACAAATATAGCTGTTCGATCGTCTGAATTAATTCTAATTCTGCCACCTCAGAATGGTATCCAATGCTTTCGTTTGCTAATTGTTGTAGTTTTGAGGCTGACAATTGACTGTTATTTACACCTAAAAGAGAAGAAAGTGTCTTTAAATGAGCTGCGGCTATTTTCTTTGGACTTGGATATTTTTTTAATATTTTTATCATATAAGCGGAATGTCTGACTTGCCCATATGTCGCCAACTCGGGGAAGCCTTTTTCCAATATCCGTGTATATTGAGTTTTCAGAAAGGATTGATGCTTTCCAAGTCTTCGCCTGTGCCGTGTTAATTCTTTCAGTTCCATAGAAGTTTGGTTTTGTTTTTTTTCTCTTTTTTCCAAGTCCACCATCAGCTTTTTGGCAATCATTAAAGCATCGATCTTATCGGTTTTTGTTTTTCTCAAGGTATGTACCTTAGAAAATTCTTTGATTAAGATAGGATTATAACAATAAGTTGGGTACCTATTCTTTCCTAAAAATTGTAGAAGGGGAAGAGAATAGTGACCGGTATCTTCCAGCGCTACTTGGCATTCTTGCGCTGTCTCTGTTTGAATATGGCTAAGGATTTCATGGATTTTTTGAAATCCTAAATAATTATTCTGTATGACCAAGTTGTCACGATAGATTTCCCCTCTATCATCAAGAATAGCTATCTGATGTTTTTGTTTAGCTACGTCGATCCCCACATAAATCATGAATAATTCCTTCTTTCAAAAATATATTACGCTGTGCTTTCAAGCCACGCACTCCTTGTTCTGTATCCTTGTGCGAAATCAAACGTCTAGCGTTATCTAACTAATTAACAGTTAAACAAAGAGCTGTGGTTAGAATCTCTATAAAACCAGTTACTAAAAAGTACTGTAGGCTGAGTTACTAATCCACAGCGTTGCTTTTAGTATAAAAAACTATACTAAAAAAAGCACTAGAGGTAGCGAACCTCATGTGCTTAATATACAAGGCTGGGAC
>NZ_BAUU01000089.1 GCF_000513115.1 Halalkalibacter hemicellulosilyticusJCM 9152
CAAGCATTTGCTTCATGAATTACAACCCCTTTTCGTTCACATAAATCCCTTATGATTTGACCAATACTCTTTTTATATTTTCCATAGATGATTTGCCTTCTGTATTTTGGCGCAAAGACGATATGATACTTACAATTCCATGTTGTGTGTGCTAAACTATTCATGTCCTTCACAGGGCATACCTCCTTCTTTGGTGAGATAAAGTGGTCGGGAAACCAACTTTATCCTACCATGAAGTGAGGTTTTTTATACCACGCTAGAAGCCCTTTTGCCCCCCCCCCCGGCATAGCAGGGGTTTTCTAAACCATTTAAAGAAAATCCGAGACCCTTGAATGTATTGGGTTTCGGATTTTCTTTCGTTTGGCTTGCTCGTGATCTTGTAGATGACAGCAACTTGCTGAATAAAAAATGGTAGTTAGAACAAAAATGGCTGCATTAACAACATTTACAGTTATTCCACTCAAGCTCCCATTAGATGGAAAGCTGATAACTAGATTTTAATATAGTCCCCATCTTCGTCATAGGTGGGGACTATTTAACGCTTACTCAATTGGTTTTGGAAGTACTTTTTTGATATCAGTGTTTAATAATTTAATTGTTTCTTTATTTCCTCATAAATTTCGTCTGCTTTATATTCCTCAATTTGTAAATATTCTGAAGGAGTATTTTTCCTAGTTGCATTTAGATATTTTTTCCAAACTGGGTTCTTAATTGACCAATCAATATTTGCTAAAGCGTCAATTTCTTCTTCCCAATCGGTTATCCACTGTATATCTGTTTCATTAAGCATAATTGAATTATATATATAGTATCCTATTGATTGCTGTGTTGCATAGTGCCCTAGAATACTTTTCAATACGTCGCCTGGTTGTGGTGGTAAACTTGAAAATAATTCTCGAAATAATTTATCGAGAAAAATTAATACATCATCATATTGAGCAATTAAATTTCTACTATCTTTTTTGTTAGGGCTTTTCTTACCAAATAGTAATATACTTACTAATTCTTTGAGTCTTGAACTAGTAGAAAAATAATCATTCCCTGGACGCTGAAGCCGACTTTTATTAAATTCTATTTTTGCACTTTGAAGTGCGTCGCAAATATTATGAAGTTCTGTTACTAAAACATTTAGAACATCCCTATTATCAAATTTAGTAATTAAGGACATTGAAACTTTCTTAGAATTTGAGTTTATATCCGCAAATAAATGCTTTTCATCTTGGATATTAAGCCCGAAATAAATCTGAACAGTTAATGAAGTTTCCTCTATCCGTTCCCTTTTATTGTTATTCTGATTCTTCTCTAAAAACTTTTCTATTGCTTTTATTCTATGTTGTCCGTCAATAACTACTAATTTATTATTTATTGAAATATTCAATTCAAAGTCGTTGCTATAGTAATTGATCGGGTTGTCCCTGAATGAAAAAACAAGTGCAGGAAAAAATATCCCTATCTTATTATCCATATTATCAATATAGTTTGTAATTTTTGGTATTCTTCCATAAGAGATATCGCGATTTATATTTATTTTATTACTATTTATTATTAATGTTTAAAATTGTCTTTTACTTTAATTTTGTTGATGACCTAACATTCCTTTTTCTTT
>NZ_BAUU01000088.1 GCF_000513115.1 Halalkalibacter hemicellulosilyticusJCM 9152
GAACCGAAGCGTCAAACAACCGAAGTTGTTCGTCGATTAGAGTTAGTTACTCCATAGAAAGGAGGTGATCCAGCCGCACCTTCCGATACGGCTACCTTGTTACGACTTCACCCCAATCATCTGTCCCACCTTAGGCGGCTGGCTCCAAAAGGTTACCCCACCGACTTCGGGTGTTACAAACTCTCGTGGTGTGACGGGCGGTGTGTACAAGGCCCGGGAACGTATTCACCGCGGCATGCTGATCCGCGATTACTAGCAATTCCGGCTTCATGTAGGCGAGTTGCAGCCTACAATCCGAACTGAGAATGGCTTTATGGGATTGGCTTCACCTCGCGGCTTCGCTGCCCTTTGTACCATCCATTGTAGCACGTGTGTAGCCCAGGTCATAAGGGGCATGATGATTTGACGTCATCCCCACCTTCCTCCGGTTTGTCACCGGCAGTCACCTTAGAGTGCCCAACTGAATGCTGGCAACTAAGATCAAGGGTTGCGCTCGTTGCGGGACTTAACCCAACATCTCACGACACGAGCTGACGACAACCATGCACCACCTGTCACTTTGTCCCCCGAAGGGGAAAGCTCTATCTCTAGAGTGGTCAAAGGATGTCAAGACCTGGTAAGGTTCTTCGCGTTGCTTCGAATTAAACCACATGCTCCACTGCTTGTGCGGGCCCCCGTCAATTCCTTTGAGTTTCAACCTTGCGGTCGTACTCCCCAGGCGGAGTGCTTAATGTGTTAACTTCGGCACTAAGGGCATCGAAACCCCTAACACCTAGCACTCATCGTTTACGGCGTGGACTACCAGGGTATCTAATCCTGTTTGCTCCCCACGCTTTCGCGCCTCAGCGTCAGTTACAGACCAGAGAGTCGCCTTCGCCACTGGTGTTCCTCCACATCTCTACGCATTTCACCGCTACACGTGGAATTCCACTCTCCTCTTCTGTACTCAAGTCTCCCAGTTTCCAATGACCCTCCCCGGTTGAGCCGGGGGCTTTCACATCAGACTTAAAAGACCGCCTGCGCGCGCTTTACGCCCAATAATTCCGGACAACGCTTGCCACCTACGTATTACCGCGGCTGCTGGCACGTAGTTAGCCGTGGCTTTCTGGTTAGGTACCGTCAAGGTGCCATCCTATTCGACTAGCACTTGTTCTTCCCTAACAACAGAGCTTTACGAGCCGAAACCCTTCATCACTCACGCGGCGTTGCTCCGTCAGACTTTCGTCCATTGCGGAAGATTCCCTACTGCTGCCTCCCGTAGGAGTCTGGGCCGTGTCTCAGTCCCAGTGTGGCCGATCACCCTCTCAGGTCGGCTACGCATCGTCGCCTTGGTAAGCCGTTACCTTACCAACTAGCTAATGCGCCGCGGGCCCATCCTGTAGTGATAGCCGAAGCCATCTTTGAGAATAAACGCATGCACGCTCATTCTATCATCCGGTATTAGCACCGATTTCTCGATGTTATCCCAATCTACAGGGCAGGTTGCCCACGTGTTACTCACCCGTTCGCCGCTAACTTCCGGGAGCAAGCTCCCTTCTGTCCGCTCGACTTGCATGTATTAGGCACGCCGCCAGCGTTCGTCCTGAGCCAGGATCAAACTCTCCATAAAAGTTGAGTTTAA
>NZ_BAUU01000087.1 GCF_000513115.1 Halalkalibacter hemicellulosilyticusJCM 9152
GGTTAGCATTCCTGTAGTGCGTTAATTTGCACTTTGAAAAAAATAGAGCCTCCCAGTAAGATAAGAGTATAGACACCACTCTAAAACTCAAAAATCTAAGGGGGAAGCTCTACTATGAAGTATAAAATGCAAGACAAACAAAATCAATTGATTGAAAGAATTACACATGAACACCTTGTCGTAGGAGTAGATATAGCACAACAATTTCATGTAGCTCGTGCTGTTAACTATCGTGGGATCGTTGTTGGTGATCCTCTTACATTTGAAAATAATGAAGATGGCTTCGCTAGCTTATTAGAATGGATAAATCATTTAATCTCTAAGGCAAACTTTAAAACAGCTATAGTTGGTATGGAACCAACAGGACATTATTGGCTAAATCTCTCCAAATGGCTATACAATCATAAAATTGATGTTGTAACGGTGAATCCTCACCTTGTAAAAAAGAATAAAGAAAATCGAGATAATACACAATCTAAGAGTGATATAAAAGACGCTCTAGTTATCGCTGATATGGTTAAGAATGGTTATTATGCGTTTATTCGACCAACTTCAGAATCCTTTGAACAGTTAAGAGTACTTATGTCAAACCGTGACGTAATCGTTAAAAGGTTAGTGAGTTCCATCAATCAGATTAACCGTTGGATAGATGTTGTATTTCCAGAATTTCGACAAGTATTTAAAGATGTCAAAGGAAAAGGAGCTATCGCAACTCTCCGTTTATTTCCTACTCCAAGCGATCTTCAATCTTTAGAACCTCAAGATGTTATTGATGGATGGAGAACTGTAATGCCGCGTCACGCAGGAATACATAAAGCGCATATACTTATTGAATTAGCTAAACACTCTGTTGGAAGTATACAAGCTACCGCTGCTTATAAACTTCACCTTGAACAATTACTTGAAGAATTTGATTTAGCTACAGCTCAACTCGCAAGAATAGAAAAAGAAGTCACAATCGCACTTAAACAAATTACATTTACAGATAAGCTACTTGCCATAAAAGGTATTAGTGAAATTTCTCTAGCTGGAATTCTTGGTGAAGCTGGTGATCTAAGTGGTTTTGCCCACGGGAACTCTCTCTTAAGGCATGCAGGTTTACATTTAGCAGAGGCCAGTTCAGGCAAATGGAAGGGACAAATTGTGCTATCTAAGCGTGGAAGGTCCAGGTTGCGGCGATTCCTTTACTTAGCGACCATTTCACTTATTGTAAATAACCCAGAGTTCAAAGCTCTTCATACCCACAATGTACAAGTCAAGAAAATCAAAAAGATGAAATCCATTATGAAATTGATTGGCAAACTCGCAAGACTTTTAGTAGGAATGGCTAAAAGAAATGAAGCCTATTGTCCTAAAAAACTACAAACTTTTTCACCTATTGCAGCTTAATACCTAGAATAAATTGAATGTTGTCTTATTCGTAGGAATTCCAAAAAGCACGGAGTACTGGATCCGTTGAACAAAAGGGCACTGACCCGTTCGGTTAGCAAAACAGCCTCCACCCCTTGGATAGGCATGACGAAGGAATGAAAGGGCTAAGACCCGTTGAGACATGGGAGGGATAGCCTCCAGGGGCGGCGTGGAGAATACGTGCAATATATGGTAATAAATGGAGTGGAATACTACCTCCTCTATTCCCGCAC
>NZ_BAUU01000086.1 GCF_000513115.1 Halalkalibacter hemicellulosilyticusJCM 9152
CTTATGTTGAGGAGCAGTTTGGGTATGGGAAGCATAAGCGGAGATTGGAGAGGTGCTTAACATGAGTCATAGTTCACAGCATGAAAGTAAGGATCAAAGAGGTCAGGATCAAATCACTACAGAGCGGGTAAATGACCTTGAAAGAACGATCCAACTACTTGAAACTGAACGTGATCAATATAGGAATAAAAGGATAAAAATGGAAAAAGAACTGATGCTTGTGAAGGGAAGCTTTGTTTATAGACAAGCATCAAGAGCATACAGGTGGTTTCAACTAGCTTATAAAGTCGCAATTAGAAAGAGATCCGTTCATGACCTTTTTAATCCCAGTTACCAGATGAAAAAAGCAAAACAGAAAATTAAAAAGGTGCGCTATCGTTTAAATGAGTTAGGCTTCACAAAGAAAGCTTTAGCCGAACTAGAACAATTATGTAACAAGTCTGATAATCCATATGTAAGGCGAATGGCAGCATGGGAATTAGCATTATGGTATGCAAGTCAATATACTATTGATGGCGCTAGGAAATCTTTGCACTTTTTAGAACAGGCCGCTGAAGGTGAGAAAAACAAAACGAATTTAAGACGAATCACTATTATAGAGGCAGAATGCTTCTTACAGTTGAATATGGAAGAAAAAGCAGAGAAAGTGATTGATGAGCAACTTCAAAAAGGAGCTCATGATGATTTGTATTTAGCAAAAGCTAATATAAAAAAAGATTTTCATGAACGGATAAGATTGATTAATCAAGTATTCGAAAATCATGGTATGATGACATTGGACTTACAACGAACAGGTTATACGTATGATGATTTAGTTGTAAATAACGATGCAACAATTCAATCAGATGAGCAGGATGAAAAAGTGACGATAATCATTCCTGTTTATAATGCTGAAAGATGTTTAAGGACTACGGTATCATCGGTTTTAAATCAAACGTGGCGTCACTTAGAGGTTTTAATTGTGGATGACTATAGTCAAGATGACACGGTTAAAATCATTGAAGAATTTCAACAGCAAGATAAACGAATTCAATTGTTAAAAAATGATATAAATAGCGGTCCTTATGTTGCGAGAAATCGAGCTTTACAAGTGGCAACAGGTGATTTTGTAACGATTAATGATGCCGATGATTGGTCCCATCCAGAAAAAATAGAACATCAAGTTAAACATTTAGTGTCAAACCCTTCAGTGGTAGCCAATACAACTGAACAAGCGCGCGCGACTGACACGCTAATGTTCTATCGTCGTGGGAGACCAGGTGAATACCTATTTGCAAACATGTCGTCACTTATGTTTCGGCGAGAACCGGTCTTGAAGCAGATTGGTTATTGGGACTCTGTTCGTTTCGGAGCAGATGGTGAGTTTAAAAAAAGATTAAAGCGAGTATTTGGTAAAGATGCAGTTGCTGATTTAAAAACAGGTCCATACTCTTTTCAGCGTCAGTCATCTCATTCATTAACGGGGAACTCTAGTTTTGGCTATCATGGTTTTTTTATGGGAGCGCGTAAAGAGTACGCTGAGCAGTATGAAACGTATCACAAAAGTGGAAAGACGTTATATTATCCATTTCCACAAGAGGAGCGACCATTCCCGGTACCGGAGCCAATGTGGCCTAAACGGGAGGACAAGCCTAATGGGAGACGGCATTTTGATGTCATCATTGCATCAGAGTTCCGTTT
>NZ_BAUU01000085.1 GCF_000513115.1 Halalkalibacter hemicellulosilyticusJCM 9152
CCTCCCTCTATAAATATTGATATATCAACGGTTTGACCCGTTTGCGAGGTGCCAAAAAAATATTTTTCGACACGACCTCTAACAGTAATTTAAAATTATGTGAAACTATACCAATCTATGGGTGCGCTACGCGGTCGCTACTGGATATTAATGTAAGTAGCGTTGAAGAAATATACGATGCACCATGGATCTCTGCGTAGCTTATGATGACGTACCCTCCATGTCTCTGGGCATCTGTGTGCTACATTCCTTCGTTCGGTCTAGTCATAAGGCAGAGGCTAGCGAAGCTCCTTTAGGGACTCTAGGTCGAATGGTGAAAATAGTGCCAGCTTCTCCGTGTCATCCAATTGTCTAGTTCGCTCAAGAAAATGCAGATACATAGCCTCTGCGAGACTAGGAACATCCCTCATCATTCGTTGTGCATCGAACGCTTTATGCTTCGTACTGATTCCATGTAATACTTTTAGTAGTTTTCCGCAAAGGACCACAATTGATTGTTTCTTTCGTAACGGGTTGACTGTACGATTTGTGTAATATTCATGTAGTTTACGAAAGGCTTCGTTATGACGGATCATTGGCATCATGACTCGAAACAGGAGCGCGCGTAGCTTCCTTCTGCCTCGTTTAGAGATACGTTTTTGACCTTTGTGCTGTCCAGACGAATTTTCACGCAATGTGAGTCCCGCGAGTTTAATAAGTTGGCGTGGATCTTCATAGTGTGAAAAACTACCGATTTCAGCTAGTAGATCAACGATGGTTGTGTCTCCAAGACCTTGAACCGTTGAGAGCCATTCATATTCTACTGACGTTTTTACTAGTTCAACTAAGTGCTGGGTGATGCATTCAATTTCTTGTTCTAACTGATGATAACGTCGAACGAGTGTGGCAATTTCAAAACGGGCCATCTTACGTCCTTCTGTTATTCCAATCGAGTGAGCTGCGACTTCAATGAGACGCACAGCTTTCGGTTTCTGGGGAGATTTCATCCCCTCTACTTGTCGATACATCACAAGTAATTCATCGGGTTGCATTTGGTAGAGATCACTCGGAAATGGTGTACATTCTAGTACGGCCAAAGCCATCTTTCCGAATGACGGAAATACTTGTGTGAATTCTGGAAAATAGCGGTCTAACCAGCGAATCATCATGTTTTTGACAGCGCCCAATTCCTCGGTCAACTTACTTCTAAACGTTGATCCGACTCGAAGTTCAGCTTCCACATCTTTTAGAATACGTGGATAACTAAATCGTCCGTCTTTTAATAGTCTAGCGATCACAAGCGCGTCTTTACGATCATGTTTCGTGGGTAGATTGTCATCCAACTCCTTTGAACGTTTGACGTGCATCGGATTGGTCATAACAAGTGGAATGCCTCGTTCTTCTAGAAAATAGGCTAAGTTTAACCAATAATGACCAGTTGGTTCAATTCCTACTAGCACTTCTGTTTTTTCATGTTCTCTTAATGCTTTGAGAATTCGATCATAAAATGACTCAAACCCTTGATGTGACTGTGTAATAGAGAATGATTTCTGGAGTATCCGTCCACGGTCGTCAACAAAGCAGGCGAAATGTGTACGCTTTGCGATGTCGATTCCGACAACGAGGGTTTCTTCAGTGACTTGATTTATTTTCTGATTTTGTTTAAAATCCATTGTGGAGTCCTCCTTGGTTACTAAATTAGGGGTCAATTCGTCCAGATTTGACACCCCGTATCATACCAAGAGGGCTCTTTTTTGTTCAAGTCCCCGAAAAACCTTCTAACAGGAATGCTCCTT
>NZ_BAUU01000084.1 GCF_000513115.1 Halalkalibacter hemicellulosilyticusJCM 9152
ATTAAAACAAGGTTTTAGTAAAAGTAAGGTTGCTGCAAAACTGAGGATTTCAAGGCCTACATTATATCGTTATTTAAATAGAAATCCACAAGAGATGGCAGAATGGATGGTTACAACTCAGTCTAGAGAGAAGAAGCTTGATAAGTATAAGGAAGTCATTCTTTCTTGGTTGAGGAAGTATCCAGATATGACGGCAGCCCAAGTGCAAGATTGGTTGCTTGAAAAATATCCATCTTTTGAAGTCGGTGAAAGTACGGTTCGATCTTATGTGAGTGAACTAAGAAAAGAATATAACATACCTAAAGAGACATCCCAAAGGTCATATGAGGCTTTACCTGATCCTCCTTTAGGACAACAAATTCAAGTGGACTTTGGGCAAACGAAAAACAAAAAAGCTAGTGGGGGAACCGTTAAACTTTATTTCATCGCATTTGTATTATCTCATTCACGTTATAAATACAAGTACTGGTTAGATCGTCCCTTTACAACCAGAGACGTGATTGAAGCACATGAACGAGCATTTCAGTGGTTTCATGGAATCCCAAATGAGTTAGTGTATGACCAAGATAACTTAATCGTTGTTAGTGAAAATAGTGGGGATTTAATTTTGACTGAGGAGTTCCAAACATACAAAGAAGCGAAAAAGTTCAACTTATTTGTATGTAGAAAAGCGGACCCTGAAAGTAAAGGAAAAATAGAAAATGTCGTAGGTTTTATCAAATATAATTTTGCGAAACATCGAATATTTCACAATTTAGAGTCGTGGAATGAACAAGCGATAGAATGGCTCAACCGAACAGGTAACGCAAAAGTTCATAACACTACAAAAAAAAGACCGATTGAAGTGTTTGCCCTTGAAAAACAACACTTACAACCAGTCACGAACATCATGGATGTTCAAAATAACACCATTCCTAGTATAGCAAGGTCTATTCGTAAGGACAATACCATACGGTATTTATCTAATCGTTACTCCCTTCCATTAGGAAGTTTTCATAAATACCAAGAGGTTTACCTTAGAGTCATCGATAATGAAGAACTTATGATTTGTAGTCCAGATGGAGAGATCTTGGATAAACATCAACTATCAGTAGAAAAAGGCAAGTTAATTCAGAACCCCAAACACCGGCGTGATCGCACAAAAGGGATTGATGCATTTATTGAGACAGTGGTAGCCTATTTTGATCATAAAGAACTAGCTTATGAGTTTATATCAAAAGTGAGAGAAAAGAATCCCCGTTACATTCGTGACCAATTACAACTGATAGTAAATGCGATTAAAACCAATCATTCTATGACGATTAATAAAGCACTTGAAGAATGTTTTAAACGCAATCTATACAGTGGTACAGATTTCAGCGATATCATTAGGTATATAAAACGCCAACGACCGTTACACGCTACACACACCGATAACGCTGAACAAATGAATCAGCCCACAACGATTACTTCCAGTTGGGTCATGGATACAAATGCATCAAAAAGAGAGATGGACGAGTATTACTCAATATTAGAAGGTGATTCTCAATGACACAAATGAATCAATTACAAAAACTAATGAGAACCTTAAGGTTCGTTGAGGCATCTAATCACGTAACCGAATTGATAAAAAAAGCTGAACAAAATGACGCTTCTTACACGATGTTTTTACTCGATATTATGCACTATGAACAAAAGCGTCGAGAGGAAAAGCAAGTGGAAAAACGCTTAAAGTGGGCTACGTTCCCAGATTATAAAACATTAGAGGAGTTTGATCTTAAAGAGCAACAATCATTAAGTAAGAAACAACTTCATCAGCTGGGTGACCTTACATGGGTTGATCAGTTATATAACCTCGTATTATTAGGCCCT
>NZ_BAUU01000083.1 GCF_000513115.1 Halalkalibacter hemicellulosilyticusJCM 9152
AAGCTTCCTCAATAGTGGAATAAGCTTTTCTGGTTATTCCAGAAAAGCATCCTACCCTTTACTTTAAGTGAAACTATTCACAAAATATCATTACTCCTAAGTCTCAAATCGCTTATAAAAATCATAATTAATCTGATATAATTTAAAGAAAGGTGGTGTTCCTTATGTTAGAACAAAACAATGAACCTAAGAGAAAATACGAATGGTTAAGTAAATGGGTTAAAATGACTGGTGAACGGGCGAGAATTGACGCTAAGGTTAATAACACATATATTGTATATGAAAAAGACGGAATGCTTGTAAAGGAATTCCCTAACGGTGATATTGTTCCATTGAACAAAAATGGTGACTCGTAATGCATAGCTACAAACCTATATTCTTTGTATTTGCGGGTAATAACGGAAGCGGTAAAAGCACTATACGCAACTTAATTATTGATAAAATTGGTATTGATATTAATATCGATCCAGATGCTATCGCTCGAAGAATTGACCCAGAAAACCCAGAGAAGAATAGAGTTTCAGCAGGTAAGGAAGTCATTAAATCTGTCAATAAGTACATCAAAGAGGGTAAAGACTTTTCTATTGAAACAACTCTTGCTGGTAAAAATGCTATTAAACAAATGCAAAAAGCTAAAGAGATGGGCTATGAAATAACAATGTTTTATGTTGCATTAAATAATGTCCATCAAAACATAGAAAGGGTTGCCATGAGAGTGAAGAATGGCGGTCATCATATCCCTACTGAAGATATTATCAGAAGGAATAACACTTCTTTTAAGCATCTTTATGACTATGCATATATGATTGACAACCTTGTATTAATTGATAACAGTGAAGAAGATGGGGAAATTGTGCTTGAAGTAAATAATGGCTTCATTACTTACGAAGCAACCTACCTTCCAGAATGGACCCATCCTGTTCGGAAACAATTTGAAAAGGATTAAATGATCAAGCCGATCTTTTAGCTTAAAGAAAATCGGCTTTTTATTATCCAACTCCACCGATAAAACAATAAATTTTATTGAAGATAAGCATCCGTTACTTTAAGTGAATATCTTCACAAGATTTGATTACCTCTACATTAAAGCTATAGCACAAAAAACGGCAAGTATAGAAGATGTGCACCCTAATATACTCGCCATTTAGCTATTTGACTGTAATGATAATTCGTCTATATTTATGATTGCTTTCAATTGTTGTAATAAGTCCAATCCAATGATACCATCCAAATCAAATCCATAATTCATTGCTCCAATTTCTAAAGCAAAACTTTCTGTTTGCATATCTCCAATTCTTACAGAATCTACCGTCTTCGAATATACAAACTCTGACCCTCCTACACCGCTAATACGATATATCATGTCATTCTCTTCCGCTACAATCCCTATTGACTCTGCTAAGTCAGTTGATACAATTGTACTTCCTGAGCCAGTATCGACTAAAACACGTCGTAAATGAAGCAATTGTCCATTAAATGTTAGTTCCATATCCGTAAGTAATAAACCCTCATCTATAATTAGTTTTTTCACTATCGCCTAACACCTACCCATTTTTTCTCGATGATATTAGGCTCCTTGCGGTTAGTATGGAGAACATATAACTCCCGTCTAGGATCTTCTCGATGAATTTCTTGATATGCTTTCATCGCATCTGGAGAATTAGAAAACTTTTTCAAGGGAGCAATCTCATCTAAAATACGCTCACTTTTCTCATTTGTATGCGCTTGAACAGCTTCTATCAATACCCATTGTTCTGGGAAAGCTTGGCATACATCTTCCCACTTCATCCCGAGTCACCTCCATAAATAATTACTTATATTGTATCATGATCATGTAAAGTGTAATAGCACTGCTTATTAAAGATAAGCC
>NZ_BAUU01000082.1 GCF_000513115.1 Halalkalibacter hemicellulosilyticusJCM 9152
TTAAGTTAGAAAGGGCGCACGGTGAATGCCTTGGCACTAGGAGCCGAAGAAGGACGCGACGAACGGCGAAACGCCTCGGGGAGCTGTAAGTAAGCTTTGAACCGGGGATATCCGAATGGGGGAACCCACCATCTGTAATGGGATGGTACCCGTATCTGAATCTATAGGATACGAGGAGGCAGACCTGGGGAACTGAAACATCTAAGTACCCAGAGGAAGAGAAAGCAAATGCGATTTCCTGAGTAGCGGCGAGCGAAACGGAATTAGCCCAAACCAAGAGGCTTGCCTCTTGGGGTTGTAGGACACTCTATACGGAGTCAAAAAGAAACGGAGTAGGTGAAGCGATCTGGAAAGATCTGCGAGACAAGGTAACAGCCCTGTAGCCGAAACTTCGTTTCCTCCAGAGTGGATCCTGAGTACGGCGGGACACGTGAAACCCCGTCGGAATCTGGGAGGACCATCTCCCAAGGCTAAATACTCCCTAGTGACCGATAGTGAACCAGTACCGTGAGGGAAAGGTGAAAAGCACCCCGGGAGGGGAGTGAAAGAGATCCTGAAACCGTGTGCCTACAACTAGTTGGAGCCCATTAACGGGTGACAGCGTGCCTTTTGTAGAATGAACCGGCGAGTTACGATCCCGTGCAAGGTTAAGCTGATAAGGCGGAGCCGTAGCGAAAGCGAGTCTGAATAGGGCGAAAGAGTACGTGGTCGTAGACCCGAAACCGTGTGATCTACCCATGTCCAGGGTGAAGTTCAGGTAACACTGAATGGAGGCCCGAACCCACGCATGTTGAAAAATGCGGGGATGAGGTGTGGGTAGGGGTGAAATGCCAATCGAACTCGGAAATAGCTGGTTCTCCCCGAAATAGCTTTAGGGCTAGCCTCGAGGAAGAGTCTTGGAGGTAGAGCACTGATTGGACTAGGGGTCCCCACAGGATTACCGAATTCAGTCAAACTCCGAATGCCAAAGACTTATCCTCGGGAGTCAGACTGCGAGTGCTAAGATCCGTAGTCAAGAGGGAAACAGCCCAGACCATCAGCTAAGGTCCCCAAGTATACGTTAAGTGGAAAAGGATGTGGAGTTGCCCAGACAACCAGGATGTTGGCTTAGAAGCAGCCACCATTTAAAGAGTGCGTAATAGCTCACTGGTCGAGTGACTCTGCGCCGAAAATGTACCGGGGCTAAACGTATCACCGAAGCTATGGATTGACACCGTTGGTGTCAGTGGTAGGGGAGCGTTCTAAGTGCAGCGAAGTCAGACCGAGAGGACTGGTGGAGCGCTTAGAAGTGAGAATGCCGGTATGAGTAGCGATAAGAGGGGTGAGAATCCCCTCCGTCGAAAGCCCAAGGTTTCCTGAGGAAGGCTCGTCCGCTCAGGGTCAGTCGGGACCTAAGCCGAGGCCGAAAGGCGTAGGCGATGGACAACAGGTTGATATTCCTGTACCACCTCCTCACCGTTTGAGCAATGGGGGGACGCAGAAAGGTAGGGTAAGCGCGGCATTGGATGTCCGCGTCCAAGCAGGTAGGCTGAGAAGTAGGCAAATCCGCTTCTCATGAAGGCTGAGCTGTGATGGCGAGGGAAATAATAGTACCGAAGTTCCTGATCCTACACTGCCTAGAAAAGCCTCTAGCGAGGTGTGAGGTGCCCGTACCGCAAACCGACACAGGTAGGCGAGAAGAGAATTCTAAGACGCTCGGGAGAACTCTCGTTAAGGAACTCGGCAAAATGACCCCGTAACTTCGGGAGAAGGGGTGCTCTATTAAGGTGAATAGCCTGAGAGAGCCGCAGTGAAAAGATCCAAGCGACTGTTTAGCAAAAACACAGGTCTCTGCGAAGCCGCAAGGCGAAGTATAGGGGCTGACACCTGCCCGGTGCTGGAAGGTTAAGAGGAGGGGTT
>NZ_BAUU01000081.1 GCF_000513115.1 Halalkalibacter hemicellulosilyticusJCM 9152
GTAAGCGTCAAATAACGCACACATTCCACTAAGCCCCAAGCTATGAGATACTCTTTCTATCAAATGGAAAGGGTGTTGTCATGAACCGTAAAGAAAAATATGAATGTTGGAAGTCACGTATGGAAGATTTTGAAGCCAGTGGGCAAACGATTCCAGAATGGGTATCCTCTCAAGAAGGGATAACGGAATATCAATTCCATTACTGGCGTAAAAAATTGAAAGCAGAAACAGATCCATCCCCAAATCCTCCTCAAGTCGATTGTCATGGGTGGACAACATTAGAGGTTTCCTCGATGAGTACGAATCCAGCTATTGAATTAAAAATGGATGATCTTTCGCTTATGATACCTGAAGATGTGAGTGAACATCATCTCTCCCTTGTTCTTCGGGTGTTGAGAAATGGATGATCCATCATCGTATAATCGAGCGCGTATATTTGGCAAAAGGAAGTACGGATTTACGTAAATCAATTGATGGACTTGCGGCCATCGTACAAGAGAGTTTTCAGCTTGATCCATTCTCGTCTTGCTTGTTTGTTTTCTGTAATCGTAAGCGTGATAAAATCAAAATCCTCCATTGGGAACATAATGGCTTTTGGCTCTATTATCGTCGCTTGGAAAAAGGAACGTTTCCGTGGCCAGAAGACCCCTCATCTTCTCCACAAATGATTAGTCTTCGGCAATTTCGCTGGTTACTAGATGGTCTCCCCATCGATCAAAAAGCTGCACACCCCAAAGTAACGGCAACATCCGTTATTTAAGCCCCAATAAGGGAGAGGTCATGGTATAATAATGGTATGAAAACAAATGACATGACCTCTCAATGTACAACTGAAGAATTAGAAAAACGTGTTTCTTCACTTGAGAAACAAAATGCGGAGCTGGCGGCAAAAATTAAATGGTATGAGGAACAATTCCGCCTTAGTAAGCAACGTCAATTTGGTGCTTCAAGTGAGAAAACAAATGCCGATCAACTGGAGCTTCCTCTATTTAATGAAGTCGAGATCTCTGCTGATCCTAAGGTCGAAGAACCGACGGTTGAAACGATTACGTATCAACGTAAAAAGACCAAGGGTGAGCGTGAGCTCAAACTAGAGAAGCTTCCTAAAGAAGTCATCAACTATCAATTACCCGCAGATCAGCAGGTTTGTTCGTGTTGCCAAGGGGATCTTCATGAAATGACAACAGAAATTCGTCGTGAACTAAAAGTCATCCCAGCGGAAGTCAAAGTCGTCGAACACGTTCAATCGGTCTATGCTTGTCGACGCTGCGAGCGTGAAAGTACGGAAACACCGATCGTGAAGGCGAACATGCCAAAACCAGTGTTTCCAAAGAGCTTAGCCTCGCCATCAGCTATGGCGTATATCATGAATCAGAAATATGTAGAAGGTCTACCATTATACCGCCAAGAACAACAATTTGCCCGATTAGGTGTGTCTTTGTCACGCCAAACGATCGCGAATTGGGTGCTACATGGGGCGACTACGTGGCTACAACTCATCTTTGACCGGATGTATCAGCTATTAATGAAACGGAATCACCTTCACGCCGATGAGACCACATTACAAGTGCTTCGTGAACCGGGCAGAGCCGCCACCGCGACTTCGTATCTTTGGCTCTATCGCTCTGGTCAAGGAACATCACCGATTGTCCTGTTTGATTATCAACAGACACGAGCAAGTAAACATCCGAAAAAGTTTCTATCCCCTTTTAAAGGTATCTACATGTGGATGGTTACGCTGGCTATAATGGGATTCCAAACGTGAAGCTTGTGGGCTGTTGGGCTCACGCTCGCCGAAAGTTTGATGAAGCACTCAAAGCGTTGCCTGAACAGGAACGAACGAAAGATGTCCTGGCCAAACAAGGGCTTCAATTCTGTAACCAACTCTTTACGATTGAAAAAGAAATCAAACCTTTATCCTTTGAAGAACGTTATCAAGTACGGCTAGAAAAAAGTCGGCCGATTCTTGATGCTTTTTCAGCATGGCTTCGTCAGCAAACACCAAAGGTGTTGCCGAAAAGTGCACTTGGACAAGCCATTAAATATTGTCGCAATCAATGGGAGAAGCTAGAAGCTTACTTAGAGGATGGTCGATTGGAGATCGATAATAACCGAAGCGAACGCTCGATTAAACCATTCGTGATTGGCCGAAAAAATTGGATTTTTGCCAATACACCAAAAGGCGCAAAGGCTAGTGCCGTGACGTATAGCATCGTTGAAACAGCAAAGGAAAACGGGCTAAACCCTTATCACTATTTGATGTTTTTATTTGAGGAGCTTCCTAACATTGATACAACCGATGAAAAAATGATCGATCGACTACTGCCATGGTCCGAAACCTTACCAGAGCACTGTTATGTAAAAACTGATAACTAGATTTTACTATACTCCCCATCTTCGTCATAGGTGGGGAGTATTTGACGCTTAC
>NZ_BAUU01000080.1 GCF_000513115.1 Halalkalibacter hemicellulosilyticusJCM 9152
TGTATTTGATAATCTAAAATTGAGCCACTTTTAGAAGAAATGATCACATAAAAATGAGCCACCTGATTTCCAATTTTACTAACCTCTCTTATGATTGAAAGTGACGAAACTACCAATCAACAGAGAGAGGAAATAAAGGATGATCAAAATGGCTCAATTCTATGATATCAAATTCTTACATGACGTAGAAGGGTTATCACAAAGGCAAATAGCCAAGAAACTTGGCATTTCAAGAAATACTGTAAGCAAGTATTTCAAGCAACAAGAACCGCCGACTACAATACAAAGGCAAAAAATCTATAGTGGATCAAAAGAGTATTCTGATGAAACAAAACGAGTATTACCAATCATTGATCAATGGCTTGAAGATGATCTAAAACGCTGGGGTAAACAGAGACATACCGCTGCTAACATCTATAAAAGATTAGTAGAAGAATATGACTTTAAAGGGTCTGAATCCAATACAAGAAAATTAGTAAGAAAGCGCAAGAAAAAGCTACAGGAGGTCTTTATCCCCCTTGATTTTCAATTCGGCCACCAATTCCAGTTCGACTGGGGAGAGGCGGATATTATTCTACAGGGTCGAAAACAACGAATTTACCTCTTTTGTGTTCAACTTGCGGCAAGTCGTGTGCGATTTGTGCGAGCTTACCTTCACGAAAAACAAGAGGCTTTCTTAGATGGCTTTGTTCATGCGTTTGAATTCTTTGGTGGAGTTCCGACAGAAGGACTATTTGATAACTTGAAAACAGCTGTTCAAAAAATCCTAAAAGGGAGAGATCGCTTAGAGCAGGAATCATTTCTAGCATTACAAGCACACTATTTGTTTAAGGCTGAGTTTTGTAATGTTCGTTCTGGAAACGAAAAAGGACGTGTTGAAGGGACCGTTGGATATGTAAGGAGAAATGCCTTTGTACCAGAACCTGCGGTTCAATCATTGGATGAATTAAACGACTATCTTTTAGAGTGGTGTTTAAAAGAAAGTGAACGAAGAACCGTTCCTTATAAAAAAGAAACAGTTGCCGAGATGTGGGCAAAAGAAAAAGAGTATTTTCACCCACTTCCCGACCAACGTTTTGAAGCTTGTAAACTCGTTTCTTGCCAGGTTAATAAAACCTCTTTGATTACAATTGAAACAAATCAGTATTCCGTCCCTTGTAGCTATGTAGGCCAAGCTGTATGGGCAAAAATTTTTGTGGATCGTGTAATCGTTGTGGCTCAAAATCAAGTGATCGCTCAACACATTCGATCTAATGAACGAAATCAAATGATCACTGTACTTGATCACTATCTTGAAGCACTACTAAAAAAACCACGTGCTGTACGTGATGCACACGCTTTTCAGTCATCTGACATTCCAGAAGTGTTCAGACGTTTTCATCGAAAAATGAGAGAGCACGAGGGAGCCATAGGGGATCGCAAGTTTATTCGACTCCTGCTTCTGCACCGTGAGATTGGTATGGATAAGTTGACACAAGCACTGTACGAGGCCGAACAAGAAAAAGTTTATCGTTACGACCTCGTACACGAAATTATTCAACGTCTAACCAATAACCATTTGAAAACTCATACGCTCTCTAGAGAGAAAACGCCTACGAGTCTATTAGACTTTAAAGTTAAAAAGTCAAACGTTACTCAATATGAACAACTAACTGGAGGTCAGATAAAGTGAATACAGAAATTATACTCGATCATATTGTAAAACAGTTGAGGATGCCCACGATAGGTAGACAGTACCGCTCTCTCGCAAGAGAAGCTGAAGAAAGAAACCTAAGTTATGAGGAATACTTATTGGCATTACTAGAAGGTGAGTTACAAACAAGAGAAGAAAATCAAAAACAGAGACGACTAAAGCAAGCATCCTTCCCCGTTCAGAAAACATTAGACACCTATGATTTTAGCTTAATGCCAAGTTTGAATCGAAATCGTTTTATTACGTTAGCCAAGGGAGAATTCGTAGGGAAAAATGAGAATCTTATTTTTCTAGGGAACAGTGGAACTGGGAAGACTCATCTGGCCATAGCACTTGGGGTAGAAATGATCCAAAACGGCTATAAAACTAAGTTTATTACTGCATCTGATTTAGTGGAAGAATTATTAATGGCAAATGAGGAGCATAAGCTAGGAGCATTTGAAAAAAAGTGGCTTAAATTTGATGTGATAATTGTCGATGAATTAGGCTACGTTCCTTTCTCCAAAACTGGAGCAGAGTTATTATTTCAGTTCTTTTCAAGTCGGTACGAACGTGCCAGTGTGATTATTACAACTAACCTGGAATTCTCCGAATGGACCAACCTTTTCGGTGATGAAAAAATGACCGCAGCTTTACTGGATCGGCTCACGCACCGATCACACATCCACCTACTTAACGGAGAATCATATCGTTTCCGTCAGAGTATGAAAAATAAAGAAAGGTTCGAAGGATAATCGAACGCGCGACGTGTTTTGGTGTCTTGCCCCTCCCCGGGGCAAGACACCAAAACACCTAATCTGTCCCATTTATGGGAGTAGACAATTAGTAAGTGGCTCACTTTTGAAGTGATCGCTCTGGCTCAATTTCATGTTGACAAAAACAA
>NZ_BAUU01000079.1 GCF_000513115.1 Halalkalibacter hemicellulosilyticusJCM 9152
TTGAGTATTGCGGTAGGAAAAAGCCAACAGTGCGGAGTTTGGAGCCACCAATTGCGGAAAATAGAGCCATTTAATGCAAGTCAAGGAGCCAGTACTTACAAATACTTGAAAAAGCCATCGATTTCAGTTGCTTCGATGGCCGTTTAGTTACTTGAAACTCTTTCCTTCTAACCGCGATTCTATAATTAAAACAGCTTGTCTGACAAGCTCATCAACATCTAACATGTCATCTTCATTAATTTCTAAACAGATGGGCAAAAGTAGTTCTATTATTTGCTCCATTACCTCTTCAGGAAGAAAGTGATGAAAGAAATGCTTGGCAATACGGTTCTCCACTTCTATAGGAATCATGATGTTCCTACCAATCCATGGCGTTCCCTCATTGAAATCTCTCCATCTACCATAATGTGATATGAATCATGAATAATTCGATCAAGAATGGCATCTGCTACTTGAGCTTGTCCTAATTTAGCGTGCCATCCTTCAGGGGAAAACTGTGAACAAAAGATAGTAGAAGCTCTTTTGAGCCTTGATTCAATAATCTCTAAGACAAGCATCACATGGTCTTCTGGCAACTCGGTTAATAACCATTCATCCAATATCAATACATCTATTTTTCTATATTTTTGAATTAACTTTCGAAAGCTGCCGTCTGCTTCATATTTAGCCACAGTCAATTCATCTAACAACTCTGGAAGACGGATATATTTAACGTTATAAAACTGTCGACATGCTTGAACACCAAAGGCGTTTGCGATCCATGTTTTACCGTTACCTGAAGCGCCCATAAGGATAATATTATGGTGTCGCTGAATATAGTTTCCGGTAGCGAGTTCTAAGATGAGTTGCTTGTTCAGTTTACGGTCCGAATGATATTCAATATCTTCAACAGCTGCTGATGGTTCATTCAATGTAGCCTGTCTGATGAGTCGCTCTAACTTATTTGAACGTCTGCGATCATACTCATGATCTACTAAAAGCTGAAAGCGATCATCAAAATCCATAGTTTGATAATCCCTGTTTTGGCTTTGTTGTTGATAGATATCTGCCATACCTCCCATTTTCATTTCAGATAGTTTACGTAAAGTTTCCTCATTCATTTTGAACGCTCCTTCCCAAAATAAGCTGCACCACGAACAAATCCATAATCATTGGCCATACTTTTTGATTTTTCGGTAGCGGATTCCGCCGGAATCCTTTTATTCTGTCGGTCTAGTATGCTCTTAAGAACAGAAAGGGTAGGGTTACTAGATATGGTGAGTAAAGTGTCTACCGACTTCTCCAACGTAATTGGATCATATTTTTCCGCAATATTTCTTAGAGCGCTTAAAATAGACAATGCTTTTTTCTCAGGGTTTTGCTCTAGCATTAAACTAACAAACTTCTCCATCGAAGGACCAATAGTTTTAGACCAGACTCGATTGTTTTCTGGATTATGATCTAAATATAATCGGTGATGATCAGGCATATGTTCAACAGAGGTAGAGTATTGCCCAATGTCTCCTTTTAACCGCTTATGAGATGCAATCCGTACATCTTTAAAGTAAAATTCAAGTAGATCTGGTGTTAAGCGAATCTCGACCTGCTCCCGGACGTACTCATAAGGAACGGAGTAATACATGCGATCAATTTGAATGTGATAGTTAGGTTGAACTTTCGCTGTTTTCCATTCGGTCAATTTGTAACGTGTATGTGGAAGGGGACGAAGGTAGGGCTTCTCCTCTTCTTCAAACACTTCTTTTCGAGACCCTGGACGCTTTTGAAAAGCAGTAGTATTGATTTCCTTAAGCTTATCTGAAATATGGTGGTTCAAATCTTCCAAGTGAAAGAAAGGATAATTTCGTAAGGCAGCGATAATCTGCCTGGATATATAGCCAACAGTTCCTTCTACACTGGCTTTATCCTTTGGTTTGCGAACACGACTCGGAACAATAACCGTGTGGTAAAAATCAGCTAATTCTCTGTAGGCTTCCTGTAAAATCGGTTCACCTCGTAGAGGTTTAGTCACACCTGTTTTCAGATTATCAGGCACCATTGTTTCAGGTACTCCTCCAAAATACTCCAATGCATGAATGTGGGCAGTAAGCCAGTGCTGAGACTTCATGTCTAAAAAACCTTCAACATAACTGTACTGACTGTATGGAAGTGTAGCGATAAACACATAGACTGGTATTTTTTCTCCTGTGACACGATCTTGAAGCTAAGTGTAGAACCCGCCCAGTCAACTTCCATAATTTCACCTGGTTTACGTCGTATTGGCATCGTCGTCTTATATTTCTTTGCGTAATGCCCGTATTTTTCAGTAAAAGTGCGGTAAGCATAAGGAATCTTCTTTCCCTCTCTTGCTTCAGTAGCGTACTCAAGATGCAATAATTTTAATGTAATGTTTTTCTTCTGAAGTTCTTTGTGAACTTTTTCCCAGTCCACCGGGTAATAACCTTTCTCGATTGCTTGTTTCTCTGGAAACAAAAATTCATTTAGCCAGGAATCCGTCATGGTGTCGTTCAACGTTTGAATACCCCTTGCTTTTGCCGTATTGATTACACTAGCCACTGTATTCCTTGAATGACCTGTGCTAGCGCTGATCGTACGTTGACTCAATCCCTCCAAGTGAAGATCTAGAATCTTCCGACAACTAATCACATAAAAAACCTCCTTCTATAATAGAAATGTCATGCTGTTAAGCATGCTTCTCAATTATACAAGGAGGTTTTTATTTAGGTAGCACATATGGCTCTCTTATTCCGCACTTGGTGGCTTTATCTTCCGCATTAGATGGCTCAAAAGTTTGCACTAGTGGCTCATTCTTTCTGCAATATTCA
>NZ_BAUU01000078.1 GCF_000513115.1 Halalkalibacter hemicellulosilyticusJCM 9152
ATACGTACTGAGCGAAAAAGAGGTGCATTCTCAGAGCTGTCCTTTTGTATGTTTAAATTCACCTTTGTTTCATCTATTTCAAATTCCGAAGTAGATGAAACCCAATGCACATCCATATCGGGTATAATACGACGAGCCATGTTAATAAGTGCGGAATCGGAACCTAATTCAATAGATAACGTAGCACGGGGGGACAAAGAAAAACTTGTCTTAATCGCTTGTAAAAAATTAACTGGATTTATAATTTGGTCTTTCCAATACTCTGGTGTTAAAAGTCTTTCTGTCTCGATTTCTCCTGTCATACTAGAAATGAATTGGATATCTTTAGGTTTTAATAGAGAGACTCCTGAAATATGTTTTCCAAATTCTGTTGCAGCGCTATTCATAGATGGAGAATGGAAAGCGTAAGAGACATTTAACATCATGTGTTGGTCTTTATAATTATTATTTACAAAATGACTTAACGTCTCTTGAGGCCCGGCTAGAACTGTTAAAGCGGGTCCGTTGACTGCTGCCACAACAACATTCCTAGGTAGTGTTTTTAAATTTTCAGCAGGGGAAAATACTGCAGCCATACTTCCTGGTGGAGCTTCTGACATTAATTTCCCACGAGCTATTGCTAGTTTTAAAGCATCCTCAGGTTTCATTATCCCTGCAGCAACTGCAGCAGCAAACTCTCCAATAGAATGTCCAAGTACGACTTTTGGCTTCACTCCTAGCTCGTTCCACATTGAAATTTGTGCTAACTGTAGAGCAACTGTTGCTGGTTGCTCTATCTGAGTCTGCTGGTTTATACCAGCAGACTCGTTTAGAAGCATTTCTAATATAGGAACATTAAGGCTTTTCTTCAATATGTCCGTATACTTAGTAAGTGCATGCTTAAATACTTTATTTCTATTGAATAGCTCATTATTTTTACTTGAATTTAAAGATCCTTGACCCGTGAACATCCACATAATATTGTCAGATGGATTAACTACAATACGCGTACTTTTATCGCTATTCTTCATATTCATTTCAACCTCACCCCTAAATATAAATTACTTACCCCAAGATTCCAAAATAACATGCGCATTAGTGCCTCCAAATCCAAATGAAGAAATACTACCAATCAGTGCTGAATTTGGATTGTGATTGTCTAATTGGGTTTCATTGGCTGAAATTACGACATTAAAATTGTCTATATTAATCTTCGGGTTCAAAGTTTTAAAATGTACATTACCAGGCGCTTTTCGATGCCTTAATACCTCAATCGTTTTTATAAGGCTTATTATTCCAGCTGCTCCCTCTAAATGACCTATATTTGTCTTAACCGATCCAAGTACTAGCGGCTTAGAGCGTTGCTCACCCAGTACATTCTTTAATGCTTCAACTTCAATCGGATCACCTAAAGAAGTCCCTGTTCCATGACATTCAACATAATCAACGTCACTTCCCTCAAGACCAGCTTCATTAAGAGCTTGCCTAATTACTTCTTGTTGAGCAAGACCGTTAGGTGCTGTTAGGGAAGCACTTCGTCCATCTTGGTTAACTGCTGAACCACGAATAACGGCTAATATAGGGTCTCCATCGGCTTGAGCGTCACTGAGACGTTTTAGAACAACCGCTCCAACTCCTTCACCACGGCAATATCCGTCAGCTCCTTCATCAAAAGTAGCGCAACGACCTTTAAAAGATAGCATGTTAGCAGCGCAACAACCTATATAAGAACGAGGGTGTAACATTACATTTACTCCGCCTACCAGCGCCGTAGAACATGCTCCCTTACGCAACTTTTCAACAGCTAGATCAACAGCTACTAGTGAGGAAGAACAAGCAGTGTCTATAGTCATGCTTGGTCCAGTAAGTCCTAACAGATAAGAGAGCCGATTAGATGTAATAGAAGGTGCAGAACCCGCTGCATAATATGGGTCAGCTAATGCATCTTCAATATCTATGTGTGCCCAATCATAATTCATCTGACCTATAAAAACACCCATAGATGATTTATTTAACCTACTTTTATCATAACCAGCTTTATAAGCAGCTTCAAAGGCAACTTCAAGTAATAAGCGTTGTTGAGGATCCATTAAGCGTGCTTCGGCAAAAGACATACCGAAGAATTCATAGTCAAAACTCTCAACATCTTTCATAAATGCGCCACTCTTTGTATAACTTCGTCCAACCATGTTCGGATTAGGGTCATAAACGTCATCAATATTGAAACGTGTTTTAGGAATATCTGTTACACAATCCTTTCTTTCGAGAAGCATATCCCAAAATTCTTCAGGTGATGTCACGTCTCCTGGTAATCGACAAGCTGTACTTATTATCGCAATCGGTTCAGTTTGATTTTCTTTAGTTTCAGTTATATTGAGACTCGTCTTTTCAACTGAACTTTCGTTTTCAGTACGTGGTAAAGTTGGATTCGACAGATCTGATTCTTCATTTTCGATACGTTTTACAATAGCATCTGTCATATCTTCAATAGTTGGATGATTTAGGGCAAACACACTTGTCAATGACAGACCAATTTCTTGACTCAGTGTTTGTGCGAGGACAACCGCTCCTAAAGAATCTAAGCCATTTGTCATTAATGAAGCATCATCCGGAATATTATTCGACGTTATTTCAGCAACTGCTTGGCGAACAATGCGCAAAACCTCTGCGTAACCAAATTTACTGTGTTTTTCAATCTGTTTTGATTTACTAGGTGTACTTTTTTGAGATACAAACCGAGAAACTAGCGGAATGTTTAATTTTAAATTACTCCAATTTATTGGGGTGATACAAATGACTCCTTTTTTATTACCAACCAGGAGTTGTTCAATCGCTTTTTTCCCTAATTCGTTGGAAATGGAGCCAAATCCTGTTGCTTCTGCACGTTTTATTGCTGAGTTACGTTCAGCCATTCCTCCCTCTGACCATGCTCCCCATTGCACAGATAAAACTGAATCCCCTGCTAAAGACCACTTCTGTGCCAATGCGTCTAGTGTTGCATTAGCTGCTGCATAGTTTCCTTGTCCCGCAGAACCGAAGGTTGCCGCCGCAGAAGAAAATAGAAGTAAAAAGTCTTGTGGCTTGAATGTTTCATGTAAGTTACGTGCACCATTGACCTTAG
>NZ_BAUU01000077.1 GCF_000513115.1 Halalkalibacter hemicellulosilyticusJCM 9152
ATGTGTATCTTTGTTTAACAAGAAGTCTGGGAAATACGTTATATCAGGGTCTAATCCAACTACTAAAGCTGTGTTTTTTCTAATACTGTGCTCAATCAATGTGTCTGCGAAGTTTTTCATATGTATGGGCTCCTTAGTGTGATGTGATGTATCTTTACCTTATCATCAATAACAGAGTTTTACATCATGTTGTTATAGATATTTTCTAGTTCCCCATTATTAAAAACGGCTGGATTATTATGACCATTTATTCCATTATCTGGCCCTATAATACAAAATGATCACCGATTCTTCTTCAAGAATGGCGCCCGATTGTTGAACATTCAACCTACGTTTTTGGCTTTTATGTATTTACTTCCTTCTGCATATTTTTACCACTATCTATCCTCGCGCTCTTAAAACTCCATGTACCAATGATAGTTGAAATGAATAATAAAGCTCCTGAAAACATATAGGCAAACTGTGCTCCAAACAAGTCAACGATTAAACCTATAAGAAAAATAGAAATAGAAAAGATTATTTGGTTTAATGTCGCACGTGAGGCAAAAACAGATGCTAATTCTTCTTTTTCTATTTCCTGTTGAATATAGCTTCTAGTAGAGATGCTCATTAGTTGGAAAAATGGCCCCATTATTACTACTAATACCAACCCTATAAACGAAATAGGAATGATACCGTAAGAGATTGTAAGAATAGCTAAACTAAATGAACTAATCAATATAGCTTTAATATAATTATTCTGTATTCGGTTTGCTACTTTCCATATGAATAGCCCACCAAGAATAGTTCCTGTAAAGTATGCGGCGTTAATATACCCCCACCATGACTCTCCCAGATTATAGACTTCTGTAACAAAAGCAAGAGTGACTGCACCTATCCAAACAGTACCTCCAAAACCATGAGTTATATCCATCAAAGTTATGGTTCTTAATTTGGGATGGGTGAACAAAACAGTCCAAGTCTTATAAAACACAGCATATCTCTTGGATTTTTTTAATGATCTCGTATCGGAGGGTATATTTGTTAATTTCAGAGAAATTAGAGAAATGGTTAAAAGGACAAATGAAATCATTAATAAAATGGTATCACCTAATTTGGCAATTAATACTCCCCCAAGTGTCCACCCAATTAATAGCAAAGTTTGGTCAGAGGTAGCTAAGAATGTATTAGCACGTACTAGAACGTTATTCTCTATTATTCTTGGGACAATTGCATTTTTAATAGGATTCGTTGCTGCATAGAATAATCCTAAAAAGAAATTGAGAACAAACAACAATACAATTGTGAAATTTGACAAATCTAGGTTAAAGAAAATAACCAATAATATAAAGATGATTAACTGGGATATTTGACTGAAATATAAGATCGCTTTTGATGAATAAAGCTTAGTTAACCCAGGTAAGAAAATCCCACATACAATCTGTGCAACAGTTGTAGTTAAAGTAACAGTGGAAGCGAGTGTTGCTGAGCCTGTTTCACTATATAGTATTGTAATGAACGTCATGGTGAAGAACGCAAAGCTTAACCTGCTGGAAGACATACTAATAACTAAATTATAAAATGATCGTGGCAGAAGACTACCTCCTTTACTCTCACTTCTATTTTAAAATCATTTTTTAAATACCAATTATTTCATAATATTTAAATTCCTACAATAGTTCATCCTACTCCCCAAAAAAGATAGCTGATCCTTGTTACAGGATTGCGCCCTTTTCTGGAATAACTCTATTGTCAATCAACAGTTCCTTTAGATAACCATATCCAAAGGGGTAAAACGGTGCAACTTTTTTAATAACGGTTCATCTTTTTTCAAAACGGTGTAACTTTTTTTCAAAGCCACAACCCGTTACTTAAAGTATATATTTTCACAATTAAACATTTTTATTTTTTAGTAAATATATTTTGAAAAATATTCCTCTTAAGAGTAAGCCTACCATCACAGCAGGAATAACAGTGATAATTGGAAGCCAAACAGGACCTAATAGTACACCAAATAGTTTAAAATTTGAAGAATAAATACATCCAACTGTAACGAAATAAGCAGAAAAGCAAATGGTAAAAAGGAAAAGCAATCTTTTTCTCCTCCGGCATCTTTAAACGCATCCCACATTGCAAAAAAATACAAACATGGATAAAACATTAACCACTGATAATCTGCCTTTGAAATTGCTTTTTCAATATCTCCTTGAAAAAAACTCACAATAATCACTTCATTAAAATTTGCCTAAACATTCACCAAGAACTCTAAAAAAACAAAAACAATACCTTTTATATATTTTTTATTTAAAAATTGACCAAATCCTGGAAGAGCAATACTCCACAATAACCTTTCTTTGGGGTTCACCACATTTTTCTTACCTCCCTCTATAAAGTTTAAATATCTCCTGAATACTCACGTATTCTCCGTTTTTCAAAAACACCAATTAGTAGACTCACCAACATGAGTGGATAGATATTGAATATCTATCTATTTTACAGGGTGGGGGCCATCCTAACAGCCAAAGATGCAGTATATGTAGGTTCCGCTATGTTATTTGCCGTATCACATTCTCAATCATTGAATGCTCTTCCGTTTGAACCGCCTACACAAGTTGTTTGGAATCAAGGGAAATTCAAGGATCAATTTAATGTTCAAGAAGGGGTAAAATCAGCTGAGAAATTCTTAACAGCCAATATAGAAGAAATGAAAATGGCATTAAGAGCAATGGGAAAACGCTCATTAACAGAGTTGTCAAAAAAGGATCTGGTGTCCTATGATGAATTGACCGCCAAAATGGTCGGAATTCCGTTTTCCTTTAAACCATGGGAAGACAAACAAATTGAGAAATAATTGTCCATCAATTCGATTCAATTATTCTTTATACAGTTCATCACATCTAAGGACCTTCACCATCATAAAAAGCTTTATCTTTCTTACTGACTATTATGAACCTTTCATGAAAAGTAATAAAATTCCGCGATTCATTTTCTGTAATATTGGAGAAGTGACTATGGCAAACATATTATTTTATTTGACTTTTGCAATGATGTCCCTATTTTTTATCGTGTTTATATTTATGCTCGTTGGTTGGCGCTAGAATTATAAGACTAATTGTAAAAAAGGCTGGAAAAATCATTTTAACTGACAGTTATCAAGAAAATATTATCGAAATGATACCAGGCCTTCGGCATATGGGCATTCAAAATATGCTTAAAAATAGCTTGGTTCAGAAACAGGAGCTGTCCTTTTGCGCCCACTTGGCGGCTCTTCAAAAAAATGGTCGCATTTGGATCCAATTACCTTTATCCCCGCACAAACGTCACCA
>NZ_BAUU01000076.1 GCF_000513115.1 Halalkalibacter hemicellulosilyticusJCM 9152
AAAAGAAGCAGGTTTATGTAAAAAGGTTGAGGACTTATGTTATTGGGAGGAGAGATAATAAATGACACCAATTAAAAAAGCCTATGGTTATGTAACAAGAATAAAAGAAGGCAAAACACAGGTATTAGTATTTCAGCATCCAATTGCTGAAGCTGGTATTCAAATACCAAAGGGGACTGTACAGGCTGAAGAAGACACAGAGTATGCTGTAATAAGAGAAATTGAAGAAGAAACAGGATTAAGAAATTTCCATGTTGAACATCTACTTGCTGAAGATTTATGGGAGAATGATGACGGTGCCATACATAACAGATTTTTTTATAAAATAACTGTATCAAATGCTGCAGATGAATGGGATTACAAACCAACAGGTGGTGGAGAAGAAGAAGGTCTAACCTTTCATTTCTTTTGGATTTCAACTGCCAATGAAGTTGAACTTATAAGAGGACATGGAGATTATTTGAACCATATTTTCAACTAATCTTAAGCGCGGTCGCTACAGTTAATACGGAGGTATTAACAAGAGCATGTCCCGTTTTAACCAGATGTCGCATCAAATGTAAAGTAAACCTCTCGTTCCTTATCTCCCTTCCCTCCGACAATGGCAGAACAATTTGACCAATTAATACAATTCTTATCCAGAGAGACTAATGATCGCAAGAACCGAATGCGGTGGGATAGGCTGAAAGGTTTTAAGTGTTCGCTTGATTCAGCTAAGTATTCCTTTAGTTCGTTAGTAGATAAAGACTCAATGGACACATCGTTAAAATAGCGGATCAGAAGGCATGATTGTCATTTGTATGTTTTTAACGTCTGTGAAGAGAAACCTTCGATTCGTTTATCAGATTCATCGTGTTTCTATGCTTGCGATAAGAGCATGTGATCCCTCCTATACCAAGTCTATATCCAGCAATTATTGACGCTTTTATTCTAAAGAATACAAATTGATCAAACAAAAAAGGTAATTAATGTTAAAATGATAAAGTGTTGTTCAACTATCGAGGCAGTTTACTTGAAAAACAGTGAAGAGAAAGTTATTGCTGAAATTATAAGGGGGTCTTCGATGAATAAGGTTGCAAATCACGTTATTAATATTTTATTAGGAGTTATAACCATTGGATTCAGTTTGTTCTTTACCTGGGGTGTAATGGCTTTCGGTCCTGAAGGGAATATGATTATGCTGGCTCTTCCTTTTGTAGTAAGTTTAATATGGTCTGTTGTCTATTATTTACAAGTTAAGTTTAATTCAGTTAAAAATTTTATTCTTCTGTTATTTGTAGAGCTAACATTGTTTTACATTATTTTGTCATTGATTGACCTCAACTAACTGAGCAGGTTTGTTTAACAAGCATTACCTCCACCTCCTGGATACGCAGGACGAAGGAATGTAGGGAGAATCATTAAGGAGAGACATGGGAGGGTGAGCGACCATGAGTGTCGTGGAAATAAGGAGCACGGTCATCTCTTTTTTTCAGATTTAACCAGTTAAGATGTTAGGATGAATTGCCACTTGTATATATTTTCAAGTCTTATAGAGGGAGGTGGAATTATATGCCTAAAATTGACAATATGTTAGCAATTCTATGGATGCTTCGTTCAGGTAAAAAAATTACCGCAAAACAAATTTCAGAAAAGTTAGAGATGAATATAAGGACTGTGTATCGTTATATTGATACACTTTCAACAAGTGGCGTAATTTCAGAACCAGGACATAACGGTGGATACACTTTATTGAACAATTTTATTGAAGCTCCTCTTTTTTTTGATTTCGAAGAGCAAACCTCACTTTATCATGCTGCTGTTTTTGCAGAAGAAGCCGGATATTATGGTGGTGAAGCACTAAATAGGGCTATTTCAAAGCTAAGCAACTATTCAAATCAAGAGCAGGAAACAAAGATAAACCAACATTTAACTAGTCTTGAAGTAATAAGTCGATTACGTTCACTCTCTATTGAACCTTTATTGAAGGAGTTGGAGCAGGCCGTAGCTGACGGGTACTCAGTAAGAATTCTTTACCAAAAAAGTGGCGAAAAGCAATTAAATGATAGATTGGTCGATCCGTATAGAATGATCTATTGGAATAATAAGTGGTATATGATTGGGTTTTGTCATCTTAGGAATGATATCCGTAGTTTTAGAATAAATCGAATTGAAAGTATAATGCTAACCGAAAATAAGTTTAACCGGCCAGATAATTTCTCAGCACGTGACTTTTTTATAAAAAGGCTTCTTCCAACTATAGAAGATAAGGAAGGGATTATTTCTTTAGTTATTAGTGGGGATAAAAGTGTATTGGATGATATTTGCCAACATTGGTTTTTAGGACATTATTTACAAGAACATACTTCAAAACAAGCAGTTTTTCTTCTTGAAAAAGATATGATACATACATATGTACCTTATTTACTTTTACCGTACAACAAATCTATTAAAGTTATTGAGCCAATAAGTCTTAAGAAAAGACTTGTTGAAGTTTTGTCGGAATTAATAAAATTTCATCAAGTATGATAACTTCCCTGACGTTAGCTGTCAGGGAAGTTATTTTATAATAGGCTATATCAATTGTGATTGGAGTGTTATTGGATGCAGACAAAAAAAGTTTATCTTTATGTATTTAATACAATGTCAGACTGGGAATATGGATATTTAATTGCTGAACTAAACTCAGGAAGATATTTCAAAGAAGATTTAGCACCTTTAAAAGTAATGACAGTAGGAGCTAATAAAGAAATGATTACTACTATGGGAGGACTGAGCATAAAACCAGATATTTCCCTTGATGAATGTACTCTTAAGAGTAAAGATCTTTTAATTTTACCAGGAGGGACTACTTGGAGTGAAGAAATTCATCAACCTATCTTGGAAATAATTGGACAAGCTTTGAAACTTGGCACTATTGTTGCTGCAATTTGTGGTGCAACTGAGGGCCTCGCGAATATGGGATACTTAGATACTAGAAAGCATACAAGTAATAACTTAGAATATACTAAAATGGTATGTCCTAACTATAAAGGAGAAAAGTTCTATGAGTTGGGATCTGCGGTATCTGATGCGAATTTAGTTACAGCAGCAGGAATAGCTCCTCTGGAATTTGCAATGGAGGTACTGAAAAAAATAGATGTATTTACACCTGATGCATTACATTCATGGTATAACCTAAACAAGACTCATAAACCTGAATACTTCTTTCAGTTAATGAATTCTATAAATAAATGAAGTACTGAAAAGCTCAATTTCTCTATTTTGATTTGTAGAGAAGTTGGCCTTTTTAAATTTGGAATTTCCATACCGTTGTAAATCCGTATTTTCCTGAAGCTACCCCTTGTTGCAGT
>NZ_BAUU01000075.1 GCF_000513115.1 Halalkalibacter hemicellulosilyticusJCM 9152
ATTTTAATATGGCAAAGTATACGCTAGAAGAAAAAGAAAGCTTTACCGTTTTAGGTATTGGAATTGAGCTTAAGAGCGATTATACAGATTATGCTGGCACATACAAAGAAAAGTTAGACTTTTGGAAAACAATCAAACAAGATGGAAGACTTGACACTTTAAAAGCTATCGCCACAAATGACTACATTTTTACCGTGAACGAAGCCGTAAATAATAAGATGATGCATTATGCTGGAGTCATGACAGACACACCATTACCAGAATCATCCAGATTGATTCAATTTCCTAAAGGAAAATACTTGGTTGTAAAAGGGGAAGCAGAAACGCCTGATGCGTTAGGTAATACGCTGACTAGTATAGCATTTGGGCAAGTCTTACCAGAAGCCAAGGATTTTGCTTATGTTGGCGGACCAAATGCAGCAGTTGAGATGGGGCAAAGTAACGGCTTAGTATTTGGTGAAATGTGGATTCCTGTTGTTAAGAAATAAGAAATAGAAAGCTAACTGGAGGAGGGATAAGAGTTGTCCTTTATTGTTGATTTTAAAAATGTGTCTACGGTTGGGTTAGAGTCTTCCTTCCCCTGTAACAGAAGCGCTTGCTGGTTTACGTGCTAATGAAGCCCGCTACTTTATGAACAAATACAAGCATGAATTTACAGTTATACCTGCTAGAGAAAGTCAGGAGACCCTTGATTATGTGAACCATATATTGAAAGAAGAACGCGATATTAAGTTTGCAGCTAATCCTTTAGAAACGTCATGCTTTCAAGTGGAAAATATCAAATGGGCTTTCGTCTTTTTTGAGGATGGTCTAGAGGTCAACGTCATGTATACAGTTGATAACCCTAAGAAGCGTGCCGTTGGTTTTAAGCTATCTGAGGGGATGGAGGTGCCAAGGGAGTTAGAAGGAAAGTTTAAGTTTGCTAGGCAGAGGTCTATACTAGCTGGAACCATTCGAGGCTCGTTTTTTGTCATTAAAGGTGAGTATTAAAAATTAATATTTACATTTTCTCACTTAAGTAAATGAAAGGCTTGGTTAATTCGACAAACCCAGCCTTTTATTTAACCTAAAATTCAATTATTAAATATCTTATTTAGAATAAATTTATCGAATATAACCTCAACTTACTGCTTTACCATCATTTATGGTACCGTTCTCCGTAATGTATATATACACAAATTTCTATTTGACCTTAAAGTATATACTAGCAGAGCATCAAGCTTAGTAGCCAATCGTAAAAATGTGCAATCAGGTTGCTTAAGCAATTCTGTTACTTTTTTGTTTAAATCGAATAAATAAATGAACCGAGAGTAACACTATCCACAAAACTAATGGAGGTATTAATGATATGAAACAGATTATTCTCTGGTCACTCTTGATATTGCCTTGGGCGTCCTTGTTTTTTTTGAAAATGGATACCTTGCGCAGGTACATGCCGGTCGCTCTATTTATGACCATTATACATACCTTGTCATATCAAGCGGCTTATCATTACGGATGGTGGAACGAGGCAGATTCCAGTCTTTTCGGGTGGGATAGGGTCGCGCCGATTCCTTGGGTGTATGGAGTATATTTAGTTATAGTTATCTGGATATTCCACTTTATATTTGGTAAGTTTTGGATGTATCTGACTATCAATATACTTTTGGACGGGTTATATATGTACATCGTTTACCCGGTATGGCAACGGGCGGGGCTTGTTTCGAGTGAATCGACTTTACCTACAATAGTTATTGTTGCTATGATGATCGGTTTTGCGCTTATCATCTATCTGTATCAAATGTGGCAGGATGAAGTGTTCAAACAGCCCCAAAGTGAAACTCATTAATGACCAAGAACTGACTTGATATACCCTTCATTTAAGAAGAAAAGCGAAATGACCGAAAACATGAATATTTCCCATTCAAAGTCTTGTCCTCATTACTTTATTATAGCAATTACCTTTTACAAAACATTCGATTCCACACATTCTAAATTGGTTTCGTCTGCACCTTACTAGGGACTTGTTATTACGAAGGTAGCCATAGCTGTGGGAATCTGTACGTTTACAACAAGGATCCTCCTCTCAATCAAATGATATCCTTGCTTAGGCTTTATTTATAGTACGCTTCGTCGTGGTGTGTCTATTTGAGGTTTTATCATAACCTTATCGTTCTCCTATTCCTCGTTTATCTCCATCCCCGGGAGACAGCTAGCTAGCAACCTGACTCCATTTTCAATTTCATCTATTGATAAACCACCAAATCCCAACATGATATAGGAATGAGCCTCAGAGGGTGGATGAAACCAAAAAGATGTCGGAGAATAAACGTTGACGCCTTTATTGAGACCCTTTTCAATCAGCTCTAAGGCTGGTATCCCTTTTAGTTTTAATAAGATATGCAGGCCAGACTTTTCTCCTACAATCGTTACTTGAGTGCCCATATAGTGTTGAATACACCTTAGCAGAGCCTGGTGTTTTCTTTGGTACAGCTTGCGCATTCTTCTAATATGCCTTTCGAATTCACCCGATTGCATGAACAAAGCTATTGCCCGCTGAATAATAGGAGAGACAGATTGATTGTAATCGGCGAACTTTCGTGAATACTGAACCACTAAAGACGGAGGAAGTACAATATAACTTAACCGAACGGACGGAAGAAAAGATTTAGAAAATGTACCTAAATATATAACTCTTTCCCCTTCATCGAGAGATTTGAGTGAAGGAATCGGCTGACCCATGTATCGAAACTCCCCATCATAATCATCCTCGATAATGTATCCTCCCGTTTGATACGCCCATTTTAACATTTGCATTCTTTTTGAAACGGACAGAACCATACCAAGTGGAAATTGGTGAGACGGCGTTACGTATACGGCAGTTGCCTCACTCCTTTGAAGATAGTCTATTGACAATCCATCCTTTTCAAGAGGTATCGGTTCAATATGGCACCCCTGATCTTCAAAAACCGATCGCGCACCCGTGTAACCTGGTTCCTCCATTGCCAAGGTTTCTTCCTGTAGTTCTAAAATTTTACATATCGCCGTCATGGAGGCCTGTGTTCCTGCCGTAATCAGAATTTGCTCTGGTGTAGATCGCACACCTCTCGATTGCAATAAATAATTTGAAATCTCCTGTCGTAGTTCCAGCTCTCCCATTCTATTGCTATACCGAAATAACCAGTTGCCCTCTTGATCAACTGCACCTGTCAGACATTTCTTCCATTGTTTTAAAGGAAATTTCTCCATATCAACATTCCCATATTCAAAATCAACAAGAGCCTTGCTTGGCGGCTGACATTCCAACCTAATAGGCTGCTCTTGAGCAATCGGATGCAAGAAAGGCTTCTCGATCTCAGCTACCCATATTCCACTTCTAGGCACACTTTCGAGATAACCCTCTGATTGTAACTGCTGATAGGCAGCCTCAACCGTATTCCGGCTAACCTTTAAATGAAGCGTTAGCTGGCGAATGGATGGCATCTTCATTCCTGCTAAAAGCCTGCTTTCTTCAATTTCCTTCTTAATCCAACCATACAACTGACTGTATAATGGTTCTTTTGAATCCTTTTGTAAAAATGGGGTCAATTCCACATCCATTCCTCCATCTGTCCCTATTAAACTTTTTTATTCTGTCACTTTTCACATGCACAGATATTATTTAAAATCATTTTATCATTTAAAAAGGAGTGGGGATCGAAAATGAGTAATATCCGCCAAGAAAATTTAGAATGTACGGATGATAATCGAATTGAACAGTTTTTAAGCGAGGCACGGACAGGATACCTGGGATTAACGGATGGAGAGGCTCCTTATGTTGTTCCTTTGAATTTTGTCATGATGAATGAGGCTGTATATTTTCACGGAGCTGCACA
>NZ_BAUU01000074.1 GCF_000513115.1 Halalkalibacter hemicellulosilyticusJCM 9152
TCGACTGCTGCTTGTAGAATCCACAATGCAAGATCCACATCAGCTACTTGGCCAGCACTAAGCATTGCCACATGGGTCCAAGTTTTTTGGTTAAGAATCGTCTCTAATTCTTTTTGATTGTTAACCTGTGCCCTTTGCCAACCTTGAGGCAGTTCTACATTGATTTCTTCTCTCGAGACGATGAGATACGATCCTACTTCAGAAGAAGGTTTCAGATCCCTGGAAGGTAATTCTACCCACTCTGTTTCAAACGCATTACTGCTTACTTCAGTATCTGTTTCAATCTCTCTGCATACTAAACCCTCAAGTACAGCAAATATTTCATTATCGATATTAAATAAAGTGACAGTACCTTCTACATTATCGCTACCGATTTTTGTTATTTCTGCATGGGCAAATAATTGCTCAGGCTGATTTTCAAGAGAATATACCCGTGCACTTTTAACATGGAATGGTATGCACACGCCACAAACCTTCATAGCACATAAACCTAATAATTGTAGCCCTGCATCTAATGTAGCTGGATGTAATAGCGTTAAAGAACGTTCTAGTGAAGTTGAATATTTAGTTTCAACTATTGCAATACCTTCGTTCTCTCCAATATGAACATCCTTTAAATTACGATACTTTGGACCAAACTGAACTTTATGCTCAGATAAAACATCATATAGTTTATTTTCATCTACCTGCGAGCAACGTTTTTGGATGTTATCAATGTTAGACTTACTAATGTACGGAGTATCCACTAAAATACGTGAATTACTACAGCTTGCAAATTCTTCATTGATACCATTGCAATCACTTTGTATACTCCACTGAGCATCATTATTAATACAACGAACTAAAGTATTATTATTACTAATTACAAGTGATTGCGTCATAATAACATCTTGTAACTCAACTCCACGTAATTTTGCGTTTTCATTATCGCGCAACATTACCGCTCCCGCCAGTGTCGTTATGTGACTAGCCGCTGGCACTATAACCTTCCCATCTATACGATGATCTTGCCAAAGCTCAGCCTGTTCATCTGATACTTTAGTGACAAAGGCAGTCCCATCATACCGACTCAGGAATGGGTGCGGTAACCTACGCCATGGTAAGAAAGATGGATTGAAAGACATTTTCGTATTCTTTTTACCTGATTCATAATTATAAGATTCCAAAATAACATGCGCATTAGTGCCACCAAACCCAAATGAAGAGACACTACCAATCAGTGCTGCATTTGAATTGTGATTGTCTAATTGGGTTTCATTGGCTGAAATTACGACATTAAAATTGTCTATATTAATCTTTGGGTTCAAAGTTTTAAAATGCACATTACCAGGCGCTTTTCGATGCCTTAATACCTCAATCGTTTTTATTAGGCTTATTATCCCAGCTGCTCCCTCTAAATGACCTATATTTGTCTTAACTGATCCAAGTACTAGCGACTTAGAGCGTTGCTCGCCCAGTACATTCTTTAATGCTTCAACTTCAATCGGATCACCTAAAGAAGTCCCTGTTCCATGACATTCAACATAATCAACGTCACTTCCCTCAAGACCAGCTTCATTAAGAGCTTGCCTAATTACTTCTTGTTGGGCAAGACCGTTAGGTGCTGTTAGGGAGGCGCTCCGTCCATCTTGGTTAACTGCTGAACCACGAATAACGGCTAATATAGGGTCTCCATCGGCTTGAGCGTCACTGAGACGTTTTAGAACAACCGCTCCTACTCCTTCACCACGGCAATATCCGTCAGCTCCTTCATCAAAAGTAGCGCAACGACCTTTAAAAGATAGCATGTTAGCAGCGCAACAACCTATATAAGAACGAGGATGTAACATTACATTTACCCCGCCTACAAGTGCCGTAGAACATGCTCCCTTACGCAACTTTTCAACAGCTAGATCAACAGCTACTAGTGAGGAAGAACAAGCGGTGTCTATAGCCATGCTTGGCCCAGTAAATCCTAACAAATAAGATATTCGGTTAGCGACGATTGATCCCGCAACTCCCGAACCAAAGTATGGGGTAAGTATGTCATGGTTTCCCTTCATAGTTCTCCAATCATCATTAGCTAATCCAATATGAACACTTGTGTTAGATCCACGAAGTTTCTCTTTTTCATAACCAGCATTATGAAAAGCTTCATACGCTACTTCAAGCAATAAGCGTTGTTGTGGATCCATTGTACGAGTTTCTGTGACAGATACATTAAAAAACTTATGATCAAAATTTTCTACGTCTTTCATAAATGCGCCACTTTTCGTATAACTTCGTCCCACGGCATCTGGATTAGGATCGTAAAATTCCTCGATGTCGAAGCGAGATATAGGAATGTCTGTTACACAATCCTTTTTTTCAAGAAGCATATCCCAAAACTCTTCTGGTGAAGTCACGTCCCCTGGCAATCGACACGCCGAACCTATTATGGCAATGGGCTCAGTTAAGTATGGTTTATATGGCGTAACTGTAATTGACCGTTCAATAGTCTTTGCCACAAAGTTTGCATGCTTATAAAGAAGATTAAAATGGTGTCCTTTACTTTGAACAATCTCTAGTTTCGTACATAGCTGGCGCGAATGATCTAAAACTGTCGTATCATCTTGAAATCCACGAGATGATTCAATCATTATTTCGGATTGTTTCTCAAGTGGCATAGTTTTTGTCTGTAGTAGTAGTACAGGCTTATTCATTTTTCCAGAAGGTTTATAATATTCCAGCAATATTTCAAAAGGCGCTGGAGTTTTTGGTGCTACATATGGATACACATGCCTTGGTTCAATCATAATGACATGTTCCAGTTTACCTTCTTTTTGTAGTTGTAAAGCTAACTCAAAAGCAATAGTAGCTCCAAAAGAAAGTCCCCCTATGATATAAGATTCACGTGGAAATTCTCTTAATAAGGAATCTTTCAATTCTTTAGCTATACTTTCTATGCTTAGTTGATCTAAATTTATATCTGCTGGAATAACAGGCATATATGCATAAACAGAATTAGGCATGGAATCTGCCAATGTACCAAATGTTTTTTCCGCCGAACCAACTATCCCTCCAATTAAAAATATTGGATTACCTTCTTCTGTTTTTCGTAAGAGAGCCCAAGTCTCTGTGTTTAATTCCGATTGAGGATTGTCGAATTTCAGTTGGTCATACAAATATTGAATTACATCGTTTGCAGTCGGATAATTGAACGCAAAGTGTGCCGGAAGATCAATTGTATTTGGTAAACTATTTAATAGTTTTTGACGAAATTGAACAAGATCCAACGAAGAGAATCCTGCTTCCATAAAAGAATGATTTGATTCAAATGCATCATTAGATGAGACAAATTGTAACATGCATTCTTTTACGATTTTAGTTATTGTAGGAATATCCCAAGTTGTTTCTCTTCTTCCCATTACTTCTGGTTGAGGCTCTTCTAATCTGAGTTGGTCATACAGATGATGAATTACATCATTTGCAGTCGGATAATTAAACGCAAAGTGTGCCGGAAGATCAATTGTATTTGGTAAACTATTTAATAGTTTTTGACGAAATTGAACAAGATCCAACGAAGAGAATCCCGCTTCCATAAAAGAATGATTTGATTCAAATGCATCATTAGATGAGACAAATTGCAACATGCATTCTTTTACGATTTTAGTTATTGTAGGAATATCCCAAGCCATTTCTCTTACCGCCCTTATTTCCAGTTTAGGTTTTTCTATTTTGAGTTGTTCATACAAATGTTGAATTACATCGTTTGCAGTCGGGTAATTGAATGCAAAATGTGCTGGAAGATCAATTATATTTGGTAAACTATTTAATAATTTTTGACGGAACTGAACAAGATCCAACGAAGAGAATCCTGCTTCCATAAAAGAATGATTTGATTCAAATGCATCATTCGACGAGGCATATTGCAACATGCATTCTTTTACGATTTCAGTAATCACTGGAACAGTCCATTTAACTTCTCCTTCTAGGATATTTTCATTTGTATTTAGTCCAAACTGATAAATTAGTGGGATGTTTAATTCTAAATTACTCCAATTAATCGGGGTGATACAAACGACTCCTTTTTTATCCCCAACCAAGAGTTGTTCAATCGCTTTTTTCCCTAATTCGTTTGAAATAGAGCCAAATCCCATTGATT
>NZ_BAUU01000073.1 GCF_000513115.1 Halalkalibacter hemicellulosilyticusJCM 9152
ACTAATTAGATTATCACAACTAATAAAAATTCTTTCGTGAAGAAAATGATATATGATTATATGAAATAGATATTTGAAAGGAGAAATGGATTATGGAAACGACAATGGTTCAAAAAATTGGACAGATTGGTGTACCTGTTAAAGACTTGAATAGAGCATTACATTATTATAAAGAAAAATTGGGTCTTTCCCTTCTTTTTAACACTGACAGTATGGCCTTCTTTGAATGTAATGGGTTACGCCTAATGTTAACACTATCAGAAAAAGAGGAGTACGCTCATTCAAGTTCGGTTATTTATTTTCAAGTAACTACTATTATAGAGACTTATGAGCGCTTAGCAGGTAAAGGAGTTAGTTTTATCAATGAACCACATGTGGTAGCAAAAATGGGACAAATAGAAACATGGATGGTATTTTTTAAAGATACAGAAGATAATACGCATGCATTGATGAGTGAAGTACAAGTGTAAGAAAACCAAAAGGAGACCGTCTTAATAACACATACGGTCCTTTTGTGTTTGTCCAATCGTCCATCGTTCGACATCATTTTCAACCCCTGTAAAGGTGTAACAATAAAAGGTTGTCATTACTTCAAAGCAACATATACATCTATTTCATTCTCCATCTCATCAGGATTATACCGTTCATCCCAAACTTCAAAGTCATAGCCTAAAAAACTATATTATTATTTAATAGCTTTAACGTTTTTTCACCTAATCCTTGTTCTTCGATCTCTTTTAGATTGGCTTGGATTGATAACCTACTACTGTAAAAGGGGCTTTTGTTATAACTTTTGCATTCATTTGACTCATCCTTTCATTAAAAATCATTTTGTAAAATATAAAACTTCCTATACTAATTATTTTATAAAGACTAAATCGCGCACCATTTGGTTTTAATTTTGAATATTTTCTAGCCCATCATCGGTCTTAAGATAAACACGGTATCCCATACAGGTCCTTCCAAAGTAGCAACATGTTCAATCATATAAACCTCGCTACAATGAATTTATTGAACATCTTCCCAAACATTAAATTTATTACCGTCTAAATCTATAAAAGTAAATTGGAGGCCACATTTCCCCTGGTTAGTAACTGGTTCTACTTCAACCTTTTCAGTTAGAAGTTGTTCGTATAACGCTTGACTGTCCTCTACTTCAAACGTTAGTGAAAACATCTCGAAACCTTCTCCGTCCCAGTTATCTGTTAAAAAATTGGCATTAACTTTTTGTTTGGCTTCTATTAAAAATAACCAATCTCCATTCCCTAGTTCCATAATGCCTCCCTCAGGTGACACCCTTTTTAATTGAAGACATCTTTCATACCATTCAACCGCTTTTTCAACATTACTAACCGGGATGTAATTACAATGCACTTTCTTGAGAAATGGTTTTGCTTTAACGTCACTCATGATTTAATCCTCCTACAATTTTTTAAACATTTTTTGTAACATGATTAATTAGGTTGGATAAATCTCGGTATGGTCGTGCTCTGGCACCTATTCGACCAATTGTATTTTCAATAATTCTAAATTACATTATACACGAACTAACGTTCTATTCTAAGCGTTTTTTTAATGTTTATGAAAATTTAAGTTTAAAATGAGATCACCTTCTCGATCCAGAGTGAATTCACCTATTTGCTCGTATTATAGCTAAATAATGTAGGAGTAATCTCATTTACTTCTTCCATGTATAAATCAGAGCGCTGGTTTTGGTGCTGGAAATGGCTACTTTAGGAAAGCTTAAATTTGAAGCACTTGTCCCTTGTCTTGTCGCTAGCTTTGTTCATCTCTTTATAACGACAGCGACCTGGGGGCATAAACACGAAAAATTTATTATACAAAGTGTAACGACATTATCTGTTATGACGTTTATGAAAGTGATTCTAGCTTCTATTATTTTCAGTCTGTTAAGTGTTTTATACTGTCAGTTGAGACATGGAATACAAAAGTTATCAGAAAAGCTTTTCAAGAAAAATCATATGAAAAGAGCCTTTATTGGAGGAATAATCATTGTGGCACATCAATAGCTGGTTCAAAAAATTAGAATGGCCGAGGCTTAGATATGATAGAACAACCTTATAAAGTAGGCGTTCCTCCTTTTGCTTTTCTAGCCAAGTTAGTATTTACGTCAATAACGTTTGGAGCGGGCATTGTAGGCGGTGAAGCTATTCCTTTATTTTTCATGGGGGCAACACTAGGAAATACTTTACACTCATTCATGGGTTTACCTATGTCATTTCTCGCTGCATTTCGTACGATTTCCACACACTTTCATCGAGCACCATTTACGACGGCCGGTTGTATTCTTTGACCGATGACTATTGGAAACCTTTTATGCGATGACATCTCCATACCCCAAAACTAATATCACCTTAAAATTAACCATATAAATATTTATTGACAGGTTAAATAAAAGTCATTAAAATAACCATATAAATATGTTCCAGGGGGTTAATTTAGATGTGCAGATGAAAGGAAGGTGAAAATTCTGCGCGAAATAAATATTGTTTATGGAACTTAACAGGAATGGGCACTTTTTGATGAAAATAAATTGGAGGTCAATAAAATGAAAATAGGTCATGTAGGACTTAATGTAACCAACCTTGAACAATCTCTTGCTTTTTATACAGACATTTTTGAACTTGAAACGATTCGTGAATCATATGAGAAGGGAAAGAAATTTGCCTTCTTAGGGCATAACAGAAATGTAGCTCTTACCTTATGGGAACAGAGCAAAACCGAATTTTCAAAAAGCCATTCCGGGCTCCATCACTTGGCTTTCGAAACCGATTCGATTGATACTATCAAAACCATAGAGCAAAAGCTTGTGAAAATGGGCGTAAAGATGATTTACGAAGGGATTACTGCACATGAAGAGGGATCGAATTCTGGAGGCATATTTTTCTTAGATCCGGATGGAATTCGATTAGAAATTTATGCACCTTTAGACAGAGAGTCCCGTGATCATCGTTATACAGAAGGCCCAGCCTGTGGGTTCTTTTAATGATGCGCTATCATCAAGGAGAAATTAATGTTCAAGAAAAATCTTGCTTACGCGATGAGGCTTCACGTGTAAGCAAGATTATTCATGATACTATTCCAGAGGTCGCTGCGCAATTCATCGAACAACAGGTGATGTTAATCATTGGGGTACGAAATGAAAATGACTTTGTCTGGGCTTCGGTGATCTATGACGAATCCGGATTTGTTAAGGTAGTAGACGCGCACACAATATTTGTATCATCACTCCCCCTGGAGTCAGATCCCGTATTTGCTGGCATCAAAGTTGGCCACTCAATAGGAATTCTTGCCATCGAATTTGCAACTAGAAAGCGCATGCGAGTAAATGGGCTCATTACACAAGTTCACGAAAATGGATTTCTTGTAAAAACTAGAGAGGTCTATTCAAACTGTCCGAAATATATACAATCACGCACATTTTCAGGCTTCAAACCCATGAAAAGAATAAAACCTAGATTGGCTACCCAACTGGATTTAGAGCAGATGGAAATGATTCGTCGTTCAGATACGTTTTTTATTGCGACGCACCACTCGGAAAGTGGTGCGGATGCTAGTCATCGAGGAGGATTGCCTGGATTTGTTCATATCGTTGACCAGCGCACATTAGTGATTCAAGACTATAAAGGTAACGCAATGTTCAATACGCTGGGAAATATAGTTGAAAACCCGCAAACCGGGTTGTTATTTCTTGATTTTGAGGCAGGAAATCTTCTGCAGATCAATGGAGAAACGACGGTACAATGGGTGGGGAGCGAGAGATCTATTTGTTTTAATGTTAGACAAATTAGAAATGTCATCGGAGGATTCCCACTCAGATGGACGTTTGAAAGCTACTCTCCATCTAACCCTTCATAAACGCAAAATCTACTACACCTTCCAGTATCGCTTACGATTGATGCAAGCAAATAAGAATGAGGATTGCCCCGAATACAATCTATATACGTATTTGCAATCCTCCAAATTGTTATGCCATTTCACCTTCACTTAATGATACGGTTCTGTGCGCTTCTATACAGCAATATTCTAGGCCATCGCCTGTGGATGGCCTAGCCAATCAGTCCGTGTGAGCGACGGCGCTGATTTCGATCAGTTGCTCAGGAAACGCTAGATCTGTCACCCCAATGAGGCTGCCGGCAGGCCGATGTTGTCCCATATATTCTCTAAACAACTTAAGACTGTTCCTTTGAATTTTGTCATGATGAATGAGGCCGTATACTTTCATGGAGCTGCACA
>NZ_BAUU01000072.1 GCF_000513115.1 Halalkalibacter hemicellulosilyticusJCM 9152
CCCTATTGTCCTTTTAATGTTTATAGTTTATATTTTGTTCAATGTGTATCTTTACTTCAATATGTTCTATAGATTCTTTATCAATCGAATTAATTGCACTTACATCCCACTTTTTCAGATGATATCGATATGTTTTTTCACTTATATTTAACAAATCTGCATTTATTTCTTCACTTTTCTCCATCGTCTTTAATATTTCCCTTTTAATTTTCTTTTCTAATACTTTTTTAATTTTATCTATACTAATATCTTCCTCATTTTGAATCAATACTGCATTGGCTTTTACAATTAAGTGATAGGAAGGTTTATAACCATTTACTACTTCAATTGTTTTTTTAGGTTTCTGTATGATTACACTTACTTTTTCTTCAAAGAGGGAGAGAGGGATATTAGTAGCTTTTTTAGAAAACCATTTTAAGCCAACTTAGGTCTTTTTTATTTACCCATCCTTTATATTGTTTCTGTGAAATGACAAATCCTCCGGTAACAACAGCAATATTTTTCTTTTCTTCATCCTCTGAGTAATGAGTTTTATTCATTTCTAATGAAGGTATGATCTGTGTACCAACTGGCTGGGAATAGGTCGAGATAAATTTATTATACTTTTCAATGGGAATAAAAAAGTTGTTTTCAGTTAGGGTTTTGGGATTATGGATGATTGTATATAAAGATGGGAAATTAAAAAAGCTCTCACTTGTTAAAATTTGTTTAATATCCTGTTCCGTACCAAAAAGCCATATATTGTATCTAAGTAAAGAATTTTGTCCAATAAATTCGATGACGGACTTCATTTGCTCCTTTATAAGATTTTCACTTAAAAGAATGGATTCAACAAGCCCGTAATAGAGAGGTAATGCCGACTTTTGTTCTAATTTGCTTAAAGCGGCCTGTATTGTTTTTCCTTTAGCTTCTCCAATTAAGATGGGGGAGGCTTGCTGTAGAGAAGAAGCGCCTTCTTGCTTCGCGATATTGGCAAAATTCAAGGCTTGAATATAGGCGATAAATTCTCCTTCAGCGTAATCTAGTCCTAAAGCTGTAATATAAGTTTGACTTTGTATTTCTTTTGCACCCCAGCACCCAGTCAGGAAAAAAATCTGACTGCTTATCATGATGATCAATAAAATCTTTTTCATATATTACTCCTTTTGACTATCGCTATCAATAGGTTGGTATGCTTGATTTCGCTTCTTCATAAATCGATAAGGCAACTTCAACATATTTTTAATGATATCTGCTCCATGGGGTTTGGATAAATACGACATATACGGCTGACCAAAGCTTTCTAATGAAACCACGTTTGTTAGAATGAGAAAAAAAGAAATAAAGAAGCCATATAATCCAAATAGACCTGAAAAGGCTAAAACTAGAAATCGCAGAATCACGAGATTGCCTGCCAGGGTTTGATTACTTAGGATATAACCTGATATCACTGTAACAGCAACAATGACCAAACAGGATGGAGATGTTAACCCTGCACGAATCGCAGCATCACCAATAAATAATCCGCCTAAAACAGCAACAGTTTGTCCAACAGCCTTAGGTAGGCGTACCCCGGCTTCTTTAAATAATTCAAATAAAACAAGCATAATAAAAACTTCCATAGGCGCAGATATAGGCAAGCCAATTCTAGAGGCAGATATTGTTGCGATAAGTGAATAAGGAATTTGATCAAGTTGAAAGGTTATTAACGAAATATAAAAACCAGGTAAGAAAATCGTCGTAGATATAGCCAAAAACCGCAGAACACGGACCATACTAACGTAAAAAAAACTATCATGAGCGTCTTCTGGTGAATATAATAGTTGATTTAAATTTGCGGGTCCTATTAGGCAAGTCGGATTTCCATCTACTATGATCACAAATCTTCCTTGTGTTAAGGATTGAACAGCAAAGTCTGGTCTGCCTGAATTCTCCATCAAAGGGAATAGTGAAAAGGTTTTGTCATATAGGAATTCCTCAATTTCGTAACTGCTAGCGACACTATCTACCTTTATGGAATCTAATCGCTTTTTGACATCTTCAAGAATAGAAGGATTCATAATATCATTTATATAAAGTAATAAGATTTTCGTTCTGCTTCTTTCACCAATTGTATAATCAATGCTTTTTAATGATGATGTTTTTAATCTCTGACGAATTAATGCCATATTATCCGATATATTTTCTACTAATCCATCCCTTGGCCCTCTAATTGAGGATTCCATGTTAGATTCTTCAGGACCTCGTTTTGGAAGATTTGATACGGGTAGAAAGTAAAGATCGTTTAAATGATGATTAAATATGATTAATTCACCTGAAAATAGTTTTTCCTCTGTCTCTGTTTTAACGGTATGTATATCTTTAAGCTTATTGGCCTCCAGAACATTATTTAATAATTCAAAATTTAAGTGACCGTTCTTTTCTATAACTTCATTAATAGTTGGAAAAATAACCTCATTTATAAATTTCATATCTACTAATTGAGGACAATACAAAAAATCCAAAGTATGATCTTGATAGTCCCTCGTTTTTATCACGGTATCAGAAGAACCTTCAAACCAAATTTTCAATTGTTCTATGCTGACGACTTTTTTATTAGGTTGAACTTTCTTCATGTTGATCTCCTTTTAAATGAATGATTAGTAAAAAAATCAGTAGCGTGCAAATTTGAAAAATAAGGCTAAAAGGGAAAAAATAATTTTGTAAAAAGTAAAAAAATGAGGTAGCATTCCAAGGAATGGAGGCACCAATGATTAATAGTAAATAAAGGATAGGAAGACCCCATTTTTTCCTTTTGTTTGATAAAAATAGTTTGTCTGCAATAAATAATGATAAGCTTATCCGAACAAATGCTCCAGAGAGCCATTGAAAGATTGAAAGAAAATCAAGTCGAGTAATATGCTCGCTAATTTCTAAAAGCTTCCACTGCTCATAAGCTGGATTCTTCAATTTTGTTGCTTCTTCTGGACCAAATTGTGAAATGGCTCCCACAAGTGGACCTAAGATTAAAAACACAAGGATGATCCCAACCAATATAAGCCATTTAATCTTTAATCTGTCTTTAATAAAAGACGTTAAAAACAAAAGAAAGATCATTTCAAACAAACCAGCACAGCTATACACTAAACCATGAAGAAAATCTATGTATCCATTCTCAAATATCGGAAATAACAGTTCATAATTCTTATTTTTCGAATTTCCGAAACCTACTAAAAATCCGAAAAATGACACTAATGGAAACACTAGAAAAGCAATCGTACTTATCGTTCGTATTCCTTTCACAGACGCATACAAGCAAATGAGTCCGAATAACAATACACTGACAAAATTAGGGACCTCAAAAGTATAATTAGCATTTGCCCAAAAAAAAGTATACTTAAGAGTAATAAAGGCAGAAATTAGAAAATAGGCTCCGAATACTATTGAAAATATTATAAAAACCCCGGATTGAGATAATTTTCGTTTAAGTAAAGAGAGAATATCATCATGAGTATTTAATTTTTTATAAATATGAAAAACAAGCAGAATCCAGAGGATAAATGGTATCGTACTGAAAATGACACTTAACCAGGCATCCCTGTTAGCGGTTGATAATATAGCTGGGATAATTAGAACATGTACCATGAATCCTGTAGACATAATAAATAAGATATAAATATGAACAGCTTGAATCATCTTTTGATTCATGGAAAACCACCTTAAAATCAGCTAATTATAATTACTTGCATAGTTTAGCCTTGAAGCTGAAAAAAATTCACGAGAGTGTATAAAAAATTGTTTAAATTGTTAAAGTCAACAACAAAACGAACAGGATAATTTACAAAGCTTTAAAAATGACTTAATAATTTTGTTTCAGTTGACAATGGAATAAAAAACTTTCATTAGTAGCACATTATTAATAAAATTTTAAAAGCAAAAGTTTACAACGAAAGGATTTGAAAGATTGGATTTGATTAAAAAAAGATTAACTTCTGCAGAAATAACAAATTTATGGATCTATTATATTCAGGAAACTATGGCAATTCCAATCATTAAAATGCAGATTAAAGAAATTTAACTTGGAAATTTCCGAGGATAAAACCAAAATTATTTCTTTCGGACGTTTTGCGGAGAATTATGCAAAACAAAATCTCTTTTCGGAAATTACGAAGGGCTTTGTTTAACACCATTTCAGCAAATTCAAAACCTGAACTGAATTAATCGCAGTTCCTGTCTTTTTTGCTGCTTCCGCCAAAGAAAGCCTTGCTTGTTCACTAAGTGCAATCCCATATGCCATTCCACTGATCAAAAGTGGAATTTTTATTTTCATTGTTTTTTTTGCCTTTGGACCAATGGTAACGGCAACATCTACTACTTCTTCACCATCAATTGGAAATGG
>NZ_BAUU01000071.1 GCF_000513115.1 Halalkalibacter hemicellulosilyticusJCM 9152
TTTTGGGGTTCACTTCAGCTTGCACTGCGGGGTCTCACCTTTGCTTTTCAGTGGCCTTTAAGTAATGTGCGTAGCCGTTGCCCGATTTTGAAAGCCTTGTTATGAGTGGGTTTCTCATAGCAAGGCGCGCAACGAGCGGAGCCATTACTCTTCTTTGAGTTACTAGAAAGGACTTTTTCAGTGCTCTCCTTTCATCCCGCAGGACTCTACGTATAGTTCATCCGCTACGTTATCTAAATGTTCGGATTTTCAGCTAAACACTTTTGTTTTGTCCCACCTTCTTCAGACTGTAAACAAAACGCCTTTGAGAAAGGATTCTTAAAGGCGTTTTTGTAGTTGCATCGTGATTTTCTAGAGGTGGCACTGTATCATCTCCATTTGCCTTCGCTTATCTTCCAACTTTTTTGGCAGCATCATTGCCTTTTTCACTTATATTTTAGAAAAAAATTGGTCACCTGTCTCGTATTTAAGGGGAAGCAACATTCCTTTTTCCCACTAGAAAAAGCGGAAGGGATGGGAGTGCCGACTCTGCAGGTGGGAAGGGCAGTGGAAATCCACCGGCATAGCCGGTTAGTTCCACGCCCGCCTGCGGAAAGCGTGCCCCCATCCCGGTAGCGTGATCGAAGAGCCGTATCTTGGGCAACTAAACAAAAAATGTCAATCGTCTCGCTATTGAGAGACGATCGATAGGCTGAAACTCCGAGGGTTATCTAGATGCTTCTTCCTTTTTGGGAATCAAGTTGAAAATTTCTTTAGATTCGATACTATCAACAAGACGGTTTAGCCAATCGTAATACTCAAGTGCATACTCGAGTTTTTCTTTATCTATTGTAGCCGCTTTCTTTACCTCATCAGAGGTGTCTGAATGATCAATTAATTCAATTAATTCTCCTAGTGATTTTGAAATGTGATCTATATTTGATTGGATTCCTTTTCGCCATTTAACAGAGAAAAGGTCTGCAAACGTTTGGTACCAGTCATCGGTTGATTCATACAAATCTTTACGAGTACCCTTTTTCCACACTTTTTCGACCATCTTCAATTCTTGTAGCTGTCTTACTGATGTGCTCATACTTGTTTTACTCATTCCAAGCTCGTCTTTCATTGTATCAAGAGTCATCGGCTCTTCGTTAAAGTAAAGCAACCCATATAATCGACCAACTGACTGATTCACTCCGTAAAGGTGTAAATTTTGAGCGAGCGAGTCTATACAACGAGACCTTGCTTTCTCTAGTTTCTCAACATCCTTCATCCGACCACGTCCCCATCGTTTTCTCTTATAAATATAGATATAGATTAGCACATGGGTTTTGAATTGTAAAAATGAGAGATATGATAGGATTTGGTCGCATATGGTAGGAATTCTATGTATTTTGTGCAAAATGTTCATACAGTATAAACTGTACAAACTTAATAAGCTTAATAAGCCTTAATTTCGGCTTTGTATTATTGTCCTGCTATTTTTATAATACGAGAGTAGTTGTGAAACGGAAAACCTTAGAGACGAAGGTGAAATGATGACAGAAAGAGAAGTGAAAATTAAGGTCGAAGCTGTTACAAAAATATTTGGAAAAAATGTAAAGCAGGCCTTACAGCAATTAAAAGAAGGGAAAACAAAGCAAGAAATTCTTGAAAAGACAGGCTGTACAGTTGGGGTTAATCAAGCAAGCTTTGAGGTACATAAAGGTGAAATTTTCGTCATTATGGGACTGTCAGGAAGTGGGAAATCGACACTTGTGCGATTACTTAATCGCTTAATTGATCCAACTAGTGGTCATGTATTTATTAATAACCAAGATGTCGTGAAGATGAGTAAGGAGCAATTACGAGAGGTTAGAAGAAAAGAAATTAGTATGGTTTTCCAAAAATTTGCCTTGCTTCCTCACTATACGATTTTACAAAATGCAGAGTATGGTCTTGAAATTCAAGGAGTATCTAAGGAAGAACGCAAAGCTAAAGCTCTACAATCGTTAGAGCTTGTTGGATTAAAAGGGTATGAAGATCAGTACCCAAGTCAACTAAGTGGTGGAATGCAGCAACGTGTCGGTTTAGCGCGGGCACTAGCAAATGATCCAGACGTGTTATTAATGGATGAGGCGTTCAGTGCGTTGGATCCACTTATACGAAAAGATATGCAGGATGAATTACTAGATTTACAATCTACGATGGAGAAGACAATCGTCTTTATCACGCACGATTTAGATGAGGCGTTACGTATTGGTGATCGAATTGCCCTTATGAAAGATGGGAATATCGTTCAAGTTGGTACACCAGAAGAAATCTTAATGAATCCTTCTAATCAATATGTAGAACGATTTGTCGAAGATGTTGATCTTTCTAAAGTGTTAACGGCTGAACATGTGATGAAACGTGCAGAGTCGATTCAGCTTGAAAAAGGGCCGAGAGTTGCTCTTCAGTTGATGAAGGAACGTGGGATTTCTTCTCTTTATGTAGTGAATAAGCAAAAGAAATTACTTGGTGCATTAACAGCCGATGCAGCGACGAAGGCAATTGAAGATAAGGTTAGTCTTTCAGATGTGATGACAACAAATGTAACAGCTGTTCGTCCAGATATTGTCTTGACTGATTTATTTGAGAAAGTCTCACAAGCTGGAGTTCCTGTAGCAGTGACCGATGAATCTGACCGTTTAAAAGGAATCGTCGTAAAGGGAGCCGTTATAGGAGCTTTAGCTGGAAATGAAGAACACATTAACAATCTGACTGAATCTACAATTGGGGAGGTGAAGTAATGGATTCGATACCGAAACTCCCAATTGCAGAAAACATTGATTCATTTATTAATTGGTTAACAGCTAATTTAAGTGGTCTATTTGATTTTATTAGTTTGATATTAGGTGGAATTGTAAACGGTATTGAAGCGGTTTTGCTTTTGTTACCTCCGATTTTATTTATTCTAATTATAGCTGCGATTGCTTGGAAGACAAGTAAGTGGCGTATGGCGATTTTTACGATTGCTGGCTTACTTTTAATTTGGAATTTAGGTTATTGGGACGGGATGACAAAAACATTGGCGCTCGTACTAACAGCGGTTATTGTTTCTGTAGTCATCGGGATACCTATCGGGATTTGGGCTTCGCAAAAAAGTATCGTTAAACAAGTCGTAACACCTATCTTAGATTTAATGCAAACAATGCCTGCATTTGTCTACTTAATTCCAGCTATTTTCTTCTTTAATATTGGTGTCATTCCTGGTGTTGTGGCGTCTGTTATTTTTGCAATGCCACCGACCATTAGATTGACGATACTAGGTATTCAACAAGTACCAAAGGATTTAATTGAAGCGACAGAAGCGTTTGGTTCAACAACGAAGCAGCGTCTTCTGAAGGTGCAGCTTCCACTTGCAATGCCAACGATTATGGCTGGCATTAATCAAAGTATTATGTTAGCTCTATCAATGGTAGTAATTGCAGCAATGGTTGGTGCGCCTGGACTTGGTGCAGAGGTTTACCGTGCTGTCACGCAGGTTCGTACAGGTACAGGTTTTGAAGCTGGTTTAGCGATTGTTATTATTGCAATCATTCTAGACCGGATTACTCAAAATATAGGAAACAAAAAACAAGGGGGAACACAGTAATGTTAAAAAAATTACTAGGAGTAACAACTGCAACAGTTTTTGCATTAGGATTAGTTGCATGTGGAAGTGATGAGCCGGTAGATGGAGGTTCAGAATCAGAGGAGCCAGCAGGAGAAGGCACAGAAGAGGCAACTGGATTTGATGGTGCATCTGTTGATTATCAAATTGTTGGAATCGATCCTGGTGCGGGGTTGATGAACATTACGATCAATGATGTATTACCTGAATATGGTCTTGAAGATGATTGGACAGTTGTAGAAAGTTCAAGTGCTGCAATGGTTGCTTCATTAACAAGTGCATATGAGAATGAAGAGCCGATTATTGTAACAGGGTGGAGTCCACATTTTAAGTTTAATAATTTTGATCTAAAATATTTAGAAGATCCACTCAATATTTATGGTGACACAGAAGATATTCATACTGTTGTTCGATTAGGTTTAGATGAGGATCAACCAGAAGCGTACCAATTCTTAAGTCAATTCCAATGGGAGCCTGAACATATTGAGTATGTAATGGCACTAATTGCTGAAGGGACAGCCGAAGAAGCAGCAGCGGAGCAATTCGTAGAAGAAAATGAGGAGCTTGTTGCAACATGGACTGATGGTGTAGAAGCAGTAGAAGGTGAAGAGCTTGAGCTTCTTTATGTAGCTTGGGAAGAAACGATTGCAGCGACAAATGTTGTTGGCCATGTTCTTGAAACGTTAGGCTTTGATGTGACATTAACTCAAATTGATGCGGGTCCAATGTGGGCTGGTATTGCATCAGGTAGTGGAGATGCGATTGTGTGTGCTTGGTTACCAACGACTCACGCTGAATATTATGCAGAATATGAAGGTCAATTTGAAGATTTAGGTTCGAATCTTCACGGAACACAGTTAGGGTTAGCTGTTCCAACTTACATGGAAGATATTCATTCAATTGAAGATTTAGTCGTAGAATAATGATTGAAAACGCGCATGTATGATTGCGCGTTTTTTTCTTTA
>NZ_BAUU01000070.1 GCF_000513115.1 Halalkalibacter hemicellulosilyticusJCM 9152
TTCTTTCTTTTAATTTCTAACCAACCTCGCCATTTTCTTCAAAGACATTCCATATTTCCACGATCGACTATCTTGTATTTTTTTATTTTCTTTTTGTACTCTATAAAGCTCTTTTTCAGTACTTTTTAAATCACGTTCTAATTTTTTTATGGCAGATTCAACTGTTTTCAATTTATTCATATTAAACATTTCAGTTATTTCAAACCCAACCTTTATATATTCTTTCCAACTCTCTTCCAAAACCTTGGAAACTTTTGCTAGATTTTGATTATTAGTTATTAAATCTTTAAATGTATTAAGGTTTTCCTTTTCTGTTCCACCGACTACTATCTCTATTTCATTATCAACAGTATTTTTAATAAAGCCATGTAGGTTTAAAGTAACGGCGTTACTTTTCAACCACCTGTGATATTTATATCGTGTTACATTCCCTTGGACTATAAACTTTTTTGCATACAACGTTCCAATAGGCGCCTTAGGTAATTCAACTTCGATTGCTGATCGATTTTGTAACGGTTCTAATGCAGCATTTAGATCAAAATATACTCTCGATTTCTTTGTAGCAAAATCTTTAGTTTCTGGAAAATAGTAATCAATAATAGCAGCTGGTATGTCTCTTGCTTTGCCTTGTATTGGGTATAATATACCACCAATTTGCGCTGTTGGGTTTAATTCAATAACGACTGCCCCTTCTTCAGGAGGTAAATGTTCATTTACAATAATATCTACGCCACCATGATATAATCCAGGTATAGCATTGATTGCCTTTATTGCAATTTCTTTAATTGAATTAGGCAGTTCATCTGTTACATCTATTGGGTCTCCACCTGAAGAAACATTTGTTTTTTTTCTCAAGTAGATAATATCACCTTTTTTTGGAATACTCTCTAAAGAGTATCCTTCTTTTTCAATTTCTTCTAATATTTCTATATCTATTTCAATTAAGCAACTAAACAAACGAGGATTTTTTTTTCTTTGTTCATTTTTCAATGTAATTAACTCTTCAACTGTATGGACTCCATCCCCAATGATATTGGCTGGTACTCGATTATAGGCCGCTATAGTTTTATCTTCAATAACGTATACTCTATATTCTTTACCTGCTACATATCTTTCTATAATCACTTCACCATATCCTAGAATATTTCTAACATATTTTAATGATTTCTTGAGCTCATTCTCATTTTTTATATTAGTAATAACACCATTACCTAAACTTCCATTTGTAGGTTTTAAAACTAACGGAAATCCTATGCCAATGCTATAATCTAAAATTTCCTCTTCTGATGCTCCTTCTGCAAAGCCTTTACCTTTCGGTACTGGTATCCCTGCTTTATCCAACCAAATTTTAGTTAATTCTTTATCTGATCCAATCTCCACAGCCTCATTGGTTACTTTATCACCTCGTGTTCTAAAGAAATAATGAGTTCTTTTCTTTGAACTTAATGAAAATAATCTCCCTGGAGGGTTAACTCCAAAAACCGTCATATTTTGAAAATGCTCGGAATCTTTCGTATACCATTTTAATGTTAATCCCCTTCTCCATCCTTCAAGAGCAACTGAAAATGCACATAACTTTGTTTTTCTAGCCGCTGTCACGATGTGGTTTGGTAATTGTGGTAACCCTATTGAATGGTCTTCTTTCACTTTATTCTCCCCCCTGATAAATCTTATTATTTACTTATAATATTTTTTTATGAGGTCACCTAAGACGCGCATTGGTAATGTCACTTTCCAAGCTTTACTTGCGCTTAAAATTTTGTTTTCTTTCTTGGCTTTTCTTAATTCAAGCTCGGTCAAATCATACTCTTTTTTTATATAATTATACAACTCAATTTGTTTTTTTAAATCATTTTTAATTTCAAATCCTACTTTAATGGGCTGATCATAATTACTCGAATTTATTTGCTCAACCACTGAACGTTCTGGATCCTCTTCTATATCATGAATAAAGCTATCAACCATTTCTTCGACTGTCCCAGCTACAACAATGTTTATACTTCCATCCTCATTATTAATGACCATACCATGAAGATTACGTTCAAATGCCATTTTTCTTAATCCTCGATGATAATCAATCCTTTGAACTTCTCCCACAACATGATACTTTTTCATATATATTGTCCCTTTAGGAATTGGCGTAACTGTTGTTATTTTAGCCGAATAAGTTAATAAAGGAAACAAAACATCAGAAAAATCAAAATACAATACATCATTCAAACGTCCTTTTCTTGACGTCTCCGGGAAATAAAAATCAATTATTTCAGCAGGCACATCACTAGATTTTCCTATTTTAGGAAACAATAATGAACCAATCTGTGCTGTTGGATTAATTTCTAAGACTACATACTCACCATTATTTCCTAACATGACATCCACTGCTCCATGTGGTAAATTTGGTATAGAATGAATCGCCTTAACCGCTACATCCTTTAATTTCTCTGGTAAGTCATCAATGACACTAATCGGATCTCCACCTAATGATATATTTGATTTTTCTATAAGAGTCAACCTTTCACCATCTGGCAATATATCTTCAAGATTATACCCTTGTTTTGATATATGATTAATTACTTCTTGATCTTTTTTTATTAAACAACTTATCAACCTTGGGTTTTGACTTCTTATATGATTTTTTTGATCAATTAATTGATCAATAGTACTTTTACCATCCCCCTTTACATTTGCTGGAACTCTTTGTATAGCTCCAACAACTTTATCACCTACAACATACAATCGATATTCATGACCTTGAATAAACTCTTCAACAATTATCCCATTAGGATTAGGTACTGACTTGGCCATCTTAATTGCATCTTTACATTCATCAATCGATTGAATGTTTGTAGTTACTCCTCTTCCAAAACTGCCATCTAAAGGTTTGATAACTAGTGGGAAATCTAACTGCTTTACGTATTCAATCACATTTTCTTCAGAAGTATCCAAAGAGAATAATTTACCCCTTGGGGTTACGATTCCTTTTTTTTCTAAGTACTCCTTCGTTTTTTCTTTGTTAGCCCCTATCTCCACTGCTTCATTTGAGACCATATCCCCTCGAGTCTTAAAAAAATAATGTGTCCTTGTTTCAGAGCTAAGAGAAAATAATTTGCCCGGTTTATCATCAAACCATGTTTTCATATCTTTAAACTCCTCTGAATCTTTAACATGCCACTTTAAAGTTAGTCCACGCCTCCATCCTTCGAGAGCAATTAAATACGCATCAAATTCTGGACCACGAGCATCTTCAACAACTTCCATTGGAAGATGAGCGAGCCACTCTTTATTAATTATTTCAACCATTTTATTTCCTCCTAAATTACTCAAAAAACTCTTCCATCAATGTTGTATAAGTGTGAAATTGTTTTCCGTGTATCAAATCATCGGTTAATCGTTGCTGAGCACTTAAATAGCACTCTCCTAACCACTGATCTGTTTCTTTATTAAATTGATCATAATTTCCTGGTTTTGGTGTAAATTCTCCAAAGATTAGTTCATTTTCTGACTTCAAAAAATCGATTCTAACAAATGGAGTTGGAATTTCAACACTTATACTTTCTACCATGATTATATCATGTGGATTCACAGCTTCACCTTCATAAAGCTCTTCCTGATATTTCCCAGTAGTTATGTGTTCTCCCTTTGAATTCCACCAACAGTATTTAATATTAGGATATCGAGTAACTTCTAAAATTAGTTCAACTTTACCGTAGAAACAATAAAATTTATAGTCCTTTGCTGGTTGATTTTTACTGGAGTTACCAATAATTAATTCTTCGACTAACCAATTATCCTCACTTACCCAACCATCGATAAGATCTTGCTTCATTTTGTTTATTAGCTCTTGCTTACTTTTAAGTGTATTTTGTCTCTTAACATCACGAATATGATTAAATTCAAAATATAAATAAACCCCTCTTGAACCAGCACCATGAAAAGGTTTAATAACACTGTTGTCAATAATCGGAATGTCATCAACAGTAAACGAACTTTTCACCCACGGTCTTTTAACATTTAAATAATCAATAAACTTATAGGCTAATGCTTTATTATCTAATATTTCTTCCGGCAAATTCGAGTGTAATTGCTTTAAACGAGCTCTCATTGTTAATAGTGCACTGAAAGAAGTTGCATATTGCAGTTCTATTTCTCCATGATCAGTCAATTGCCTGATCAAAAATTCTGGGAAGCCTTTAATATTAAATCCTTCTAATGCAAGAGAATAAACATAATTTCTTAATTCTTTGTTTTCATTTCGATAAGTTTTCGCTGCTATACATATTGCCTCGTAATAGTATTTATCCATTAACATCTTTTTCTCAATAAGATCATTTAAATACTCTGTAATTTGGCCATTTTCTTTTGCTTTTTTTGAAATTATCTTCAAATCATTTTTCTTTAAGTTTAATTCTGCTCCACCTGTGGAATTCGTTATTTTTCTCAACTGTTCTCTTACTTCTTTAGTTTCGCCTAGCGATTCCTTATATTTCATTTGCAAATCATTATACCTATCCTCAAATTGCAAATACTCATGGCGCCTTTTTAATAATTCCAATAATCTTTTTAATTCAGCAAAAAAGTACAACATTTTCCTAAATAGCAGGCTATATCTCCAAATTCGGCTTCTTCTTATTTGTTTTATTTTTTTTCTTTCTTTTCTAATTTCTTTTTTTAAGAGGTTAATTTTAGCTTCAGCTTCGACTATCCTAGGCAAAACATTGATTTGCTTTCTTTGTATACTCAATTAAATATACACCTTCCTTTAAACCGCCTATTTCTCCCAAGAAGATTATAAAACATAGATTTTAGAAATATTTTCTTTAGGCCGTTCGTTCATACCTCTCATTAGAAATATGCGGTTTAATTTAATTACAATATGATACTTAGCATAACTTTTTTTGAGATCATCGTACAATGTGTGATGATCTCAAAATTATATTAAAAAATAAATTCCTTTATCCTACCTAGATGCTTCCCATACCCAAACTGCTCCTCAACATAGG
>NZ_BAUU01000069.1 GCF_000513115.1 Halalkalibacter hemicellulosilyticusJCM 9152
TTCTTCTGCGCCGATGGTAGTTGGGGGCTTCCCCCTGTGAGAGTAGGACGTTGCCGGGCGGTAAAGTACAATCCAGTAGGATTGTGCTTTTTTAATGTGCACAAATGGTTCAGCACGAGGCGGAGAAGAGCTCTGTGCCGGGAGGAACAGCGTCATCTGCGAAAAAGCCGATGAATTCATCGTGAAGAAGCATCAAGAAAAGCAACGTGTCTCCCTGTGAGACGAATGGTTCCTCTTTGTAAAGCACCAAGAAAGCCATCGAGGAGTTGTCATCAAGTAAAACGTCCCCGTAGAAGAGGAAGCAAGAGCCCAGGACGTTGCCGGGCGGTAAAGTACAATCCAGTAGGATTGTGCTTTTTTATGTGTACAAATGGTCAAGCACGAGGCGCAGAAGAGCTCTCATAAATAAAAATTCTGCGTAAAACCAAACTATATCTTTTTCCAATAAACCATGATACGTTATAAACAAATGAGTAAAAATGTTGTCGGCAATGAGGGAGACATTTCATGATTGGGAATTTTTTATTTGCACTATCCATTATTATTATCGGCCTGTTATTTGGAAGAGGATTAAGAGTTTTACTTGATAAAGGAAAGATTGAATCGGCAGCCAAGATGCACCGGATATTAAAAATGTGTACGATGTCGGCATTGTTGGTTGTGAATCCGTTAATTATATTAGGAGCCTTTTGGTTCGTTGAGATGGATGATATTCGCTTAATGTACATCCCTATACTCGGTGCTTTGTCACTTGGGATTGGTGGTGTATTAGCGCTATATGCTGCTAAACTTATGAAACTATCGAGAAAAAAGCAAGGAGCGATGTTTGCTTCGGGCACTTTTACGAATTTAGGTAGCTTTGGTGCATTGTTTTGCTTTGTATTTTTAGGAGAAGCGAGCCTTGTTTTTGTGGCGATGTTTCGTTTGTTTGAGGATTTGATTTATTATGCAGTTGGCTTTCCAGTAGCTCAGTCTTTTGGTGATCGTCATAAAGGAACAAAGTCGCCGTCTGTTTTAAGTAAAATGATGAAAAATCCTTTTTTTATTGTGACGATTGTTGCCATTGGTGTTGGCGGAGCTTTAAATACTTCACCTATTGATCGGCCCGAGTTCTATTCACATTTAAATAGTATGTTAGTTCCCATTTTTACGATATTACTAGTCGTACCAACAGGATTTAATTTGAGGGTGACAAAGGTTAAGGGGTTTTTAAAAGAGAGCCTCTCGATAGCGAGTATTAAATATGTCATTGTACCGATTACGGTCATGTTCTGTGCCTTTTTATTCGGATTAAAGGAGTATTATGAAGGAATCGCATTTAAGACGATATTAATTTTATCGGCTATGCCACCTGGTTTTACGTCGTTAGTACCGCCACAGCTCTTTAACTTAGACCAAGATTTAGCCAATTCGAGCTGGTTTATTAATACGATTCTATTAATCGTTGTCTTACCTGTTTTATTTCTCATTGTAATGATTTTGTAGGTATAAACTTATGAAAATGCTTCATTTAAACAAAAAGACAGCAATTATGTATAAATAGATAATGAAATTAGATAACTTGATTGAAGCAGACAGAGATTTTATTTATTACGATTATAGTAGTAAATGAAAGGAAGTGTTTCTGATGGATAATGTGCGGATTGGGTTAATTGGAGTCGGGTCAATGGGTTCTGCTCATGCCATGTATCTACATCAAGGTGAAATAAATGGTGCTGAGCTACGGGCTGTTTTTGATGTGAGTGAGGCACAACGAAAATGGGCGAGGCAGTATTTAAAGGGAGTAGAAATTTTTGCTGATGAGGATGCCTTCTTTTCAAGTGATGATATTGATGCGATTTTAATAGCTACTCCTCATTATGATCATCCTCGCTTAGCGAATAAAGCATTTGAGCACGATAAACACGTGCTTTGTGAGAAACCTGCGGGTGTGTATACGAAGCAAGTGAGAGAGATGAATGAGTTAAGTCAATCAAAGGATCTCATATTTTCTATGATGTATAACCAACGAACGAATCCACTTTATATGAAGGTTCGAGATATGATCCAGTCAGGGGAATTAGGTGAAATTAAACGAATGAACTGGATCATAACAAACTGGTATCGTTCGCAAAGCTACTATGACTCGAGTAGCTGGAGGGCGACATGGAAAGGCGAGGGTGGAGGTGTTTTGATTAACCAATGTCCTCATCAACTTGACTTGTGGCAATGGATGACGGACCTTGTGCCAACCAAGATCCGTGCATTCTGTCAATTTGGAAAAAACCGTGCGATCGAAGTAGAGGATGAGGTAACGGCTTATATCGAACACGAAAATGGAGCAACAGGTGTTTTTGTGACGACAACAGGGGAGGCTCCAGGGACTAATCGACTTGAAATTGCGGGAGATCGTGGGAAAATAGTTGTCGAGGATGAACGATTATTGTTTTGGCGTCTGCGTATTGCTGAGAGCGAATTCAATCAGCAATATAAGGGTGGTTTTGGTAGCCCTGAATGCTGGGAATGTACGATTCCTGTAGAAGGCACTGAGCTAGGTCACAAAGGTATTACGCAAAACTTTGTTGATGCGATTTTAACAGGAAAGGACTTAATTGCACCGGGAGTAGAAGGTATTAAAGGTTTAACGATGTCCAATGCGATGCAGCTGTCAACATGGATTGATGATTGGGTATCATTTCCACTTGATGAAGAGGGCTACTATCAGCATTTACAAGATCGCATCAAGCAATCGACAGTTAAAAAGAACGAGACGATGAACGTACTAAATGTGAAAGGTTCTCATTAAGAAAGAGGGAGAGTCATGGACAGACAAGAAGGAATGAACTATGCACCAAAAGGACAAAGGGCTCCTGTCGTAGACGAGAATGAATTTATTTTTGCTGCGGTTAGCTTAGATCACGGTCATATTTATGGGATGTGTAATGGACTAGTAGAAGCAGGAGCTACATTGAAGTGGGTCTATGATCAAGATGAACAAAAAGTAAAAGCATTTTTGAAAGCGTTTCCTAACGTTCGAGTTGCTTCATCAGAAGAAGAGGTGCTGAATGATACTGATGTACAACTCATAGCAGGAGCAGCGATACCGTCATTACGTTGTGCATTAGGTGTTCGAGCGATGGAACATGGAAAGGATTATTTTACAGATAAGGCTCCTTTTACAACGTTAGAGCAATTAGCGCATGCTAGAGAGGTTGTCGAGCGAACAGGGCGGAAGTATATGGTTTATTATAGTGAGCGACTTCATGTTGAAAGTGCAGTGTATGCGGGACAATTGATCCAAGCCGGAGAAATTGGCAGAGTTATTCAAGTGACAGGCTTCGGTCCGCATCGCTTATCAGCCTCGTCGAGGCCGGAGTGGTTTTTTAAAAAGAATGATTATGGTGGCATTCTCTGTGATATAGGTAGCCATCAAATTGAACAGTATTTATATTATGCTAACTGTAAAGATGCAAATGTATTGCATAGTAAAGTTGCTAATTATCATGCGAAAGACTACCCTGAGCTAGAGGATTATGGTGATGCTACATTAGTAGGCGATAATGGAGCAACCAACTACTTTAGAGTCGATTGGCATACCCCTGATGGATTAGGGACTTGGGGGGATGGACGTACGTTTATTCTGGGCACTAAAGGATATATAGAACTACGTAAATATACAGATATTGCTCGAAGTCATGAGACAGATCACCTCTTTTTAGTGAATGATCAAGGAGAAAGGTACTTGTCACTGAAAGGGAAGGTGGGTTTTCCTTTCTTTGGTGAATTGATAGAGGATTGTCTTAACCGTACGGAACATGCTATGACACAAGAACATGCCTTTAAAGCTGCGGAGCTATGTTTAATTGCTCAACAAAAAGCGATTAAGGTTGAGTAGGCATATGAATGAGAAAGGAGGCTACTACGGAATGAACAAACAAATTAGCATTGGTTATTGTCAAAATAATAAAGTAGATATTCCTTTCCATTCACATCCGCAATATGAAATTTTCTATTTTCACGGTGGGCGATGTAATTATTTAATTGGTGATCGTATTTACGTTCTTAAGCCTGGCGATGTCATATTAATGAATGGCATGACTCTTCATCGTCCAAAGCTATTTGAGAGTGCGGACTATATTCGTACGACTATTCATTTTGATCGTCACTATATTGAACAGATTCTTAGTTCTATGAATATGCCAGGTTTACTTGAGCCATTTACCTCATTGCCATCTATTCGTTTTCATTTGAAGAAGAGCGAGAGAGCGGAGGTGGAGGAGCAGCTTCAGAAAATCAATCAATTTTCATCTCGATCTGATTCATTATCTCAATTTCAAGTTGATGTGCACGTATTAGAGTTACTAGCGCTATTGTATCCATTGTGTAAACAATATTTAAGGAAGGCACCTTTGATTAATAGCCAGAAGGAGAATCATGTACAGCGCGTCATTTCATTTGTAGAAGAGCATTATATGGAGCACCTTGAATTAGAGCAAATTGAAGAAGAACTCCATGTCAGTAAATATTATTTAGCCAATTTATTTAAAGAAGTTACAGGCATTACGATATTTAATTATGTGAAGCAGAGAAGGGTGAACCAAGCAAAAATTCAATTAATGCTTGAGAAAAATATAAGTGTCACAGAGCTCGCTTATCAATTAGGATTTAAGTATCCGTCTCATTTCAGCAAAGTATTTAAGCATTTGACAGGAGTAACACCTGAACAATATAGAAAGAGCATGTTATAGAGGCAGAGGGAGTGAGGAACTGTTATGTTCAAGTATTCTGTATTTTCGGTGATGACACCGGAATGGACACCTGAGGAATTGCTAGAAAAATTATACGAGTATGGTTATTCGGCGGTGGAATGGCGCTATAAAAGAATGGAGCCAGAGTTAGGAGTAGAAGAACCAAGTTTTTGGGGAAATAACCTTTGTACGATTACACCAGAAATGTCAGACCAATATTTAGCTGATTTACATGAAAAAGCAACGAAGCTTGAAGTGTCTACGTTAAGCATAAACGCTTACTTAACGTGTGGCGATCTTCAAGAAACAGAAAAGGTATTAAAAGTTGCAAAGAAGTTAGGAGCTCAAATGATCCGTTTAGGTGTGCCGGCTTATGATGGTAGTCAACATTATAGTGATTTATGTAGAGAGGCTCGTAACTATATTCTTCAAGTAGAACGGCTTTGTGAGCAATATGAAATAAAAGGATTAATTGAAACTCATCATGGAACGATTGCTCCAAGTGCATCAATGGCATTGCGATTAGTTGATGGGTGTAATCCAGATTATATTGGGATATTGTATGATCCTGGTAATTTAATTCATGAAGGCTATGAGAATTATAGAATGGCTTTACAGCTTCTAGGTCCGTACTTAGCTCATGTTCATGTGAAGAATGCGAAGTGGCAGCGAGAAGATGAGAGTATGAAGTGGAACGTTGAGTGGGAGCGTGTGGATCATGGAGTCGTTTGTTGGGAACAGGTTTTGCTTGATTTAGATGAGGTGGGGTATCGTGGTTATGTAGGAATTGAGGATTTTAGTCGAGCTTTTTCAGCGGAAAAATCGCTGGCGTTTCACGAGGCTTTTTTAAAAGAGGTTGTTCAAAAAAGGTGTTGAATGGCCCGAAGAAAAGAGAGTGTAGAATGGCGAGAGCACTGAAAAAGTCCTTT
>NZ_BAUU01000068.1 GCF_000513115.1 Halalkalibacter hemicellulosilyticusJCM 9152
GTTGCATAATGGTAAAAAAGGTGGCATAGGAGGTAAAATCTTGTAGACATAGTTTGAAGGGATGATAGGAAAATGCTTAAAAAGACTAACATAACCAATGGTGTTATTACTTTAAGTCATCATGATTATGGGTATCAAGAGGTAATCGATGATTTCCCCTCTGCAAAGGAAATCATTATTGTTACTTTTAGTATTTCTAAAACTGATACACGTTTACTAAACGAATTGAAAATGTTAGATGAAAGTGTTTCGGTGACATTTATAACGAATTTACCGCAAAGACATGAAAAGTATTTTAGAAGTAATCAAATGAAGACACCAGCTGATCGAGCTTTAGAAAATATTAAAGACTATTTTAATCAATTAGATCGTGATAACTATAATTGTGATTTAACGGTTTATTTCTGTTATGAAAATCATTCTAAAATTATTATGACTGAAAATATAGCATATATTGGTTCAGGTAACTTCTCTGATGAAAGTAAAAATAATGTGGAAGCAGGAATTATACTTACCGATTACGAAGATATAAAATCTATAAAAAAACAATTAATACCAGAAATTATAACTCGTTCTATTCGATATACAACTTCTTTTTATACTGTTTATATGGAATATGTAGCAGATTGGTTAATTGACTGTAACGATTTCTTTGATCATTTAGATATGGGCATTTTTACATATGCCGAAGTTAGATATGCACATGAGGAAAAGGTTCTCGATTTAACTAACGCATCCATATCTTTTGAGAAATTAAATAGATTTACAGAAATGATAAATGAGGCTAAAGACTTAATACAAGTTATGATCCTTGAAGAATTTGATCCATATATAGATACAGGTATAGTTGACAGAATAAACAAATTACTAATCTTACTAAATAACCAAGTTCAAAAATTAGAAGGTTGGTTAGAGGAATTAGCCAGTTTTGACTTTCAAGAATTGCAAATTAATTATGCACAAAAGATGCATGAATATTATTCAGGAGATCCCGATGATTTAAATTATGCTTTTGAAGAAGGACAGCGGAAAGCTCATGAAGATTTTCAGGAAATAACTGAGCGATTTATCGGTTTAGATGGATATTTTGAAAGAGTCCAAATTAGAATACCAAAGTTATTACAGTTGTTAGTTAATGAGATCGAAAACATCTCCGATATTCTAAAAAGCGAAAGTATATATGAAAACCGTTCATCTATAAATAATACAAATAAAGAGTTTTAAAACCTAACATCTGTGCAATGTTAGGTTTTCTGTATTTACCTCAAGATCACATTTAACTTTTTCTGCTTACTCAAGGGCCTTTCTAATATTACAACACTTTATATCCCCTATTGAACATATAATTACTTCTGGAGGCTTGATACACAACGATGTTTTCAAACCCTGTTCTACTGCCATTTTTAAAACACTTATTTATGATTAATTGATTATGATTAGTATTCGTGGTGCAAAATACATTTAATTTCTTATAAATCTTGTGATAGACATTGGTTCTTCTTCTTATCTCTTTTATATATTCAGGATTTAGAGAGCGATTACTATCAATCTCATTACCACTTTTAATAAAAATAGTAGGAAGATGAGCCTTGTTTGTTGGAATTTGGCTATCAGTAATTTCATAGGTATCAACCAGTATCAAATTCAACTCATTTGATGGATAATCCATATTCCTTTCGGTGACATTAATTGATTGAGCTTTTTCTTCTACATCACTATCAACAATTACTTCGGGAAAAATATCTTTCAAAAGTAATTTATACTGTAGATACATCGGTACTCTTACTAAGCTAACCTTCCCATAGCCGAGTATTTTGCTGGCCATCCAATAAACCCATATCGGATAATCGTTATACTTATTTCCAGTGTTAAATATTTTATTTTTATTAGTCTTTGTTCTCCAAATATAAATAACTATAGATGAAACAACCCCAGCAATAATAGAAATTACTCGTTCATTATTAAAGAAATTTTTTATTACTTCATGAAAGTTTGTTGCGTCTATACCGAACAAGGAGAGAATACCATAAGCCAGATCTTGAAGTGGGTAAAAGATACTTACTATTGCTGGTAACAAGATTAATAAACATTGAAATAGGACCTTATTCACTACCCATATCCCCTTAATATTATTTTGTCATTATGCATAAGGTATTAATTTTCGCATACGTTTCTGCATTTGATTTTCTTTCCACTTATCGTAATAAAGAGAAATAATATCTTTATCTATAGAAAATTCCTTCCGAGTCATAACATCTCTATATTCAACTATTTTTTTATGCAAAGAACATTTTGTTACTATGCGTTTACAACCACACGGACACTTCTTCTTATTACCTCTATTTGGTTTTTGACTTAATATATCTAGTAAGTTAATGACCTGATCAATATATTTAAGTTCAAAAACTTCAAGGTAATCCTGAATAATACCGTCTATACCGTGGTATAACTCGCCAAATACAAAGTTTTCCTCACCTTGAAGTCTAAGTGAAATTGCATAGAAGTATGGAACCACACACGAATGAATAAAGCCATCTAAAGTAGGGTTGTCCTTAATACGCTTCTTCAAGCTCATTGGCGAACCTAAACATAGAGATGAATCGGGATAAACATGATAGTCTAACGTTTTGGGAAATCTTTCTCCAATTTCGTAGACTGTTGGAATCTCTTTAGGGTAACTTTTAGGAATCACAATTCTTATTGAAAACTCGTTCTTTATATTTCCGTAGGAGTCATTCTTTATATCGAAAGCTAAGGTCCCTTTAACAATATACTCTTTGTTATTTGAAGGTGCTAAAGACATTTGGGGGTTACTTTCTAAAAATCTTTCTAATTCTTTAATATTAATATGCATCACCCCAAGGCTTTGGTGGATTAATTGGTAAGCTTGTGACATTTCCCTGCTTGTCACTTTTAAGATTGTATGTCTTATTTAAAAAGCTGTTATTTATCTTCAAAGAGAATTTATTATTTAAGATTAAACTAGCTGTTTCATAACTTTCCGTTTTTAATAAGTTGTTAATATCAACTTTGGCTTGTAATAACCAGTTTTTGAAATTCCCTTCTAAATCTAATCTTTTCCCTTCCAACGTATCCCATCTGTCTGTAAAATCTTCATTGGGATTTACAGGATTAGGAACTCTGGGAGTACTAGGATTAATATATGTTGGCATATTTTTCAATAGATTTATTAATGCTTCTTCTAAATTCAATTCCCCATTATAAGCTCTAGCTGCCAAAGTTGTTATAATAATAGAAATCGGTTTACTATCATTTTCTTCAAACATATTATCGCGATGTCTTTTTAACAATTGAATACATCTTTGAAGAATGGCTTTTCTGCTATAAATTGGAACAGGCGTTATTGAAGAACGATTATATAGTCCGATGTCGCCTATTGTCATGCGACTCTCAAACCATTTCATATATCCTTCTGGATTACTAATATTCCAGTCTTGCGAGATGATGGAATAATTATCAAGTCGATCATCAGTTATGTTTATAGCTGCGTCAACCACAGATTTGTTTAAGAATTCTTCATAATTAAAAGCATCTTCTAATTGTTTTTTGTAAACCGATTGCTTATCAATATTTAATGGTATACATGGAACTATATCTAAATGAAATTTAATCTCGTCCATATACTCCAATCTCCAACAGCGGTGCTTCTCTTCTAGTTCCTGCTTGATTCCTTTTGCTACACGATAACTTTCTAGTTCATTACCGACCATTTCTTTTAATTGTTCCTGTGTAAACAAAGACTTAAAATTAGGGATGTTGATTTTACAACCCATGTCTAAATCATATTCTTCTTGTTCGTTAATAGGTTTTATAGTAGTTCCTAATGCAAAAGAGCCTTGAGGAAATATGTTTATATCTACATCTTTGAAAGAACTATCTTCTCTATTAAACCATTCTCCCAACGATTTATATCTTTGAATGGTTTTTTCAACAACATACTCAGGTAAATCTAGTTGATCAATCATTTCTTCTAAAACACCTTTTTTATATATTGTTTCAGGCATTATAAATCCCCTTTCGTATTGTTTATCAAATGCTTGATATTACCAACCGCTAAACTAAATATAGTAACACAGAATATTTGTTCCTACAATATATAGTGCTATTAATAATCTATTAAAAAGAATAACCCATACCTTTTGAGGATTTTTAAGGAGCATATCATCATTTCCTTAATTTGCAAATACTTCTATATTGAAAGGGCAAAAAAGGAGAAAGTATGGTTTCCTTTCTCCTACTCCATAAATATATCCTCGTGATTAAATTTGAATAACATTCTTTATAGTACGATCTTTAGGTTTCTCCCCAATAGCGACATGAATCTTTATTAATCAATTCGAGGGACAAAGGGACAGGTACATCGTCCTGTTGATGACAAGAAGACTCGGACAATGAACCTGTCCCTCTGTCCTAGTACTACGAAAATATCAAAAGAGGAAAAGGGACATTGTTGTCTTTCTCAATTATTGGCTATACTCAGTAAATGAAATATTATTATATTTTAGTATAAAAATTAGTCCTATCGCCAAAAACAGTGATTGAACCTAATCTCAATGAGATGTATAATAATATTAGAAAATAAGCATAAAATAAAAACCGAGAATGTTGTGAGCATTTTCGGTCAACATGATAAAGATTCTGCCGGGATTTCCTCTGTACAAAGAAAATGTAATATACTTTGTACAGTTGGCACTCATCCTTATTTTGATTCTAGCAGATCAAAGGTTAAAATTAGCAGTCTATTCGTTTGAAAATAGACTGCTAATTTTTGTTCCAGACAAAGAATTATCAATGTAATGTCACACAAGTTGTTAAATAAGTTCATGACTAATCTCCTCAAATAATTCTTCGTCAAATTCGTAAACTATTCTCTTGATTGTGCGATCTTTAGGCACTACAGAAAGCAAAAGAATTAAAAATGAATATAATTTAGAACAACGGATGTCAGTCATTTATAGTAAAGGTTGCGTGAATAAACTTTTCTAAATGACTGACATTTTTCTTAGCATTTCAAAGTTATTTAGAAAGGAAGAGGCATTTGATATCTGAGTTGGATCCAAATTTAATCCATAATTTCAGAAAAAAGGTTCATGATCATAATAATTTTGTAAGAATATACTTTGCCGATTATAAAGAAAGAAATGGTGTTGAGGGTAAGGATGTCTGGAGTAAAATATGTTCATGTATGGATTGGTTGACTGTTGCAGTAGAAGGTATAACAATACCTCAAGAGAAGAAAAGCATGAATTTATCCTCTCTTGAGTTTACGCACTTTTTAGTTACAATTGACATGATTGTTGAATCAGTGAATCATTTATGGTTGTCAATCGGAGAAGCCACTAAAATAAAACAGCCCTATCTTAAAGATAAAAGTATTTTTCAAGCAACAGTATTTGACAGAGAATATACTGATGAGAAATATGTCAAAGAGCTAAGATCATGGTTTGGTGTACATGCAGTGAACGGAAATAAAGTAAAATTAGATGGCTTTAATAAAGAAGTCCGGTTTTTTAGTAGTTGGTCCGGTACGTTTAATGATGGGGAATTTTCTGTTCAACTGTATTCTAACAATAGGAGAGCTGAGAAGAAATATGGTGGCGGAAAAAAGGTAAGAATTGATTCCCTTATTAAATTCGTAAAGTTAAGGTATAATACTCTATTTCAACTAATGGATGAAATTGATAATATATATTTACAAGAAAAGAAAAAGTTGCAAAAAACACCGGTAAAATATGATAAAAGTGATACCGAGTTAAATCAATTAAAGCACCTTTATCAGCAAGCTAAAGATAGAAAATTAACCAGTGAATATTATGAATATCAAATAGAAGAATATATTTCTTTTTTATCATGTGATTTAAATGACTTTAAGCAAACTGAAAAAGAACTAATAATTACTTACTTAGAAGATTT
>NZ_BAUU01000067.1 GCF_000513115.1 Halalkalibacter hemicellulosilyticusJCM 9152
ATATCAAATTCTACCCATAATTGTTTTTCAAAATCGTCATCAATGATTACAATGAAAATGGGAATTTGCTGATTCAGGTAGTAATTTAAATGTTTGTTTTCACCAGTGTATTTATAACCTGACTTTGTTTTTGCCCTGAAATATGAATTTCCATGTTTGATTTGAATACCAATAAGTTTTCCAGTTGTATTACCTTCAACAACTAACTCAATATATCCATCAATACCAGAATCGTTTTCTTGACTAACCGGGTGATAAATGCATTTTAATTTATTTACTACAAAAAATTGAAAAAAGGCTTGTCCTTCAACACCTTTTTGTGAAGATAGATTTCTTTTAGGAAACATGTTGTTTATCCTTTCATTATATTTTACTAGTTTAATCATATCATTATTTTAGAAACATAAAAGAAAGGTATTACTATGAAAAGAAAAATAAAATACTATCAAAAGGGGCACTGATAATCTTCGTGACACTACACTTATCGTTACTTTTTTATTCTTCAACAACAGTTCATGTAAGTAATCTTATGCTAGATGAAGACAGTGGCTACTGCCACCTATATGGGTGTTGACTGTATAATAAAGCAGAGACTATTTCTTCCAAAAATAATAAACTTAATCAAGTAGAAAAATTCAAGACAAATGATACTAAATACTTATAACTATACATCTGTATTCAACTATTTGAATCATGATATACTTTAAATTAGATACAACTTCTGAATGGATCGAATAAAACCTATGACTATTAAAAAAATGATTTTAGACATTGTAAATACAGAATCTAATTCCTTGAGACACTCTTATATTGCGATTGAGAAATTAGTAACTACTGTGTTGTACGATTATATTTCAAAACAAGAAAAAGAGGTGTACTCAAATTATCGTATCCAGAGTTCAAGCAAATTTTTAGAATACGATATTTATGCTCCTGATGGATTTGATGAATACACTGGAAGCACTGTTTTAGAAGTGAAAATATTTAGGCATAAAAGGCAGTACAGAAGATTAATAAATGATACTGTGGGAAGATTTGCTACACAGGAAAAACGAATGGAAAATCTTATTATTATTTTAGTTGGAGAATCGCCCGATATTTTAGATGAAAGCCTTGTCAGAAATAGTAGCACAACCTTTAAAGTGGATATTTGGACAATTGATAAATTAATAGAAGTTTGTGAAAGTAATATAGATTTATTTTTATCTACTTGAATGAATTTCATAATTTGAACCCTTAGTCTCGTAAGGCTTTCAAGACACGAAAAAAGGAGTACCTCCCCAAAAGTCGAATTAGTAAGTTACCACACAAAACTAACGACTGGAGGAAGACTCCCTTATGACTATTATACGACAAGGAAGCCTATTTGACCTGCAAGATTTATATGATTTAGAACCTACCCACCGTTTTGAAGCGGTGTTTTCGACAATTGAGATTGATCCGATTCTAGCTGTTGTATCGAAAAAAGCCCTTTATGGTGCGCCTGTGCAGCTGAACTACGCAGCGATGATTTACTCACTTACAGCTAGAATTCTTGAACGAATTCCTACGATTAAAGATCTTATTAAACGTTTAAAGAATGACTACATGTTCCGTTTAGATTGTGGATTCCTTTTTTCTGATGCGATTCCATCTGAAGCATCTTATTCAAGAATGCTCACAAAATTAGAAGAATCAGATGTTTTAGAACGTGTTCAAGAAACGCAGATTCTTCAAGCCATCATCGAAGGATTTGTCATGGACGACACCATTGCCATCGATGCGACTCATATTGAAGCTCGTGATCAAGCGCCAGCGAAAGAAAAAAAAGCGAAACCGGAACCCAAAAAGCGTGGACGTAAATCAAAAGAAGAACAAGAAAAATGGCTTCAAGAACAAGCTGAACGCGAAGCAACTCTGTCGGTTTTTGAGAAACCCATTGAAGCACAACTTGATGTACCTCTAAATGTATTACGTTCAACCGTTCCAACTGACCCTAAATGGGGCATTAAGAAAAATAGTGAAGGAAAGAATGCTTATTGGTACGGATATAAAGGACACCTAGCCGTCGGAACCAAGAGTCAGTATATTCTGCAGTCGCTATTCTCATCTGGTAATCTGAATGATGGAAAAGCGGCAATCCCTTTATTAAAAGGCATTCGCGAGCGTCTTTCTATCCTTCTGATCTCTCATTGTACACTGGATGCAGGGTACGATTATCCTGCTATTTATGAACAAATCTATCGGATCGGTGCCCAGTCCATTATTGCGTATAACAAGAAGAATGAATCAGAACCAGTAGGCTATGACAAGTATTTTGCCCCTACTTGTGTTCGTGAGCATTCATATCGGTATGATAGTTATGACCCAACTTATGAGACACTAAAGTATACACGTCCAAAAGAGTGTAAAGACTGTCCGCTAGCAGAAGATACGCTCTGTCAGAAAGTCTATAAAGTGAAAATCACGACGGATCTACGTCGCTATACAGCGCCAGCCCGTGGTTCAAAAGCTTGGAAAAATCTTTACAAGCAAAGAAGTGCAGTCGAACGCGTCATCGCTTATCTCAAAGAATTCTTCCAATTAAATAATGTTCGTTACCGTACAGGAAAACGAGCAAAAGTACATTTTGATTTGACGCAATTAGTTTATAACGGAGCAAAACTCGCATGTGATCGCATAGCAAAATTACTCTCCGAAAAGGAGATGACCCAGGCAGCTTAAATTCATTTTCAAAAATCAATAAAATGAAAATTGGATTCTTGCGTGATTCATGAGATAGGCTTTATGAAATTGACTCACTTACGATAATTTGAATAAATTTCTTATTAAAGATACTATATCTCAAGGCATTAAAAGGGATTCCCAATCCGATGAGAGAGAAAAACAATTGTATATTGAACAATTAAGCAGAGAATACCATAACGATAATTTAGTATTGTTCCTGGGTGCTGGAGCTTCACGCAAAGCCGGAATAGCAACTTGGGATGCTTTAATTTCAGAACTTTTTGTTGCACTTATTAATCAAGAAATGAATAAAAAAGGTATTAAATTAACAAATTCGGATAAAAAATCAATTGTTAATTCAATTCAAAATCAAAATGGCTATTCCCCTCTTTTACAAACACGCTTCCTAAGACAAGGCTTTGAAGAAGAATTTACAGACCTTGTGAGAGATATATTATATAAGGATGCTGTTGATACGTCACATCTACTTGAAGAATTAGGACAATTATGTGTTCCCAATAGAGGAATGACTGGTATTAAAGCCATTATAAATTATAACTTTGATGACTTGATTGAAAAAAATTTAGACAGATTGAGGGTTAAGTATCATTCCGTCTATAGTGATGGAGTTAAAATAAATTCAGATGAATTGGGGATTTATCATGTACATGGATTTTTACCCCAAAACAAAGAAGAATATGAAGATTTATCAAAATCTCTTTTGGTTTTTTCAGAAGAAGGATATCATAAACTTTTATTAGAGCCATATAATTGGGCGAATATGACTCAATTAAACTATTTAACCAATGATGTTTGTCTATTTATTGGGCTATCCATGACTGACCCAAATCTGCGAAGATTATTAGATATTGCATCTCAAAAGAATGTCGAGGAAAACCCCAATCACTATGCAATATTGAAGCGTTTCACCATAACAAGCGATAACAATGTTGGTGATGATATTATGACATTCAATCATGTAAACGAAGAATTGCAGGAATCATTCTTTAAAGAATTAGGTATTAACATTATTTGGGTAGAGAGTTTTGATGATATCCCTTTAATATTGAATAGAATAAAAAGATAGTGTTATTTTCAAAAGAAACAAGTAATTTAAACAGGTGCTTGTTTTTCTTTTGTTTCTAAAGGAGTACTCCAGTTTTCAAAAATAAAGGAAAATGAATTAGAGCAAGCGATAAGAATCTACTTTATCACTCTGTTCTAGTTGCTTTTATTTTTTAATTGATAATAATAATTTTTAGTTTGTCCATCAATTATGCAGATAAATTGGGATAATATCAAAACATATAGATTTACTTAAAAGCCAAAAGTGCAATTGCCCTAATCAGAACTACCTGTTAACTTTTTGAAAAGCAAGTTCTATATATTACAATTAGACGTTCATAGTTGAGCGTCTTTTTTTATTAAAGAAAAAAGTCTCTTATAAGTTTAGAATCTACTCCAAGTACATCAGTACTCATGAATTGTTTTATAGCCAAATTTAATCCGAAGTTGTCGCTATAATCACACAGTATTGTAAGATGTTTTTTATCTATACCTCTTACAATCGAATTTAAATTTTTTCCACTCTCTTCTGCTTCTTTTTTAGAAAAATATAAAATCAAAAACGGCTTACCATCTGCATCTATATTTCGAATATATGTACCAGTTACCTGTCCACTATCCCCTTTTTCCATTAAGCAATAAAAAGGTTCACCAATGACTGATTCGTCAGGTAGCACCACCTGTAAGCGCTTCTGAATTACTGCGGCAAGTAAAGACTCTTCACTTCCAGAAATCAATTCGATTCCGTGATGTTCAGCAAACTTATTGGCACCACTTTGGTAGCCTTTAGGAGCTACCATTACACCCACTGAATTAGGAATATCTTCTAAAATTGATTTTAAAGCTAATACTTTTTCTTTTGAGACTTTACTATGCCAATTCTTGCACTCAAAGATTACTTTGTGAGTGATACCATTTAGCTCAAATTGGTAATAGACATCTATATTATGTATTACACCTGATTTACCAACTATATTGTGCTTGTTCTTGACTTCAATATCTTTATTAGCAAACTCTGATAGTACTTGATAAACGTATTGAATCAATGATTCCAGTCTATCTCCCTTAGTTTTAAACATGATTTAACTCCTTGCTAATATTACCTATTGTTAATCATAACATATTGAATAGCATGATGAAAAGACTAGTAATTATTACACTTGTGTACTACATGTTTATATTTCACTTATTGTTTTAAAGTCTAAACCCAAACTTTCTAAAAAACTTTATCAACTTCAGTTTCTTTGATAAGTTTTCTCAAATTCAAGAAGTCCATTAAAATCACCACCTATGTTCTAAATAATAAAATAAAAAGATTTAGTCTCACTCTAATTGAATATTACCTAATACTATACGATAATAGGTCGAAAGAAGGAAATAATTAGTAGTTTACTTTTAGAGAATGGAGGAATAAAATGTATATTTCTGGCATTGAAATTAAGAACTTTAGGAGTTTCGATAATATTAATGTCGAATTTCATGAGGGTGTTAATGTATTGATCGGTCACAATAATTCTGGTAAATCAAATTTATTGCGCGCTTTGGCTATAATATTTGATAGCTCAGTCAGAAAACAACTATCGGTAGAAGATTTTAACAACTCCTTAACAATAGAATCTTTAAAAAGCGAATCTCCAAAGATAGTAATTTCAGTTCGTATAACGCAGTCAGAAAATGAAAATTTGATGACAGATGAATTAGTCACAGTAAGTAACTGGTTAACCAGACTAGAAGAGCCTTATGAAGCAAAGATACAGTATGAATTCTTTTTACCAATCTCCGAAGAAAGGAACTATATTAATATAGTAAGCAAAGCACACTCTACGGAAGAAATATGGAATATAATTAGAAGTCAATTTATTAGGTTATACATTAATAAAACTTGGGTAGGTAATCCAGAAAATCAATCCCCTGTAGACAATGATAGTATAAATAAATTTGACTTTCAGTTTTTAGATGCAATACGAGATGTAGAACGGGATATGTTTAGTGGAAAAAACACTTTATTAAAAAATGTAATAGACTTTTTTATAGATTACGATATAAAGTCTGACAAAAGTATTACAGAAGAAGAACAGAAAAGGAAACTACAAGAAAGAAAAGATATATTTTCTGCCAACTCACGTGAGCTGATCAAAACTATTCATGAAAGATTAAATAGAGGAAATAAAGAAATTCTATCTTATACAGATGGGATTGGGGCATCTTACGATAAGTCAATACCAGATTTTGAAGGTAATCTTACTGAAAGTGAAATTTATACTGTATTGCAATTAATAGTTAAGCAAGAAACGGGAATGACAATACCTATAACTTATAATGGATTAGGTTATAACAATTTAATTTTTATGGCTTTATTACTGGCTAAAATGCAGGTTGATTCTGATGGGAAATTCTTAGGTAGTAATGCGAAAGTATTTCCAATATTAGCTATTGAAGAACCAGAAGCACATTTACATCCTACTATGCAAAATGAATTCATTAGATTCTTAAAAAATAATTTTAAAAATAAAAAGGTAAAACAGATATTCATAACCACCCATTCAACACATATTTCATCAGCAACAGATCTTGATGATATTGTTTGCCTGTATACAAATAATAATAAAAGAAATGTTAGTTATCCTGGAAAAGTTTTTGGTGAAAATAAGATTAAAAGCAAGAAATACGTGCAACGTTTCTTAGATGCTACTAAATCAAACATGTTGTTTGCAGAAAAAATAATTTTTGTTGAGGGAATGGCTGAACAATTATTATTATATGTATTTGCAGACTACTTAAATAAACCTTTAGAAAAGCATCATGTCGCAGTAATAAATGTAGGCGGGAGATATTTCGAACATTTCTTACATTTATTTAATAGTAATAATAAAGGTACCATTGATCGCAAAATTTCTTGTATTACTGATTTAGACCCAGTGCGAAGGAAGAAAAACGAAAATGGCGATAAGAAAAAAAATAATTTTAAAGCATGTTATCCATTCGAATACAAGGCAAATTTAGATGAATTTGACTACTCAACTAATACTACAGTAAATCAATATCTAAACGAAGAACATTGCAATATAAGAGCTTTTGTTCAACCTGAAAAGTATGGAAAAACACTTGAGTATCAGCTTATACTTGATAATCCTTCATTAAAGTTGTTACTTACAGAATCGATTGCTAATAAACAACAGTTAACTGAATTAATGGATTTATACAGTGATAATGCACCCTTATCAAAATTAATTAGTACTTTATCAAGTTCTAAAGAAAATAATAGAATAATAGAATCTTTAAAAAATGTAAGTGACGATTGGAATGAAGATGATAAAAAGAAAGCTCTGATAGCATCTAGATATCTAAATTCCGTAGGTAAAGGTGAAAATGCTCTAGAATTAGCCTCAGTGTTGAAAGATAATTTAGAATTAAAGGGACAGG
>NZ_BAUU01000066.1 GCF_000513115.1 Halalkalibacter hemicellulosilyticusJCM 9152
ATTAGTCCATCTTTTAATTGCTCTAATGAGGCAAATGAGTAAGATAACCGGAGATGGTTTAAATCACTTTTATCATATATAATTCCTGGATTTAATAGGATGCGTTCTCTGAGTGCTAAATCAAATAGTTTCTTAGTTGAGATATTAGATTTGAGCCTAAGCCATATATAAAATCCGCCTTTCGGAATAATCCAAGTAGCAATTTCTAAAAAAAAGTCGTTTAAAAGTTGAATGGTAAAATCTCTTCTAGACTTTAACTCTGCTCTTATTTCCTTTAAGAAACTAGTGTATAAGCCACTAGCCAACCATTTTTCTACAGTATATTGTGATAAAGAGCTTGAACCATAATCTGTTTGCATTTTTATATCTGCTAAACGATCGATGACGGGTTCAGGGCCAACAATCCAACCTATTCGTAGCCCGGGACTTAGTGTCTTCGATATGCTCCCTATATATAAAACATTCCCTTGAGTATCTTTTGCTTTTAATGGATTGACGGGAGGACTTTCAATCCACAAGTCACCATAAACGTCATCCTCGATAATAGGCAAAGATAATTTTTGGCAGGCCTTTAATAGTTTAGAGCGTCTCCCTTCAGTCATTAATGTACCAGTTGGATTTTGGAAATTAGGAATTGTGTAAAGTAAAGTAGCATGATGTTGTCGCTTTAAATGTTCAATATCATCAACTCTAATTCCTTCTTGCTCCAATGGTATACCTAATAAATTCATTCCTGCAGATTGGAAAACATGTACAGAGTTTAAATACGAAGGTGTTTCATGAAGGATGGTTGATCCTCTTTCTAACAATCCAATGGAAATTAACTGGAGTGCTTGGAGACCTCCAGAGACGATTAAAATGGATTCCGGAGATGCTACAATTCCTTTAGGCTTTAGATAGTCACTAACCGTTTTACGTAAGGATAAAAGGCCTTTTGGTTCGACATAGCCTAAAGACAAGGCCTCATTACCTGTCCGTAAAATTTCCCTCATGCTATCATTCGGCAATAGATTTGGAGATAATTCACCAGTTCCTAATCTTATAAATTCTGGTTGTGCTTCAGCCCTATTGATTTCTTGAATAATAGTAAGGTTTGGTTTATATATACCTGAAGAAACATAACTTTTCCAATCAGGAGGAGGTGTGGAAGTTAGTAAACTCCAAGTATTATTGATTACCCATGTACCATTACCGACTTTCGTTTCTAATAACCCATCCGCAATCAAACCATCAAGAGCGTACACCACTGTACTTCGATTTACCTGAAACTGTTTAGCCAGCTCCCTTTGGGTGGGGATTTTCGTTCCTACTGTCCATTCTCCATGCATTATTTTTCTTTTTAAGTAATTATATATTTGTAAATGTAGAGGCACTGAAGAACTTTTTTGTGGTTTCCACTTCATTTCTTTCATTAGATAACCCTCTATCTTTCTTGTTTACTTATATACTAGCAAATTGGTTGGGTGCTTTTCCATCCAATTGGTTGAAGACACAATAAAATACATTAGGTATCCTAGAAATTACATTCGGGGGTGAAAGAATTGCAGGCTCTTATTCACGGAATCATTTTGTCGTTTGGCTTAATCTTACCTTTGGGGGTTCAAAATGTATTTATTTTCAACCAAGGGGCAACACATAAGAAATTCATATATGCTTGTCCCGCTATTATTACAGCAGGGATTTGTGATACAATACTTATCTTTATGGCTGTAACAGGAGTATCAGTGGTTGTATTAAATTTTGAGTGGTTAACCATTTTGCTATTTATATTTGGATTTATCTTTTTAATCTATATGGGGGTTGTGATGTGGAGGAGTAATCCAGTAACCAATGACAATATCGAAAATCAAAATCGTTTTTCTGCGAGAAGACAGATCACATTTGCTGCGTCAGTTTCATTACTTAATCCTCATGCGATTATTGACACTATTGGTGTCATTGGAACGAGTTCTCTCACTTACACAGGTCATGACAAATTGATCTTTGCCATCGCATGTATTGTCGTTTCTTGGATTTGGTTTTTCTTTTTGGCCATGTTAGGTCGGAAGATTGGACAACTTGGAAACAGCCGAATGCTGTTAAAAAGGATGAATCAGATTTCAGCAATAATAATCTTGGGAATGGCATTATACTTAGGATTTAATTTGTATGCATATCTTTAGTAGAAAAACAACGTGAGCCTTCACAGGGAAAGGATGAACTGTAACCACAACTTGAGAGCATATATAGGGTAGTTTTTAAGGTTAAAAATCTCTATTTTAATGAATGTTTTACTTAGTTTATCCATTTGGCGAAACAGCATATTGACTTCAGTGAAATCAAAATCGAGCTCGAATTTATGTACACATCTGGATCGGATTTGATAAGGTTTGATTTTGACCTTGTACAATAAGAGTTGAAAAAGCTGTTTTTCTATTTCCCTTGGGGGACCGTTGATACACTTTAGTGTCCTTTTCTAATAAGTTTCTCATATAATCTTTGTATCTGATAAGCTTAGTTGTATGCTAAGTTCATTCTTTTTCATAATCAGCAACACCTCCATATATTGGTATACTTAATAGATAAAAGTATTTAAGGGAAGCCATTTAATTCTCTTGTGAAAGGTCATGCCTTTTCATCAAGTGATTTAATAAAGATTGATTTTATACCTTATAGGGTATATAATATGTGAGTATAAACAATAAGGAGGGCAGATAATTGAAGAAAATATTAGCATCAATTTAATGAATGAGCAGCATCAAGATGTTTTTTTTGTAGATGTTCGAGAGTCTCATGAATTTAATGAGGGGATATAGATAGTAATTAGCCTATTTAAAAAAAGAAACGATGATTTTTTTCATGGGAGCCATATCTATATAAAAATAAACAACCAACTAGGTTTACCTGAAGAAAGGAGGAAACCCAATGGAGTACAATGACAAAATGAAAAACAGAGTCAAACGTGTAGAAGGACAAGTGAGAGCCATTCTTAGAATGATGGAAGAAGGGAAGGATTGTAAGGATCTCGTCGTCCAGATGTCAGCTGCAAGAAATGCAATGGACCGAGCGATTGGTTTAGTCGTAAGTTCTAACTTAGAGCACTGTGTTCGCGAGCAAATTTTAAAAGGTGAAGACACGGAAGCTTTTATTCAAGAAGCTGTGAACTTATTAGTAAAAAGCAGATAATACAAAGATGATTGACAGAGGTGAGTGTATTAATTATAATACCCCCATAGGTTTGAATGAACCTTAAGAAACGAAATTATATGTTACAGATAAATTTTTTTGTTTTTTATAATACGTGTAGGGGTATGCGTGTTTTAGAGAGAGGCGAGCAATCATTGAGATGGAATCAGGTTAGGTTTTAGAGATTCATGCGACTGATAAAGGAGCTAAAAATGATTGATTGGCTTGGCAAAACCTTGTGGGCATGCATGAAGTACTTTTAGATACTGAAGAAGATCGTGTATTGAAGTTTTGGGTAAAAAAGTCTAAGCTACTTATTAATTATACCCATACTAGTATTACTTTTGAACCGAAGGAGTGGACAATATGACAGACAAAAAGAAAACAACAATTATCTTATTTAGTGGTGATTATGATAAAGCAATGGCAGCTTTTATTATTGCAAATGGTGCTGCAACCTATGATCATGAAGTAACAATTTTCTCAACATTTTGGGGACTAAATGCTTTTAGAAGGGATCACCATGTACCAGTGAAAAAAGGATTCTTAGAAAGAATGTTTGCGAAAATGATGCCACGAGGAGTTGATAAAATGGGCCTTTCTAATATGAACTTCGCAGGAATGGGACCAAAAATGATTAAGCATGTTATGAAAAAACACAATGCAATGCCACTACTAGAATTAGTAGAAATGGCACAAGAACAAGGTGTAAAGTTAGTTGCTTGTACGATGACTATGGATTTATTAGGACTACAAAAAGAAGAGTTGATTGATGGTTTAGAATATGCTGGTGTAGCTGCGTATTTAGCTGATGCAGAAGAAGGAAATGTGAACTTATTTATTTAACCTATGGGGATACGTAAGTTGCCCTTATAGTAACACTCTTCATAATTCATAAGTTCATGCCTGTTAAAGGTGTATAACAAATTGATACGAATATATTTAATAAATTTTTTTGAAATTAATTAAAACTATGTATAATAGGGGGAATTTAGAATGGAAATGGTTAAATTTGATCAACAAGTAAATGCAAAAGGATTAGCATGTCCAATGCCGATTGTTCGTACAAAAAAGGCGATGAGTGACCTCCAGCCAGGAAAAGTACTAGAAGTTCAAGCAACAGATAAAGGGTCAACTGCTGATATTAAAGCGTGGGCACAGAGCATGAGACATCAATATTTAGGAACTGTTGAAGAGGGAGATGTGTTAAAGCATTATCTTCGTAAGGCCACTGAGGAAGAAGAGAAGAAATACCCACATGTTGTAAACAACGAGGAACTTCAAGCGAAATTGGTTAACAATGAAAATATTCTAGTTTTAGATGTTCGTGAATTAACTGAATATGCCTTTAATCATATTCCTGAGGCGAAATCCATACCACTTGGTGAGCTTGACAATCGTTTAAATGAATTAAGCACTGATAAAGATATTTATGTTGTTTGTCGAACTGGAAGTCGTAGTGATTTAGCCGCACAAACATTAACAGAAGCAGGATTTAAAAAAGTGATAAATGTCGTACCTGGAATGAGTGAATGGAGTTATCCAACTGATAGTTTAAGTAAATAATTGTTGTCATATTGTATGATGTTAGAATTCGCCAAGGGTGTAGGTGTAACATTAAGGGTTTTAATTAAATATTTTTTTATACAAATATATACTATTGGGGGTATGTAGGGTGGCTGTTAAAGCGATGAAATTAAAGGAATTAGCAAGAAAAGTAATCGAAAAGAAAGAGCTATTTATTCTAGATGTTCGTAATGAAGATGATTTTGCTGATTGGAAAATTGAAGGAGAAAACATTAATTATTTCAACATACCTTATTTTGAACTATTAGATGGTGTAGAAGAAATCATGGATAAAATTCCAACAGATAAAGAAGTATTAGTTGTTTGTGCGAAGGAAGGCTCTTCTGTGATGGTAGCTGAAATGCTTTCTGATGAAGGATTAGATATAGCTTATTTAGAGGGAGGTATGAAGGCATGGAGTGAATATCTAGAACCAGTTAAAGTAGGAGATTTGAAAGGCGGTGGTGAGTTGTATCAATTTGTTCGTCTAGGTAAAGGGTGTCTATCCTATATGGTTGTTTCAAATGATGAAGCAGCGATTATTGATGCAACACGTATGGCGGAAGTGTTTGTAAATTTCGCGAGAGAAATCGGAGCGAATATTGCACATGTATTTGATACACACTTGCATGCTGACCACATCTCAGGTGGAAGAAAAATTGCCGAAGCAACTGGTGCGACGTACTGGTTGCCTTCAAAGGATGCAGGAGAAGTTGTGTTTGAATATGCAGCACTAGACGGAGGGAATGACATACAAATCGGGAACTCAACGATCAACATCCATGCTTTATATTCACCTGGTCACACAATCGGTTCGACTTCATTTGTTATCGATGAAAAATACCTATTATCCGGAGATATTCTTTTCATTGATTCCATTGGAAGACCTGACCTAGCAGGGCTCGCTGAAGATTGGGTAGGAGATTTACGTGAGTCGCTTTATAAGCGTTATAGAGAGCTGTCAGAAGAGTTAATGGTTTTACCGGCTCACTTTATGATCATTGAAGAGTTAAATGAAGATGGAAGTGTGGCCGAGAAGTTAGGTACACTATTCGCTCAAAATCATGGATTAAATATTGAAGATGAACATGAGTTTAGATCAATGGTGACAGAGAACCTACCTCCACAACCAAACGCGTATCAAGAAATTCGTAAAACAAATATGGGGAAAATCACTCCAGATGAAGAAAAACAACGTGAAATGGAAATTGGTCCAAACCGTTGTGCAGTAAGATAACAACATGAAAATTGATAATTGGAGGCTTCATAAATGTATTCAGATAAAGTATTAGATGCAAAAGGATTAGCATGCCCAATGCCAATCGTTCGCACAAAGAAAGCAATGAATGAACTTGAGTCAGGTCAAATCTTAGAAATTCATGCGACTGATAAAGGAGCAAAAAAAGACCTAGTAGCTTGGGCGAAGTCTGGTGGGCATGAGATACGATCAAATACGGAAGAAGATGGTGTATTAAAGTTCTGGATTAAAAAAGGGTAAAAAAGAAAGAGGTTGGGACAAAAGTATTTTCATAAATGAGAAGCGGAACAAATCTAGAGTGGAGCGCATTCACCGCTCCTCGCTTTTAGTGACCTTCTTTTCAACGAATAGGAGTCTATGTATATGTTTTCTGCTACGCTCTCTACATGTTCGGAATCTCAGTGACCACTTTTGTTATGTCTCAGCCTCCTTTTCTTTAAAAGGAGATAGAGTATGATTGATTTAGCTTTTATTATTAGTATCTTTTTAATCGGGTTCATAGGTTCGTATATTTCCGGAATGGTAGGGGTTGGTGGATCGATTATAAAATATCCTATGTTACTGTATCTTCCACCTCTATTTGGTTTAGCTACCTTTAGTGCTCATGAAGTTTCGGGGATTAGTGCAATTCAAGTGTTCTTTGCAACCATTGGTGGAGTGTGGGCTTATCGTAAAGGTGGATACTTAAATAAGACGTTAATCATTTATATGGGATCAGCGATTCTAATTGGTAGTTTTGTGGGTGGCTATGGATCAAAACTGATCTCAGAAGACGGGATTAATCTAATTTACGGTATTTTAGCTTTAATTGCTGCAATCATGATGTTTATCCTAAAAAGGGGATTGATCATGTTCCAATGGATCAAGTGACATGTAACAAATGGTTAGCTGCAAGCTTTGCATTAATTGTCGGAATTGGAGCAGGAATTGTTGGTGCAGCTGGGGCATTTTTGCTAGTGCCAATCATGCTTGTTGTATTAAAGATTCCAACGCGCATGACCATTGCTTCTTCATTAGCTATTACTTTTATTTCATCCATTGGAGCAACTGTCGGGAAGATGACAACTGGGCAAATTGATTATTTTCCTGCTTTTATTATGATTGTGGCGAGTTTAACAGCCTCTCCACTAGGTGCAATGACAGGAAAGAAGATGAATACAAAGATTTTGCAAGTGATATTAGCTGTATTGATTGCTGTATCAGCATTGAAAATTTGGATAGACCTCTTATAAAAAGAAGCGACATTGAGATGGTTATCGAATTAGCTAGTCCCAGGAACATGTTGTAGAAATATCAGATCCGATTAAAGGTAGAAATTGAGCTAATGTTTCCTTCAGCATCAGCTCTCCTCCCCTCTCCACCGGAAATAACACCAAGACAAAAATTTTAAATATTCATATCTACTTTCCTCCCTGAGTAAAAAGCTAATTGCGGGTTCAAAGGATTTTCTTTTGCTGTTCGTACGTTAGGAACTAGTCTATAAACTAATGTATGACTTCCTAATGATGAGCGGTATTTCTCAATGTGAGCTTGTGATAGGCTGCTATGATAGTAGCCTGGTACATACTTAT
>NZ_BAUU01000065.1 GCF_000513115.1 Halalkalibacter hemicellulosilyticusJCM 9152
TTGTCACTTCTAAAAAGAGCGAGCGCTATCCAGGCAAGGATACCGTCTATCGTTTTTTAAATCATTCCAAATTTGCTTGGCGGAAATTCCTTTTACTCTTTAGTACAGCTACCATTCAAAAGGTCAGTGTGCTTACGTCAAAGGACCGTCCAAAAGTGCTCATTATTGATGATTCTACGTTTGATAGAAATCGGAGTAAGAATGTGGAGTTACTTGCCCGTTGTTTTGATCATGCTTCCTTGAAAATGCGATTTTATAAAGGATTTCGAATGCTTACATTAGGCTGGTCAGACGGTTATACTTTCATGCCGGTTGACTTCTCTTTACTAAGCTCAAAAACGTCTTCGATTAATGGGATCAACGAAGAAATTGATAAACGAAGTTCTGGTTACAAGCGCCGTAGCGAAGCTCTCCAGTCAGCACCTGATCAAATCCCAGCGATGATTGAACGAGCATTATCCAATGGTATCGAAGCCTCTTACGTATTGATGGACACGTGGTTTACTCAACAACCTTTGATTCAGGCGATCGTCGAACAAGAACTTGACGTCATTGGCATGGTCAAAAATGCGAAACAACGTTATCAAGTTGATGGTCAAATGGTTTCATTGAAAGAACTCTACCGATCCGCGTCGCCCATTCAAGGAAAGAAAGGGCTTCTTCGTTCTATCACGACGACGATGAAAAACGGTGTATCGGTTAAAGTCGTGTTCGTTCAAAACCGTAATAAGAAGAGTGAATGGCTTGCCATTCTAAGTACAGATTGTACGCTTTCCGAACAAGAGATTGTGCGTATTTACGGTATCCGTTGGGATATTGAAGTGTTCTTTAAGACAACAAAATCGCTTCTTCGCTTACAGAAAGAGTTTCAAGGACGCTCGTATGACTTACTTATCAGTCATACAACCATTGTTTTTACTAGATACATCGCCCTTTCGTGGCAAAATCGTTGCCACACGGATGAACGTACATTAGGTGGTTTATTTTACGACCTGTGTGACGAAGTGAATGAACTCGATTGGGCTGTAGCATTACAGCAATTAATTGAGCTTCTTCAAGATGTCTTGAAAAAAACGAACAAACAAACACAACAATTACTTAAAAATCAACTATCACTATGGATTGCAGGTTTACCAAGCTACATCAGGGCTTACCTGCCTAATTTGGTCTGCGAAAGTTGAGTCAATTAGATTAACAAAAAGTTATGGTTCGTAAAATATTGAATTAAACTCAACTACTCATAGTTAATCTAGCAAAGTAACTATCGGCCCCATTAAAATTAACCCAACTTTCTTTTATTTCTCCCTCATTCAAGAATAACTAGGCTTAATTCATCTTCCAAAGTTAATTAGAGAAATGAACTTAATTTAAACATTAAGTAAGCATATGAAATGAAACTGTAATATAAATGCTCAAAAATTTCTCTTCCTAAATGGTAAAATGATTCAAGATACGACAAGAAAAAAGAAATTCTATCAGAATTCAGCAAAATCCACCATGGATAAGTTTTATAAATCAGAGAAACTACTTAGTTGATCTTTAAGCTATGCTCCAATCTTAATCTATGAAGCTACTGTTAAGAATTTCATATGAAATTCTTAACAGTGGTTTTGACTTGAAAATAAACTTGGATTAATATTTGAACTTTTTAATATTAACTAAACGAAATCTTAAAGACTATCAAGGAGAGAATATTGTATGAAAAAGAACGCCAGGGCTATAGTGATAACTCTATTGCTAGTAGGATCTCTTACCGTAGATCCTTTAAACCAGACAGTATTAGCAAACAGTGATATAGAAAGCAAATTATCTAACATTGAAAAAGAACGTGAAGAAAATAAAAAAGAAGCTGGGGAGAAGCAAAAAGAACTCGAACAATTAGAGCGAGAGAAAAAAGAAATCATAAATGAAATTGAACGATTAGACCATGAGTACGCAGAAACGAATCAAAAAATTCGCGAGAAGCGTGCAGAGATTAACCAAGTTAGAGAAAATATAGAAAAGTTACAAGCAGAAATAATTATCATTGAAGAACGTATAACAGAACGTGACAAATTGTTAAAAGATCGAGCTCGCTCTATGTATCAGTCAGGTGGCTCAATTAATTATTTAGAAGTAGTCTTAGGGGCCAAATCTTTTGGTGATTTCTTAGACCGTTTGAGTGCCTTAGCAGTCATAGCCCAGCAAGACCGTAATATTTTAGATGCCCATATTGAAGATCATCTTGAGTTAGAGAAAGCTAAAGAGAAGGTAGAAAAAGAGCTGCAAACATTAGAAGGGCATTTGATAGAATTAGAAAATTTGATGGAAAAGCTTGAGAAGCAGCGTGATGAGAAAGAAAAAATAATGAAATTAGTCGAAAAACAAGAGGACGAGCTACATACAGATCTAGGTGAACTCGAAGGAGCAGACGAAATTTTACGTGCTCAAGAACAGGCACTTAAGAATGAATTAGCTGCACACGAAGAACGTCTACGCCGCGAAGCTGAAGAAGAACAAAAGCGTCAGAATGCCGAAGCTGCTGCAACAACATCTAGGAGTAATTCAGGAAGTGCGAACAACTCAAATTCCAATAATTCGAATGGAAGTACGTCTCAAGTCCATAGTTCACCGTCAGTAACTAGCTCTGGTTTTATGCGACCGGCAACAGGCTCGATCACATCAACATATGGTCCTCGAGCTGTTTTTGGTGGACAAATGCATTATGGAATTGATATTGGTAAAAATGGACGGACTGGTGATGTTCCTATTGTTGCTGTTCAAGAAGGAACAGTTGTCCAGTCTTATTATTCATCAAGCTATGGTAACGTGGTATTAATTGCTCACCAGGTAGATGGACGATTAATTACAACCTTATACGCTCATATGGAGAATCGTGAAGTTTCATCTGGACAACGTGTGTCAAAAGGTCAACGTATAGGACTTATGGGGAATACAGGCCAATCATTTGGTGCACATCTTCATTTTGAAGTGCATGAAGGTGGATGGAATGCGGCAAAGTCAAATGCTGTTGATCCGTTTCGTTATATACCAAGATAAGATATTAAAGGAGGGATGATTATTTTCATTCCTTCTTTTTTTATCCTTTTATATTCTGAAATTCTTAAAGTTAGTATGCATACTTTTTTGATCCCTCCTTCTGTTCAATAAGTGTTCAATTTCAACGAAGTAATTAACTTGATTACCGTAGGGGGGTATGGTAAATTTAGTTTGAAAAGAAAATATCATATCATTCATTTTAGGAGGTTAAAATAATGGAACAAAAAACATTAAAAGTGAACGGAATGTCATGTGGGCATTGCATAAGTACAATAGAAAACAATATAGGAAAGTTAAATGGTGTCAACTCAGTAAAAGTTATGCTGTCTGAAGGGAAAGTAAACCTTAATTATGATTCTGGTGTTATTTCATTAGATCAAATTATTCATGAGATTGAAGAACAAGGATATGATGTAGAATGAAGTAGTTGCATGGGATCATATAAGTGAGGTCGCACGATTTTAGTACGACCTTCTTCACTATTTTCATTAGCTTTATCTAAATGAAGATACTTATAGAACAAAGAAGAATCTGTGATGTATCTCACATATTTTCTTTACATTCTTTTGGTAATCTATAAGGGAAATATGATCACAATAACAGTATTATTCGAATTGTAAAGGAGGGGAATCAGGTGAGTAAGATGATATTTTCGGTAAAAGGAATGACATGTGCCTCTTGTGTCAATCGCGTTGAAAAGATGATCTCAAAAGTAGAGGGTGTTCGATCTGTTAATGTAAACCTGGCAGCCAATCAAGCTCAAGTTGAAGCGGATGAAACAATAGAAATGTCTGAGGCAATTATAAAGGCTATTGAGAAGGCTGGATATGATGCTAAGCCCATTGATAACGATGATCAAAGAAAGGTTCTATTTTCTGTAAAGGGAATGACCTGTGCATCATGTGTTACCCGTGTGGAAAAGGCTATTGCAAAAGTAGAAGGTGTGCAATCTGTTAATGTGAACCTGGCTGCTAATCAAGCTCAGGTTGAAGGAGAAAAAGGAATATTAGATCCCGAAGCTGTTATAAAACGAATTGAAAAGATAGGATATGAAGCATCAATTATCAATGAAAATGAACAGAGAGAAGAATCTGATGAGCAAGAGGTAGAAACGAGAAAGCTTTTAAAAGATTTTACAGTAGCAGCCGTCTTAACAACCGTTGTGTTAGTTGGTAGCATCCCTCACATGATGCATGGCTGGGGAGCATGGGTACCGACATTTTTGTCTAATCCTTTATTCTTACTTGTGTTAACAAGTTACATCCAACTCGTACCTGGTTGGAGATTTTACAAAAATAGCTATAAGGTATTAAGAAATGGTTCAGCAGATATGAATGTATTAGTAGCAATGGGTACGTCAGCTGCATGGCTTTATAGTGGTGCGATGACGTTATTTCCGGATCAGCTTACGGCAATGGGCTTCCCGTACCAACTTTATTACGATGTCACAACCGTTATTACGACGCTTATCCTCTTAGGACGTTACTTTGAAGCGAAAGCAAAAGGGCAAACCTCTACGGCAATTAAGAAATTAATGAGTTTGCAAGCAAAAACAGCCAGAGTGATTAGAGATGGAAATGAACTCGAAATTTCTGTTGATGAAGTAAAGATTGATGATGAGATCATTGTAAGGCCAGGTGAACGTATTCCGGTCGATGGAGTCGTCACGAAAGGTAGATCTACGATAGATGAATCCATGTTAACCGGTGAGTCTATCCCAGTAGAAAAAGTATCTGGAGATGAGGTTATCGGTGCGACTATTAACAAATCTGGAAGTTTCCGTTTTCGTGCAACAAAAGTAGGGAAAGAAACGGCACTCGCACAAATTATTCGAATGGTTAATGAAGCTCAAGGTTCGAAAGCTCCCATTCAACGTGTCGTTGATTTAATTTCTGCTTACTTTGTACCGGCAGTCTTACTAATAGCGGTAGTCTCATTTATTGTTTGGTATTTTGTCGGTCCGGACCCAAGTCTGATTTTCGCATTAACTACCTTTATTGCGATTCTTATTATTGCTTGTCCTTGCGCGTTAGGTTTGGCAACACCAACAGCAATCATGGTTGGTACAGAAAAAGGAGCTGAAAATGGCATCCTAATTAAAAATGCTACAAGTTTAGAACGTGCCCATAAAATTAAGACTGTTGTTTTAGATAAGACCGGTACCATAACGGAAGGCAAGCCAAAACTAACAGATATCATTACAACTGATATAGTAAGTGAACAGGAACTATTGCAAGTAGCTGCATCAGTTGAAACTGCATCAGAGCATCCATTAGGTGAAGCCATTGTGGAAGCTGCCAAAGAAAAAGACCTTCCTATAAATGACCCTGAATCTTTCGAAGCGATTGTTGGTCACGGATTACTTGCCACATTAAATAACAAAGAAGTCTTAATTGGCAACATCAAACTGATGAGTAAATACAATATTGATTTGGGGTTATACGAAGAAAAAGCAATTACATTAGCTGATCAAGGGAAAACACCCATGTATGTTGGGATTGACGGGGAATTTGCAGGGATCATAGCAGTAGCTGATACATTGAAAAAAGGAACCATCCCAGCAATCAAAGCCTTAAAATCGATGGGTATTGAAGTGATTATGTTAACAGGCGATCATAAACGAACGGCCAAAGCGATTGCAATGGAAGCCGGAATCGATAACTATATTGCTGAGGTGTTACCTGAACATAAGGCAGAAGAAGTAAAAAAACTACAAGGAGAAGGAAAAATGGTGGCTATGGTCGGTGATGGTATCAATGATGCTCCTGCACTCGCTCAAGCCGATGTAGGAATTGCCATTGGAACGGGGACGGATGTTGCGATGGAAACCGCAGATATCACTTTGATGCGTGGTGATATTAAAAGCGTTGTAACGGCCCTCAGACTATCTAAATCAACGATGAAGATGATCTGGCAGAACCTTGGGTGGGCATTTGGTTATAACATTGTCTTGATTCCAGTAGCAGCGGGTTTACTATATCCCCAATTTGGAATTCTGCTGAATCCTATGATAGCCGGAGCAGCAATGGCATTTAGTTCTGTTTCGGTTGTGTTAAACACTTTAAGACTTAAAAAATTCAAATCAACGATTGAGTAGAGTTAATTTGGATAAGATAAAGGCAGGAGAGATAAATGGAGTTATTTATTAGAAAGGAATGGATAAATTGAAAAAATCAAAAGCTACTAAGTTGATGTTAGTTGTCTCCTTCTTACTTTTAAGTATGCTCCTTGCCGCTTGTACCCAAGCCGAAGAAGATCATGCAGGGCATCAGGATATCGAAAAAAGCGAAGAAATGGATCATATGGACGAAGAGATGGATCATGAAGGGCACCAGGGTGACTCAGTTAACGTAGATAGATCGAATTTAGAACAGGAAGCGGCAAAAGCTCCGGAGAACCTCAATAATTTAGCAACTGATGAATTAAAGGTCGTAAATACTAAGAACATTACTCGAATAAATGAGGATGATCCTATCCAATTATCCATTCACGTATCTCAAACTGTTTGGCCAGCAACCCATGAGGAAAATCAACCTGGGACAGTTATATTGGCTCCATTAAATCAATGGCAATATTCCTTAGCCGCTCTAACACTGGTTCACCATCCTAATGATGGTCCTATGTTGTATTTGGACGGAGAAATTTCTGAAGATGTCTTAAATGAACTTAATCGACTACAACCAAAAGGCAATAGTGAAGACACTCAAGTCCTCGTGGTTGGCGATCTTCCAGAAGCAGAATTAAATAAATTAAACGCCTACAATGTTGAACAAGTACAGGGTGCAAATGTAGCAGATTTTGCTAGGAACATTGAAGAAAAATTTACAGAAACCATTAATGAAGTTCATCCAAATGTAATAATTGGTTCTTCAGAGGAAGACGCAAAAGAATATACAATTTCTGTTGGAAATTGGATTGCTCACATGAATGAATCTGTACTTTATGTTGATAATGATGGGATTCCACAAGAAACAATTGATGCTCTTAATGCAAGAGAGAATGGGGTAACGATCTATCTTGTAGGACCAGAAGATATTATATCTGATGAGATTGCTCAAGAGTTAGAAACGTATGGAACGGTTCACCGAATTGAAGGGGATAATCCAGTAGCTCAATCCATTGAATTCGCCTCATATAAAGATGCTGAAACAGGATTTGGTTGGGGAATTACTAGTCCTGGGCACGGTTTTGTGTTTTCATCAACTAATACACCTGAACTTGCCATTGCGGCTGCTCCTTTTGCTCATTTAGGAAAGCATGCTCCAATGATGTTGTTAGATGAAGGTGAAATCACAGATGAACTTTATCAGTATCTTGCCAAAGTTAAACCCGCATTTCAGGAAGAACCAACAGAAGGACCATATAACCATGGCTTTATAATTGGTACATTTACTGATATTCCATTTATAACTCAAGGTATATTAGATGAAAAACTGGAAATTGTCTCATTAGGTGGAGATGACCACGGAGGACATTAATAAATGGAGGAGAGGTTCCTATGTCAACCTCTCCTCTTAAAGTTCGGATTTCAATCTTATGTAAATT
>NZ_BAUU01000064.1 GCF_000513115.1 Halalkalibacter hemicellulosilyticusJCM 9152
AATTTAAAGCCCATTATCCCAATCTATCAAAAGGTAATACAGGATGTTGAATGGATTGAACATGACATTTTTGAATTGTTAAGTATGCAATCTCAACTCTACTATGATCATCACTATGACTTTGGCAAAGTCCTTGAATATGCAGGAGGGACAAGCAATAGTTTTTCAGGTGTAATATCCTTAAAAATATTAATAGAAGAGGGGATACTACCACCGTATTCGACGAATTTAACTGGTCCAAGCTTGTCTTTATTACTGCACGCAATTGATCATGATCATAATAAGAAAAATCCAAGAGAAGTAGAATCAAATTTTATCAATGATTGTGTAGAAATAATAGATGATATTTCTGAACCTTCAATTATCATAAAGGTAAAAAAGGATAGAGTGGAGTAGTAAACTTTAATATAAAAAGGGGGATTCAGTGAAGGAGATGTCTGATCTAATAGAAGAAAACGTCAAGACTAATTTAAATAATTTTAAAAGTGACTTTGAGAAGGCAGAATACTTACAAAGATTGTTAATTAACATGAGTACAAATGATGGACCCGCTGACAATGACCATTATGTAGAACTTAGAAGGTATTTTCTAAAAGATGCCAAAACAAGAAATCTATTACCAAGATATGTGAGGGATTATAGAGACCTTCAACAATTTTGGCAATTTATAAAGCATGAGTTATCCACATATGCTGAAAGAAGGCAATTAATATGGAATGACTTTAATGATCTGTTAAATTATTTGGAGGAACAGGAAGAAGTACCTTTAATAGAATCAATTGATGAGAACTTGCGGATATTTAATTCGGAACAAGTTCTTGACTATTGGAACAAGGCATTAAAGAGAAAAGAAAATGATCCTGAAGGTGCTATAACCATATCAAGAACACTTGTCGGTGTTCTAAAACATATATTAGATGAAAGGGATATAAGTTATAGTAGTAATGCTAGTTTACATGAAATTTATAAATTAGTAGCTAACGATTTAGATTTGTCTCCTGAACAACATGACTTAACTATTTTCAAACAAATTTTAGGTGGATGTTCATCAATTGTTAATGGTTTAGGTAATCTAAGAAATATCCACGGTGATGCCCATGGGAAAGGTAAGACACAGCACAGATTTTCTTTTAAAATTTTTGCTCTTTGCGCAATCACAAGAAGTCGAGAGTCTTCATGTGTTAGGGGATTACTTAAGGGCTACTTTATGGAAGCCAACGTATATCTGGCTAAGAAAAATTGAAGGAACAGCCATCCCTTAAAGAACGAACTGTCGCGGTCACCTTAGTATGATATGGAGCCACCTTTAGTTGGGTATTCATTTTTTGGCCCTGATCACGAAATATTTATAGACAGAATTTTCTGACTTCATTTATGCAACACTAGTGATTTCTTAACAGAATCATCTAATAGCTTTTAGCAGTTAAAGGTGCCTTAGATTATTATGTATAGAGGATCTGATAATAGTATTATATAGGTATTGAGTTTCCTGTTCCCTAATAGAAAATACGGTTAAATACAAAGAAATTCAAGACAATATGTCTAAATAGTTTTAACTATTTAGACATATTGTCTTCTTCTATAGCCATAAACTCCCTTGCTGTTTCTATGAAAGATAAAATAATCGGTGAAAGCCACTTGTCTTTATGCCAAGACATCTGTGTATATACATCCAAGTCTGAGACTTTCCAAGGAAGAGCAACAAGTTCACCACGTTTAACTTCGACTTCCGTTACTATTTCAGGAAGAAAGGCAATACCGATTCCCGAGATTGCGCACTGTTTAATGGCTTCGGCACTTTGAAACTCTAAAGAAGAAATACTATCAACATCACCTTTCTTAAATGTTCGGTCAAACATGGTTCGATAGGGACAACCCTTTTCATTAATGAGGAAAACTTCTCCTCGAAAATCTTCAAGCTGTAATATAGCTCGTTTCGCAAGGGAGTGGTCTGGAGAGACGAAAAAGTGAAAAGTTTCTTCTGTCAATGCTTCCACTGCAAGTCCTGTTGATTGAATGGGTTCTTCTAGTATAAAGGCGACATCGGAGCTTCCCTCAAAGAGCGTTTGTTTCAGTTGTTGATTTGGAACGGAGCGAAAGATAAGGCGAACTCCCGGATACCGCAAACGGAAAAGTTTAAAGACCTCTGGAAGTCGATAGGCGCAAACAACTTCGTTGGCACTGATCGTTAGAGTACCACTTAGAAATTCATTGTCATGAACGGAGCTGCGGGCTTCTTCCAATTTGTTTAGAATGTCCTGGACATGAGTTAAAAACGTTTACCCGCAGTTGTGAGAACGAGCTGCTTCCCCAAGCGATCAAATAGACGAACATTAAGCTCTTCCTCCAATGCTTTTATTTGCATCGTAACGTTAGAGGGCACATAGTTTAGTGCTTCAGCAGCTCGACTGAAATTTAAAGTTGTTGCAACCGTATAAAATGTATTCAGTTGGCGAAATTCCATCATAATTCCCCCCCTCGAACTTTCAATATTATTGAATACTACTATTAATTTTGTTCACTTTTATTGAAATTATCACAGCTTTATACTTAATAACAAGAAATACATATTAAATGTTTGTGTTTCATTTAGAAAGGAGTGGACACTCATGGAGGATTTTGAGCGTTATCATTTAGGTGATGTAACATTGCAGTCTGGAGTGACATTACCAAATGCTTTTCTTGCTTACAAGACTTATGGAACATTAAATGAAAGGAAAGATAATGTTATCGTTTATCCAACGGCTTTTGGCGACCGGCATGTTAATAATGAATGGTTAATTGGAAACGGGATGGCACTAGATCCACAGAAATATTTCATTATTGTTCCCAATCTGTTAGGGAACGGATTATCTTCATCTCCAAGTAATACGCCAGAGCCATTCGATAAGGCTAATTTTCCACACGTAACCATCTATGACAACATTCAATTACAGCATCGACTAGTGACCGAAAAGTTTGGCATTCAGAAAATTGCCCTTGTCGTTGGATGGTCAATGGGAGGTGTTCAGTCCCTCCAATGGGGGGCGATTTATCCTCATATGGTGGAACGAATTGCCTCCTTCTGTGGAAATGCAAAGACTTGGCCGCAAACGTATGTGGTCCTTGATGGACTTAAGGCTACGCTCATGGCCTCAATTGGCTCAGATTCTACTAAGTTAAACCAATTGACTTCTGATGACATGCGTGCTGTAGGACGTGTCTATGCAGGATGGGGATTATCGCAGACCTTCTATAAAGAAGGACTTTTTCGAGAACTGGGATTTGAATCCCTGGAAGATTTTGTGGCAGGAGTTTGGGAAGATAGTTTTATGAGTATGGATCCGCACAATGTACTAGCCATGTTATGGACAGGACAACACGCAGATATTAGTGCAAACTCCGTGTATAACGGAGAGTTTGATGAGGCACTCAAAAGCATAGAAGCGATTACTTATATCATGCCAGGAAGTACAGATCTCTTCTGCACGGCAGATAGTAACGAATATGAGGCTAATCTAGTACCTAATACTGAATTTCATCCTATCAACTCAGTATGGGGTCACTTTGCCGGTCGTGGGATTAACAGTACCGATAATAGATTTATTGATGACAATTTAAAGCACTTATTGGCACTTCCGTACAAAGAGGTAGATTAATTTGTTAGTTACTAGTGGATAACTCATAATTCTCATTCCAGATGTGAGCAAAAATCAAAATGATCTACTTTGTCTTGTAACCAATCTGTTGCTTTAAGTGTAACCCAAATGTCTAGTTATTTTTTTCGCATGGTTGCAATTAATGTAGGTTAACGATACTAGTAAAACTATCATTAAGAGGGGCTGTATCAATAGATCATTTTTACGACCTTTTGATATAGCCCCAAAGAAAAAGTGCTAAAAAATAGTCGGTACCATGCCTCCATCCATACGGATCGGAGAACCTTTAAAAGCCGATGCATAAGGGCTACATATAAAGGTAGTTAATCTACCTATCTCAGTTGGCTTGATAAATCGTTGAATTTCAGATTGAGGCAGATTTGTAGTCATAAATTCTTTCTCTTTTTCTGAAAAAGTCATATCTTCATTAGGGTACATCCCTTCAATTATTTGATGCACATTTTCAGAGAGCGATGGTCCCGGCAAGATCGTATTGACTGTAACCTCTTTTCCTATTGTTAATTTAGATAGGCTTTTTGACAATGATAATAGCATTGATTTTGTCATACAATATTGAGGCATTTGTCCTGAAGGCATAACCGCTTCTTCACTCGCAATAAAGATAATTCGGCCGAAATTATTTTTATCATTTTAGGTAAGTAAAATTTAGATAATCCATTTGCGGCAAGAACATTAGTACGGATATACTTTTCCCATACTTCATCGTCGACGTCCTCATATTTCATCATTTCATAAATCCCCATATTGTTAACTAAAATATCAATTTGGGGATGTTTTTGAAATAATGCTTCCCTTTGTTGAGTATCTACAATATCGGCAGTAGCATTTTGAGGGAAGCTATCAGGGAACGCTAACTTAATTTCATTTACGGTTCGTTCTACTTCTTCGTAATTTCGTCCATTAATTAGTACATTAACACCTTCTTTTGCAAGTTCAATGGCAATTGCTTTGCCGATCCCTCTTGTTGAACCAGTGACTATAGCTGTTTTATTTTTTAATTCCATATCCATCATACATTGCTCCTTTTAGTTTGGAAAATAATCTTTTCTTTTGTAGTTATTATTAAGCTATCCTGCTAATAAGACAGTGTCGAAAAGTAAATGAGTCAATTTATCGAGTTTGCACCGAGATGTTCTGTACGCCATTTCAAAGGGGTAGCACCTTCCCATAGGTGAAAGGCGCGGTAGAATGAGTTTTGGTCTTCATATCCAACCAAAAAGGCGACCTCTTTAATATCAAGTGACGGGTCTGCCAGGTACTCTCTTGCCTGCTCATGTCGAACTTTTATTAACAAATGCTTGAAGCTCGTGCCTTCTTCAGTAAGCCGCCGCTGCAAGGTACGATCGCTTATCCCTAATTCGCTCGCAATAGTCTGAATGTCAGGGCGGCCTCCTGTTAGGCTACGTTTCATGATCCACTTGACCGTCTCGGTAATGGAAGGGGTGCGTGGCTGCTCATTCAGCGACTGTTCTAGTACGGGAGTCAGTATCTCCAGCAATTCTGCATTGTACGAGACAAAGGGACGATCCAGATCGGCTCGATGTATAGTCAACCTGTTACCATTTGTCCCGATCTGAATTCGGCAGCCGAAGTAATCTTCAAGTGTTTGTAGGTCGCCAATCGAATGGGTAGAAAATTCTACGCACTTTGCTGTCAAAGGTTGTCCTGTGCCACGGCGTCCTAGCTCGATTAGAAATGCTAACGTAATGCCAAATAGAATGGGCAGACCGGGTTGTTCTCTATGCAATGTTTTTATTTCAATTGTACAGTGCTCACCCTCCTCGGTGATATGTAGGCTTTCAGGCGGGCACAGTTGTTTGTACCTGGCCATTCGCTTTAAAGCATCACGATAGTCACGAGCGTGATAAGTTGCTAAGACAGTCGGAGGGAAATGATCTGTTTCAAAGGATGTCGCAAGCTTGATGATTCCTTTGGCAGTGTCATCAATGAGATCGGAATAAGCCTGCCAGATCGCAAAATATTGGGCTGTGGTAACAACTGGATCAGAAACAATGGAGATTGGCAATTGTGCTTTTCGAACCACGTCGTGAGCGGCTATCCCCAATTGACGTAATCCTGCCCAAAATCCTACTGGAATTTTTATACGATTAGAGGTATACAACGTCATATATATAGTTCTCCTTTATCTATTTACATTAGTAGTTAAAGCGTAATTTGTATCTCTTTGCTAACGGTACAGATTAATAGTACCTCTCCTACGATGCTTTGTAACTAGCAAATGGCGCCAAAACACTTGCTAACTACGCCAAATTATAAGTGAAACGACAGAAATACATCATGCTATTCAGCAAATGGGGTTATGCTTGTTCGAGGCTGTATGGCTCAAGTCTGACCATGAATCAGGAGGGATGAGTTGTCATTGAGCAATTCCTAATAAGACCATCTATCAAATCAGGCAGAGGAGTCTATATAAGCTCTCTGGCTGATTTTCATACTGTGACGGATTTGATTACCTAGCTTTGCAAGGCTGAGTGCTTTATTAGAAGGTGCTGAAGCGGGTCATGCTTTTGATCATTTATTATGCAACACCAGTGAATAATCATAAAAGATTAAAAAATGGCGATTATTTATAATAAGAGGAGTGATGGATGTGGAATATGAAAAATTATCAAAATTTTTTTATAAAAAAGGTGATGAGTATGATAAAAATGAAATAAATAAAAGAAAAAATAGTTAGGGTAGCTATTTAACACCTCTAATTATAAGAGACTTTCGAAAGGAAGCTCTATCAACTATTTAATGTAAATATTCATAAATTAATGTCTCTTACTAACAAAGTACTAATAAATAGTTCGAGGGTATCTTCTCTAATAAGCAAGCTGCCGAATTTTGTAATAGAGAGACATATTTCCAGAAGTTAATTGTTGATGAAGCACAAAGTAATAATGAGATAGAAGGTATACGCAGTACAAAAAAAGAACTATAAAGAAGTATTAGTTGATGTAGTCAAAAAACATAAACGTTTTAAAGGCTTAATGAAAACCTACTTGTTTATTTTTTTTGAAAAAATGTAAGATTATGCTCTTAATTAGCATTTAACATAATATCACCAAAAATATAGAAAGGATGAGGTAGTTAATGTCTAAAAAGATGAACGATAGTCCAATTCAAAATAAGGTTGGTGGAATATTTGTGCCTGTTCGAAATGTGGAAAAAGCAAGGAAGTGGTACTGTCAAATGCTTGGCCTTCCTGAAACGGATGAAATAGATTTTGGTCATTTATATGTTTTACCAATGAATGGGGTAGACGTGATCTTGGATGAAATGCCGGTGTGGGGCGGTCTAGAAGAAGGTGGAGCAGAAGCGTACAAAGCACCAGCGTTTATGTTTCGAACCGGAGATATTTATGCTTCCTATAAATATATAAAAGAGATGGGTGCTGAACTCGTAATGGAAGTGGAAAACGATCAATGGTTTGTATTTAAAGATCCTGATGGAAATCACATCATGGTATGTCAATAATGTGAGGTGCTGGCGTGGGATCGCTTCAAAAATTAGACTATACACAAATTCCTGTTTGCCATTTAGAAGCACCAATTAAGTGGTACACGACCAACTTAGGATTAACTTTACAAAGTAAATGTTTGCTCAAAAAATAGACTAAACGCTTAAAGAATGGGGATGGGAACATGTCAAATAAGCAGTATGAAATTGTAACAAAGAACGGTTATCGCGCGGTTGGGATGAAGTGGGATGGCCCTTGGTCAGATAGTCAACAATTGAAAAATGTGATTCAAACAATGAGTGAGCGTGTTGAAGAACTGAACCATGCCGTGAATCCGACTATGCAATTAGGGCTGTCGTATCATTATCGACCAGATGGCTTCACTCATTACTCGATGTATGAAGTAACAGAAGAACAATCGATTCCGAAAGACATGATTGAATTGCACATACCTGAACTAACGTATTTTGTTACGAGGCACGAAAAAGGAGAGAATATCGGGGAATCTTATAATAAAATTTCTCGGTGGTTAGTGGAGAGTGAATATCAAGCTTATACTGAACCGAACGTCACGTACTATGAGGATACCTTACCAATTAAACACGAAAGGTATCCACATGATCGAGACGAGAATGATCCACACTTTGAAATTTGGATACCAATCGTAAATAAATTATAGGCCTAAAGGGGACATTTCAATTTTTGAAGACCACCCTAGCAAGCATTTGTACCCAGTTCATGGCATTACTTCTATACCTTCTTATAAATTCACCAATAGCTTCATTATTACCAGTCCTAGCTATCTTGATTAATGCTGGATCGTCGAGGGTTTTTACCCTTGTTTCATTATTATTAAGAGTCATTATTTAAGAAAATAACCTACATAATTAAATGAGGCTTTGAAAATAGTGAGTTCGTGTCGTCTTCAGCATTAGCCCCCTTCATCCCCTCTCCCACCCGAAATAACGGTAAGACAAAGAAATTTAAATATCCATATCCGCTTTCCTACCTGAGTAAAAAGCCAATTGCGGGTTCAACGGATTTTCTTTTGCTGTTCGTACGTTAGGAACTAGTCTATAAACCAATGTATGACTTCCTAATGAGGAGCGGTATTTCTCAATATGAGCTTGTGATAGGCTGCTATGATAGTAGCCTGGTACATACTTAC
>NZ_BAUU01000063.1 GCF_000513115.1 Halalkalibacter hemicellulosilyticusJCM 9152
GAAGGAACCGGAGGAAACGAAGGAACGGAGGAAACGAAGGAACCGGAGGAAACGAAGGAAACGAAGGAAACGAAGGAAACGAAGGAACGAATGAATACGACAATGATAGTACAGGTGTTGATTCAACATCAAAAGGAGATAAACTCCCTAATACAGCAAGCTCTGTATTCAATCTAATGTTAGCGGGTTTAATTTTGCTAATAATAGGAGCAATATGCTATCACAGGGTAAGAACAGTTAAATCAGTATAATTGTTAAAGCACATTAAGCTTCGATAGCTTAGTGTGCTTTTTTAGATGATTAAAAGTTAATGTAATCAGGGAACGTTCTCATAGTGTATACTAAAGATTAAACATTTTGTACACTTACATATAGGAGAACACTGAAAATGGTTTAAAATAAACATTTTCAGTAACCTTACATACTATGAGGAGGCTTGTATGGCTGAAAAGAAACGTTATTCATTTTCAGTATCTGATCACCCGTTACCATTATATATCGACAGTATTGGCTTCAATCCAAATGAATTAGATTTTGATCGTCCTGAAGGATACCCGTATTATCACTGGCTGCAAACGGTAGAGGGAGAAGGGTATTTTAATCTTGCTGGTGAAGAATTTATACTCAAGCCAGGTTATGGCGTGTTCGTCACTCCATATATGCCACACTCTTATTATTCCGATCCTGAAGCGGAAACTTTATGGGCTACTTACTATGTAACTTTTAGTGGAGCGGCAGTCGATCAAATTTTAACTTCATTAGATATGAACTACTCGGCTGTTTACGAAGAAACCGGCAGTATATCCTTTTCACAGCTAATTGAGGAAATGCTTGTAAGAATAGAAAAAGAGCCACAGTACCTTGCTTATGAATCGTCTGTTCAATTGTATCAATTTTTAATGATGCTGAAAAAACATGGGAAGCTTAATAATAAACGGTCGGTGTTACAATCGTATGAAAAGATTCGTCCGATTGTAGAATGGTTAGAGACCGTTTACCATGAGGACATTGGTTTAGTGGAGATGGCTGAGAAGGCAGAGGTTAGTTCTCAATACCTTAATAAGTTGTTTCATGAGACTTTTGGAATAAGCCCATATTCCTTCTTAGTTCAGTTGCGCATACGGGAAGCAAAGCGTATTTTATTATCAGAAAAGGCACTACCTTTGAAGGATGTCGCTGGAATTGTAGGCTTTAATGGTGTTAGTCATTTTGTATCTACATTTAAAAAGAGAGAGGGTATTACACCTAGCTCGTATCGGAGCTTACATCGTTAATGAATAAACGGTGTAAGTTTTTTGTTTTGTAAAAGTAATTCATATATTGGAAACGTGTATAACCTAGTTAGTATGGTGAAAATAACAATATCGAAACGACGCAATTTCACGAGTGAGACAAGAGGAGGGAACGAAACGTAATGAACGCTAATTTCAATTTTTGAAACTAACTTAGAATTATTTGATATATCTAAATAGCTGTAAACGCTTTACACTATACATATAGACAAGATAATTATTAAACATAAGGGGGAATTTGATAATGGGGAAGTTGAAAGGTAAATGGTCATTTTTAATTATTGTTAGTTCATTGTTACTATTACTAGCAGCTTGTAGTGAACCAGAACGCGATGGTGCTAGTGAAGCAGACCCAGAAGAAGGACAAGGCGAAGAAAAACCAAATGAGTTAGTTGTTTGGATTAATGATGAAGATATTGCAGAAGATGTTGCGAAGGAAATGTTTGATAAGTATACAGAGGAGACAGGGATTGATATTGTCTTTAATCGTGTAGCGTTACCGGATCAAGTACAAGATTTAGGTTTAGCTGGTCCGAGTGGGAATGGTCCAGATATATTTTTCCAACCGCATGATTCATTAGGAGATATCGTTGCTCAAGGCTTAGCTCTACCAATGAACTATTCAGTTGAAGAAATGAACCAATTTAGTGATGTAGCTATTGATGCTTTTACGTATGATGACGAAATTTACGGTGCACCAGTTGCGGTTGAAACGTACTTTGCTTATTACAACAAGAGTATTATGGAAGAGCCACCAGCAACAATTGAAGATGTATTTGAGTTTTCAAAAGAGCATACAGATACAAGTCAAGATCAATATGGTTTCTTAGTCGCTCCAGAATTTTATTATCTCTATTCATTTATTAACAGTCACGGTGGCTATGTGTTTGGAGAAGAAGACGGAGTCTATGACCCAACAGATATTGGTTTAAATAATGACGGAGCAGTAGCTGGGTTAACACAATACAAAGAATTTATCGACGAAGGTATTCTTCCACGTACGTTAACAGTTGATGTCATGGATGGATTATTCTCTGAAGGTAAAGTTGGTATGGTTATTAGCGGCCCTTGGAATTTACCAATTTATGAAGCGGCCCTTGGCGAAGATTTAGCAACAGCTCCACTTCCACAAATGAATGGTGAAGTTGCACCTTCGTTTGTAGGTGTAAAGTCATGGTTAGTTTCATACTACTCAGAGCACCCTGAATGGGCTGAAGATTTAGTGAAATTCTTAACCAATGATGAGAACTCTCAATATTATTATGAGGTAACGGGTGAAATCCCACCACGTCCAGAAATTTTAGATGATATTACGGATCCATTGTATGCAGGCTATGCAGAGCAGATCGAGTTTGGTACACCAATGCCAAACATCCCTGCGATGTCAGCAGTCTGGGATATGGATGATGCGATTGAAATGATTAATAACGGTGAAGATGTCGCTGAAGTATTAGATGAAATCGTTGAAGATATTAAAGCGAAAATTGCGGTTTCAGGACAATAGTTGAGGACACTTATGTGTCATAGTTGAATGAATCATTGAGAAGGTTAAGTAACACATAAGGGGGGTGATTCAAGTATTGAATCATCCTCTCTTAGATTTTGAATGAAGAGGTGGGAAGAATGTCAAACGATCGCCATGACGAGAGTCAAAGCTCGAATCAAAGGAAAAACCATAATCCTAAAATAGCACTTATTTTATCATTGTTATTTGCCGGGTTAGGTCAATTATACAATAAGCGATACGTAAAAGGGATTGCGTTCATCATACTTGAACTTGCATTTATTGTGACATTTAAAGACTTTATCCATTTAGGATTATGGGGGATTTCAACACTCGGTACAATACCAGGGACGGATCATTCGATATTCCTACTTGTTTATGGGCTTGTTTCAATTATTTTATTAGCATTTGTCATTACCTTTTACGTATTTAATGTGCGTGATGCCTATAAACAGGCTCAGCTTATTAAAAAAGGATGGGAAGCACCGACCTTTAAGGAGTCAGTGAAGGAAGGCTATGATAAATCTTTTCCTTACTTGTTGACGGCTCCTGGTTTAGTGTTAGTCATCTTTACCGTTGTGTTTCCATTAATGTTTGCGATTTCGTTAGCATTTACAAATTATGATCTTTACAATTCACCACCACGAAATTTAGTTGAATGGGTAGGGTTTCAAAACTTTGTTAACTTAGTGACCGTTCCTCTGTGGCGTTCTACATTTATTAGTGTCTTTTCCTGGACAATTATATGGACATTAGTGGCTACGAGTTTGCAAATTGCGTTAGGTCTTTTCCTAGCCGTACTCGTTAACGATGCCCGTATCAAATTTAAAAAGACGATTCGTACGATTTTAATTTTACCATGGGCTGTTCCAGGTTTCGTTTCGATTTTGATTTTTGCCGCAATGTTTAACGATCAATTTGGAGCGATCAACCGTGATATTATGGAGCCGCTTTTCGGAGTTAGCTTACCGTGGCTGACTGATCCTTTTTATACGAGAATTGTCTTAATTATGATCCAGACATGGTTAGGGTATCCGTTTATCTTTGCCTTATTTTCAGGGGTTCTTCAAAGCATTTCGAAGGACTGGTATGAGGCTGCGGAAGTTGATGGGGCAAGTAGGTGGCAAAAGTTTCGTAACATTACGTTACCGCATGTTCTATTTGCAACAGCGCCACTTTTAATTATCCAATATACGACTAACTTTAATAACTTCAATATTATTTATTTATTTAACCAGGGAGGACCAGCTGTCCGCGGTCAAAGTGCGGGAGGTACTGACATTCTCATTTCGTGGGTGTATAGCTTAACCTTTGAAACGAGTAATTATAGTATGGCCGCAGCAATTTCCTTAATTATAGGGTTAATGGTCTCGATTTTTGCTATCTTCCAGTTTAGAAAGACAAGCTCATTTAAAGAGGAGGGGAAACGATAATGAATCGAAAAACGAAATCACGTTTAGAAGTTGCTGGTATTTACTTTATCTTTGGTATTATGGCAGTCATTATTATATACCCTCTCGTATGGGCATTTGGAATGTCATTGAATTCGGGAAGAAGCTTGTATTCAGCGACGATTATTCCGGAAAATTGGTCATTGGAACATTATAAATGGTTATTTACAGATCCTCGAAGTAACTATTTGCTATGGTACAGAAATAGTATGATCGTTTCTGGTATGTCAGCTTTGTTCTCAGTTGTTATTACATGTCTTGTAGCGTATAGCTTCTCGAGATATCAATTTGTTGGAAGAAAAACGGGCTTATATACGTTCTTAATTTTGCAAATGTTCCCAGTGTTAATGGCAATGGTAGCCATTTATATTATGTTAGATTTGGTCGGTTTGTTGAATACATTGACTGGGTTGATTTTAGTCTATGTAGGTGGTCAAATCCCATTTAATGCATGGCTCGTAAAAGGATATTTAGATACGATACCAAAAGAATTGGATGAGGCAGCTCATATTGATGGTGCTGGACATATGACGGTATTTTTAAAAATTGTTTTACCGTTAGCAAAACCGATTCTAGCGGTTGTCGCTCTCTTTAACTTTATGACACCATTATTTGATTTTATTTTACCGTCAATTGTATTACGTAGTCCGGAAAACTATACGATTGCTTTAGGGCTATTCAATTTTATTAATGATGAGTTTTCAAATAACTTTACCCGCTTTGCAGCAGGGTCAATATTAATAGCGATTCCAGTAGCTATTGTCTACTTGTTCTTACAACGTTTCTTAATTTCAGGGTTAACTGCAGGAGGAACAAAAGGGTAGAACAAAAAATAGTATTGTGAGAGAAACAAAAGTTAAAAATTGTAAAGATAGGTGATCAATGTGACCAAGCGCTTTAAACCAATACATGAAAACGTAACAGGAATGCTTCATGGGGCTGATTATAATCCAGAACAATGGTTAAAATATCCTGGCGTATTCGAGGAAGATATTCGCTTAATGAAGCTAGCGAAATGCAATGTAATGTCAGTGGGGATTTTTTCTTGGGCGATGATAGAGCCAGAGGAAGGTGTATTTCAATTTGAATGGTTAGACCACGTATTAGATACGTTTGCTGATAATGGCATTTCAGCTTTTTTGGCTACACCAAGTGGTGCAAGACCAGCTTGGATGTCAGAGTCATATCCAGAGGTGCTTCGTGTCGGACCAAATCGTGTCCGTAACTTACATGGGATGCGACATAATCATTGCTTCACCTCACCAGTTTATCGTGAAAAAGTGACGATTATGAATTTGAAATTGGCTGAACGTTACGCACATCATCCTGCCGTCATTGGCTGGCATATTTCAAATGAATTTGGTGGTGAGTGTCATTGTGACCACTGTCAAAATGCATTTCGTAATTGGTTAAAAAATAAATATGAATCATTAGAACGGTTAAATGATGCTTGGTGGACTACTTTCTGGAGTCATACGTATACTAGTTGGTCTCAAGTAGAATCACCAGCTCCACACGGTGAGACGATGGTTCATGGACAAAATCTCGATTGGAAACGTTTCGTTAGTGATCAGACCATTAATTTTTATGAGCATGAATTGCTGCCATTGAAGAAGGTTAGACCTGAGTTACCAGCGACAACGAACTTTATGGATACATTCGAAGGCTTGATTTATTCAGATTTTGCTAAAGTAGTAGACTTTGTCTCATGGGATTCATATCCGACATGGCATGCAAGTGAAGACGAGACAGATATTGCCGCTTGGACAGCGTTGAATCATGATATGTTCCGATCCTTAAAAGGAGGTCAGCCTTTTTACTTAATGGAAAGTACGCCAAGTTTAACGAACTGGCAGCCAATTAGTAAATTAAAGCGTCCAGGAATGCATGTGCTTTCATCATTACAGGCCGTTGCCCATGGTTCTGACTCTGTACAATATTTCCAATGGAGAAAGAGTCGTGGCTCAAGTGAAAAGTTTCATGGTGCTGTCGTTGATCATGTTGGACATGAGCATACTCGTGTTTTTAAAGAGGTAACCGAGGTTGGTCAAGCATTGGAGCAATTAGAAGAAGTAGCTGGTACGACGGTTGATGCAGAAGTAGCGATTATCTTCGATACAGAAAACCGTTGGGCTGTTAAGGATGCTCAAGGACCACGTAACAAAGGGATTCATTATGAGCAAACGATTTTGAAACATTACAAAGCTTTCTGGGAACAAGGTGTCGGTATTGATGTGATTGATATGACCGCTGACTTGTCAAAATACAAAATCGTTGTAGCCCCAATGCTCTACATGGTGAAAGAAGGAGTTGGGGAGCAGATCGAACAATTTGTAGAGGAAGGTGGTACGTTTGTTGCAACATATTGGTCTGGAATCGTCAATGAAAATGATTTAACATTCTTAACGGGATTCCCAGGACCGCTTCGTCAAACGCTTGGAATTTGGTCTGAAGAGATCGATGGTTTGCACGATGAGCAAACGAATGGAGTTCGATTTGCTGAAGAGAACATCCTCGGACTAAAAGGTGAGTATACGGCACATGAGCTCTGTGACTTGATCCATTTAGAAGAAGCAGAAGCGTTAGCATATTATACGAATGATTTTTATGAGAAGCGTCCAGCAGTGACTGTAAATTCATATGGTAAAGGAAAGGCTTATTATATTGCATCTCGAAATCAAGAGCCTTTTAACAAGGAATTCTATAGTAAGCTCATTCAACAAGCTAGTGTGAGAACAGAAGTAAGCTCTCAGCTACCTAAAGGAGTATCGATCAGCCGTCGAACGGATGGGACGAACGATTATCTTTTCTTAATGAATTTCACAAATAAGGAACAGCAAGTTGACGTTTATGATGGTCAATTTGAGAATCTCCTTTCTAAGGAACGTCATCACCTTAATGTTGTAACTTTACCACCTTATGATATTCTAGTTCTAAAAACGATTTAATTAGATTTCAAAGCACGTCTAGATTCTTTCAAGGGCACTGAAAAAGTTTGGTTTTTTACTTTTTCAGTGCCCTAAATCTAGAGGTGCTTTTTTCAGCATTTAAACATGAACATTAATCTGTACGTTTTGGAAATCAAGCAAATTAGATCTATATAAAAAGAGATTTTTTTTGCTATACGAGTTCTTTTTTTGTTGATAGCAAAAATAGTGAAAAACACACATGATATTTTTACATTCCTTTCAGTTAATATGTATAGTAATTACGTAAAAAATGATATTATAATAGTACAATGTTAACAGGTTAAGAGGGGTATAAAATGGAAGTTTTTGTTGCGCGTCAGCCAATACTTACAAAAAATGAAGAAGTCTATGCTTATGAGCTTCTTTATCGTAATAATGAAGAAAACCAGTTTGGTAACATTGATGGAGATGTTGCGACAACGGATGTTTTAATTAATAGCTTTTTTACGATTGGTATTGATCAGCTTTCAGAAGGAAAACCTTGCTTTATTAATTTTACTGAGAATTTATTAAAGAAAGGGGTAGCAACTTATTTCCCTCCCGAAACAGTAGTTATTGAAATACTTGAGACAGTAGAATTTACACCCGAAATAGTGGAAATTTGTAAACAGCTTAAATACAAAGGTTACAAAATAGCATTAGATGATTTTGTTTATGACCAGTTAAGTCTAGTATCTGAGAACATGTATCAATTAGTTGATATTATTAAGATTGATATTAGACAAACGACTCGGGCTAAACGGAAAAAGATGCTGCAACATTTACGCCCATATCAAATTGATTTTCTAGCTGAGAAAGTTGAAACACGTGAAGAATATGAAATGTGCTTACGTGATGGATTTGTATTCTTTCAAGGTTACTTCTTTTGCAAACCGGCAGTTATTAGATCAAGAGACGTTGATGCGTTTTCAAGTATTTATGTGGAGATATTATATGAGCTATCACAAAAAGATCCTAATGTCGATCGTATATCGGAAATGATTGAAAGAGATGTAGCACTTTCATATAAGTTAATTAAATTGATTAACTCATCCACTTTTCATTTAATAACATCTATTCAATCGATTAAGCATGCTATAATGCTTTTAGGTTTAGATGAGATAAAGAAATGGATTTATTTATTAGCTTTTCAAAATGGACAACGAAGGTCTCAGCAAGTTATTGATGAAGCGATTAAAATGTGTTTAATTAGGGCAAAAACGTGCGAGTACATTGGTTCATATTCACAAATGAAAAAGATGAAATCTAGCTATTTTTTGGTTGGTATGTTTTCTTTAATGGATATGATTTTAATGAAGCCATTACCAGAAGTCATTAAAGACCTTCCGTTAGAACCTAGTATTAAAGGGGTGTTATTAGGAGAAGAAAATACATATAAGCCTGTACTTGACGTGGCAATTGCATTGGAAAAAGGTGATTGGATAACAATAGATGAAGTTGCTTTCACTTTAAATGTGTCTCCAGCTACGTTATTTGATGCGTATACTCATGCTGTGAAGGATGTACAAAAAATTGTTAGTCAATTTACTCGATAAATTTCTTTTTACTACTGTCTGTATGTAAGCGTCAAATAATACACACATTCCAAGAACTCTGGTCCCATGCGATACTCTAATCAATAATGATGAAAGGGTATCGCTATGAAAC
>NZ_BAUU01000062.1 GCF_000513115.1 Halalkalibacter hemicellulosilyticusJCM 9152
GAGACCCGGGAACAGAAGATGAACTTCCATCTACTTCGTTGGGACTATACAATTATTTAATTTTCGGCGCAACTTTATTGTTAGTAGGTAGTTTACTCGTTCATAGTAGAAAAAGAAAAGTAGATATGGAATGAGGAAACGTGAACGGCTTCTTGAGTATATGAGTCCTAGTATTTTATACCGGGACTTTTTTCTGTGTAAACAAAGGCATGTGCCATTAGTTGTATATCCAATCAAACGTATTTATTTTTTGAAGTATAATCTTTAATTATTCGAATGTAAGCCTTTACATAAAAGGCTGATAATAAGAAATTGAAGGATGAATAAAGGTGGTGATTAGTAGTTTCGAAAGATTGTAAGCGCTTTACTGAAGTTGAAGGAAAATTCTATTGTAGGGGAGTGCAACAAATGAGTAGGAAGATGAAAAAAAATGCTCTAGTATTTCTTATCGCCTTGTTGGTCATGCCAACAGGCTGGCTTTCTGCGTTCGCTGAGGAAGCGACAGGGACAGAATCAGAAACGGAGACGGTTTATTACGAAACATTTGAAAATGGTATAGGTTTGGCTACACAAGCAGGTGGTGCACAATTAGAAGCGGTGTCTGACGTTGTATTTGATGAAAATGATGACGGGTATGCTTTACATGTAACTGGAAGAACCAACAATTGGGATGGGGTTGATTTTACCTTTGCCGATGTTGGAATGGAAGATGGACAAACTTATACAATTAAGGTGACAGGGTATGTCGATGAAAGTGTGAGTGTTCCAGAAGGTGGACAAGCATTACTTCAAAATATAAACAGCTATGATGGCTTATATTTAAATGCTAATTATGTAGCAGGTGAGCAGTTTACATTAGAAGGACAATATACTGTCGATGCAGAGAACGATTCAGCGTTACGAATACAATCCAATGACGCAGGTCAGACTGTTCCGTTTTATATTGGTAATATTTTAATTACAACAGAGGGAAGTTCTGAATCAGAAGGTCCTGAAATTCCTGAAGGAGAAGGTATTGCCGTTTATACGGACTTTGAAGATGGTTCTTTACAAGGCTGGGAGCCAAGAGAAGGTGTGGAAGAATTATCTGTCAATGCTGGAACAGGTAAAGACAGTGAATATAGTTTATTAATTGAAAATCGTCAAGGTACGTTTTACAGTGCGAAGTTGGATTTTCTTGAAAATATGTATGAAGGTTATACATATGACATTAGTGTATGGGTGAAATTAGCTCCTGGCGAAGAACCGACAGAGTTACAAGTATCGCGAGCTGAAACGGATGCGGATGGTACGAATTATTGGCCGCCGGTAGTGACGCCAAAAATGGTAACAGATGAGGAGTGGGTCTTACTAGAAGGGACGTATACGTTGTCTAGTGGAGTAAACGACTTATTCTTTTATGTCGAAGAGCCATATGATCCGGATCAATCATCAGGTGTCTCTTTCTATTTGGATGATTTCAAGGCTGAAGCACAAATACAAGGTGAAATTGAAGATATTCCGGAATTGAAAGAAGTGTTCGCAGATTACTTTGACATTGGAGCTGCGATTGAGCGTGATCAAATGTTCGGTAGACATGGCGAAATGCTGCAGAAGCATTATAATATGCTCGTTGCTGAGAATGTAATGAAGCCAGAAGCCATTCAGCCCAATGAAGGGGAATTTAGCTGGTCAAGAGCTGATGCAATGTTAGACTTTGCTGAAGAAAATGGAATGAAAACTCGTTTCCATACGTTAGTATGGCATAACCAATCACCAAGCTGGATGTTCAATGATGCGGATGGAAATCCGATGGTAGTTGGTGGTGAAGTTGCAGATCCTGATAACCTCGAAGAAAATAAACAATTACTTCTAGATCGTATTGAAGATCATATTGTTGCTGTAGTGGATCGCTATCATGATCGAATCGACTCATGGGATGTTGTCAATGAAGTCATAGTCGCTCATGAAAGTGATGGATACCGCAGAAGTGAATATTATCTCATTACTGGATCAGATTTTATTCGCCACGCATTTGAAATTACAGCAAGAGAGCTAGAGAAGCATAATGCTAGTGGAAAGCTTTATTATAATGACTACAGCACGCACAGTCCTCAAAAACGAGACCTCATTTATGATATGATTCTTGACTTAAACTTAGTTGAGGATGGTTTAATCGATGGAGTTGGTCATCAAACACATATCAGCATTGGATACCCACCATTGAGTGAAATTACAGATTCCATTGAAAAGTTTGCAGAGCTTGGTTTAGATAACGAAATTACTGAATTAGATGTTAGCATTTACACAAACGATAACCAAAATTACAATGGATTTGACAATATTCCAGCCGAAATATTTGAAACTCAAGCAGAGCGTTATAAGGAATTGTTTAATGAGTTTAGACGATTAAAGGATCATATAAGTAGCGTTGTATTCTGGGGGATTGGCGATGACCATACTTGGTTACATGACTTCCCGGTAAGTGGACGTACGAATGCTCCGTTTGTATTCGACCATAATCTTCAAGCGAAGCCAGCTTATTGGGCGATCATTGAAGAACCACAAGAAGAAGAGGAAGAAGTGATTCCTTCTTTGTATCAATTCTATGAAGAGCATTTCCAAATTGGGGCGGCCATTGAGTTGTATCAAATGGAAGGGCCACACGGAGAAATGCTTGATTATCATTACAATAGCATCGTTGCTGAAAATATAATGAAACCAGCATATATTCAGCCATCAGAAGGTGAATTTAATTTTAGTCAATTAGATCAAATGATGCAGTATGCGCAGGATCATGACTTATCTTTGCGTTATCACACATTGTTATGGCATAGCCAATCACCAGATTGGTTCCATGAAGATGAAAATGGTGATCCGTTAGAAGCGACAGAAGAGAATAAGCAACTAGTATTAGATCGTGTAGAAACACATATTGATACGGTCGTTAGATATATTTTGGACAACTATCCAGGTGTTATTGATTCTTGGGATGTTGTTAACGAAGTTGTTGATCCGAATGGACCTGAAGGTATGCGTCAAAGTGAGTGGTATCGGTTAACGGGAACAGATTTCATAGCTACTGCGTTTCATACGGCTAAATCGGTACTAGATGAGTATGGTGATGACTCAAAACTATATATTAATGATTACAACACCCACGAACCTGCCAAACGGGATGCTCTTTATAATCTTGTGATGGAATTGACAGAAGCTGGAGTACCGATTGATGGTGTTGGTCATCAAACGCATGTGAATATACGTAATCCTCATATTAACCTTATTACAGACTCAATTGAGCTGTTTGCGAATGAAGGATTCGATATTCAAATTACTGAGCTTGATGTAAGTATCTATACAGATGATACGACAGTATATGAGACATTTGATGATATTCCTGAAGAGATATTTGTTCTTCAAGCTGAACGGTACAAGCAGCTATTTGATGAGTTTGTTAGAATGAGTGACTCTATTAGTAATGTAACGTTTTGGGGAATTGGAGATGACCATACTTGGTTAACGGATAGACCGATTCCACGACAAAATGCTCCGTTTGTATTTGATCATAATTTACAACCGAAGCTAGCTTTTTGGGCGCTAGTCGACCCATCACGATTACCTGAATTGAAACAGGAAGCGAATTCAACTTACGGTACACCTGAGATTGATGGAGAGAAAGATCTTCTTTGGGAAACAACTGTACCGGTAACGATTGGAGCAGGAGAAGCTTTATCAGCATCATTCAAAACAACATGGGATGAGAATCATTTATATCTTTGGGCTGAAGTAAGTGACGAGTATGTTCACGAGGATGATGCGTTAGAAGTGTTCGTTGTTGACGGCGAAGAATTGTCCCATTCTACTTTTGCTAGAGGAAGTCATTCTATTGATGAAGTATCTATTTCTGAGGTAGATGGTGGGTATGTAGTTGAGGCAATGATACCTTTAAGCAATGAATTAACGGAAGGAGATCAACTAGATTTTGATCTGCGTGTCTTAGATGGTGAAACATATAGCTTCTTATCTTGGAATGATCTTACACATGAGCAGGAGACTAGTGGAAGGTTTGGAGCATTGTCGTTATTACCTGAAGTGAATGTTTCTGAAGCGATTTATGGTACACCTGAAATTAATGCAGAGTTGGATGATATTTGGGAGAATGCAAATGAAATATCTACTGACGTGTGGGTGGAAGGTTCAGAAGGGTCAACTGCAGTTGTTCGTACACTTTGGGATGAAGAGTATCTCTATGTCTATGCTGATGTAACAGACAGCTATTTAAGTAAAGAGAGTGCAAATGTGTGGGAGCAGGATTCTATTGAAATTTTCGTTGACCAAAACAATGCAAAAACTGAATATTATCAAGCGGATGATGGACAATTCCGTGTAAACTATGAAAATGAGCAAAGTTATGGTGGTTATGCTAATGCTAACACGTTTGAAACAGCTACTAGACTAACTGAAGATGGTTATGTCGTTGAAGCAGCTATTAGCTTAACAGATATTGATCCATCAGAAGGGACAATCATTGGATTTGATATTCAAGTGAATAACGATGAAAATGGTGATGGATCTCGTGATAGTGTTGCTATTTGGAATGACCCAACTGGCCAGTCTTATCAAAATACTTCAAGGTTTGGAGTTCTACGATTCTCTAACTTCGATGAAGAAGACCCTGGGGAAGAAGAACCTACGCTACCAACTGATCCTGATCTAGAGGATTTGGAAAGGTTTATTAACGAATTGATCGACTATATCAATGACTTAGAGCGTAGATTGGCAGGCCTTGAGGATGTTACAAAAGAGCAATTAGATGAACTGAAGAAGGAGCTTGAACTGCTAGAGAGACTCATGGAAGACTTGTTAGCATTAGATGAGGAACTAAGAGATCAATTGGCTAGCTTCGAGCAAGCTATTGCAGACCTGAGAAACATGATAGAAAGCCTAGAGGCTCAGTTAGAAGAAATTGATGATGGAACAGAAGATCCAGTTGCAGATGAAAATGAGCATAAGGAAGGTCAACCAGGCTCGGGTTCTGATGATACTACTGGGGAAAGTAAATCAGGAGGACAGGGGCTTCCAGATACAGCAACGAATAACTATACGATTCTTTTCATAGGACTTCTTGCTTTGTTAGCGGGAATCGTCTTCATGGCTATAGTTGCAAAAAAGAGAAGAACCGCATAATAAGTAGTAAAATGCCGCCTAGGAATCATACTTAGGCGGCTTTCTTTTGAAAGGGAAGAATTTATAAAATTCGCGGAAGAAATGTGAGAAGAACCGAAGAAGCTAGTGAGATCATTCAATAAAGAGCGTTGGCTCCGCACAACACAGTTAAGAAAAGACGTTGTCGCGTTTTTCTTATAAGATCATGCTTTCTTACTCGGAAAGATGGTATAAGAAATCGAATAAAGGAAGTCAACAATAAAGACAATCCCCCATATCATACCGATCGCATACATTGTCTCATTTGCATAGGGGGAGTTGGCCGCTGACTCCGTTTCAATCCAAGAAAAATCAGTGATATATTCAATCATCTCATTCGTGCTAGATGTTCCTAAATGCCAGAAAATCGCTTGAACGATAACAAAGATGATCAGATGAATAAACGCACTAATTCGGTATTTTTTTGCAATGTATTTAGGGTTCTTGTTACGTTCGATTATGTCATAGTCCTTCTCTGATAATAGCTCTACACCTCGGAATTGCCCTATTTTCCTGCGCATCCACCGATCCAGTCTAATGAAGTCAGCGATCCCAAAAGTACATGCGTAAATCACAAAAATAGTAATGACGAGGAGGATCGTTGAAAACTCGCCGGTACGTTCGTAAATATACAAACCAAGTAATACTTCGAGTATGAGAAAACCAATAAAACCGAGAATAAAGAGAAAGCTGATTCTTTGTTGACCAAGAAAGTAACGAAAATAACCAAATAATAATAGGGAAATAATGGAGAGCACCTCGGCAGCTATAAATAACTTCCATTGAAATTCTATTAAAAAATCCATCTAATCACCTCTACACTTATTTAACATGATGACTGCTGCTGTTTTATATAATAATTCGTAGCTGCTTCAATAAATTCAATCACATCTGAATCAATCGGATAAAATCCCGCTTGTTTTGATTGCTCCTTTTCTTTTTCGTCCATTCGGCGAATGATACGCTGAACTTCAATGGATTCAATACCTTTTGACATATGTCTTTTGATTTGAGCAAGTAAAGAGATCCATTCCAGTGTATCAGGGTCACCATTATTAACGTTTGGTAGGAGGTCTAATAACTCTCTTTCATTTTGATTGAATTGTTCATGTAGAAATGTTTTCCGCTCGTCCTTAACATGTTCATACATTTTGATGAGCTTTTGAATATGAATGAGGTCGTTTTTTCCTTCTAATGTGTATTCATTCATTAGGCCACGAAGTAATTGAGCCATTTGATTTAGTTTTTCTTTTTCTTCTAAAACAAATGTTAGTTGATTTTGAAGACTGCTGTACCAATCCTGTTGTCCGTCTGCTAACATGTCTTGGATTTCCTGTAACGTGAAACGAAGTGCCTTTAAAAATTGGATTTGCTGCAGGCGTTTTATTTCATTTACACCGTATAATCGGTGTCCCCCTTCCGTTTTACTAGCGGGCTTTAGTAAGCCAATATGGTCATAATGGCGTAATGTGCGGACGGTCACACCGGTTTGCTTGACTACCTCTTTTATTGAGATCATGAGCATCCTCCCTATGTCTATATGCTTTTATATTACATTATACAAAATGACGTAACGTCACTTTCAAGTGGATTTTAGAATATAATATGATAATTGAAGAATGACTTAAAAAATAAACGATTTTGTGGAGGGATTAGTGTGAAAGGGGATAAGTATCCAAAGCTTGAATGAAAGAAGGGGCAATAAAAAGGTGGCATTAATAGAAAGATCAGAAGGTTAACTTAATATTTCACTAAGTAAAGAAGGAATGTATAAGATGGGCTTAAGTGACAAAAAGGGTGTCTCAAAAGGATGTTGTAATGTTTTGAGACACCTAGTTGCAGGGGATATTATGTGAATTTATCTTGAATTTGTACCGAAAGCTTGATTACATATTTTTCAAACCCTTTTACAGCTAATTCATCGAGCAATATATCCTCGTAAAAATATCCTTTTAACACTAAGTTATGATCTTGAGCATATTGAATTAATCGACTGTAAGTTTGTTCAATGGTTGGAAATCCTTTATCATGGTAAGCGACTAAATAGGTTCCTTTCTCTATTAAATGATTAGCGAATTTTGAATCATTTACCCTTGTATAAAGGTAATCATACAGCAAATTATCTCCATTTAAAACTTTATTGACACCTATCATCCAGCCTTCAGTAGCCCCTTCGTCGATGCTATGTTCAGTTAAATACTTGTGGTGTTTAAGAATAGATTCATAAATGTTTTGGCCACTTGTAACAGGCTTTGAATCGGTAACGACGATATACATTTGATCTTTGTATTCAATATGAATGTCTTTAGGAGTTATCTCCAATGCTTCTTTTGTGACGTTTATTTTTTCTGTTACCATTTTTTTCATCATTTCGAGACGATGGATTTTTGCCGTAAGAGCCTTTTCTTCTCTTTCTAGTAGCTGAATAAGCCTTTCAGGTGACCGATTATCAAGAAATGTTTTAATATCCTTTAAGGGCATATCTAATTCTTTTAAAGCCGAGATAACATTGAACACGTCTACTTGATAAATGGAATAGTATCGGTAGCCATTAGAGGCAATAATGTCTGGTGAAAATATCCCGACCCTATCATAATGAAATAAAGTATCTTTACTAATATCCATTAATTTTGCAAATTGACCAGTCGTTAAGTAGGCCTGGGGGTTGATGTTCATCATCCTTTCATCTAAACAGTGCTTTTAAAAATAATCATACACTTTTCTGTTTCTAATTAAAAAGAAGATACAAACAATAATAGATAGAAATTCTGCTAACGGTATAGCGATCCAAATTCCGTTAACACCGATAATTAATGGGAGCACGGATAATGCAATTAGTACGAAAACGAATGTTCTAAGCAATGAAATGATTGCTGAAACCTTTCCATTAGAAAGTGCAGTGAATAGCATTGAACTGAAGATATTCGTTCCCATAAATAAAAAGCTGATGCAAAAAATTCGAAACCCATCTCTAGCAATGTTATAAACATTGCTACCTTTCTCGACCATAAACTGAATAAGAAGTGGTCCAAGAAGAAAGGATAATCCAAATACCGCGATTGAGACCATGCTAATAAATAGGAAGCTGTTTTTAAAGATGCGTTTAAGTTGAGCTGTATTTTGACTCCCATAATGATAGCTTATGATTGGTGCAATACCAACGGAGTATCCTATAAAGACAGGAGTTAAAAACATCATTACATAAAGCATGATTGTGACAGCTGCAACTCCATCGACACCTAAGTATGATAACATTAGAAGATTAAAGACAAAGGTGACAATGGAAGTGGAGAGGTTCGTTACTAATTCAGATGAACCATTACTACAGCTTTTTATCAATACATGCCAATCCACTTTTGGTCTAGAAAAGTAAAGCTGATTATTTTTTGCTAAAAGAAAATAGATGATTCCAATAATAGCTGGGACGACAATTCCTATTGCCGTTGCAATGGCTGCGCCTCTTATTCCCATATCCATCACAACGATAAATACGTAATCTAAAATGATGTTCAAACTTCCTCCTGTAATGGTAATGATTAGGCTCAATTTAGGTTTTCCAGCGGTCACAAAGAAGTTTTCGAACATCATTTGAATGATTAACAATGGGCTAACGGCTAAAATAATTCTCCCATATGTGTGTGTGTATTCAAAGAGTTGCTCATTTGCTCCTGCTCCAAACCATTTTAATATTGGTTGCAGTAAGGGTAATCCTAACACCATAATGAATAGGCCTACAGCTGCTCCGCATAATAGGAGGAATGTAAAGTTCCTTCTAGCTTCTTGGTTATTCCTTTCCCCGAGTTTCTTAGCAACAATGGCACTTCCTCCTGTACCAAGCATTAACGCAATGGCAAATATAAAAGCATAAATTGGCATGAATAAATTTACTGCAGATAATGCTGTTTCATTCACATAACGTGCTACAAAAATACCGTCAACCATTGTATAAATTGAAATGAATACCATTACGCCAACGGTAGGAGCTGCATATGCTAATAACGATCTCATGGTAAATTCTTGTTCGATTCCTTTTGAAATAGACATAGTGGTCATCTCCTATTAGATACTATCAACATATACAATCTAAGGTATGGAGTAACCCTATAGTCAAGGATCAATGTTTACTAAGGTTAAAATGCCATTAACGCAAGACACGTTTTGTTTTCTATCTTCGATTTTCCTCGTACAGAAAGTCGTGAAACGCAAATTAGCCTTCAAATATCCAAACTGGTTCCGTATCGATTTTGCGTTTTCGATAAAGGACCCTTGTTTTCTCTTCTGAAAGTCTGTGAAAAATAAGCTATTTTTATAAAAATTGTCAGTAACATTGCATAAATAAATTCTACTAATGTCAAATCACTATTTTTTAGTCACTTGAATAAGTCTGAATGTTCAGATTTATACTGTTGAGGTCAAAGTGAAAAAAGGACAACAGGTAAGTGAAACGGTAGTCCTTATCCG
>NZ_BAUU01000061.1 GCF_000513115.1 Halalkalibacter hemicellulosilyticusJCM 9152
TTTTTGCGACTTTACTATCATATCAACTAATGACCATAACGTCAACAACTTTTTTCAAATTATTTTAATATAGTCATGACTGACAACGAGAAATAATATATCATGATTCGTCATCTATCGTCAACATTTATTTTATTTATACTTTCTTTTCTCGCTAGATTTGTCAACTATATACAGAACTAAACTCTCTGCCTACCACTTTCACAAGCATAGATAAATATGAAGAAACGACTGACTTTGTTGAAAAAATTAAATCAAGTAAGCCAAAACACATCTAAAGAGGGTGAAACCATTTTAGGCAACAAGATGAAATGAGTGAGCTCCACGAAATGATCGACCGAATTTATACAATGACAAACGATTCAACTAACATAGCTCATTCTGTAAAACAAGCTTCTACAAAAATGAAAAAACAAAGTGAACAATTGCGACAAAGCGTTCAACAATTCAACACCTCGCCAGCAACAGATAATCACTACTCTTCAAAGCACTGTACATAGCCCGTGTCAAAACTTCCCTATGAGCTATCACCCTCATAAAGAAGTCATAATGGGCGCAGCCAGTGCTCCTCTTTTAAGAATTTTCAGTGTAAACGTTTCATTCCTTCTATAACAGGTATACAATTAGTACAGATTATCAATGAGGAGAGATGTAACATGATCGAAACAGCAGAACTGATCATAGATGAAAAAGCAACACTCGGTGAATCTCCTAGTTGGGATGAGAGACTTGAAGTTCTCTATTGGGTAGATATTATCGAGAAGAAATGCTTCATCTATGATCCTTCTAGCCATCATCAGAAGTCGATTCAGCTTGGACAGATGGTCGGCGCAGTTGCACCAACCGAATCCGGAGGACTTATCACAGCGTTAGAATCAGGATTCTATTCTTATAATAGGGAAACAAATACGACAGCATTCATTTCCAATCCAGAAGAAGGAATGAGCGATAACCGCTTCAATGACGGAAAATGCGACCCCGCTGGCCGCTTTTGGGCTGGAACGATGAGTCTGAAAGGCCACAAAGAGAAAGGAGCCCTCTATTGCTTAGAACCTAATTTATCCTGCTCCAAAAAACTAGATCATATAAGTATTTCAAACGGGCTTGCATGGTCACCAGACAATCAATATATGTACTATATCGATACACCTACACAAAGGGTTGTACGATTTAACTATGACATCACGAATGGGCAAATCACTAACCGAACCGAAATCATTATAATCGATAAAAGCGATGGATCACCCGATGGAATGACGATCGATCAAGAAGGTATGCTCTGGATTGCTCATTGGGGAGGGGCAAAAATTTCGAGGTGGAATCCAAAAAGTGGTGAACATTTACTTGATATACCTGTCCCCGCATTAAATGTGACATCTTGTGTCTTTGGAGGTCAGGATTTAACAGACCTTTACATTACAACAGCGAGAATGAATGATGAGCAACACGAACACGCCGGAGGCTTATTCCGCATCAAAACCAACATAAAAGGAAGTCCTACTTATCGTTTCAAAAAGAATACCGTTTAAAGAGATATCATCAAATGCTCCATTCAAAAAAGGTTCAAGCAGGGATGTCCCACTTGAACCTTTTGTATGATTTATTTTGGCGAGAAAATAAAGTATAAAACAAAGACAACGAACAATACATACATTAACGGATGGATTTCTTTCGCTTTTCCTTTACAAATCATCGTAATCGGGTAAAAGATAAAGCCAATCGCAATCCCCGTCGCAATACTGTATGTTAACGGCATCGCGATCACCGTCAAGAAAGCCGGTACAGCAATTTCGAACTTATCCCATTCAATTAAGCGAATGGATGAGGCCATCAAAATACCGACAACAATTAAAGCAGGAGCCGTTACTTGCTCGGTTACAACTGCTAATAATGGTGAAAAGAATAGTGCTACTAAGAACAATCCGGCTGTTACAACTGATGTAAATCCTGTACGCCCACCTGCAGCAACACCAGAAGATGACTCAATATATGCTGTTGTTGTCGATGTTCCAAGCACTGCACCAATTGATGTTGCTGTTGAATCAGCTAATAAGGCTTTTCCTGCACGCGGAAGCTTATTATCTTTCACAAAACCGGCTTGATTTGCAACAGCATACAATGTACCTGCTGTATCAAAGAAATCGACAAACAAGAATGTTAGTACGACAATGACTAATGTCCAGATTTCAACTGTCGACCAATCAAATATAAAAGCTTGACCAAATGTCGGTGCTAGACTTTGAACAGAACCAACAATCGCGTCCGGACGTTCAATTAAACCGAATAGCAAACCAGCAATAACTGTTATTACCATTCCGTAGAAAATACCACCTTTAAAACCACGTACCATTAAAATAACCGTAACGACAATACCGAATACCGCCAGCAACGTCGTCGGAGCCGTCATGTTACCTAATGTAACAGCTGTCGCTTCATCCCCAACTACGATACCTGCTTGCTTCAATCCAATAAAAGCAATAAATAAACCAATCCCAGCTCCAGCTGCATATTTAAGCTCTGCCGGAATTGCATTAATAATCATCTCTCGAATGTTTAATAGCGTAATAATAATAAAGATAATACCTGAAATGAATACACCGAACAACGCAACTTGCCATTCTACTCCTAATCCAATAACAACTGAAAAAGCAAAGAAAGCATTTAATCCCATACCAGGCGCAAGTGCAATTGGGTAGTTAGCTAATAGCCCCATAATTAATGTTCCAATTGCCGCCGCCAATGCCGTAGCCGTAAATACTGCACCAGGGTCCATTCCTGTCGCACTCAAAATATCTGTGTTAACAAACAGAATATAAGCCATAGCCAAAAACGTTGTTAACCCCGCAATACTCTCTCGTCCGATTGAAGTTCCATGCTCTTTAAAGCCAAAAAAACGTTCCAACCTTTTCGCCTCCATTTTTTCAGTCTTCACCTAATTCAATCCACAAGCAAACAAGCCTCTTTCTAAATCAATAAAAAAACTTCCAATTCATCTCGTACGAATGGAAGTTTAACTAGAAATCATCAGATTTAAGACAGGATGCAAATAAAATTAGATGATTATCGTAGTCAAACTATTTACGGTAGTTTGGTAGAGACGCGCAGGCCCTATTCCTGCATTTATACGATAAGACTCTTATATAAAATTATTATTTCTATATAAGAGTCTACCAACATCATTTTCTTCTGTCAATAGAAAAACCGAACGATTGACAGGAATCTTTTATTATTATTCGCCTACGCCCCCTCTGTTTTAAAACCATTTCAACTATATATCAAGGCTAATTCCATCGCTTTATTTGGTATAATCTAGTTGATAATAATTTAAAATCTGACATTTTAATTAAGAATGTATGAAGATAACAAGTCACGACAATATAGGAGTAAGTTGAAAGGTGGAATAGGTATATGTACAATCCCAAAGGCAACGGAAAACAAAAAGCAATACAACAAGTACAATTTATCGAGGTAGAGCCACCAAGTCACTTGTCCGGATTAGTACATCGCTTTTTGGAGCTAAAGACCGATACTCCACTGGCTGATGACTACCTTTTTCATGCCTTGCCAGACTCATGCACCTACATCATTTTTGATCAGTTAAATCCAGAGATAGCAGGTATCACGAAACTCCATGCTACTTCTGAAGAGCTAAACCTCGGTAAAAAGTTTCATTATATCAATATTCGGTTCTTGCCTGGCGTGTGGAAGGGGCAAGCAACCTATGGTGTAGTAGACGCACCTTATACAGGCATCTTGCAGCTTAACGAGACTAACCACACACTTATTGGGTTAGATTTCACTGCCAAACAGTCGGTATTATCTAGGCTGGTGGAGCGACTAATCGAAGAACAGCTAGTAGTGGAAAATCCAGTAACTGAAAAAATATTTGCGCACATTGATCATATTCACAAGGTAACTGACATGGCAGATATAGCAGGGGTGTCACCTCGACAACTCCAGCGAACTCTTAGGCAAACAACAGGATTTGCTCCACATGACTTTCTCAAGGTACTACGCCTACAACAGTCGCTCGACAGCGATAGCTACTTGTCTCATTATGCTGACCAATCGCACTTTATACGCTCGTTTCGCAAAGCCACAGGCTACACGCCTGCAAGGTATGCTAAAAAGTTTAATGTCTGATTTGTACAATACACATCCCTTGTAACTTACTATACTAGACGTATATTACTAATAAAAACAAAGGAGAGTAATAATATGTCAAAACAAGCAAACAAAGTGGCGTTTTTTGAACTGCCAGCCGATGACATGGCACGAGCAAGCAAGTTTTATGGTGAAGTCTTTGGTTGGTCTACACCTGAACAAGGTGGCGGCAATGTGTGGGCGTTTACCACGCCAGCCGATGAGCAAGGCAACCCGACAGAGACAGGAGCTATCAATGGCGATATTCGTCCACGTAGCAAAGGGTTTGACCGCCCGCTTATCATGATTTTGGTTGATGATGTCGAGGTACAACTGAAAGAAGTAGAAAATGCAGGCGGTAAAGTGGTACACCCTGCACAAGATGAAAGTCAGTTTGGTGGTCCAGTGTGGGCGGTATTTAGCGACACCGAGGGTAACCATCTAGGCGTGTATTCGTTTGGGGTATAACGACAACTAACCTGCCTACACCTCCATTACTATAACCGATGACCTCCCTATGTACATAGCGGAAATGCTGCCAGCCAATAAACCAAAGACTATACTACAGCCAGAGTATAAAATGAATATTGCTAAACACTAGTAAAAAACGTTGTTTAATAGGATCCTTTCATACAGTAAAATTTAGAATTATTTGCAAACGACGGTTCAAAGCCGTCGTTTGCATAATCATTTCCTACCAACATTCTTTGCCATTCGTGTTTGACGACTTCATAATGCGATTATAAATTCTAGTAAATTCTTCAAAAGTTAAACGCCCAGTTGATATGATCGGAAATTTGTAAACAGCCTTTTATAATGAGAAAACCAGCAACCAACGGGTAAGTATCCCAATTTCACCAATTTAGGATTCATCATCAGTTTGATACCATTGCATACTCTGCACTTTATTTTGAAAAAACATCACTGTACACTAACGACAAACAGATGAAGTGTGAAGCGTCCAAAGATAAACTTTACGACCGTTCATATCGTATTTTATGAACCAAAAGAGTGAAAAGCTATCCACTTTTCCTCTTTTGGTATTCATACACATTAAAATATTATTCTTGTGAGAATAATATTTTAATACTTTATACAATAACTCGACTAGATAATATTTTTATACATATCAAATAGATTTACAAATTTTATTTTTTTGGGGAAGTCATTTGACTTAGCACAAACGGAAAGCTTATAGCCATATTCAAGGAAATACTGTTTGAAATAATATATTGGATGTTTCTCTTTAGTTACGATTTGGATGTCATTATGAGTATTTTTAATTACGTTAAAAGAATTTAATGGAATGAATAGACCTTTCCCTCTAGCTTTAATGTAACTTTCTTTAATGGTCCATAAATCAAAAAAATATGGTAACCGTTGCTCTACATTTTTACCTAACAAATCTTTTTGTTCTTCTCTTGTAAAAAACTGCTTTGCGATTCCTAGGTCTACCTTTCTGATTTTCTCTACATCGACTCCTATAGATGTTGAATGAACAGCACAGACAATCCATTCTCCTGAGTGAGAAATATTATAACAAATACTAGAATCGTTTAACACTTTTGGCTTCCCATATTTATTTGTTTCAAACAATATTTTTTCATTTTTAATTTGAAGTTTACTTTGAATAATAGATCGAATTAAAAGATCCGCCAATAATGATTGTAATGCATCCTCCTGTCTTAGATAACCTTTAATCTTGTCTTGCTTTTCAGAAGAAACATGTTTTAACATGTTTCTAAATTGATGAGATTCTATCCTACTAGGGATTCTTCCAGCGAAAAGCTCTATCATCTTTGTCACCAGCTTCTCCTTTTTAATATTAATTGTTCTATATAGATTCTTTGAACCTAAAAAGACTTAAAGGAAATCCATCAAACCTTCTTGCCCATTGCGTAACCTAAATTGAATGAAATCTTCTTTATTAGTGATATTAAGGTAGATATTGTTATTTAGGACATATGCAAACTCCCTACCTACCTCTGCACGATACCTGTGCCCAGGATAAATTTTTGTTGAAAGTGGAATGATGTCAACTAAACGTCTCAGAGAATAAAAAAGTTCATGTGGATCAGAGGTTCTATCAGTACAAATACCACACCCTTCTATTAGTAAAGTATCACCTGAAAAAAGGTTTTCGTTAATTAAGTAAGAAACACTACCCTTAGTGTGGCCTGGTGTCAAAAGGGGCTTAATGATTAATGTCCCTATTAATAGAGGTGTCTCATCATTTATAAGCATTATTCGTTTACTACTAATATTGCATATCCGATTTGCTTCAGCAGATATATATATTGGGGCATCATAGTAATCAGATGTATGCTTTGCTAAATTAGTATGGTCTAAATGTTCATGGGTTATCAAAATTGCTTTTATATCCAATTTCAATTCAGCAATAGTATTTATGATTTTCTCCAATTCCCAAGCTGGATCAATAAGTACGCCTATTCCTTCAGCATTGTAAACAACATAACTATAATTTATAAATTCTTTGCCACAAACCCTTATTACTATTACTTTATACATCATTTTTTCTCCTATTTAATTCAGCGCTAAATGTTTTATGATTTTTTGAACAATTAAAATGAATTCTCCGCTACTGCTAGCGAAGAATTCAGACCGGAACTCACTAACTAAAGTTTAAAGAGTTGACGTATGCCTTCTATATCAACAGTCTCATTTGGGCCAAAAGAAAAAAAATAACGGAGTTGCCATTTCTGTGTATTTACAGCCTGTTTGTTTACAGGTTGAGTCCATGGTGGGTAAACTCGAAAAGCTGTTTTTCCTTTTTTATTACTATGAGACATAATCCTCTTTTCAATGAGTATTTTTTTATCAAAAACAAATTGCCCTTGATTTTGTGAATCTCTTACACCAATAATGATGAAATCTACACTATCAGTACTATCAAAAGGAATTATTATATCTAAAGGACGTTTCCAGACTGTCACAAATTGCCCTACTTTAACTGGTGTTATTTTTGCATCGCGGTAAACAACCTCTTTCCCTTCAATTTCAAAACGGCAAGCACCATACTCACTACTTTCTGGTTCTCGAATAACCTTGTTCGTTAATGTCATTCCAACATTTTCATAAGCGTATTTGATCGCCATCTCCAATTGGTATGGCATTGTTGGAAGTCCAGCATTTAGCTCAGAGTCTTTTAAATTTCTCAAATTTGAATTGTTATAAATAGTCATATACCCTTCCCTTCTAAGGAATCTGTTTATTTGTTGTACAATCAGTTATTAAAATACATTTATATCTATTGGAAAATAAGAGTTTTTGATTCCTCGCTTCTTTTTAATAAACGATTCAATTCTTTCTCTAAATTAGATGTGAATTGAGGATAAACATGTTGTCCATGATGGCGGAATTCGCTAGCTTCAACAAAATCCTTCCGAAAATGTGGAGCAGCTTCTAAAAATACTTCCATATCGTTTTCTCCTATTATTTGCAACATTGGTAGCTTGAGTGGTTGATTTAAATTAAAAAGGCCATCTGCTTCGTGCATAGGTGAACGCCATGGGGCCATAGCTAAGAAAAATTTAACTGATGCAAGTCCATGGTCATGCCCTTGTGCTTGAAGAAAAAGTGCTACCGACGCTACCGACGCTCCTTCACAAAATCCCGCGATACCATCAAAAGGCCCGTAGCGTTGTACAACTTCCTTCAAATACAATAATGTTGTATTCCACTGATCACGCACATCCGAATTGACCTGGATCGGGGTACCGTAATGGTGTTGTTGGAAAAGATCTTCAAATCCAGCACGCCATTCACGATATCGAGTGTTCTTGTTATATAGTCCTGATTTTACCAAGCCATCTAATCCTAATTTTTGTAACTGCTCTTCATTTGTAAAAGCGTCCATCTCATAAGGTGCATCTGGTACCACAAAATCTAAATTAGATTTTTTAAGCCAACCAGTTTGGTCAAGTAGAGTTCTGGCTAAACGGGCATCCGTTCCTTGCCCCGGAAGAAAAAGGACGCGATATCGACGAGGTACAAATACAGATATCGACCCCTCCCTCAATAGAGAGGTTTGTCTACGTACTTCTGATAGGTTGTGTGGGTCACGTCGATGTATAATCTGTAAAGCTGGTTGTAATAGTTTCCAAATAGATTCGCCTTCTGACAGTGTTCCTCCTAATTTGTTACAATAACTTTTCCACTCTTCCTCACATTCAATTTGGAATCGATCAAATGGACATTCTTCAGTAATTCGTTTTGCAAGATTTTGCTTTGCATGATCAATAAAGTCCCAAAGTTCTGTATAAAGACGCTCTAGAGTTGTCATTCCTAATGATTCTTTCTTAATACGTTCAAGAACAGCATTGAACTCATTTGGATGCTCTCTAAAATGAATATAAGCAGGTACAAATGATTGTACAAAAAATGAATAACTACTACACAATAAAGATTTAACTTTGTTAAGAATCTGAGATCCATTAGTGCCGTCATTATAAGTAATTAGATTAGGGTCCCCGTTAATCCAAAGACCATCTACTTGAGTATTTTCTCCAAATATATTACGCAAAATGCTATCATCAGTTTTGGCTCCCAAGCATTTTAGGAATACATCACACTGGATAGATTGTCCATCCTCTAATATAACCGAGTTCGATGTGAAACCAGATGGATTCCCAATTACAATTTTTAGCTTTCCTAACATTTGAGCTAAAAAGTATAGATCTGAGCCTGCGGGAACTGTACCTTGATTTAGCATAATCTCTCCCTCTTGATCTCGAATAACTGTTTCTAAATCTTCAATATTAATTCCACAAGCTTGATAGAATGGACGCATTACATCAACTACATCTTCCGCTGACATTGTTCCTTTACTAGAATTCAGTATCCAATTACCGACTTTGGGCATTACAAGATTCTGCTTACGACATACTATTGTCACGTGTTTAGCCCCATTTTCTAATGCAGTACGCATATTTTCTACTGCAAAAGCTCCATGACCAAGGATTACAACAGAAGCATCTTTGAATAATTTAGTAGGAGTGTCATCCGCTACTCCTAGTGCAATATGTCCGTTAAATGAAGACTCACCTGGGAACTCTTTCTTAACTAGTTTATGTAGACCACCAGTTAGTGCCACTACTCCAGAAACCATCATTTTGTGAATTTCCCCATCGATTTCATAGGTCACTTCATACTTAGAATCTTCCAATTTTTTTATATTTTTTACCAAAGTATTAAAATATATTGGCCCTTTTAAAGAATCAGCTACAAGTTTTGTACCATCAATAATTTCTTTTCTAGATGGAAAAATGGTTTCCCACTTCAAATCATTGGAGGTAGTGGGAATCGTGCTGTCAAACCCGTAACCAGGAGAGTCAATTTGAAGTTTTGATTCTTGATTAGCCAGCCAATGCCAGACTCCACCTACACGATCGGTAGCTTCCATTACAATGACTGAAACTCCTGATTTTTCTAAATTTCTAGCAAAAGCAAGCCCCCCTATACCTGCTCCAATCACCAGTACAGGCATCTTAGAAACGCTCTTTTTCAATAAGGTTGGTTTCACACTATTAGGTTCCTGAGATTTTAAGGTTCTAAGGTAGCGAGTAATTGATTTGATGTCGGGATAATCAAACAGAAACGATGGAGCAAGGTTCACTTTATAATGAGTAGCAATACGGTTACGAAGTGAAACGCTAGCTAATGAATCGAGTCCGCTGTCTAATAAAGATACGTCATTCTCTATGATTTTACCTGTAATTTCTAAAACAGCATCACGAATAAAATCTTCCATTTTTACAGTATGATCAATTTTATTGATTTCATTTTCATTCTGAAAGAAGTTTGTTCTAATTAATTGAGAGACTAACGGAAAATCAAATTGGAAGCTATCCCAATTAATTGGGGTAATACAAACGACTCCTTTTTTATCCCCAACCAGGAGTTGTTCAATGGCTTTTTTCCCTAATTCATTGGAGATGGAACTTAATCCCGTTGTTT
>NZ_BAUU01000060.1 GCF_000513115.1 Halalkalibacter hemicellulosilyticusJCM 9152
AACTTTTTTCACATCGCTCTCAAGCGACTAAAATAATATACCACGGTGAATCATAGCTGTCAAATTAAAATTCATAAACAATGTGATTACCGGGTGGATTAATAATTTAACATGATTGCATCAGCGAGTCAATATATTTTTCAAAAATTATTGCATATTTCTTCGATTTCTTTTTAATAAATACTTTAACGTTTCATTTGGAGGAACAAAACGTTTATACATATTAAATATAACTTGATATTTCTCTTCCATCGCTACCTTCACCACATCATCAATACGAGGATCAGATAAATCTAATAATATTTCCTCCATTTCCCTTCTTAACATATACTCCACTTCTTGTACTTCCTGCTCATTAAACATGAACCCTAACACGCGACCACCTCGACTATTGGAAATAAAACATCACTTTTTCATTTCAAAATAACTCTATAAGAAAAACGAGCAACTCTCTCTTAGAACATCTAACGAACGACGCAGACGCATTCTCTTCTCTCGTTATTTCTTTTCCATTAAAAAAATAACCTCCTTAAATTCTTTTCGTTTCTGATGAATTTTATTCATATCTTGTCCAGTTTGGAAATAGATTGATGGTAACGAACAACGAAGAGGAGGCTAAACCATTGAATTTCTATTGGATCGTTAGCGCAAAAAAAATAAAGCAACTAATGTTGATCATACTCGTTGCCTTTTTCACTGCGAGCTTAGTGTTTGTCGAACGAAATCAAATCAGTGTTTTTTCAACAACGGATGGCCCTCAAGCTTTCTACAAAGCCGAAATTGATAAGAAGCAAATCGCTCTTACATTTAACATTAGCTGGGGAGAGGAACAGTTACTTCCTATTCTTGACGTTTTAGATGAAAAGGGGATTGAACAAGCCAACTTCTTCGTTTCTGCATCTTGGGCTGAACGATATCCTGATTTAGTTGAAGAAATTCACAAGCGCGGACACAGCATCGGAAGCCACGGCTATCGTTACAAAGACTATGTGACGTGGGAGCAAGACAAAGTAAGAAGTGATTTAAATAAAAGCACACAAGTACTAGAAGAACTTACGGGCGAGAGACCTACATTGCTAAGGCCTCCAAATGGGAGCTTCAATAAAGAGGTATTATCCATTTCAGATCGAGCTGGTTATAGCACTATTCATTGGAGTGTCAATTCAAATGACTATCAAAACCCTGGAGTAGAAGCTATTGTCAATTCTGTAGTGCCAAACACGGAGCCTGGCGATGTGATTTTATTTCATGCTTCTGATTCTGTTAAACAAACCCATCAAGCTTTACCAATCATTATTGATCAATTACGAGATGCCGGCTTTTCTTTTACAACTATAGAAGAATTAATGGCTAGCACAGAAACTCAAACAGAAGAAATATAGTAAGGGAGTTCGTTCAAAAAAGGGGCGTTGAATTAGTTTAGCTTTAAAACTATTTTGATGCCCTTTAAAACCGTTTCGTGTTTGAGGGGGTTGGTTGGGGATTTATACTTTTCAGCGGTTTCCGTTTTTCTCCTTTTCGAATGACCTTTTTTTACTTTCCACGCACAAATCTAAGGCTTTCAAAATAGCTTCTAAGCGAGAAGAAAGAGTTCGAAGTCCACACAAAAAAGGGATCCTCATCTCACTATGTCAGCAAATTGCGGCCATCAGAAACCATAAAAGCCGAAATAAAGGAATGAGGAAACACATACAGTATATGACTACACTCTGCAGTCTCTATAGGGAATCAGCCATTACAAAGGGTGCTTCCAATGGCTATTTTCAGCCCTAGAAGCACCCCTTTTCCTGCTATTTGACTGGCTGGTTCGTAAGTCTGTGTAAAATTAACAATTGATACGTATTAGCAACAAGAAGCGGTGTCAAGTATAACCAGAGCCACTTCGGATCGTTTACAGTGAGCGCCGGCACCCATTCAATCGTTGTGACTACTACCATAAAGAACAACGCAGGTACAAATGCTCCTTCGTGCGTATCCCTCGCCTTTAAGTAAGCGACTACTAACCCATATGCTAATAATAAAATCGGCATCACCATATAACCAACTATCGTTTGTCCCTCTTCGACAAATGCAATATACCTAAAGTAAATAAGGTCAAAAATTACAAACGCAATCAAAATAAGCTGAACGGCATTCCAGAGCTTATGTGACTTAAACAAACCAAGTCCGAAACGATGGACCGTCAAGTAAGCGAAAAAACCCATCTGGCTAATCAATGTGAAGGCAGCACTTATCCCTAAAAGCCAAACAACCCCAAAGACAAGATTCAAGAAAGAGCCTTCTGCATACATTTCATAATCTAAAATAAAACCAACAATGGCACCACTAACACTTCCAATAAGCAATGTAGTAAAAAAAAGAAAGACGACTTTACGACTATTCACTTAGCTAATCCTCCAAATTCAGTTATGCTGTCATGATTGTATCAAACCTCATTCCTAAAATGCTAGTTGTTCTCACTCGTTCATGAATAATTTCAGTGAAAATATCTCAAATTAATGACAAAATGACAGAAAGGAGCTAGACAGCTATGACGTTTCGTACCTTCATCTTATTAATATGTCTCCTTTTCACGTTTCTTACTAGCTGTGCAGCAGCTGATAACGCCAATCAACCTCCTGATTACGAAAGTATGAAGAAAATGATGGTTGATATGCTTAAGACTGATGAAGGGAAGCAAGCCATCCAAGAGCTTCTAGCTGATGAAGAAGTTCGAAAAGAGCTTGTATTAGAAGATACATTTGTTCGAGATACGATCCAACAAACACTGACGTCTGAAGAAGGAAGAACATTTTGGACCGAAGCAGTAAAAGACCCTGAATTTGCCAAAACCTATTCTGAAACAATGCAAACAGAAAATGAAGAGATGATTAAAGTATTAATGAAGGACCCCGAGTATCAATCCATGCTGATTGATGTGCTACAAGATCCTGAGATGGAGCAAGCATTACTTGAATTAATGAAATCAAAAGAATATAGACAACAAGTGATGACCATTATTTCAGATGCATTTGAAAGTCCATATTTTGTAGCAAGGATTAACGAGATATTAATGGGAATAGCAGAGGAACAGCTAGATAAGCTTGTTGAAAAGCAGGACGAGCAAAAACAAGAGGAAGAAGGTGGACAACAAGAACAATCTGGCTAAATCATGTGTTGCATGCGGTTCCTCATTCCGCTATTCTCTCTCTATTTTGCTCTTTCGTATCTTACCGGTTCCTCATTCCTCTATTTCGACTATCCTGACTCATTAAGGACTCTTTTTACTCAAATAGCGGAATGAGGATTACCTTTCCTTCTCACCTGCCACCGATTTACACCTTTAGCGGCAAGAGGATTACCTTTAGCCCTATACTAAAAAGCACCGAAAACGTTTTTTAACTTTTTCAGTGCTTCACAGCTATCCTTTTTCCTTATAACGTTTTTTCGATCACTTTTTTCGAAATATCCATATAAATCTTTCCAATTGGATGAGTCTCCTCATATACAGAAGGAGCAAAGACATCCTCTCTTAAATCGGGCTGGCCTAACGGAATACGTCCGAGCAAGTCGGTTTTCAACTCCTCGACTAGTCGATCGCCACCACCTTGCCCAAATACATATTCCTTCTCCCCTGTTAGCTTGCTTTCAAAATAGGCCATATTTTCTACGATACCGAGGATCTCATGGTGGGTTTTAATGGCCATTGCACCTGCTCTCGCAGCAACAAACGCTGCTGTTGCGTGCGGTGTTGAGACAATGATCTCTTTTGAATGTGGGAGCATCGTGTGAATATCGAGTGCCACATCACCTGTACCAGGAGGTAAATCAAGAATTAAGTAATCGAGTTCTCCCCATTCGACCTCGGAGAAAAATTGATTAAGCATTTTGCCAAGCATAGGCCCACGCCAAATGACAGGGGCGTTCCCTTCCACAAAGAAGCCCATTGATATCACTTTAACACCAAATCGATCAACAGGATGAATTCGCTCATTGATCACCTGTGGGCGCTCCTCAATCCCCATCATATCAGGAACGCTAAAGCCATAAATATCAGCATCAATAATCCCTACTTTTTTACCGAGACGAGCAAGCGAAACAGCTAAATTCACCGATACCGTTGATTTACCAACGCCACCTTTACCACTTGTCACAGCAATAAATGTCGTATTGTTGCCTTCATCTAATAAGCTCTTCCCTTCACCGGCTTGTGAAAGTCCACCAAGCGCATCAATTTCTTCTTCCGTCAATTCCTCAAATCGAAGACCGACTGAATCTACACCTTCGCCTTTTAACAATTGAACAATTTCTTGCTGAATGTCCATTTGTTCAGCTGTTCCTGTTTTAGCTAAAGCTACCTTTAAGCTAACATGGTCACCGTTTATTCTAATTTCACGAATCCCATTCGTGTCGACAATGCTTTTATTTAAATCACGATCTATTACTCCTTTAAGCCAACCTTTTATCTCTAATTCCGTAAAAGCCAAGTATGACACCATCCCTTTTTTCAATAATATATACAGTATAGCACAAGCATGAAAAGGGCTTCATTCTTTACGATCCGCAAAAATTACAACGGGGGCTTTTCATTCGTATACGTGCGTAACAACCCTTGATAAATAGACGCTGCAACTTTCTGCTGGTATTCCTCTGTATTCAATTGTTCTGATTCAAAGGGGTTAGATAGAAAACCCGCTTCAATTAATACACCTGGAATGGTTGCTTCTTTAATCACATACACGTTATGGATCGGCTTAGCTTGTCGTGTCGTATTCTCTAAATTAACCCTTAGCTCATCTTGGACAAATTTAGCCATAGGCTCATTTTCTGGTATTGCACGATTATAAAAGACTTGTGCCCCGCTCCACTTAGGGGAAGGGATGGCATTTAAATGAATACTAACGAATAAATCCGCATCTGATTCATTAATCACTTCTACACGTCTTTTTAAATCTTGTATTTTGCGATGGCGGATCTTCTGTGTATCAGCATCAGCAAGATCTCGATCTTCTTCACGCGTCATCAAAACAAGTGCCCCTGCTTCTTGTAAGTAGTCACGTAATTGCTCACTAATGGCCAAGGTCACATCCTTCTCTAACACTCCGGCCTTTGAAACCGCTCCACCATCAATACCTCCATGTCCTGGATCTATAATAATAACCTTCCCAGACAAAGGGAGGTTCCACGTTCCCCATGAATCGTTACTAACAAATTGATATTGAATGACACTTAATAAGCACACAACACCGATGGCAAACATGACACCCTTTAACCATTTTCTTATCGTCACCGTATTCCCCCCTCGTCCCGTCTACTTATGTATATTAGGACAAGTAAAAGAATATGAAGTGATTTTTAAGAAAAACCGCGCAGCAGTTGCTTTACATTGCTTCTCACTAAGTCGTCACAAAGATTCCAGCATTTCTGAAAGTGGCACATGAACGAGCGAAGCCGACGCCTCTCATGAAGCCGCCTACTTCCTCCTTCTTGAAACTTCTAAATATTTAATGCAATCTCATCCGATAGCGTTTCTCACCTTCTCGGAAGCCTTTGATCCACCAATTATGAACAAAAGCATCGGTGGCTACCTTTAGCGAATCCAAAACATATTCTGTATCAGTCAGCCAACCTTGCATCATATAGAACACCATATGGGTAATTTCTGTTAACTCCTCATCACACCGCTTCTTAACATCCATTTCACTCTCACCATAATAGCCAAATTTCGCATAGTCCGCTCCTAACAAGTAAGCATCAATCGCCATATCCATACAAGGATCGACTAAAAATGGATGTGAGAGCATATAAGCAGGAAAAACGGACTCAAAATGCCACTGTACATCTTTTTTTAGCTCCTTTAATGATAAGCTTTTTAATACACTCCGCTCGAATTTCCACTGTTTTTCCCTTCGTTTATCCGCTAATGTTGTTACAACCGTGGTCACAAAATCCTCTCCTCTTGTTTTGTTTTCCTTAGTATGAGGAGTTGACCAATGACACATGCTGAGCAATCGTTGTCGATTTTGGGTTAAATTACATATGCGATATTTTCAAGTGCGTTTTGAACACGCTCTACTGAATCAGCCTATCCACAAAAAAATGCTCCCAAAAGTCATTTCGCTTTTAGGAACATTTACTTTATTGTTATGATTCACTTCTTACTATAAATCAGTAACTCCAGCTCTTCTCGATGCTTTTTTGCTTCTTCCTCTATTTGAGCCTTTTTCCGATTATTAATTTCTTCTTTTATGAATACCATCTCTGTTTTAATATCAGATGTTTTCTCAAATTCAAACGCATTTCGAGCAAACTTCAAGTCTGCCAGTAAGTCGTTATAACGGGTAATGAGCTGTTCAATAGACCAATCAGTTAAATTCAATAACTTCTTTAAATTTGGTTCAACCTTATACATGTTCGTTCCCCTTCCTATTTTGGCTTTCTGTTTTTTTACCACGGTAGGACTACCTAATGCCGTTCTATCTTATGAGACACAACAAACATTTATCATTAGGACATGTATTATTCACATAAAAAAAGCGGATACCCAAGAACATAGATATCCACTCTCATATCAGTCCCTTCGGCAACCCGGCTACCTTAGCATAATCATACTTTAGGCCCGTGGCTTTGCGTCCTTACTTTTCAATAAGTTTGCTATTATCGTGAACAATCATTCAATTTATGTTTCAATTGTACCAAGTACTAGTATAAAAATCAAAGGTTTTATCTTACTTTAGATACATTTTTCTTTTAAATGCAGGTCTTTTGATTCTGAACGAATACAAATATTCCCTCTAACAATATGACATCTCTTCAATTAACCTAGAAAAAAATGCCTCGAAGGTACTATTTATCCTTTTGAGGCATCTTCACACTATCTCATTAATTCCTTCATAAATTTACGCTTCGTTAGCTGATAATACACCACTTGTAAGGTAATATAAAATAGCGCAACAATAATGAAATTCGTCGTAAGTAGCGGATTTTCCATGATCCCCCCACTGTCTTTAGCAAAGATAACAATATAGCTATAAGCAACGAACAATCCACTAATTGGCGCGAAAAAGAAGAGCAATTGTAGTTCTTTTGCAATCAAGCTCATATCCATGCTGTTCAAGCGCTTCCTTCATAAGAGACCGTAATGATTGATCATCCTCAACTATGAACACCTTATACACGTATTTCCCTCCTCACCTATTCTCTCTTTTGCTTGCGATAGGCTAACGGTGTGACTCCCGTTATTTTCTTAAACGTCACATTAAAATTAGCCGTATACGAAAAGCCAACAAGCTCTGCAACTCTTCCTATTGGCATCGACGTTTCTCGCAATAAACGCTTCGCCTCACGTATGCGTACAGCCTGTACGTAGTCCTTGAACGTAAAGCCGGTTAACCGTTTAAAGCTACGACTTAAATAGGCCGGACTAATATAAACAGCTTTCGCAACCTCATCTAACGTGAGTGTATGCTCATAATGCTTTCTTATATAACTAGCAACCTCGGTCACCTTTTGTTGTAAAGGGTGATCGGAATGGGCGTGCCGATTGCTTTCTTCGACGTCTACACGTTTCATTTGAACAAATAGCTCGGTCAAAGCGGAGCGGACACATGCCTCATAACCAATTCGTCGCTCGCGACTTTCTCGGTACATCTTCTCAATCACCTCTTCAATCAGCGGTTGCTCATCTACTCGAAACCGAAACAAAGAACGTGTGAACTGAGCAAACGAAGCTTGAAATCGACTTAATTCCAGCCCTATAAATTCATTTGAAACGTTCATTAGCATCCGCTCACATTCCAGTTCATCTGAACTGCTTGTACGATGAATATCGTTCGGCTGGATGAAAATTAAATCACCTTTTTGCCCTAAGTAAACCGTATCGTTTATAAAAAAATATTTGCTCCCATGAAAAATATAAAACAACTCATAGGTAGAATGAGAATGGGGACGTGCCATTTTAGAATAGCCTGTTTGATACATATATTGAATCGAAAAATGAGAGCCATCAATATAATATTTTCGTTCATCCTTCATTTTCGCCACCCTCTTAAAATTGAGCAAATATCACTAAAAATGAACCATCATTGAGCAAGAAACACAAACATTTTTCGCTTTTATTATACTAAACTAATGGAAACAAAGGAATGAAATGGAGGTAAAATGATGAAAACATTCCAAAACCCTATTATCCCAGGCTTCTACCCAGACCCCTCAATTTGTCGTGTCAATGATGATTATTACCTTGTTACCTCTACCTTTGAATACTTCCCTGGTGTACCGATCTTTCATAGTAAGGACCTTGTCAATTGGCGACAAATCGGCCATGTACTCGATCGTCCGTCACAATTAAACCTTGATGGTACCCCTTATTCAAAAGGCATATACGCCCCGACGATTCGTTATCACGAAGGAACGTTCTATATGATTACAACGTTCGTCGAAAGTCAAACAGGGGCTCGGCGAAATTTCTACGTGACAGCAGAGGACGCTGGAGGCGACTGGTCCGATCCGATTTGGCTAGAAGGAGCACCAGGAATTGATTCATCGTTTTTCTTTGATGACGATGGCAGATGCTACTGTACTGCGAACCGCAAGCCCCTTCTGGTCAACACTATCCGAAGCATATGGAAATATGGCTCCAAGAGGTTGACTTAGAGACGGGGACCTTAGTTGGGGAGCGCTACAGCTTATGGGATGGCGCCCTTAAGCAAATCCATGCACAAGAAGCACCACACCTCTATAAACGAAATGGCTATTATTACGTCATGATCGCAGAGGGTGGCACCGGCCACACTCACTCCGTCACGATCGCCCGAAGTAAGTTCCTTACCGGTCCTTATGAAAACTGCAAGCTTAATCCAATATTGACACATCGTCATTTGGGGAGAGATTATCCTATCGTCAATGTCGGTCATGCCGATATCGTCGAGACACAGGACGGAGAATGGTGGATGGTTTCACTTGCGTCTAGGCCTTATGGTGGCTATTTTCGCAACCTCGGTAGGGAAACGTTCCTCGTTCCGTTCACTTGGGAGGAGGATTGGCCACTTGTTAATCCAGGCAAAGGGATCATCGAAATCGAAACAAAACGCCCCTCACTCCGTGAACACCGCTGGCCAACAGCACCTGCTTGTGACCATTTTGAAGCAGCCGATTTAGATCAACGCTGGAACTTCATCCGTACGCCTCGTGGTGACTTTTGGTCATTAACGGAGCGACCTGGATACTTACGCTTAAAGCTAAAACCTGAAATGATTAGTGAAGAGGTTAACCCAAGCTTTATCGGAAGACGACAAGAGCACCTATCCTTCGCCGCTAGCTGCGCGTTACAATTCGAGCCACATCATGAACAGGAGGTAGCAGGGATCGTCCTCTTGCAAAATCACAACTATCAATACCGAGTCGAGCTCTCTTCCGGCAAAGGAGAAAGAAGGATTCAGCTCATCAAACGCGAGGCAGGAGCTGAGGAGGTTGTCGCACAAGCGAAGCTACCAGAAAGCGAAAAGCTCTATGTCAAAGTCGAGGCTGTGGAGCAGGATTATCATTTTTATTATGCAACAAAGGCCGAGCAATGGCAGACACTGAAGGAGTACGTCGATGGCCGCATTCTTAGTACTGATGTTGCGGGAGGATTTGCCGGAGCGTATATAGGAATGTATGCGAGCAGCCAAGGAGCAGCGAGTGAAAATGTCGCTGATTTTGATTGGTTTGAGTATCGAGGGATGTAGACATATGTGTCATTCTTACATTGAAGGCATTGGAAAGGTGATATAGCCTTTTCCAATGCCTTCTACTGTATCTTGCTTTGTTTTACGAATAACGTTCGTTCATCCACATATTTCTCAACGATTTTAAAGGTTTCACTATTCCTTATTCGAATTCATTTCTTCGTTAAATAATAACTTTACATAATCTCTTCTCGAATCTAAAATTCGATAGATCGAAACATAAACATCATCAAATTTATAAAAAACAATGTAGTTACCACTGACTAAAAACCGGTAATCTGTTTCAATATGAATTTTTGATGATAACTCTAGACCTAACATTGGATAAACTTTTAGTTTTTTGTAACTCTCAATGATAGTTGAAACTATATTTACAGCAGCCGTCGGATTATCAAATTCTTTAATCATATATTCCTTAATATCATACAAGTCTTGTTTAGCAACAGGGTTTATTCTCAACTTATACATAAAGATTAAACTCCAAGATCATTCTTAACTTGTTCTTCAGTTAGCCATTCATCTCCAGTTTTTATTGCTTTTTCAGCTTCCATAAGCTTTGAAAGCAGTTTAATCGTAGCTAGGTTTTTCTCATATTCTTCAATATCAATAATCGCATATTTACCTCGTCCATTTTTCGTTAAAAAAACCGGCTCACCTACCGCGATGTCCTTTAAAACTTCATTATAATTTCTTAAATCTGAAACAGGTTTAATATTTGGCATCATATTAACTCCTTTCGCTGAAATTATTATACCATTATTTCACTTAAAATAATACGTCGAATTCAACAGCAGGAATGTTCTGAAATTGATTAACCCTCATCAGGTTCTCGTAACACATACAACTTATTGAACTCTACTGATTAGAGAGTCTAATCCCCAGTAACTTCTGTTTATTAT
>NZ_BAUU01000059.1 GCF_000513115.1 Halalkalibacter hemicellulosilyticusJCM 9152
CCCAAAAATTTCGACCACATATAACGTTTGCAGTATTTGACTCTGAACTTCCTGTTGAAAAATTTATTGAATCCTTTAAAACTGCTACAAAAGATTTTTCTCAAATTAATGTGAACTTTAACGTATTGTCTACATTTCCGCCTGCTGTTGTCTTTTCTGCACCTACAGTTACTTCACATTTATTTGAAACCCATCGTCAATTTTATAAAGAATTAAAAATATATCATAAATTTGCTAATGAACTGTACTTCCCAGAATGTTGGATTCCCCATTGTACCTTTGCTATCGGTTTAAACAAAGACTCATTACTACGTACATTCGAACATTGTTTAAATCAATTCCAACCATTTGATGGGCAAATTACAGAGATAGGTATTGTTAAAATAGAATTTGTTGATGGTATACATAGCAGCAAGACTATATTTGCAAAGCGTTTGTGAAAAATGTCTCAAACTCCCTCAGTTAAGTACTGATGATGGACATTCATTTTATGAGAAATTTGGTTTTGCTCCACTTGATAAGCTTGACTTATTGATATAAATATAGGGAAAGCGAGCAATTTAATAGTTAATTAGATTGTATGTCAATATTGTATAGCCTTAATTAAGCTAACGGGTAGTGCTGGACACTTCTTTTTACATGAACAGTCAGGACTCTTTAAAATAGGTTAGTAATAAAAGAAATCGATGTAATGCAAAAGGAATGAGGGATTAAGAATGATACAAAATGTAGGGACCGAAGAAGCAATTAAAAGGTGGGATGCCTTTGCAGATAAATACTCAAAAAGCCATTCCGAACAAGGTGACCTTCATAAAGAAGTCTTGTTAAACCCCACTCTATTTTCACTTTTGGAGGATGTGGAAAATAAAAAAGTTCTAGATGCAGGGTGTGGGGAAGGGTATCTTAGCAGGATGTTATTCGAGTCTGGTGCCACAGTGACAGCAGTAGATTACTCTGCAAGAATGTTAGAGATTGCTAAAGAAAGAACACCAAAAGAATGGCCCATTGATTACAGGCATGGTAATTGTGAGGACTTGAATATTTTAGAACATAAAAGTTTCGATTTAATCGTGTCCAATATGGTTATTCAAGACCTTGCGAATTATGAAAAAGCATTTCAAGAAATGTACCGTTTATTAGTAAATGGAGGCACTTTTCTATTTTCGATACTGCATCCTTGTTTCGTTACTCCTGAAAGTGGTTGGGAGAAAACAGAGAGCGGTGAAAAGCTGCACTGGAATGTAGATAAATATTTTTATGAAGGTATGTATGAACAACGTTAGGTGATAAAGAGCAAATGTTATTCTTCCATAGGACATTAACAAGTTATATAAACACTCTAATCAAAACGGGTTTTGTTATAGAGAGTATTGAGGAACCAAAGCCATCACCAGAGATGCTAAGAAAATATCCTTCATTTGAAGAAGATTTTAGATGTGCTGATTTCATTGTTTTCAAGTTAAAAAAATAAATGGATTAAATATATATTTCCGATTGAGGTAGTCATTGTTGAATAAAATGTGTGTGTAATAATCTTTTTTACCAATCCATTATCGAGGTGAAGTATGTTAATAAAAATATCTCAAATAGAACCTGATAAACTAACCGACTTGCAAATGACAGAACTTCTTTACAAAAATTTGGAGGATGATAATAGGAAAGGTGATTTAATTTTTGTTCCAGGGAGTAGTAAGGCTGTTGAATACCGCTTACCTAAAGCTATTCAACTTTATCATGAAGGTAGAGCGGACAAGATATTATTTTCTGGTGGAGTAACTTGGAAAGGTTCAAGCTTATCAGAAGCACAATTATTAAGACAAAAGGCTATTGAACAAGGTGTTCCTGAAAATGACATTATAGTTGAAGAGTTATCACTGCATACGAAAGAAAATGTACTATCTTCATTGCTAGTTTTGGATAGAGCGTTTTATTTAAATAATATTAAACGTATAATTGTTGTTACTACAATTTTTCATATGCGTAGATTTTATTTAACGCTTAAAACATATATGCCTAATTGGATTGAATATACTCTTTGTCCTGTAAATGATCAGACAACTAGAATGAACAACTGGTTTAAGAATCCTAATGCTAGAAAAAGAGTAGAGCTAGAATCGAGAAAATTAATAAAATACATTAAAGAAGGCATTATTGTTGACGATTATATTGAACTGACAACAGAACACCCTAATATATAAAGTTCACAACAATCAGTATGGATAGGATTGTTACACCGATTGGGGAAAGTTTTGATGAAAATGTTAAATAATCTTTGTTTTACGAACGGAGAGCGATAGCTGAATAAAGGTTATCGCCGTTTTTATTAAATTAACGAGGTAGATCCGTTGAAGAAGGATATTCTCTACAAATAAAGAATATTAATATACTACTAATAAGGGAGTGGAAGGACTAATGTTTAGTAAAATTGGTCAAATTATGTTGTATGTCAATAATCAAGATAAAGCAGTGAATTTTTGGACAGAAAAGTTAGGCTTTACTGTGATTGCTGAAGAAAATAACGGTCAAGGAATGAGATGGATTGAAATTGCACCAAAAAAGGAAGCAGAAACCACCATCATTCTCCACAGTAAGGAGTTCGTAGCTAAAATGTCTCCAGGGTTAAATCTTGATACACCATCTTTAATGTTTTTTTCGGAGAATCTCGAACAATTACACAGTGACTTGACAAAGAAAGAAATCACGGTAGGAGAAATTGTAAATATGCCATCGGGTAGAGTATTTAACTTTGCAGATAATGAAGAGAATTACTTCGCTGTAATGGAAAAAAAGTAATACAAATGGAGATAAATTAATCTATTCTGTTATTCAAAAGCTGCCAGATTAGGCAGCTTTCATATTGTTAACGCGGGCGTTTCTTAAACATAGAGTTAGGGGAAAATGATACTGATAAATATTAAGCTCAATGGTGCGAATGGTGAATTAGCGTTTTTCCCTTCGCTTAATTCCACGAACGAAGGATAATTAAAAATGTAGGGAGGTAACCCAATGATTTTAGGTAACCCAATAGCGATCGGGAATACTGCAAAAATTTATCTTTCAGAGAACAAAATAGTAAAAGTTTTTAACGACTTTTTGCCGGATACCGAATCTATAAACGAAGCAAATAAACAACAATATGCGTATTCATGTGGACTTCCTGTACCTAAGGTATTAGATGTAACCAAGATAAATGGAGAACAAGCCATCATAATGGAATATATAAAGGGAGAAACATTAGGAGATTTAATGTTCAAAGATAAGGAACAAACGGAATATTATTTGGATATTTCAGTTCATATGCAACTTGAAATTCACAGTATCATTCCAGATAGAATCGAACCAATGTCTGATAAATTATTTCGTCAAATTGAGAGTGTGAATGAGTTAGATAAAAGGAAAAAGAATGATTTGCTAAAGAAATTGGAGTCAATGACATATGAGAATAGCTCTGCCATGGGGACTTTCATTTATTTAATTTGATTAAGACAGAAAACCAAGTGGTCGTGATAGATTGGGTTGATTCGAGCGCAGGGGATATTCGTGCTGATGTATATCGAACCTATCTTTTATACTCTCAATTTTCATCTGAATTAGCAAATATGTACTTGCGACTTTATTGTGAAAAGAGTAGACTTCTAAGTTCAGAAGTTTTCCAATGGGCTCCAATCATTGCTGGAGCAAGGTTATCTGAAAATGTCTCATCGGAGAATTCAGAACGACTTATGGAGATTATAAGTCACTACTGTCCATTGTAATGTGAGAGTACTATGTGCGTAACTTTACTTAACGGGGAGCGATTGTTTAATAAAAACAGTCGCCTTTTCACTTAAAGTCAGCTTGGTGAAGAAGAGCTGGGGATAGGATAGTAAGATAAAATAAATTTTAAAAGGAGTTCTCAAAATATGAAATTAAACATTTTAGATCCAACCTTTTCCGTTGTGAAATTTCCTCCAACTGAAACAATACCATTGTGGGCATTAGAATCCGATACGTTTTCTATTACTAGAACTAATGAGGAATTATCTATTGTATGTCCATCAAAATGTATATCTAAAAACGAAGTATTTACAGATATTGAGCATGATTGGAAGTGTATAAAAGTAGAGGGGATTTTAGACTTTAGCCTAACTGGAATATTATCTTCATTGGCGAATACATTAGCCGAAAATAAAATCAGTATTTTTGCTATTTCAACCTTTAATACCGATTACTTACTTATTAAAAGCCATTCAATTGAAAAGGCAAAAGTCGTATTAGAGAGTGAAGGTCACACTTTTAGCGATCATTAAAAAAATTTATTATACAAAAGGGTGCGATTGCTGAACAGCAGCAGTCGCTAGTTTACTAACAGGCAGCTTTGTGAATTTATAAAGAGGTGGTTAATCAATTGATTAATCCTTTTCTAAGTGGTAATATATAGATAACTTTAATGGAACGGAGGTGGGGAAGATGTTGAATCAAGCTGTTTTAGTGCGCGGATTTTGGGTTAAATTCCTTTATTTTTGCCGTGCAAAATTTGCTGCTGTAGTTGTTAACGGGATACGTGTGTCCTTTTTTAGCAACTCAATAGCAAACTAAAACAGTGAAAAACATCTCTTAACCCACATGGTAGTGGACGGTTAAAGGAGAGCATTTTCATGCTCTCCTTTTTTAAATGGAATAGAACGCGGATCGATTGACTTTGGCGTTCTATGACAGCTTAGCCATGGGAAGATATGTCTTCTCATGGCTTTTTAGTATCTTTTCAAGGAGGAATAAATGTGATTATATGTAGCGTTAATAAAATTGCCAAGATGTATGGAGGAAATTCTATTTTTGAAGATATATCCTTTGAAATAAAAGAAAAAGAACGGGTTGGTCTAGTTGGCCGAAATGGTAGCGGAAAAACAACCTTACTTCGTTTGCTCGCTGGTGAGGAGGCACCAGATACAGGACAAATACATTGGAAAAAAGGGGCTGCCATTGGTTATCTTACCCAAATCCCAGATTACTCTAATTCCACAATGACAAAGGATGTATTACAGTCAGCGTTCTCCCCTTTACTTCAAATGGAAGAAAAGATGAAAATGCTAGAGGCTGAAATGGGAATGGAAGTGAACACAAATAAACTCCAAAATCTCATTAGTGAATATGGGGAATTACAAGACCAATATGCGAATAGTGGTGGCTATGAAATAGAATCTAATATTGAAAAAGTAGTTAATGGTTTAAATATTCCGCTCTTAATGGATCAGCCATTCTCCCGATTAAGTGGAGGGGAAAAGACAAAGGTTGGGTTAGGCCTGATGCTATTAAAACAACCTGACTTTTTATTATTAGATGAACCAACGAATCATTTAGATTTAATGGCAGTCGAATGGCTTGGGACCTTTTTAAGAGAATATAGTGGGACCGTGCTTGTCATTTCACATGATCGTTATTTTCTTGATGAAGCAGTTAACAAGGTTATTGATTTGGAAGACGGAGAATTAACTACGTACCATACCAACTTTACAGGGTTTGTAAAAGAAAAGGAAGAAAAGCTTCTAAGGGAATTTCAAGCCTATGAGGAACAACAAAAGAAAATAAAAAAGATGAAGGAAGCGATTAAACGGTTAAGAGATTGGGCAAACAGAGCTAATCCACCAAATGCTGATCTTCATAGACGAGCAAGAAACATGGAAAGAGCGTTAGAGAGAATGGAGAAGTTAACTCGTCCCATTTTAAATCGGAAGAAAATGAACCTAGAGATAGAGACCTCGGATCGAAGTGGAAATGATGTTATTATGCTTAAAGATGTCTCGAAATGTTTCGGCGACAAGCTATTATTCGAGGGTGTAAATATGCATATTTCATATCAAGATCGAGTTGCCATTATAGGAGAAAACGGAACAGGAAAATCCACATTACTGAAATTAATTCTCCAACAACTATATCCAGACAAAGGAGAGGTGCGGATAGGTAGTAATGTTAAAATAGGATACCTATCTCAAAGTATTTTCTCTTCTATTGAGGATGAAACCGTTATAGAGGCTTTTAGAGATGTAGTGAAAGTAACAGAAGGAGAGGCAAGACATATTTTAGCAAGATTTATGTTTTATGGGTACACGGTCTTTCAGAAAGTTTCTCAGCTTAGCGGGGGAGAAAGGATGCGTCTAAGGTTAGCCCAATTGATGTACCAAGACATTAATTTGTTAATTTTAGATGAACCAACGAATCATTTAGATATTGAATCAAGAGAAGTATTGGAAGAATCCCTTGAGGATTTTAAAGGTAGTTTATTAACGGTATCTCATGATCGTTATTTTCTTAACAAGTTATTTGGGAAGATTTATTGGATAGAAGAAAAGAAGGTCCATTGCTTTTTAGGTAACTATACGTGGGCCAATGAAAAGATGACTACATTAAGAGAAGACAAAGTACAGTTTAAAACGGTGAAAAAGAAAGAAATTCCCTCACAACAAAATGAGCTGATAAAGAATAAGCGTACGGACAATGAAAAATTGGAAAAGGATTTAGTCACATTGGAGGAAAGAATTGCAGAGTTAGACAAAAAGTTATTGGAAGTTGAAGAATTGGAATTACTCCAACAGTTATACAAGGAAAGAGAAGACTTAGAGCAAGAATGGGAAAAACTTTGTGATCAGCTAGAAAATTAAAAGGAAAGGTGGTTGATATAATATGAAAAATGAGTCTATTCAACATATGTGGGAGGACTACCAAAAAAACAATCCAAACGCTCCAAAAGCCTATGTTGCATGGGCCTTCGGAGATTCAAAAGAAATGGCTGATGAACTTGCAAAATTAGTGTTAGAAGGAACGAAAACAGCGACAGCATCAAATTACAAGTTATATGAATTGGAAAAAGAAAAATTACCACAGGTTGGTCTTCTTAATATTATTCTTGATGGAGAGGGAAATGCAGCTGCAATAGCAGAGACTACCTCAGTAGAAATCGTTCCTTTCGATGAAGTTTCAGCAGAACACGCATATTTGGAGGGCGAAGGTGACCGCACATTGGTGTATTGGCGTGAGGTTCATGAAGAGTTTTTCAGGAAAGAATTTGAAGGGCTGAATCAAGAGTTCCATAATAAAATACGAGTTGTATGTGAACGATTTAAGGTAGTGTATAAGAAATAAAATGATATTTTGTTACTAAACATAAGCAATAAAAAGACATTGTGAAGGATCGAACTTCAACCAGAAATATCTGGCTAACCTTATAATACGAAGGGAGCGATAGTACAACAGTTCTGTCGCTTCTTCAACGATTGGGCAGAATAGTAAAAAAAGCACCCTTATAAGCAAGAATGCTTAAACCTAGTTTCTTTCAATTTGTTTAGTTTTAAGTACCATCCACCGTATTATAAGCCCGCCTAAAATATAAATAGGGAAGGAATATATGTACTTCCAGTGATAAATTTCGTATATCCCCAACGATACAGTCAGTGGTTCAAACACGAAAGAAAAAATAAAAGAAGCAATTGTTACTGATAAGAGAAAAAACTTCCAATTTTCGACATATTGATAAATAATCATATAAATAATAGGTAAATGAACTTTGTGAATTTCGATTATTGGCGGTAAAATGGGGATTACTCTATCTGGATAAGACCATAATACTAACGTGATACCAATTGTATCTAAGATAAATGTAGATGAGCCAACTAACAGACCGAAGAATGCAATTTCAATAATTCTTGTCTTATCTAAAATAATTAACCATATTATGATAAAAACAATTGTAGATGTCAAAAGAAACCACCAATTAAATGAAAATACAGTTTCAGTTAACCAATATTCAATTAGAATATCTCTTGTCTTTTGACGCAGTTTAATTAGTTCATCCCAACTTGGATTTATTGATAAAGCATATAATTGTGTTAAATCTCCCATTGGAACACTCCCTCTAAGTCCATTTGCATATGTAATTTATAATAAACAATTTTTCGTTATATATTCTTAAACTCCCCCAGTTTGATTCTATTTACTCATAAATGCTCGCTAAGATGAGTTGCTTATTCAACTATTGGTGCAGGTTAGTGCAAGAAGGATTTTCTAACCTTATAGTTGAATATTGTTATTGAGAAGAGTTTAGATGAGAAGAGAGAGGTTGAGCTGAGATGGTATTTGAGAGTAGTCAAATTAAAGGAGTACTATTTGATTTAGATGGAACTTTAATCAACAGTGAATGGTTAGGAACGGAGTCTTATAATTATGGAATACAGAAAATATTAAACAAAGAATTGACCAAGAGTGACAAGCAGTATCTATTAGGCAAGCCATTCAATGCATTAAATGATTTATTTCCCTTTTTAACGGTAACAGAGACAGAGAAGATTATAGCAGAGACATTAGGCTATTATCGCAAGTATCATCACCAAATTAAAGAATATGAAGGAATTAAGGAAATGCTTCAAGGACTTAAGAATAAAGGATATAAATTGGGTCTGGTTACAGCTAAACTAAAAAACAATGCAACAAAGGAATTAGAGAACACTGGCTTATTTCCCTTTTTTGAAGTGATTATGAGAAAGGAAGATTGTTACGAATTTAAACCAAGTCCTGTTCCATTACTACAATTGGCTGAAAAGCTTAATCTTAAGCCAATTGAATGTTTATATATTGGAGACCAACCAACAGATATTCAAGCTACACATTCCGCAAATATGATAAGTGTTGCAGCTCTTTGGGGAGAAGGAAAAATGGAGAGGTTGTGTCCCTTAAATCCAAATTATTTATTTAAAAGTCCGAAACAATTAACTAAGTTGTTATCCTAAAACCAGAACCGTCCAATGACCGTCTTTTATTGTTTTTTCTAATTTTGCTGAAACGGGCATTCTTTCAACTGGGGATGCTTTTCCCTATGTTAATAAAAGGAAATGAGTGTTAAGCTAAAGAAGCAGAATAGTAAAGTGAAATGTGGGGGTAATTTTGAAAAAACTATTACATAAGTTAGCCAATTTAATAAATAAGAGAGATGGAAAAATGATAATTGGTATATCGGGACATGGTGCTTCTGGTAAGACAACTTTTGCAAATAACCTTGTGAAATTCTTGGGGAATGATGTGAATTATATAAATACTGATCCATATATTATTACAGATGTAAGGAAGTACACGACTATAGATTATGAATATAATAATGAAAAGTATTCGTATAAAATGACAGCGTGTCACCCTGCGGCTCATAATTTGTTAGCTTTGGAAAGAGACATAAAGATGATTAAAGAAGATTTAGATTTTTATACAATAGATACCCATTACTTGAAGAGTACGTTAATTTCTTCACGAAATAATATAAATATTGTAGAGGGCATGAGTGTTGCATTTCTAAATCCCAAATTGTTTGATTTAACTATCTATTTATATACGGATGGGGAAACTGAGTTAATAAGAAGAGGAGTTCGTGATGTTTCTGAAAGAGAAACAGATTTTAACTATATAAAGCAATCTCATGAACAGCGTAGAATTCAATATAACTTATTTATGCACGCTTATCATAAGAATTTTGATATTGTTATAAAAAACTCAAATGAAGAAGTTATCTTGGAAAAATGCGAAATAGAGGTAACCTAATGATTTTAGGTAACCTATGACGGCTGTTGCAACGTTCAACAACGGAGAGCCGGTTTAAAATAAATGGAATTGGCGTTATATGCTAAAGGGACAGGATTGTAAAATTCAAAATGCTATGAGGTGAGACTTTTGGTTAAGAAAAGTTGGGAAAATGGAGATTATCTTATTACGATTGATAAAACTGATTTAGAGCTAGATGTTATTTATAACTTTTTGAGCAATGAATCCTACTGGTCAAAAGGAATTTCTAAGGAAGATGTGATTAAATCAATAAACCATTCTACTCTTTGTTTCGGCTTGTATTATATAGACCCTATTGATAGAAAGAAGAAACAAATAGGGTTGCACGGGTCACCTCTGATTTGGTTACCCATGCTTATTTGCAAGATGTGTTTATCTTAACTCCGTATAGGAAGAAAGGATTAGGGGATTGGTTGCTTGATATCATCACTAATTATGAAGAATTAAATATTCGCAGAATTATGTTAAGTACTGATGATGGACACTCATTTTATGCGAAATTTGGTTTTGCTCCACTTGATAAACCTGACTTATTTATGCAAATAAAGGGAATGGGAGAAATATAATACTCCAGTTAAGATCCGACGCCTCCTATTTTGTACTAACAAATAAATGTATTTCACAAGCACAAATATGAACAAATCTTTTCTTTTATTAATAAATTTTAGGTTGGAAATGGTAACCTTCAAGTAGGGTTTTTTAGAAAGCAAATAGGACTTTGCCTTCTTTAACTATTGGATAGCGACTGTAGAATAGATCTGACACCTCGTAACTTGTACTAATGAAGCAGGATCCTTTAGTAAGAATTTTCTTTTATGGTGGTATAATCATTTGATTATATAGTAACGCTTAGATTAGGGGGAATGTATGTGTTTGAAATTAGGTATTTAGCAGAAAATGAAAAGGACTTTTTGTTAGAAATGCTATATGAATCCATTTACATAGAGAAGGAGAAAAAGCCTCCAATTAACGAGCTTCTTAATACCAATGAATTAAAAAAATATCATCAAAACTGGGGGAGGAAAGGAGATAGAGCGTTAATTGCAGTTGATAATAAAGGAACTCCAGTAGGTGCGGTATGGCATAGATTGTTTAACATTAAAGAACGTGGGTATGGATATGTGAATGACACTACACCGGAGTTAGGAATAGCTGTAATTAAAGAAGCAAGGGGAAAAGGTCTGGGTACTAAACTAATGTATACGATTATTGAACAATCAAAAAATGACTATAGCGCATTATCGCTAAGTGTAGATGTTAAAAATACTGATGCCGTAAATTTATATCATAAATTTGGTTTTGTAGAGGTTAAAAAAGAAGGAAATTCAATTACGATGTTATTAAAGTAACAAGAAGCGATGATCCAAGAAGGATTATCGCTTTTTATATTGAATTAATGATACTAACAAAGTAGGGAATTATAGTAATAGGATACAAATTAAGATATAAAAGGAAAATGAAATGAACCCTTTATCATTAAAATACCCTCACAATTTGGTCGTAAAAATTTGTACTTAACGTAATGAGTGCAATATTTCAGAACAAGAGATGTTGTTTAGGCAGCTTTTGTTGGGGGGCAGAGGTAGGTTAGTTTAATCAAACGTGAGAATTGATTGAATATCATTTACCACTCTTGTCCAATTACGAAGCGGTTTAATAAATTACCTTTAAGCTTAATGGTTCATAAGACCTAGAAGAGGAGCGTTCAATTATATTTGGAGAGATTCTAGCTAAG
>NZ_BAUU01000058.1 GCF_000513115.1 Halalkalibacter hemicellulosilyticusJCM 9152
GTTCGGGTTTTAACCTAAAACAAACGACAGCTGCATGCAAATACCTGGATCTTTTTGCACATAAAACCGAACATTATTCAACCAGGCATCGACCTAAAAACCACTTAAACCCGAACAATGCTTCTTTAGATTAAATCATTACATCAAACTATAGTTTTTATAAAGTCGTTTGTCTGTGCAACAATCATTGCAACAATTCAAAAATAATTACAAAAAACTTTATAAAAAACTATTTACAAATAAACTTAATTGTTATAATATAAAGACAAGCAAGAGAGATCACAACAAACGGAGGGTTTCAAAATGAAAAACAAATATGCTCGAACCGCAGTACGATCTTTGATTTATGTTATAGCGCTTGTATCAGTTGTTTGTCTATGTATCATTTCTTTTTCTTTGCTAGGTGCAGAAATGCCTGAAAGTGTTCGTAGCTTGGACAGCTTCACATTGATGATAGGACTTATCATAGGGTATGCGTTAAGTTATGTTGGCGAGATTTTAAAGCCTATGCTTGAAACCGAGTAATAAAGAGGGACAAGCTCCCTCTTTCAAAAAAATAAAATGGAGGTTTTACAAATGGGAGAGTTTGTATCATCATATTTCTTTAAAAATTACGGAGCGACAGAAGAAAAGTTCGTTAAGTTATCGGATGAACTATCTATTCACAAAGTCTTGACCGCATTAGACTATACAAAACGTAATAACATCATTGAAAAATTAGAATCCTACGCAAATGGTGGGACGGATGAATATAGCAACTTTGAATTAGTTTTAATGTTCTTACTCGAAAATGAAATAGAGAGTATCGTTGCTAAACTTGCTCGTACTGATGAATTAGAGGACGAGTGTGAAAGAATATATGTCAATCTATCAGAGTATATCGAGTTCGACTATCACAACTTTAAAAATTTGACGGTCTACGTCAAGAAAAAGATCAGTGAACCTATTATCGAAGATATAAAAGACATTTGCGAACGTTTAGACGTTGGATTCATTAATAAATCAGAGTGAATAAAAGCCGGATTCAATTCCGGCTCTCAAAACACAACAGGAGGTTACGACAATGGCAAATAAGATTTTTGGGTACGCAAGGGTGTCAACAGTCAATCAAAGCCTAGAAACGCAAATACAGGCGCTAGAGAGCTATGGCGTTGATCAAATATTCCAAGAGAAAGAAACAGGCGCTAGAGCCGATAGAGACGAGTTGCAACGTGTGCTTGATATGTTGAGAGAAGGAGATACGTTAGTTGTTTACAAACTGGATCGATTAGGGCGAACGTTTAAGAACCTTATAGCACTCGTTGAGGAACTGGAAGAAAAGGGCGTTAAACTCATATCGATCAAGGAAAACATTGATCCTTCTACACCTATCGGCAAAGCTATGATGAATATGATCTTCATTGTGGCTGAAATGGAAAGGGAAGTAATCAAAGAACGAACACAATCCGGAATTGAAACAGCTAGGAAAAGAGGAGTGAAAGGCGGTAGGAAGCCAGTCGATCAATCAAAAGTCAACAAAGCCTTAAAAATGTATGATGCTGAATCATTTTCGATAGCAGAAATCACAAAAGCGACAGGCGTTTCACAGGGCACACTTTACAACTATATACGCAAGCGCAAGAAAGAAAATACAAAAGGAGAGTGATCGTATCTATATCTTGATATTCGCTTTATTCTTGCTGACGATTTACTTCATGATCGTGTTTCCGTTATGGGCACACCACATTAAGAAAGGGGGAAACAAATGAAAAATGTTTACGTTGGATCAATGCTATTTTTGTTAGCTTTAGTAAAAAATAAATATTTTCAACTCATAGCAAGTGTTGCTTTCTATTTGCTTCTAGCTTATTGGCTTTTGCTTCACTTGATCTATCAAGAATATGAAAAAAACAACACGATAAGAGTTTTTGAAAATATGGACGTGCTATCGATGCAAGTTGGTGTTGTAACCGGAATTATCGCTTTCATTATTGTTTGGGGTATTACTAGATTATTTGGGATGTTACATGATCGTCAGTAGAAGAAAAATGCGTAACAATTCAAGGAGGAAAAAAGGTATGCCTAAAGATAAAAAAATAACCCAAATTAACGGTATTTTCAAAGTTGTAGATGAAAATACTCGTAAACCAAAATGGTCATTAGACGAAGATAAATTATCGAAAATCGTGAAAAATGAAGAATGTTTTTATGAAATAACAAAAGATTTTTATGATATGCATGATAGCGTTAGATTTAATGCTCAGATCGTTTTAATTGAAAAGGAAGATTTAAGCGGAAATGTTACTCAACATTATGTGATTAGTTTAGGTCATTTTATTTACGCTCACCATTTTAAATATTTTCCAACAAATCAATCATTTCATGAAACGATTATAAATCAAGAATTTTTTCAAGATGTAGTAGAACCATTTCAAAATAAATTAAATACCCAATCAGGTGACTTTTTCTTTAATAAGAGATAATGAACAATTCGTGAAAAGATCACCAGTAGAAGAAAAATCCGAATTAAGGAGGTTTTGGTTTTATGGAAAAAGATTATGGCATTTTCAAATATGTTGAAAGTAAAAGTGATTTACTTTCTTGTTTAAATGCAATTTCAAACGCATTAAGAGATTCACAAAAAGAAGATGGTGAATTTGCTAAAATTACTGCACGACAAATGGAAAGATATTTTAATGATTTACAGGAAATTTTAAAAGACAAAGATTTAGTGTAGAGTTCGTGTACACTAAGCGACAGGAGGTTGTTTAAATTGAGATGTAGCAAGTGTAGTTCTACGAATATCAAAGTTACTGAAGATGGCGGAGAGATCTATTGCGATTACATTTGTAATTCGTGTGATTATACAGGGACTATTTATTGGAGCAATGATAGTGACGAATATAGAAAAATATTATTTGATTAATAATACGACCAGACATTGTACTAAGAAGAAAGTAATACATTCTAGTGTGTTGAAATTCAACACACTGACTATATCAAGGGTTTCGTTATCTATGGTTCAAATAAATGAACCATAGTCTAACGGTCATATAGTGTTTTTAAAACTAAAAATTCTGCATACATTTCGATGTCTTTAGTTACTTTTTTTCTTTCGTTTTCAGGGAGTCTATTAATTACATTTAATGTTTTCTTTTCGTCAGGTACAGAAGATACAGCGAGAAGAAAGTCAGTAGATACATTAAAAAATTCAGACATGTTAACTATCATTTGCATATTAGGTTCTTTAATTCCATTCTCATAGTTAGCAATAGCGCTTTGAGAAATATTTAAAACCTCGGCAAGCTCTTTTTGATTCATATCTTTAGATTGCCTTAATGATTTCAGTCTTTCGCCGAATTTGCATTTTATATTCAAAGTTATATTACTTCCTTTTTTGAAAGCAATATAACAAAGTAATAGAGATATAACGACAATATATACCTTATTGGTATTTTTGTATTGAAATAATACCTTTAGGTAATATATCATAGTTCTAAAGATTATTTTTCATTGATCTATCAACTTTTTTCATTTTTAAAACATTCTCTAAAACGAGAATAAGCCATTTGATTAATAAGATACGAAGTTGATAAACTCATTCCATTCTTGAATAAACGAATGTCTATATCAATATTCTTCAATTCAAGAATTAAGAAGGTGATAGCGGTGCTTACATGGGTAATTTACGAAGTATTGACGGCAAGGGAGGCTGATGACGAATGGAACCTTTCGAAAGGTACAGTGACTAAATTTATAGAATTAGGCTATTTCAATGATGATGAAGCAAGAAAATCAAGAGGAACATGGATAGTGACAAGATCAGGTATGACAAGGGTTTTTGGTAGTAAGAGGAGAGAAAAAAGAAAAAAGTCACGTCCCTCAACGTGACTCATACGGATGGTTTCACACCCAAACAATATATTTTTTATTATATAGGTGTGATCCCCTCCGTTGCAATAAATTTATATTTACAAATATTCTTTTAAACGGAGGTTTTTTTCATGGCAATCGTAAGAACTAAAAAACAAGAGAATCCTTTTGTTCAGGTGGATAAATACTGTATAAATGACAGCTCTATATCATGGAAGGCTAAAGGTATTCTCATTTACATATTATCAAAAACTGATAACTGGCAAATCCGTTTCAATGACTTGGTGAAAAAAGGGAAAGAAGGAAGAGACGCTGTTCAAAGCGGAATGGAAGAATTGATGAAAGCCGGTTACGTTTACTATTATCAAGAAAGAGAAGGAAACGGAAAGTTCAAAGATTGGGTGTATGAAGTCTATGAACGACCAGAGTACAATCCTAATCTATTGAAAGGAAAGAATGTAATCAAATTAAGAGAAGATAAGAGAAAGAAAAAAGAAACCAAGAACCTTGATAATAAAGGAATTTCACCGAAACCGGAAAATCCGGATACGGACATTTCACCGAAATCGGATTTTCCGAAATCGGAAAAACCGAAATCGGAAAAACCGAAACCGGAAAATCCGGACTATAGTAATAATAATTCTAGTAATAATAATTCTAGTAATAATAATTCTAGTAATAATCATCATCAAGAGAAGCCTAAAAGTGAAAATCACGTTCAGGAGGAACAGCAACAAAACATTGAACTATTCAAACAAGAAAACCCGATGACTGATGATGAATTATTATTATTCAATCAAAAAATTAAATCTATGAAACGCACTCAAAAAGAGAGTGTTCACAATTATTGTTCTAAAACTCTAGCAACAGTCAGAGAACAACTAGCTTATAAAACTACTAATCCAAAAAAGAACACTAGAAAAGATATTATGCCTAAATGTATGACAGACGATCAAAACGAGAGTAAAGAACAAGTTCAAAAGAGCGTAGCGAAAGAAAAAGGGGGGCAGAGTGACAACGATAAAAAGAAAAGCTTTGAAGCGTTAATGGCTGAACGCAATAAGAGAAAACAACAGCAAACCAGTTGAATAGCTTGCTTCTGAAAGCTACTAGATTGCAATGAAAATAGCTTTTATGGGTACTAGTCTTACTCATTGCAAATGAAAGCAAACCTCAAACATAGCTGAAACGCTCATAATCGCCCTGTATGACATTTTTACATAACAGCAAGGTAAAACGTCATGAAACGATAAAAAACGTCACACAGGGCAAGTGTGAGAGTTTGAGATATATCTAAAATGAACAGAATAGGCTCGTATTCAACAAAAAGCATTTTATAGGGTAAAACTACTCAAACAGTCGAAATGTCCCTTGTAGGGCTTTCTGTGGCTTTTGAAAGGGGGTGTGTGAATTGTCCATTAGTAAGATTCGTTCTTTCTTGTATAAGACAGCGAAAATATTAGGAGATATTAACGCTGTCAGACGTGGGAGAGTAAAGCAACGCATTAAAAGGCGTATTTTCGGAAAGATTAGCGGTCGTATGATGGGGCGCATTCGATAGTTAGCGCCAAAATTTAAGCCGATCTAAAAAAGTTTTCTTTTCTTGGCTCGCTGCTATTAATTTTTTGGTTTCTTGTATCTCTCTCAGCGCTTTCATAAGGTTTTGATCTCGTTCGTTCATGCGTTCTTCTAGTTTTTGATCTCGTTGATCTAAGCGTTCTAGCAAAGCACGGTTAAAATGTTCTTGTTTTTCAAGTTGTTCAGACATTTTTTGAATGATCTCTTTTTGCTCATCATAGAACGGTTGTTTTTGCTCCTCTTGATGGAGAACGCTAGGCGCTTGCGATTTGGACGCTTGTTGCTGAAAGCCTGTATAAATAACCATTGAAGCGTTCTTCAGGGTGAAATGATGCTCTTTTATAAGCACATTGAATTGATGCAAATACTTCAAATCGGTTGATGTGAACAAGCGTTGATCTTTCGATGATCTCATAAATGAATAACCGGTCTGTTCGAGAGATAAGCACCATTTTCGCAAGGTGCTAGAACCTATACCGAGTTCATCGGCTATTTGTTTAGGAGTATAGACTTTTTCTTTTGTCATGATCTGTTCACCTTTCTTTACAGCGTTATTTTAATATTATCGTAACCTGTTCTATTTAAATAGGAAACATGTGATTTCAACACTTTTGTAGCATTGGAAAAATATAAAAAAATAATATTGCTTAAATGTTGAAAACTATGTATTATGAATGTGTGCAAAATCTACTATTTTTGTAGAATTTTTCTTAAAAAGCACTAAAAAAGTCGCATTCTCTTATGAATGTAGGAGCATTCACAAGAGGACATAAGGTATCGGACACCTTACATCAGGAGACTCTCCCAATTGCGACAAGTTCAATGATACCATAGTTTTATAAAGTGTATCTACCTTTTCCATTTTTGGAATTTTTTATCTTTGAACTTGTCATGATTGGGTTGCCTGATGGGTTTCAGATGCCAAAACTAGCACTTAGGAGGGTTTAGTTTTGGAGGGTTATCTTTCACAAGTGAGGGCGAACGGTCGGCAATACTGGTATTTGAAAAAGTACGAGGGAAAGCAAGAGTTCAAGCAAAACAAAGAAAGAACACTCTATAAGTTCGGTAATTCAGAAAATGCAATTGCTAAATTGCATTTGTGGAATCAAGATTTTACGTTTTTTCCTTCCGAACTGAAACAATTAGGGTATGGTCGCAAACATGTTAACGTGTGGATCGACACGCTAAAAAAGAAAATTTCATGAAGGTTCAGGAGGGTGAGGGATCACCTTCCTTTTTTGGTGGAATGTTGCAACAGATTAAAAATATATAAGTATTATATATTTAATTTCGGCGGTCGTTTTCATTCCTTTCATTTCCATACACAGGGCAAGGGCGCATATAATAGGGCGCTCTTTTTTGTGTTCTTTTCCGATTTGAAAATGAATGTTGAAATGTTTGAGAAGTCACACAAAATAATTTTGTGTGACTTAAAGCATAGACAAAAAGTCTTATGGCTCTTATCGTTATAGGCAAGGGTAACGCCTTACCATGATCCAATGTAAGGGAGTGATTCAGATGAATGAAGATCAGGGAAACGTGATTCAAGAAACCATTTTTACGGATTCTAACGGTAGTATTCATTTGATTCATGAAATTACATTAGGGGATGTTCTCATTTCGGTGTTGTTGGCTTCTATCCTTATTTTTCTTGTTTTAAGCCGATTGATAAGGAGGTAAACGAATGTACACAGTTGTTTCATTTGATCCAAAGGAAATTGCGCTCGTTTACGTCATTATTATGGGAGCTTGTTTACTAGCTTTACCTTTTTTTATGGCGATTCTCACAATGGTAAAGGGGCGTAAACAGACATGAAAACAGGTGGATTAGTAGCGAACACATTCAAGATTGTGTTCGGTAATGAAGACGTGATACTTTCACTGATTAGTTTTATTTTTATCATGTCTTTGCTTCTGGTCACAATTGAAATTTACAAAGAAGTTAGATCAAGAATGTAAGGAGGGCTTTAATTGCAAGATTTAAGCGGTGTATGGGACTGGTCGTTCTTTTGGAATGTTCTCGGTTTCATCTTACAATCTATTTCACCTTTTGTGATGTTATTTGTGGCGCTGATTTCTGCCGGACTCCTTATAGCGTTAATTGTTCAGGCGATTAGGAATCGACAATAATGCCTGAATATATAACGATTATTGACGTTCTTGACTTCGCCGAATTTTGGGAAACGCTCCGTTGGATATTATTTTTTATAAGTCCATTCATCATGCTAGGTGTTGCGTTATTCGCGGCGGTATATTTTATTAGTCTCATTGTGGATGCAGTAACAGGAAAGAAGAAAAATAAGGACGATGATGACTATGACGTGTACCGTTATTAAAAATCTAAAAATTCTTAATTATCAGAAAGGAAGGGATTCACATGGGTATTGATTTTTCAGGTGTTTCATTGCCATTTTCTCCGACAGACGTATTAATGGGGGCGGTTGAACTTTTATCTTCTCTAGGAGGATTCGCTTATCTTGGTTTAGCGTTCATCGTTGCGCCGTGGTTCATCTCTCTTATTCGCAATTTCATGAAGAAGCGAGAAGGACGAACAGCATAACAGAGGGGCGAGTTCAAAACTCGCCTTTTTTTAAAATAAAATGTGGTGGTGAATTAATTGATAAGTAAGGACAACAACAAAAGAAGAAAGAAAAAAATTATATGGTTTAGTTTCATTGCTTTTTTTCTTTCTTTTTTTCTAGCGAGTGAAACCTTTGCAAGAGGTTCGCTCTCTTATGACAGTTCGTCTGATCGGTACGAGGTGAGTTACAGCACATGGGGGATCGATCAACTAGTCGTCACTTATTACGGAGAGGGTGACTACACAGAGGAAAACCCTCATGTGTCATCGTGGACAACGTTGAACGGTACGCATTATATCAGTTGCAACGGAACCAATATTTTTGAGTTTTACAATAACGGTGAATTGGTCGATCAAAGTACATTCATGACAACGAGTGTTTCTAATAGTAGTTGTGGTGAATCTAACCAAAACAACGGGGATCATTGCTTTTGTGATTGTTTCTTTGAATCAGACGGATGGAATGAACAAATGTCGAAGCTCGATCAAATAAGGGATGCTATACCGCCACCGCCTGACTGGAATCAAGTCGCTAGAACGATGCGTGACACGATTGTTCCTAGAATGATCGATGATCTAGGGGACTTGTTAGGGACAGCACCACCGCCACCGTCACGGCCAAATGACATTCGATTGGATAACATTTCATCACCTTCTCAACCTCCTATTGATGATTATTCGGGGCAATTGGACAACCAAGAGCCGGAAATGAACAGCAATCAAGAACTAGAGGATTCGGGGTATTCGGCTGATGATGTGCGGAATCAAGCGCCTGAAATTGAATTTCAGGAAGATGAAACAGGAGGGTTTGACATTATTGATCCTATCGGATCGTTACCGGAAGTTCCTTCATACCCTACGCCGGACGATGAGCCGGGGGGATGGGATCATCAACCGGAATTTGAGGAAGTCGAACAGCCTGAACCGGAACAACCGGAATTGGAATTTGAGCCAATACCTGAACAGGAAGAATATGAACCTAGTCCTCCTATTCCTGACGGTGAAGGGGGAGGGTTTAACCCTATACCGGATCAGGGAGATACGCCTAGTGTTCCATTACCTGGTGGATCACCTCCGTCATTTGACGGAAATTACAAGAAACATCCTGATGATCCAGACGGTTCAGGATAGAAAGGGTTTGATTTAGTTGGATGCAGGTTTATTACAGATGGTTATGAGTGTTTTTATTGAAATTGTGCTTCCTTATTTGATTCCAATTGTCTTTCTATTTACGGTCTTTCTATTTACGGATGAAATAGCGGGGCTATTACGTCATATGATGAAAGTTGCAAAAAAGTAGATGAATAGCATCGAGTTTTTATTCTATTCAAGTCTATTCAATGGGATATTAGGAAATTCATTCGGTCGCTTGTTTTCGGTCATATGGGATGCAATTTCTTGGGTAGGTCAGCAAATAGGATCGTTCTTCATGTGGCTTGGTGGATTGATTTGGGATGCTGTCACATGGGTTGGAGAGTTGCTTTTCTCTTTGTTTACTGAATTATTTCAGTTGTTGATGGTGTTTTTTGAATTTATTTATGCCTTAGTGGATGCCTTGCTATATTTTTTGTGGCAAATAGGTTTAGTGGTTGCGAAAGTTTTCATCATCTTTTTTGAATTATTGATGTTGATATGGTCTTTTGCGGTTGGGTTTGGTCGCACTCTAGCAAGCCTAACCTATTCACCTAGTTCCGGTTCAGGGCATGCTTTTTCTGAAATGTTAGGGAATATTTTCACAGCGTTGCAACCACTTCAATTAAATGTTGTCGCAGTTATTTTAATGTTCGGGGTTTGGATTTTTACAGCTATGCAAGTTATACGGATTCTATCAGGGTTACGAGTGGGGGGCGAATAATGGTTGAACAAATAAGAGCATGGATCGATAGTATTTTCGCTCCTATTCATTCCCCACTCGACTTAGCGATCGATACGCTAAGGGACGTTCAAAACGTGACAGCGCAAGGGATTGATTTAGGTCAATATTTTTCATTTTTTCGTGACTTGCCTATGACGTGGCAAGGGGCGTTAGCTTCTCTTATGGCTTCAATGGTCATTATAGGAGGTTGCTTCATTTTCAGGTCAATCATGCGTGTATATTTTGCGAAAAAAGATGCTATTAAATGGTGGTAGAAAGGAGAGTTTATACATGATCGATGCGTTTATTTATTTTTTCTTTATAGGATCAGGAACAGCAACAGGGGTTAGTGTGGTAGGGTTGCTCGTCTACAAATATATCAAACGTCAAAATGAGAAAGCGCCAAAGAAAGCGCGAAAGAAAAAGGGTGGTTTAGTTGATATTTAACCGAAAAAAAGACGATTTTTTGGACGAAACACCGGACTTGTTAATTGTCTTTGATGATGAACAAAAAACAAGTGATGTACAGCGAGTCAGAAGCGTGGATGAAGAATCAGTTAAAACGTTGATGTATACCGTTCCTAAAGCAGATTGCGAGATCACAAACGGAGTAGAGGGACGAAACTTTTTTTATAGAGCGCCTACAAGGTCGATTGTTGAAACTGGACGATTAGCACACCTTGAAAAAAATCTAGTCTTAACACATATCACGACATACAAACCGCCGGAAGATCATTCAGCACCGGACTTAACAAAAATCATGATGATGATTGCTATTATCGTAGGTTTCCTTATGTTTGGGGTTTCTAGTTGTTCCGGATAAAAAAGCATGTTGCAGAGGGCGAAAATATAGCAATTAACTTTGAAAACGTGGGGGGTTGTCTACTAAATGCAAAATACAAACAGCGAAAAAGTGCAAAATATCCTATCAGATAACTTGTTCCCAGAAGTGCATCATATTTCTGATGTCAAACAAGTCTTAGAAGAAATGAAAAGCAACGGTCAAGAGTTGCAAGAATGGCAAGTAAGAGCCTTGATTCATTTAGAAGCTCTAGGCAATAACGAGTATCTACACCCTGACGGAAATCCATACGAAAAATTATATAAGTTCATCATGGAAAGTAAAGTCCATGTCGTTGATCCTAGTTACTACATTGACACGATTGAAGCGCTTATACCAAAGCCACCGAAGCCGATTGTCATGGCTGAAAAGGAGAAGAAATAATATGGCTCATCATATTTTTTTTCAAGGCTCACTAGGATCAGGCAAGACGGCGCTCATGTCGATCATGGCTCATAATATCAGAGCAAGAACGATCCAACAAAACGGAGACTTAGCGCTTTTTAGTAACTATGAATTGAAAGATTCTTTTGCAATGGATCACTACACGGACTGGTATGAGGTCGCAAAACGTCAAGGTTCTATATGTTGTTGGGATGAGGCTCACATGGCTTTTGATAATCGTAGGTGGTCACGTCATGGCTCGATCATTGCCACCGAAGTCATGATGTACACAAGGAAAATGCATAGTATTCAAATGTATGCTTCTCCATCGATCAACAACGTGGATAGCCGAATAAGAAAGATCATCGAGGTATTAATTCATTGCCGAAAGCTAGGAAAAAAAGGATTTCAATACACGTTCTATGACTATCAAACTGGGGAGTTTTTGAGAAGGCAGTTCATGCCAATGTGGAGAATGAAGCGATTCTTTTCCCTGAACCTGTATGACAGCTATCAAATGGTTAAGGGTTTCCCGCTTCCACAGAATGAAGATCAATCGGACGAGTTTTTTGACGAGCTTGAACGTATACACAATCAGGCTCGTAGGATTCGTGAAAGGATGACGATCAATTGATCTATGTAATGGTGTTTTTACTTGTCGTACTTATGGCGGTTTTGATCACACTCATAGACATAGCAAAAGACAAACTAGTTGAACGATACAGAGAAAAGAAACGAAATGAACGCTATCACTATCAGGAGGGGCTGAATGATTACAAAAAAAGAAAGTCACATGTCAGAATACAGCTTGATACCACCGAACTATCGAAAGAAGGGCGATCCTAGAGCGCTTTTATTCAAGAGAAAGAAGCTACCAAAAGTTTTATTTGCTCAATTAATGAATGAATTTTGGTTTTATAAAGCGCTCGAATCGCTTGAAGATATGGCAAATAAACAAGGGTTTATTCTTGTTCCGACTTCTATCTTGAATTGGCGTAGACGTGCGGTATTCACTGAAAAAAGAAAAGTGATTTTAAATGGCCGTGCTTACTTCTTTTTGAATGTCATTGACTTGAAGCCGAAAGAAAAAGAACGACTCATTGAATTTATCAATACAGAAGTCTTGAAAGGGGGTGAAGAATCATGGAGAGAATCGAAATCAAAGCAAGCGAGGGTTTAAAACTCTTATATCATTTCAGTGTTATGCGTAACGAGGTCAAGAAAGGCTTCAAAAGGACGTATGGGCGAAAGGAAGGAAAAGAGAAGCTAAAACTATATGACGATACATTTGAACGCATACAGAGCATATCAGGCGATTCTAACGAGATCGTGTGCGTGTCGCTAAGTGACAAACAGCACGACATGTTTTTTTCGTTCTTATGCTTTTATGTGCAATTGCTATCGGATGGAGTTGAAAAAGACAATCTATCAGAAGATCAGGAAAAAGAGCTTGTCTTTTTGAAATCCATGCTAACCAAACAAGTAGCATAGGGGGAATCGATACACATGAAAAGAAAAATAATAATGTTCCTTTTGCTCTTTTTACTTTTTGCATCTTATCAAGCTAGTGCAAGCATTGATAACCTTAAAGGGGCAGAACATGGAGATCACATCGAAGTTTTTGGGGTGAACTGGATTGTTTTAGATGAAGAGAATGGATTGTTGATTTATAACGAACCAAATCCTTCTATCAATCAAACACCGCCTTTTTGGAAAGTGAGAAATGTTCACCCTAGTCATGTAGCGACTTGGGAAGCTAGTGCTTTATATGCTGACTTGATTAATAATTTTGTTAGTCAAGCCTTAACATTTGATCATCATGATGATGTTACGATGGTCGAGTCAGTAAACTTAATGTCGAGGCAAGATGTGTTAAATTATTCATCAATGCATAATGGATCGGTTAATTTTTCCGCGCCTTTTATGCATACAAGGTTACGAACATTTTCAGCAGGTGATAATACTTGGGCTGTTCAAGTAGGGACAGCCGGAAACCTGTTTAACGATTTGCGGACAGGATCAACTTCCGGAATTCGACCTATTATAACTCTCGATCCTTCTTTGTTTAGCGAGTTGTCCGACGTCGAAAATCTAACAGCAACCCAAACAGATACAACCGTTCATTTAAGTTGGTCAAACCCTTCAAATAATGAATTTGAATCGATCAAGGTGTATCGAAATGACGTTGAAATAGCTACATTGACAGACCGAGAGGAAGAATACAACGTAACAGGATTATCACCTAACACAGAATATACTTTCAAGGTCACAACGATTAATAGCGAAGATCAAGAAAGTTTCGGTCGGACGGTTACTGTATTAACGGATTATGGACAGTTTGACGAGGTGACAATAAGAGGGGTTGAAACCTATTACAATCAAATCTTTTTGAATTGGGACAACCCAACAAGTGAAGATTTTGAACATGTGAAGATTTATGAGGATGAGGACTTGATTGACGAGGTAGAAGCTCCAGAAAGCTCCTACTGGTTCGAGAATTTAAAGCCTGATACAAGTTATCGTCTTGTTCTTACTTCTTACTACGATCCACCCGGCTATGAAACGGACGGGATAGAGGTCAATACTCGAACTGAAGCAATTCCACAAGTCAGTGCCATTCATCAAGACAATGATTATCATAGTGTTTCGGTTACGTTTAAAAATCCTTTTTTCGATGGTTTTCGGGACGTTGCCCTTTATCAAGATAATCAAAGGATAGCAGTCACAACTGAAGGTCACTTTCACATCGAGGGATTAGAACATAGCCAATCTTACGAGTTTGAAATCAGGACACGAACAACAGACGGTTATGAATCGGAAGCGCAAACTATAAGCGTACAACTTCAAGAACCGCCAAAACTCGAAGATATAACAAACGTAACAGTTAGCTCGACTCATGAACGAGTTGATCTTTCTTGGTCAAACCCTCAATATAATCCTTATTTTGATTATGTTCGCATTTATCGTAGAGACATAGAAGGAGAATCAGAAGGAAGCGCAGCAGTCCAAAAAATGAGCGAATTTTTATTCGGTTCTACTGTTTCCGCTAACGAAAACGAGTTCGATCCACTCTTTGAAACGAATGGAAACTATTTTAATGATTTAAGTGTCGAACATGATTCTGATTATGAATATCGTCTTGCTAGTGTGAACGATGAAGGGGAAGAAAGTGACGGTGTTTATGTGACAGCTTCCACCGATCATGAGCCTGAACCGTCTATGGGCGGTGTCGATAGTGAGGAACAGGACAACGGCGACTATCTTTATACGTGGACTAGTCCCACAACTGGAACGGTTAGAGTTATTGTTGGTGGGGATGAGTTTGCAACTGTTCCGGCTAGTGATGGCGAGATATTAATTCCATCAGATAGCATGTCTTATACTCTCTTGGGGAATCCTGATGTTCAGCTGATACCAATAACGGAAAACGGAACAGAAGGAAGCGCCGGAGGGGGTGGCGGTGGCTTAGGTGGTATTAATCTGCCTTTTACTCCTAATGATGTTTTGTTGTCCGCTGTTTCCCTTTTTACTGGTTTTAGTGGCTTTGTCATATTAGCATTAGTGTTCTTTTTTACTCCTACAATTATGTGGCTAATAAAGACAGCGATACACTCATACCAAGTAGGCAAAGTTCATCGTAGTTTTAGCGCCGGCGCTTATCAATTTTATGGGAACGTTAGATATAGATACTCAAAAAGATATAGAGACGGGTACTAATAAAGGGAAAAGGCGAGGGTGTAAAGCCTTCGCCTTTTTATAGTATT
>NZ_BAUU01000057.1 GCF_000513115.1 Halalkalibacter hemicellulosilyticusJCM 9152
TCTCTAATATAGACAATAAGAAGTAAAAATTCATGAAAAGTCAGTACGCTTGTGGGAATATAAGAGAAAACATTACGGAATTGTGAATATGTCTTATTATTTAGATAACATAGGTATATTGTGCTTATACTTTTCTAACAAATTGTGATTGTAGTCCTGACTATTTTCAATATTGCCACTTAAAAAAATTGGAACGTCATGTTGAATGTCTGCTAAATACTCAATGGCTTTTGTCATAATAGCGTTCGTAATCGCAATTGAATGGAGCGTAGAGACGGGAGTGAAAGGGACAGGTATATGTTCATGAGTCATGATAGCATCACCTATTGGGACATGATTATTAATTACGATACCACCTAATTCCGATAAGTGCTTACGGCTATGATGTCTAGATGGAAACGATTGATAAGCTAAAGAGGTAATGATGATAATAGGTATCTCTTTTTCGATTCCATAGAGAGCAACATCGATAGGGACCGCATTTCTTCCTGATGTTGATACAACGAGAAGAGTATCTTGTGCAGTTAGTCGTTGTTCTTCGAGAAGTTTATGCCCGTAGTTAGGATCTCTTTCTAGAGTAGCAGCTTGAATGGCACTTTTATGGAGCATCAATGCCTCATCTAAGATGGGGTTAATTTGGACTAAACCGCCGGCTCGGTAAAAGCACTCCTCGGCAATTAGATGAGAATGACCGCATCCAAAAATATGCAGTAACCCGTTATTTTTTATAGTATGACTGACTTGCAAAGCAGCCTTTTCGATTTGCTTTAGTTCTGTTTTTTCAATTATTTTTAAACCGTGTTGTATTTTTGATAAATATTGACTAATCATCTAGATCCCCCATTTCTTTTGAACCGGAAGACATTTCGGGTTCATTCATAATTACGTTCTATAATAAAACGTGAGCGGTCACCACGGAAAATAACATAAGAGTATTCAAATGGTTGTTTATTGTTCGTACATGCAATTGTTTCAACTGCTAAACAAGGAGATCCCATTTTAGTTTGTAATAGCTTACTAATTTGCTCATCTGCTAAAATCGGCTCAATAGCTTCAATCGTATGATGAATCGAAATCTGAAATTTATCTTTGAGTAATTCATATAAAGAGCCAGTGCAGTCTGAAGTAGTTAAACCTGGGGCTTGCTCCCATGGTATGTATGACGTTTCGTATTGTATGGGATCACTATTTGCATAACGAATGCGAACCAGTTTGTAAACGGGCTTTCCTTCTTCTATATGTAACTGCTTTGATACATAAGAGTTAATTGGGATTACATCTAAGCCTAATACTTGTCGTTTAGGGAGCAAGCCTTGATCTTTCATTTGCTCTGAGAAGCCTTTCTTAGTTGTAGTTAATAAGGTTTGAACTTTAGGTTTAGATACAAATGTCCCTCTTCCTTGTTCTCGATAAACCTTTCCCTCCAATTCTAATTGCTGCAATGCAATTCTGACAGTTGTTCGGCTAACGTTAAATAATTGACAAAAGGACGCTTCAGTTGGAAGTTTATCCCCTTGATTGAGGTCCTTCTCTTGAATAAGTGAAACGATTTTGTCTTTTACTAGTAAATATAGAGCTTCCCGCTGTTTGGATTGAGTCATATTTTCTCCCCTTCTCCTTTTATTATTTGTTATAACAAATATATAAATAACGTAACATTTGTAATGACAAATTTCAAATAAAATCAAGAATAAAATGAAAAGGATGTGGTGAAATGCCATTAATATTAGCGGTTGATGGTGGTGGAAGTAAAACCGAAGCAGTCATTGTAAACGAAAAAGGTGAAAGGCTTGGACGAGGTTTAGCAGGTTGTGGAAATCATCAGATGATTGGTATGCCATCAGCCTTAGAAAATATTAGAAAGTCTATTGCCGATGCCTTCGAGGAGTCTGGGTTGACCTATGAACATATTGATTTTGCGCAATATGGATTAGCAGGAGCTGATCGAGATAGTGATTTCTCTATTATTCATCCAGCGCTTGAGTCATTACCGTTCAAAAATTGGGATGTCGTATGTGATACGATGGAAGGCTTGCGAATTGGTAGTCCAAATTATTATGGTGTTGTGCTTATTTGTGGGAATGGAACTAATGCAGCTGGTAGGAACAATGAAGGAAGGGTCATGCAAACAGGAGGGTTTGGATATTTATATGGTGATAAAAGTGGAGGAGCAGAGCTTGCAAGAGAGACATTTCGCGCTGCTGTACGATCTTGGGAGAAACGTGAAAAAGAGTCGATACTTGTCAAATTGGTTTGTGAATATTTTCGCTATGATGATATGGAGAAGCTATGGAACGATTTTTTAGACCGAGGTGTAAGTCATATACCAGCTGGATTAACATTAGTGTTACATGATGCGGCCAAAAGGGGGGATGAGCTTGCTAATTCTATTTTAAGTGATACAGGTGAAGAGTTAGGATTGGCAGCTCAATCGGTTATAAACAGATTAAAAGGCTTCGAGCAGCAACCTATACCTCTAGTATTAGTAGGAAGTGTTTTACAAAAAGGGAAAAGTCCTGCTCTTTTACAAGCTTTAGTAGATACCGTAAAAAAGAGTGGTCATGAAGTTGAGTTGATTATCCCTAAGATTGCACCTGTCTATGGGGCGGTTTTATTAGCATTTGATCAATTAAATATTAAAGTAACAAATGCAATTTATATGAAACTAGAATCATATGGGGGGAGAAACATTGACAACAAAAGGTTTGAAAATTGCTGTAATTGGTGGAGGATCTTCCTATACTCCTGAATTAATTGAAGGGTTTATTAATCATTATTGGGAATTGCCTGTATCTGAAATTTATTTAGTCGATATCGAACAGGGTAAGGAGAAGCTAGAGATTGTAGGTAACTTAGCAAGAAGAATGGTAGAGAATGCGAATGTTCCGATTACGATAAATATGACATTAGATAGGAGAAAGGCTATCGAACAAGCTGATTTTGTTACGACGCAAATTCGTGTTGGATTGTTAGAAGCGCGTGTAAGGGATGAGCAAATTCCTTTAGCATTCAATTTAATTGGTCAAGAAACAACGGGAGCCGGAGGATTTGCTAAGGCATTGCGAACGATACCTGTCATATTAGATATTTGCAAAGAGATAGAAGAATTAGCTCCTGACGCCCATTTGTTAAATTTCACTAATCCGGCAGGGATCGTAACTGAGGCAGTGTTAAAATACTCTAACGTGAAAACAATCGGTCTGTGTAATTTGCCTATTGGTACTAAAATGCGGATTGCACAATTATATGATGTAAACCCAGAGCATGTAGAATTTGAAATGATTGGTATTAACCATTTAGTATGGACGACAAAAATAATGGTTGAAGGAAAAAATGTCACGGATGATGTATTAAAGAAAGCTTCCTATACTAAAGGTATAACAGTCAGAAATGTACCAGACTTTGGGTGGGATCCGTTATTTCTAAAATCCCTTGGTGCACTTCCATGTTCTTATCACAAGTATTATTATATGCCAAATCAAATGTTACAAGATCAAATGAAGGCAATGAAAGGAGGAGAAATAAGAGCCAAAGTTGTAAAAAAAATCGAGGATGAGTTGTTCGAGCTTTATCAAGAATCGAACTTAAAGGTAAAGCCGAAACAATTGGAGCTAAGAGGAGGAGCGTACTATTCAGAAGCGGCAGTAAATTTGATGACATCTATTTATAATAATAAAAAAGATATTCAGGTTGTGAATGTGCAAAATAAAGGGATTCTTCCATGTTTACCAATTAATTGTTCTATCGAGATTAATTGTTTAATTGATAAGGAGGGGGCACGCCCAATTCAGCCGAGTGAAAATCTTCCTACTCAAATAAGAGGTCTACTACAAATCGTTAAAGCATATGAGGAGTTGACAATTGAAGCGGCAGTACGTGGAGATGTTGATATGGCTTTACAAGCGTTAAGTATTCATCCGCTAGTTGGTGCAGATGTAGCACAACCGCTGCTAGCGAAAATATTAAATGAAAATAGACGGTACTTACCACAGTTTAATTAAATAGGTGACGAAGTGAGGTTTGGCTCTTATCGCTTTTTAGTACTAGAAGTTTTGGACATCGCTAGTAAATGATTATAAAAAATAAAACTATCCATGAAAACTGTTTACTTTCATGGATAGTTTCTTGTCCCTACTCTTCTATTCGATTAAGGTCCACACGTATGCGTTTCCTGGAGTTTCTCCGAGTGTCCACCATTTTGCTTCGTATACATTTCCGTTAAATGTTACACGATCTCCATTTAAATAAACGGTTGTTGGACTCCAAACAGGGTATTGTGGATCAGGGTTTGGATCAGGATCAGGTCCTGGTCCAGGATCAGGATTAGTACCTCCACTAAAGTTAACATCAATTACGTTATAGAATGCATTCGCGGTATCAGCTACATCCCATACTGCAAGAATGACATGGTATCCAGAGCGTTCTGGGATCGTTACATCGTGAGTTACTTTTTCTTCTGGTCGGGCTCCTCCATCATATTGCTCATAAAAAGGGACTAAGTCAAATTGTTGTCGTGTTAATGGTTCATTTGGATTCCAATCAGGTTTTGTAATGTAGTAATGCCACTTCGCTGTCGAGTGTCGTGCTGTTAAATGCCATGTGAATGAATTTGCACCACTTGAAAGATCAACTTTTGCCCAACGATCGGCTGACTGCTCGTCTAGCTTAGGGAAAACTCCTCCAGCAGAAGCAATTTGTCCATCGGCTACACCAGCTTCAGGGAATCCTTTTGGTCCTTCCAAGCTTTGTGGTTCCCAAACGATTCCACCGCAGTCAAGGTTAATTCCTTGGCTACATAGTAATCCACGTGCACCAGGATTTTCAACGTAACCATGAGCTGATACGGCTTGAGCACCAACAAAACTGAACAAACCAAGTGCTACAATTGTGACACCAACCATACGAATTTTTTTCTTCATTTTCAAAGAAAACATATAATCCCTCCTTTAAAATTCGATAGATTATAACAATCTATCGTTATAATGATTATACATCTAGTTATTTAATTAAAACAATAGTATTCTAAATAATTTTACTAGTTCTTTTGGCTTGTTTTCTTTAAGTAAATAAGACTAAAGGAATAGCCTTATAGTGAAATAAATCTTTATTATACATTATAACGTTATATTTACTAGGGTGATTAATTATGTTATTGTAAGTGTACAAAATGATTAAGTTGAAAAAGGTGAGTGAGATGAATGAGCGGATTGTTTTAGAAAATGCTCAATTTTTAAACGGACACAATGCTGATATTACCATTGAAAAGGGATTCATAACGGAAATTAGCGCACCCTTTACTAGTAAAGGTGATAGGAAAGATTGTACAGGACATTTTATTTCTAGTGGATGGATTGACATGCATGCACATGCCTTCTCAAAGCTAGAGCCATATGGCGATCACCTTGATGATATTGGCATAAAGCAAGGGGTCACGACGATTGTAGATGCTGGTAGCTGTGGGGTCGATCAAATAAGTGAGCTTCTTGAAGAGGCATCTGATGCAAAAACAAATCTATTAGTCTTTCTAAATGTTTCAAAAATGGGGTTGCAACGCTTAGATGAATTGTCTGATTTATCTTGGATTAATAGAAAAGAAATATTCGACGTTGTGAATGCAAATGACGATCAGATTGTCGGCTTAAAGGCTCGTATAAGTAAAAGTGTTGTCAAAAAAAATGGGTTAAAACCATTAATTTTATCACGATTACTAGCGGATGATTGTGCTCTACCTTTAATGGTTCATATAGGGTCTAGTCCTCCTAGTGTTAAAGACGTATTAACTTATTTAAAGAAGGGAGACATTGTGACTCATTATTTAAATGGTAAAAACAATCAACCGTTTTATGAAAATGGTAAACCTATGCAAGAGCTCTTGAATGCGATTAATAGAGGTGTTTTGTTGGATGTTGGTCACGGGTCAGCAAGCTTTTCTTTCGAAGTGGCAGAACAAGCTAAACAGAATGGTATTCATTTTCATACGATTAGCACGGATATTTATCGTAACAATCGATTAGCTGGACCTGTCTATAGCTTAGCGAATGTAATGTCAAAGTTTTTACATATAGGTTATTCACTAGATGAAGTTATTGCAGGAGTGACAACAAATGCTGCTAATTGGCTGAAACGTCCTGAATTAGGACGGATACAGGTCGGGGATCGAGCGAACTTGACACTATTTAAAGTAGAGGAAGGGTCGTTTACTTTAGTTGATTCAGAAGGTGTTAAGAGAAAAGCAAGTCAAATGATTAAAGCAAAGGGGGTTTTTATAAATGGAGAATGGTATCAATGCTAAGTACGGATTGAAACGAGTGATAAATGCAAGTGGAAGAATGAGTATTCTCGGTGTATCTTCACCGAGCCAAGGTGTCTTTGAAGCTATGCAAAAGGGGGGAAGTCAGTATGTAGAAATGGCGGATTTAACGGAGAAATCAGGCGAGTATGTAGCGAACCTCTTAAATGCGGAAGCGGCTATTATTGTTAATTCTGCATCGAGTGGAATCGCTCTAGCAGTTGCGGCAATGGTAACCAAGGGTGATAGGAGAAAGAGTCTGAATCTTCATAGTGAGGAAAAAGAGAGAAATGAAATTATATTGCTTAAAGGTCACAATGTTCAATACGGCGCACCAATTGAAACGATGGTTGGCTTAGGAGGGGGCACGACGATTGAGGTTGGATATGCAAATGAAGGAAGGGCAATACATGTTGAAGAAGCGGTAACATCAAAAACTGCGGCTATTTTATATGTAAAGTCGCATCATTGTGTACAAAAGAATATGATTTCGGTAGAGGAGATGTGGAAGGTAGCTAAACGCCTACAAATTCCACTTATTATTGATGCAGCTGCTGAAGAGGACTTGAAGAAATACGTTCGATATTCAGATCTTGCCATTTATAGTGGTTCAAAAGCAATTGAAGGGCCCACATCAGGAATTGTCGTAGGAAGGAAACCATATATAGAGTGGTTGACTACACAGTGCCAAGGGATTGGTAGAAGTATGAAAGTAGGAAAAGAAACGATTTTCGGTTTATTAGAAGCTCTAGAGCAATATTTTCATAAGGAAGATCGGAGTGAAGAGGAGAAACAATGTCTTCATAGCTTATTAGAATTAAATAAACATCAAGGTATCCATATTTCAATTGTTCAAGATGAAGCTGGTAGGCTTATTTATCGGGCGCGAGTACATATAGATGCTGATCGACTTGGTATAACAGCAGAACGATTTTCGGTAAGCTTACAAACCGGAGAAATTGCGATTTATACACGTGACTATGGAGTTAAGGAAGGCTATTTTGATATTGATCCAAGACCACTTCAAGGTGATGATATAAAGGTGATTAAGGAACGAATAGAGGAAATTATAGGGGAGAATTTACGATGAAACTAAGTAGGCGACTTTATAAACAACGAATGTGTTTAAATGTATTAGCAATTCAATCGAAAATGCACAGGAGGTATTTGATGCTGCAGATGGTCATGTTGTTGTAGGTGTTCTTTCGAAAAATTATGATAATGTACATGAGGCCATTGAAGGGATGCGCCACTATGGAAAAGCTATTCAAGATGCAGTTTCAATCGGTTTGGGTGCTGGTGACCCTAAGCAAGCGCAAGTAGTAGCTGAAATTGTGAAAGCGTATGAAGGGGCTCATATTAATCAGGTATTTCCTAATGTTGGGGCTACGCGCGCGAATCTAGGTATGAAAGCAGGTTGGATTAATAGTTTAGTATCACCTACTGGGCAGGCTGGTTTCGTGAATCTTTCAACGGGGATTCATAGTTCAAAAGAAAAGCAGCAGGCTGTCGTACCAATAAAATCTGCTATAGCCCTAATTCGTGATATGGGTGGGAATGCTATTAAGTACTTCCCAATGGCAGGGCTAGATCATGAAAAGGAATACCGTCATATAGCACAAGCATGTGCAGAAGAAGGGTTTGCCCTAGAACCAACGGGTGGAATACATATAGGGAATTTCGAACGTATTATACAAATAGCTGTTGAAGAAGGAGTACCGATTATAATACCTCATATATATAGTTCAATTATTGATAAAAGGACAGGCAACACCTCAAAGGATGAAGTTCGAAAGCTAACGATGATCATGAAGAGGGTGGTTGATTGTTATGTCTAGAAGAATGGCCGCTTTCGGTGAAGTTATGATGCGATTACAAGTACCAGGGTATGAATTATTAAAGCAGGCTAATACATTGCAATACTCTTTTTCAGGTACGGGAGTCAATGTCTTGGCTGCGCTTTCTCATTTTGGACATAAAGGTTATCTTGTCTCTGCCCTACCACCTAATGCGTTAGGAGATGCAGCTGTTTCGTATTTGCGAAAACTCGGGATTGAGGATACGTATGTTAGTCGATGTGGTCATGAAGTCGGCATGTACTTTTTAGAGAATGGGTTTGGTGCAAGGCCAAGTCGGGTAACGTATGCAAATCGTTCTTTAAGTAGCTTTAACACAGCTTCGACAAAAACGTTTGATTTACCTCATATTATTAAGAATGTAGAGGTCATTCATTTTTGTGGAATAGCATTAGCTATGAATACGCAGGTAAGGAAAACGATGATAACCCTTGGGGAAATGGCTAAAGAAAAAGGATGTATGGTTGTATTTGATTGTAATTATAGGCCTTTGCTTTGGGGGGATAATGGACATGAAAAAGCTAGGCCTTATTATGAACAGTTGCTTCATTTAGCTGATATCGTCATAATGAATGAGAAGGATGCTATTCACACACTGAAAATGGAAACGACAAAAATGGAACTAGATGATCAAATAAAAGAATTAATGACTATCGTTGCTGAGAAATATCAAATCTCCGTAATAGCTGGAACGAACAGAAAAATCGAGAGTCATGATAAACACACCTTGAGAGGGTTTATTCATAGAAATAAAAAAACGGTCTTTTCGAGTATTCGAACGTTTCCGGTTTTTGATAGAATAGGTTCAGGAGATGCTTTCTCAAGTGGTATTATTCATGGTGTAGTTAAAGGGTTTGATAGTAGAACAACAGTTGAATTTGCAACAGTTGCAAGTATGCTTGCACATTCGGTGGTAGGAGATACACCCGTTTCTACTGAGAATGACATTGTAAAAGTTATGGAAGGAACGATAGGTGATATAGAAAGGTAGACGATGAAATGAATGTATCCCCAAAAAAAGGTCCATTGTATATTCAAATTAAGATGATTCTAAAAGAAAGGATATTGCATGGAGTGTATCCAATCGGTGAAAATATTCCTGCAGAGCCTCAGCTAGAATTAGAGTTTGATGTGAGTAAGATTACGGTGAGAAATGCCGTGAAGGAGCTAGTTCAAGAAGGTTACCTAGAGAAGAAGAGTGGAAAAGGAACGAAGGTTATTCGCAATACATCTCTTTCAAAGCTGTCTAGAGGTAAGCGATTTACAGAACTGCTCGTTGAGGAAGGAAATAGAATTGAGAAGAAACTTCTCCGAGTCGAATTGATTACAAATGAGGAGAATACGGAACTATATCGTCTATTTGGGAAACAAGTTTATAAAGTTGAGCGTATGTATTATTTAAACGATCAGCCATATATTTATTATTATCATTTTTTGACACCAGCGATACAACATATGCAAGAGAGTGATATTGATAAACAATCTTTATATGGATTTTTAGAGCAGAAGGGGATTTATTTAGAATCCTTTCGAGATGAATTTGCTGTTGGAATTCCAAGTGAAGGCGTTGCAGATGCGTTAAAAATAGAAAGTCATACAGCATTATTGAAAAGATTACGTTATTCATATAATGAGCTAGGACAAGTGATTGAATATAGCGAAGGATATTATCATACCGAAAAACAACGTTATGTGGTTAATTACGATGTTTGATTAAAGAAAAGGCTCTCTATTCCTTAAGACAGAGAGCCCTTGTACCGTGAAACTATCGTTTTAACTCAGTTATAAACTTATAACGATCTCCCCGGTAAATCGATTTAACATATTCAAATGGGCGCCCGTCTGCTAGTCGGCTGACTCGTTTCATTAATAAGACGGGTGACCCTTTTTTAATTTGTAATAATTCACTTTCTTGTTCATATGCCAAAGAAGGTTCTAATGTTTGAGTGGCTCCATCAATTTGATAACCTAACTCTTCAGCGTATGAGTAAAAGGATGAGTGAATGGACTCCTGGCTTAGTTGAGGGAAAATGACTTTTGGTAAAACGAGTATTTCGTAAGCCATTGGAGCATTGTCTGCTAGCCGTAAACGGTTAATTCGATAACCTACTGATTTTTGTGGCACTTGTAACTCTTTACATTCAGAAACAGACAGGACACCTTCTGTAAATTCGATTATACGACTTTCTGGAATAAGTCCACGGTTTTTCATGTCTTCAGAAAAGCTTGTTAATTTCATTAATGGTTGCTCTAGTTTACGCTTCGCAACGAATGTTCCTTTCCCTTTTTCTCTCGTCAATAGCCCTTCGTTTACAAGGTTTGTTAATGCTTGACGAATGGTCATACGACTAACATCATAGTCTTCTGATAACGCTCTTTCAGATGGAATGACATCTCCTTCCTTCAGCTCATTGGTATCTATTTTATGTCTAATTAATTCTTCTAGTTGATGATAGAATGGGATAGGAGAATTTTTGTTTATCACGTAACGATCGACTCCTTAGTGTACATATTTTGATAGTCATTTTAGCATAATCATGTCTACTTGTATAGACCAATTACGATGAGTGAAAACGTTCATACGTAATTGTATTAAGAATAGATCGATACATCAGCCTCTAATATCAAATTAATCCATGTTAGTATAAAAGAAGGAAAACAAATGGATAGGAGAAAAAGAATATGTTAAGAGAATTAGTCATTGGTTTGGATTTAGGAACAACGAGTGTGAAAGCGGTTTTATTTTCGGTGAATGGGAAGCTTATTGCAGAAACGGAGAAAGTCATTGAATCGAAGTATTTAAATGGTAACTGGGTAGAGCAAGATCCTGAACAAATTGTCGTATTCTCAGAGCAAGCGATAAGTGAAATAGTAGAAGAAGCAAACGTTCAGATGGGGGAGGTGTTGACGGTTGGTATTTCCTGTGCGATGCACTCACTTATCTGCTTGGATGAACAGATGACCCCGCTGACGAATGCGATTATTTGGGCTGATGGAAGAAGTAGTGAACAGGCAGAAAGAGTCATGGGAACGAATGGAGCAGATATCTTTGCGAAAACAGGTACACCGATTCACCCGATGACGCCTTTCATGAAATTAATGTGGATGAAGGAAACGAATTACGAGCCATACGTTAAGTCTTCTTATTTTATGTCAATTAAAGAATTTTTACTATATAGATGGTTTGGAGAAAGAGTTGTCGATTACGCGATGGCTTCAGCCACTGGCTTATTTAATATACATACGTATGATTGGGATGATGATTTATTAACGTTAGTTGCTGTAAAAAGGGAACAACTGTCAAAAATTGTGGAACCAACAAAAGTGATTTCGCAATGGTCAGTTGTTAAGAACCCTTTGTTAGAAGGTGTTCCATTTGTCATAGGTTCTGCGGATGGTCAATTAGCGAACTTAGGAAGCGGTGCGATCTCACCTGGTGAAGTAGCTATTTCTGTTGGGACAAGTGGTGCTATTCGACAATTTGTAGAAGGTGTGAAAGTAAATAAGCGATTTGAAACATTTACCTATGCTTTCGATAAACAAACGGCCATTATTGGTGGACCGACTAATAATGGAGGGATTGTATTACAATGGTTAAAGGAGTTACTTGTCTTTGATGGAAGTATTGAAGAGTTGATCCACGAAGCGAGTAAGGCTGAAGTTGGGGCCGATGGTTTATTGTTTTTTCCTTACGTTAATGGGGAAAGAGCTCCATTATGGAATCAGAAAGCAAAAGGAAATTTCTTTGGATTAAGTATGACTCATAAACGACATCATCTCGTTCGTGCCGTTCTTGAAGGAATCACTTTAAATTTATATCAAATTGAGCAATCTCTTGTAGAAATGGCGGGAGAATCGAAAGAAATTTATGTGAATGGAGGCTTGTCACGATCGTCCTTTTGGGTTCAAATGGTGGCCGATGTATTTGGGAAGAACATTCATGTATTAGATACTCACCATAGTGCTGCGTGGGGAGGAGCTTGGACGGCTTTAGTGGGTATCGGTAAAGTAAACTCCTATGAAGAAATAAAACAGACGATTCAGTTGAAGGAAGTCGTTGCGCCGAACCATGACCGTCATCAAGCGTACCAAAAGGCTTTTGAGCGCTTTTGTATGATTGGAAAAGATTTACGCAAGCATTTCATTTAGAGGACTATCGATAGAGAGGTGAGTCTGGGCATATCAAAAGTGTTTAGATGAGAATTCGGACATTTAGAGAACGTAGCGAAGGTTTATGTGCACCGCTGTGTATTTTTTCGATTTCTCATTTTGGTAAATACTTTTGTCTCAGTCTCATTTCTTTTTTTCAAAGGATAGAGTTTACAGTTGGCGAGGAAGTTAATGAAGGTACTCAGAGAAGGTCGTTGCACGTTTTTTATGCATACAAGATACTTGCATAGACAAGTATTTGCATTGTTA
>NZ_BAUU01000056.1 GCF_000513115.1 Halalkalibacter hemicellulosilyticusJCM 9152
ATATAAAAAAAATAGTTTCCTCTGGAACTAATAATTGGAGTATTGAAATTTCAGAACAAAGTAGTCTAACTAGCAATTTTTATGATGCGATTTTTGATAAGGTATCACCAATAGTTGATTTTGATGAAGTCATCCAATGGAACTTAGCTCTCAATTCTATATTACGAGAAACTGATTTTAGAATAATTGCTGTTTCTGAAGATGAAATAAATACGTTGAGTTTTGATACAATAAATGAATTTATAGAGAGGCTATCAGCTAATGAAGAATTATTAATTAAATCAGCAAATTCATTGGATATCTTTTTTCCAGAGTATGATAAAGATACTCGTGAAATATTTCAAATTCCTGAAATTATGAGATGGTTAAAACATTCGATAGATAAGGGAGTACCTTGGTTTTATTTTTTAAGTACTAAAAATAAAAATAACGGACTACATCTTCTAATTCATTCTTATTGTTCCAATACAAATGTAGATATTGATGGCAAAGGATATATCATAAATTATGCTCCAGAAGATTTGGGAAAGTTCATAGAAAAGAACTTTGATAGTCTCAACCGTTTTATGGATATCCATCATTTAGATATCGATATGAATAAAGAAATTTCAGAAAAAGTTACAGATTATTTATTTAAACATTTAATCTAAAATGTCTTTTATTTTTATTCAAAAAAAAGATGCTCAGTTATGAACGGCTGGTTGCAATATGTGAAACTGGCTTATCACCTTTGAATATTGGAGTTGGAATCAGAATTCAAAGAAGTAACAAGTATTTGATTAGGTGCAAATTGCACTTTTATTGCACTTTTTATTATTTTCTATACACTTTATTTTTTTTATATGCTCCCAAACTCCTTGATATTACAGCATTTTGCTTTATATGCTGTACGCTTAAAACAGAGTGGGAGTAATAATAGATGCCCGAAAAGCTTTGGTAACACGAGAGCACGGAGAAAGTCCTTTCTCATAATTCAAAATCGTTGCGCGCCTTGATATGAGAAACCCACTCATATTAAGGCTTTTAAAATCGGGCAACGGCTGCGCACATTACTTAAAGGCCACTGAAAAAGTGCAATTTTCACTTTTTCAGTGGCCTCGGTAACACTGGGTATTTAGGGCTTTTCTAGTTTCTGTGGCACAGTTATGGCACACTTCGAAAAGTCGTTCTCACAAATTTGTTACTGCTGTAATGTCAACTTGTGTATCATCGCTTGTTTTGAACTGAATTACATTTACAAAAAAGAGATGTAAAACCGTCTTACCCTTGCTCAATTTTCTGTTCAAGTTTCCTTACTCACACCCGCTTTCAAGCCCTGATTCCACGATTTTGCTTTTTTTAAGGCAATAGAGTCTTCTAAAATATCATTTGGGTAATTCCCTTTACCAATTATATAATCAACAAATTCAATTCCTACATAATCAAAAATATAATTGAATTGCTGAATTAGGGGCAATGAAGCAATTTTAGGATCAGGATTTTCTCCAACGACAATTACATATGCTCGCTTTTTCATCATTTCCTTTGTAAAATCAAAACGATCGTCTCTTAAGTATTGGCTCCACCGATCAAAGAATATTTTCATTTGGCCAGACATGCCAAACCAATATAAAGGAGTAGCAAAGAAAAGTGTCTCATGTTTTAAAAAATCCAAAAATCGCCTTTCATAGTCATCATGAACAGGACTGAAGCCTCCAGTTACATGCCTCTGATCCACGATAGGAAAAATGTTATTTTCTAATAAATATATTTTTTCATGTTCTATTCCTTGTAAAGCAACATTTACTAAATGTTCTGTATTACCATTTCTTCTTGAGCTTCCTAATAATACTAAAGTACTCATCTATTCACATCCCCTTTTTATATCACTTGAATATAGCTTATTTACAGTTTAAAATAAGCAACACTATCAGTAAAATGGTTGTTTCAGATTAATTAGTTCGGTAAAAATGATAATAAAAATGGGAAGAGGGTTTTACAGTGGAGCTTCGTCATCTTATAACGTTTAAAACTATTGTGGATACAGGAGGATTTAAGAAAGCTGCTAATGAATTAGGATATGCTCAGTCATCTATTACTGGACATATAAAGGAACTAGAAGAAGAATTGAAGAAGCCTCTTTTTGATCGTCTTGGAAGGAGTATATCATTAACTCAAACTGGCAAAGACTTTCTTCCTTATGCCTTGGAAATTATAAAACTTTACTCTAAATCGCAAGAAGTGATACACTCATCAGATGGTCCTTCTGGTCAGCTGATCATTGGAGCAAGTGAGTCATTAATGATTTATTGGTTGCCTACTATTATTATGGATTTTATGGAGAAATACCCAAAGGTAGAGCTGACAATAAAATCAGTGAAAGACGGCAATCTCTCTTCTCAATTGAAAAATAATGAAATTGATGTTGCGCTTCTCGTTGACTTACCTCATTGGCATTCAAAAGAATTAACAATAGAAAAAATACAGGATACTCGACTTTCCTTTATACAATCTGTCAAAAAACAAAACAAGCATATTCCAGGAAAAATGCTGGTAACCGAATACTCATGCAGCTGGAGACCAGCAGTAGAAGAAAATATAAAAAATGAAGAGTATGGTTCGTTAGCGAAAGTTGAATTGCCCAGTGTAGAAGCAATCAAAAAGTGTGTTCTTTGCGGGCTCGGAAAATCTATACTTCCACATTTTGTTGTTAAAGAAGAGATAGATAACGGAATGCTGGAAGAATCAAAAGTTACTGGACAATATAAATTATTGAATATATACACTGTGACTCATAAAGATAAGTGGATATCAACAAACTTAGAAGCATTTCTTTCGCATTTAGTTGAATTGAAAAAAATGAGGAATAACAAATAGTAAAAAGCACGTATTCAAGGTTGTTTAACAAAAATTTTTTACTGACCTCGCGTTGGGTCTTCCATGTCTTTTTCTCTGTTAAATCCGACTTCTTTATTGGAAAATTCTTTTGTTCTTGCTAGTATGAGATGTTATATACTATATATAGTGGCTATAAGAGCTTGAAATAGGAATGGAGGTCATGATTAATGAACTTGAAATCAGTTGATTTATTTTCAAACGAATTTCACCAAAATCCATATGAGTATTATGAAAAAATTCGTCCGCACAAGCCTTTTGCTAAAGTCAAAATGTTCAATGAAGACCAGTATTCTTGGATGGCCTTTTCATATGAAGCCGCAGAAGCTGTTTTAAAAGACAAACGGTTTATAAAAGATATGAAAACCGTTTACCCTGATCTTACAGATGAAAATATATCACCGATTGCCCATAGTATGCTTTTTTCCGATCCGCCTAATCACCGTCGTCTCCGTCGCCTCGCACAAAATGGTTTTACCCCACAAAAAATAGCGAAACTAAGAGGCCGTATTGAAGAAATTTCCAAAGAACAAGCAATTCTGATGAAGCATAATAGAGCAGTCGATTTTATTGAAGACTATGCCTTTCCAATTCCAATTCGAGTCATCTGTGAACTACTCGGTATTCCTACTGAAGATCGCCTCGATTTTCAACGTTGGTCAACCGTCATCGTCGAGATTACCGAAGCGCCTCGTTATGAAGAAGCGATGGACGAATTTATCGCCTACTTACAAAAGTTAATCGAACAAAAACGCCTCGATCCACAAGAAGATTTACTATCTGAGTTAATTCAAGCCAAGGAAGAAGACGAACAGTTAACGTTAAACGAATTGTATGGCTTCGTCATTCTATTAATTGTCGCTGGACATGAAACAACTGTTAACTTAATTTCCAATGGTTTACTTGCTTTACTTACTCATCCAGAACAATTAGCCTTATTAAAAGAGGATCCTTCCTTATCGGGCAAGCGATTGATGAATTGTTACGTTTTAATGGTCCGGTTGAATTTAGCACAGACCGTTGGGCAAGTGAGTCTTTTATATTTATGGGTCAACAAGTAAAAAAGGGAGATCACGTTCTCGTCTCTCTCGCCTCAGCCGATCATGACCCAACAAAGTTTGACAACCCGAGTAACCTTGACATTACAAGAGAGAAAAGCCCTCATCTCGCTTTTGGGAAAGGAATTCACTACTGTCTTGGCGCTCCACTCGCAAAGCTAGAAGGTGAAATCGCACTTCAAGTGTTGCTTGAGGAATATCCTAATCTTTCGCTTGCCACAGATTTGTCTCATCTGCAATGGCGTGAGAGCTTTATCATCCGCGGATTGAAAAATTTCCCGATTAAGCTTTACTAAAGGTCCAAGTAAGGAGTGTTATCCAAGCCAGCTTCGGTAAAAAAACAACTATGGAGGCGTTTAATGTAGATCCGAAAGAAAAAATTGAATATATTTATTTTGGTGGAGAAGCACCGCTTTTGAAAAAAATATATATGAAGCGATAAAATCACGAACAAATGAGAATATTGCAGAAGATAATCATCATTTTCAGGATGAAATTAAAGAAGAAGACCAGGATGAACTATTTAGTCCTACACATCGTACCATTAATTTGAACGCTATAGAAATTCTATCACTTAACGAGATTAAATCATAAGGAAGTTTTGCTATTACAAAAGATTCCAAACAACGACTCACATTAACCGGTAGTAATATGCCAGATGAAGTTTATGATAAATTAGAACAGTTAGCAAAATAGAGAGGTTTAACACAGTATATCGTCATGCTAGTGCAAAAAGAGAAGATGATGGATAGATTTATAGAAAGTCTATCCTCTTCTTCTAATAATGAATTGTTAAAAAAAATAGATGGTATCTCAAGTCAACTAACGAGCATTAATAAGAAGCTATCTGCTGCAAAAATGGTAAGTGCTGAGATAAAGTATGGGAACAATGAAAACGAGAGAATTCCTGAGAGAGAAGTGAACATAACTGACAATATTCAAGATAGTATTGAGGAAGAAATAGAGGAAATTGATTATTAGGGAGGTCCAGCTATGTTAAATCCAAAATCGTTTCAATCTATAAAGAGTTCGCTCGAAATGGAGGGGCTAAAGCTAACTGAAAGGGAAGAAAAGCTCGTGATGGAGAGTATTGAAAAGAAAATCTCTCATTCAGAATTCCTTACCGGATCAATTGGATGAAATTGAAGACGAAGTGTATTCAACAAAGTTAGAAAAAGAGATCAATCATATACTGCATAATCGTTATGCATTTGTAATAAGTGTTTCCAGTCACATAGAAAAGTTGAATTCTATTAAAGAGATGTTAGAAAAAGGCATGGGAATAAACAAAAATCAACTACAAGCTTCGTTGAAAATAGCATCATTAAAGTATCCAAATGAAATGAAACAATTAAAGGATGTAATAAATCCAGTTGATGAATTGTATAAGGCTAAGGATTTAATGAATGAGTTCTATCAGATGGAAATGAAAAAGCTTTATCCAAGTTTAGATCCTCAACAATTTACTCTTGAGGAAAAAGAAATATTAATAGTTGGAACAGATTATTATAAGAGGACCATTACATTAGACACTATAGATGATTTAAGGCGTTACAGCATCGAAGAACAAATACACCTGACTCATCTTTTGACTGATTATACTGATTCTAATAAGTATTCAACTTTAAAGCAGCAGTACCCAGATTAGGGAAGACTAATCTTAGAGAATTATATGAAATCGCTAATCATAAAGAAGCATTTGATTATGTCATTGAACATGCTTTTCAACGAACACCTATATCAACAGGTATGATAAAAGATATTTATGAATTGCTGACGGATCGACTCCTTATAGATAAAGTTCAATTTAAAAAAGCAGATAACGCTATTATGGGGGCTGAATTTAAAACAGCATCCCCTCATGAAACGCCATTTTTAATGGAATAGTGGGTAGATAATCTCAACTATCAATTAGATAGAGATGACACAAATAGGAATCGGATCCGAATTATTTGTGACTTTCATATACAATTTGAACGTATTCATCCATTTTCTGATGGGAATGGAAGAACGGGCAGAATGCTGATGAATTACTCGTTGTTACAAAAGGGGTTACCTCCACTTATTATTAAAGGTGAGAATAAAATTGAATACATCAATATCTTAGCGAATGAAAATGTGGAACAATTTTGCCAATTTTCAAGTGAGGTTTTGCAAAGAGAAGCTGAACGTTTAGAATCTTTTATGAACATGGAGAGAAATGAAATTAAGGATGTTGAACTTAAAGGACCAATTGTAAAGGAAGATATGGAACGATCATAAAGGAGATAATGGAATGCCTGACAGACACTATTATCTATTTGAAATTGAATCAACGGAAAAGCCTATCTTTGCCGTTGGAGAGTGGGAATCTATTGAGAACTTAACTCAAGATTTAACCCATCATTCAGAAGTTTTGGCTTACGGAGAAATTAATAATGAGAAATATATACCTCTTTATCAGAAATAAAAATGGCAATTGACTTAGATAAGGTGTGTATTGAAGGAGTAGAATGACAAATATCTCAAGCAATATTGAGGAAATTAAGGTGATGGCTAATGACTAATCAATACTCAAACCAGTTAGCGAATGTAACAACTTTAAAACAATAGATTGATAAACAGCGTCCGCTTCCAAAGAAACTTTTGAATAGCTAATGCGAGAGCATTTAGAAGCCATTAACCATAGGGAAGCATTGTTATTAACTGAAGATATGATAAATAACGAAGAGATCATGTCAGAAAGACTGATTAAAGATCATCATGCGATTATTCTACATGGAATTGACAATCGAAATGCTGGAGTTTATAGAAAATCAATTGTCATCATATCAGGAGCAAGTCATACACCACCAGATTATATGAGCGTTCCTCAATTAATGAGTGATCTAATCAGTTGGTATAGTGAGGAAAATCGTCTACACCCAGTAGAAAAAGCAGCTATACTTTACAGTAAATTTGTCAATATTCATCCATTCATTGATGGGAATGGTCGTACTTCTCGATTGTTAATGAATCTTGAATTGGTGAAATTGGGATATTTATCCGTTATTATAGAGCAAGAAAAACGGTTTAATTATTATGAAGTATTAGATATAGCAGGAACTAATAAAAAATATAAACCATTTGTTGAGTTTATCATGGATTATGAAGTGAAAGAATTGAAGCGATATGTCCAATTAATTAAAAGGAATCAGGAGTTAGATGAGCCAGGGCTTTAACGCAAATTGAAATGACTTCAGAATACAACGTAAACCTTAATAGTAAAACACTAATAGTGCAGAATCGGAGCACGTTTATACTAAGTAATTATAAAATATTGAGAATGTGTGAGTATTCGGCAGAAATTAAACTTTATGAAAATATAAATAAAAAAACGCACTATTATGTGAAAACGGATAAGTAGAGTTTAATATAAATCCCCACCTTCGTCATAGGTGGGGATTATTTGATGCTTACTTTAGTAGATTCTAAAGAGTTCTAGGGGGGAAGTTCTAGCCTTCTTTTTTCGGGATTTTCCTCGGCGTATGGAAAGAGAGTCCGTTCACGTGAATTTTAATTTGATTTTATCTCAGTTCACATCTATCTGCCATCCGGTGTATCATACGGGGGATTGTAATTAAGTGTAATAAATACATTTCGCAAAGTTAAGGACATAGTGAGGATAAATATCAGTTAAAAAACGTAATAGGAATCAAAGTTATTAAAAAATATTATAGGTTCCTTGCAATTGAGAAAGAGTAAGTAAAGGGACAATAGATTATTTTTGTAAAATTGATTGATATGTAAATAGAAGTAATGTATATTCATTATATTGGTATTTTTTATATAAATGGGTATAAGTTGTTTAAAATAGTACATATGTAAATAAGTAAAAAATACCTACTATTATCATACTTATAAGACTATCTTTTGAAGGGCAGAGAATAATAAAGGAGGTTTAATAAATATAAATTCCATTACTTTAGATGTATTGTTAAATCAGGATTGACGAATTCAACAAAATACGTGAGGAAAATGAGGTGGATACATTTTGTCTTCAAATTTAATGAAAAGTAATATGGAAATATTAGGATCATGTATAGGCTATTCTTCAAAAGAACTTGAACATATATCTCATAAGTTATTTGGAACGCTAGGATTAGATTCATTAACCCTTACACGAGTACGAGGACTCATTGTACCAAAACCAACTTTTCAGATTCTTAGTGGTTTAACTATTAAACAAGTAGCTGAAAGCATGTCCATTACTGAAGAAAATCAAACTCTTAATGAGCATGACCTAAGTGAAAAAGATTATAAGATCAATACTTTCCCTTTAACTCCTATGCAGGAGTCATATGTAATTGGATCAATGCAAGAATGCCCGTGTCAAATTTATACTGAATTGGATGTAGATGGTTTGGACGTTGATTCCTTCAAACAAGCTTTACGAACAGTTACTTCTAAACACCTTATGCTTCATGCAAAAATAGTTAATAATAATCTTCAGGAAATTCGTGATGTAGACGAGTATTATCAAAATGTCAATTTAGAAATAAGTGAATCTTCAGATCTTGATAAACGCAGAGAAGATTTATTAATGGCATTTAAGTCATCCCCTGAATTATATTGGGATGTGCAGTTAACACATCTTGAAAACGATACATTTCGAATACATATTATTATTGATATGGTGTTTATCGATGCTGTTAGTGCTATGCAAATATGTAAAGAGATTACTAATGAATATGAGAATGTATTGACTAATAGACCTTCTGATAATTTAGTAACTAGCAACCAAACATTCCAAAAATATTGTAATCAGGTTAATGAAAAAATTATTTCAGAAGAGGCGCTAAATTACTGGAGTACACATTGTAATGATATTCCTGATCCTCCTCAATTACCACGCCTTAAAAATTCTGAGATAGAAGGCTTTCATTTTCAAAGAGAGTCTATTACATTGGATTCAAGCTATTGGGACAATCTTAAAAAACTCGCTAAAAAAATCGAAATTACACCAAACTCGCTTGTCCTTGCTGCTTTTTCTAAAGTATTAAAATTATATTCAGAAAATTCTGATTTTTCTGTCGCCGTCACTATGTCGGGACGTCCTGTTGATAAGCATAACGATTTTACTGGTATTGTTGGAGAGTTTACTGATATTATCCTCTGTCCAATAAACAATTTACACGACAGTGAAATTATAGATACTGCTGTTAATATTCATAATACATTATGTGAAAGCCTTGAATATGAAGTAACAGGATTGGATCTCATTAAAATGTTACGGAATCTACGCGATGATCAACATCTTTCATTTCCAATTGTATTTACATCTTTTTTAGGTGTTGTAGAACCTGATTTAACGCTTAAAGATTGTAAAATAGAACTTAACTACCAACAAACTCAAACACCACAAATTACTCTCGATCACCAAATTTATGAGTCAAATGGAAACCTAATAATTAATTGGGATTATGATTCTACAGTGTATAGTCAATCTCTCATGATTGAAATGTTACATTGCTTTAACTCTTTGCTACAGAATATCGCTACTAAAAATTCTACTAGAGCCTCTTTACCTCAAGAAGTCTTAGATATTCGAAGAGAATTTAACCAAACTAGTTATTCTTTCGATTCAAATGCTCCCTTTTTACTTCATGAATTAATATTACAATCTTCAAGTATTTCTCCCGAATCAGTGGCAGTCATTGATCAAGAAAAAATGTTAACTTATGGTGAAATTGAAAATTTAGCTCGAGCCACGGCTGTATCTTTGCAAAAAGAAGGTGTTAAACCTGGTTCTTGTGTTGCCATCGTTTTAGAAAAAGGATGGGAACAGATTGTTGGCACATTAGCCGTTCTTATTACTGGCGCTAGTTACCTACCTCTTAATCCGAATGATCCGGATGAAAGATTGAGCAGTATTATAGCGTTGGCTAAATGTACGGTGGCTTTGACTAATGCGAAGAGTATGCCATCAGAACGTAATTGGAACTGCAGTAAAAATAGTTCTCTAGAAGACACCAAGTTAATACATATTGACACCGAAGCATTATCTGAAATAAACGTGAAAGATTATATTCCTGTTAACGTCGATCCTAATGATACAGCTTATATTATTTTTACATCAGGCTCTACTGGAGTACCAAAAGGCGTTGAAATTTCCCATTATAGTGCTGTAAATACTTGCTTAGATATAAATAATAGATTTTGCGATCTAGAAGATATAGTTACATTTGGGATATCATCTCTTAACTTCGATCTGTCTGTTTGGGATATCTTTGGAACTTTAGGGGCGGGAGGGAAGTTGGTTATCTGTAAATCAGAAGGAACTAGGGATCCTGATTACTGGTGGTCCCAAATCCAACAGCACAATATAACTGTCTGGAACACGGTACCAACTACGTTTGAAATGCTACTTTCTTCGTATTCTCAAGAAATCAGATCTTCTCTTAAAGTCGCTATGCTAAGCGGGGATGCAATCAATATGTCTCTTCCTAACAAAGTACTTGAAATTTCACCTGAAATTCAGGTGATTGGTTTAGGAGGGGCGACCGAAGCTTCAATATGGTCTAATTTCCATGTTTTCTCATATGAGACTAATAAACTTGAAACAGAGTTGTTACCATACGGTCGGGCTTTATCTAACCAAACCATCTATGTACTTGACTCAGAATTTGAATACCGACCTACTGGTGTCACGGGGGAAATCTACATAGGTGGTGTAGGTTTGGCAAAAGGTTATTTTAATAATCCCCAGCTAACAGAAGAGAAATTTATCGAAACACCTCACTTAGGGAGACTTTATGCAACTGGAGATATGGGTAGGTATCTTAGTAATGGAGAAATTGAGATTCTTGGAAGGCGTGACATGCAAGTAAAGATTGGTGGGCATCGAGTCGAACTAGGAGAAATTGAACGTTGTGGAGAGTCTCTTCCCAATGTGAATCAAGCTACTGTAATTGCTATTCCAGGAGATGTAAGGTATCTTGTTGGATTCGTGACAACACTTGGAAACGCTGAAGGACTTGAAGAAGAACTCCGAATTCATGTTGATAAATACTTACCAGCTTATATGACACCTAGACAATGGATATTACTAGATAAAATCCCATTAACTACAAACAACAAAGTAGATATAAGAAAACTACGTCAAATAGCCATGTCTAATAATAAAAGTAGTAATGATAACATTTTAGGTGAGAGTAGTGAATCTATACTTATTTCACAACAAGTCGCTAAGCTACTTTCCATTCCAAATGAATCATTAAATCCTTCTAAAAGCTTATTTGAGCAAGGAATTACTTCTCTACATGCGATACAATTAGTTAATATTTTATCCAGTATGTGGAATACAAAGCTTCCCTATAGTCTATTATTTAACTATCCGAGCATAGATGCGCTTGCGGCATATCGAAATGGCATAAGACGACAACGTAAAGCACCTGAACGTTCGAAGTCTTCTAATTCTTTAGAACCGATTGCTGTAGTTAGCTCAGCATGTCGATTACCAGGAAACGTAACATCAACTGAAGAATTTTGGGATATGCTTATGCAAGGAAGAGATTGTGTGACAGATGTTCCGTTATCACGGTTTAATATTAATGAGGTCTATAATCCTAATCGAGACGCAGTTGGATGTAGTTATACTAATCGCGGAGCATTTATAAATGATGTAGATAAATTTGATTTCGATTTTTTCTCAATCCCAATTGCAGAAGCAAAAAGTATGGATCCGCAGCAGCGTATGCTTCTTGAGGTGGCATATGAAGCTTGCCATAATGCAGGATATGCTAAAGAGAAATTAGCAAATTCCATCACTGGTGTCTTTGTAGGACAGATGAATTATGATTGGATGACGAGTTTTAATTATTCAAGGGATTATGCAGGTACCGGTGTAGCTCCAGCTATAACTTCTAATCGTATTTCTTATGCTCTAGATCTTACAGGTCCTAGTTTAACAATCGACACTGCATGTTCTTCTTCTTTGGTTGCTGTAGATGCGGCAGTTACTAATTTACGTAGCGGTTCATGTAATATGGCAATAGCTGGGGGTGCTAATTTAATATTAAGTTCTGAGGCATATGTAACTACATCTCAAGCAGGCATGCTCTCCATAGATGGCCGTTGTGCAACTTTTGATAAGGATGCAAATGGCATTGCTCGTGGTGAAGGTGTAGGAGTAGTTGTTCTGAAACGACTTAGTGATGCGCAGGCGGATGGGGATCCGATATTAGCGGTTATCCGTGGATCAGCTGTTAACCAAGATGGACGGAGTGCTTCTTTAACAGTGCCCAATGGTCATGCTCAAGAGGCAGTAATTAAACAAGCTCTTAATATAGGCGATCTCGAGGGGCGCGATGTTGATTATATTGAATGTCATGGCACTGGAACGCCTTTAGGTGACCCTATCGAAGTTGAATCGATTAAGAATGTACTGGGTGATCAGCGATCGAAACCACTTGTGCTTGGATCCGTTAAAACAAATATAGGTCATTTAGAGGGAGCAGCTGGCATAATAGGCCTTATAAAAACGATTGAAGTATTAAGGCATAAAAAAGCTCCTGGAAATGTACATTTCCAAACTTTAAATCCCAAAATTAATTTAGATGATTTTGCAGCTATAATTTCTTCAAAATCCGTGGACCTTGTAACTGATGAAGATAACTCTCGTCTTATTGCAGCTGTTTCATCATTCGGATATGGTGGCACAAATGCTCATGTCTTATTAGAGTCTTGGGAGAAAGAGAGTTCCCCTAGTGAAGCTATGAGTAAAGGTAATATTTCTGAAAGCAATGCTTCTGGAGAAAGTTCCGATTCAGGAGATTCAAGAAACTTACATGAGAAAAGTTCTGCGAATGCTTCACTTTTTCGTTCAGTATCTTT
>NZ_BAUU01000055.1 GCF_000513115.1 Halalkalibacter hemicellulosilyticusJCM 9152
GGTTAGTTCAACGCCCGCCTGCGGAAAGCGTGCCCCCCATCCCGGTAGCGAGATCGGAGGGCCGAACCCTGACTACTAAACAAAAAAGCCTGTCGACTTTGTCGACAGGCTGAAGGGGCTGGGACAAAACCCATCTCTTGAATGAAAAAGCCGGTGAAATTTTACGACAAGTAAAATTTCACCGGCTTTGATTCATTTTGCATTAAAATAAGGACATCTTCTGATAAAATTAAGTTACCATACAAAATATAATCAGAAAGAAGTGTCCTTATGTTTAAGAATTATAACATGAATCAATTAGTTTTGCCTTTAGATTTAGAAGTGAAATTACAAACGAACGATATTGCCTTTCATATCCATCATTTAGTTGAAAGTATTCCTAATGAAGCGTTTAATCTGTTTCTACGAAACGAGGGCTGCCCAGCTTATCATCCGCGTATGATGCTTAAAATTATCTTATGTGCCTACTCTCAATCTGTCTTCTCAGGGCGGAAGATTGAAGCATTATTAACCGATAGTATTCGTATGATGTGGCTCGCTCAAGGATATAAACCAAGCTATCGTACAATCAATCGCTTCCGAGTAGAACCAGAAGTAAAAGAATTAATCCGTCAATGTTTTGTTCAATTCCGCTGCCAATTAGTCGAAGAAAAGCATATCGACCAAGAAGCGATTTTTATTGATGGAACAAAGATTGAAGCGAATGCGAATAAATTTACGTTTGTCTGGAAGAAGTCGGTCGAGAACTACCATCAAGGCGTCATTGAAAAGTCCAACCAAATTTACAACGAACTTCTCGAAAAAGAAATCATGCCAGAAATCGAACGTGAAAGTGAAGAACAAGTCACACTTGAAGAACTAGCCCACATGGTTCAAAAAGTAGAGGATGTGATTTCCGACTATGACCAAAAGATTGAAGCATCAGCGGATGTGACTGAACGAAAAGAATTAAGAAGTGAACGGAAATACCCAAAACAGGTCCGTAAACAGTTAATGGATTTCATCGTACGTAAACAGAAATACCAACGAGACCTTGAAATCTTTGGTACACGTAACAGTTATTCAAAAAGTGATCCTGATGCGACGTTTATGCGTATGAAAGATGACTATATGAAAAACGGTCAATTGAAAGCTGGGTATAATGCACAGATCGCAACAGAAGGTCAATACACACTTGCCTATAGTATATTTTCGAATCCAACAGATACACGTACACTCATTCCTTTTCTAGATGAGATCGAACAGCGTTATTTCGAGTTACCGAAACACATTGTCGCAGACGCCGGTTATGGGTGTGAACAAAACTTTCACGATATCCTCTCCAACAGAAAACGAGAAGCTCTTATTACCTATAACATGTATTTGAAGGAACAAAAGAAAACATACAAACAAAACCAATTTAATTCCCACAACTGGCAGTATGATGGAGGTACAGACACCTATACTTGCCCTAACCAGAAACGTCTTGAATTTCAATATCATTCAGTCCGTAGTGACCGAACAGGCTTCCAACGGAAGTTTAAAATCTATGAGTGCAAAGACTGTTCGGGATGCCCATTCCGTTCATCATGTACAAAAGCAAAAGAAGGCAATCATCGAAAACTAATGGTGAATGAAAAATGGGAACAGCAAAAAGAATATGTACGAGCGAAGCTTTCAGAAGAGAAAACGAGTGCCATTTATCGAAAACGCAAAATCGATGTGGAACCAGTTTTTGGATATTTGAAGGCTAATTTGCGTTTCACTCGATTTTCTGTACGAGGGAAATCGAAGGTAGAAAACGAAATGGGTCTGGCGTTAATGGCAGTGAATTTAAGAAAGTACACGGCCCAACAGCTAAGATAATAGAAGAATTTACAGGCAAAATAGAGAAAGGTGAATTTGAGCGTGCTCAAATTCACCTTTTTCATTACTTAAAGCTAGTTTTGTCCCAGCCTCTTTGCTTTTAAACGAAGTAATTTCGAATCTGAATGTCAAAAGAGTTAATCTTCCTCTTCATCATTGTCATTTCGATTATTGTTCCCTCTGTTTCCGTTATTGGAATTGTTGTTGCTATTGGCGTTAGCATTTTCATTTTGCCGTTCATTAGAGGACCTGTTGCTCTCTTCCTGATCCTCTTCTTCGTCCTCTTCCTCTTCAATTATTTCTGGAACATAGTCTTTTCCTTCAGCGATCGTCGAGCGTGCTGACTCGCGTCCAGCTGTGTCAATCGCAGTGACATAGTAGGAATTTGAATTTCCTCTAATTGAATAAGTGGTTGTTTCATTCCCGACTATGGTTGCGATAGGTTCAAAGTTTGTTGTTCCGTTCGTTGCACGGTATACACGGTAGCCGATAATATCATTGTCTGAGTGAACAGACCATCGTAACTCGTCTCCGTTAATTCGAACGTTTTCTACATCTCGAGGGATACGCCCATTATTTGGTGCTTCATCACCTAGTACAATATTTCGCATCGAATCAGGTAAATATTGCCCGATATTATCAATATCCCAAAAACTATCAGATAGCTTTATTCCTTTTTCTGTGAATTCCGATGGTGTTGAATCTAATGCGATATAATTTTTGCCACTAATTGTTACATAACGGGTGCTTTCAAGACTACCATCCTCTTCAGAAGGGAGAAATTGTGCGTTAAATAAATCAGTCGTCACATATCCTGCTTCTTGGCATGCTGTAGAAGGAAGCATCCCTGTTAAGCTACAAATGGAACGACTCACAATACCACTCGGAGCTTCAAACCGATTGCTAGGCGCTAGTAAATCAGGGTCAACTGAATAAGCTGCATTAGCTAGGTTTGCCCATACTTGTTGTGTTTTAGGTCCAGAACGACCTTCGATCACATGTTGATCATCATATCCGATCCAAACACTCATCGTGACGTTTGGGTTAGAAGCAACAAACCAAGAATCTCGGTCCTCACCAGAAGTACCTGTCTTCCCTGCCCAGTCGGCTGAAAACGATAGTCGACTTGGTAACGATGAAGCGGTACCGACTCCACGTAATACGTCTCTCATCATATCAATCATCAAATAAGACGTTTGCGGTGTGAAGACCTCTCGCGTTTCAGGTTCATGTTCATAGACTAATTCACCATCAGCCGTTTCAATTCGTTCAATCATATAAGATTCGACATATGTCCCACCGTTTGCGAATGTTGCATAAGCATTCGTATTCTGTTCTACTGTTACATCATTCGTGCCGAGTGTAGATGATTCGTAAGGTGCATCTGCTGGTAAGAAGAATCCTAAGTCTAGTAACGTTTGTCGCTTTTGTTCAAAAGGCACCATTCGATAAGCTCGAACGGCTGGCACATTTCGTGATCGTGCTACCGATTCCCTTACAGAGAGGAGACCTAAATGCTGACGGTCAAAGTTACGTATTTCTTGACCATCTGGGTAGTGATCTCTCGTGTCAGGAATCACAATTCCTGGTTGAACAGCACCAATTTCAAGAGCAGGTGCATAAGCGACTAATGGTTTCATCGTAGATGCGTTCGGTCTATATGCTTGCGTCGCACGATTATAATGATCGTCACTACCCTCTGTTCGACCACCGACAAAGCCTTTAATCGCTCCTGTACTGTTTTCAAGTAAGACAGCCCCGACTTGCTCAGGCTTTCCCCCTTTATTTGGACCAAATAAACCGTCATTTTGAATCGAATCTTGCATCGATAAATAAATATCTTTGTCAACGGTTGTATGAATACGATAACCGTTTCCTCGAAGGTCTCGTGATGCTATTTCCTGATAACGCTGTCTCATTTCAAGCTGCTCTTCTTGATCTAATTCTGATAGGTCAACGCCATCTTCCTCCATCTGTTGTTTGGATAGAACATCAATCGCTCTTCGGAGTACTTCATACGTCAAATATGGATACTCTTCAATAGGTGAAGGTGTAAAATCAGCGAAACTCTTTTCAAAATCATATGCTAATGCTTCAGCACGTTCTTCTTCCGTAATATATCCAGCTTCGTACATTCTAGATAGGACTGTACTCATTCTGTTTATACTAGGATCAATGCTATCCTTTATCGATCCATCATTGCGAAACGGTGTATAGCCAAACGGACTTTGTGGCAAACCAGCAATATATGCAGCCTGTGGGATTGATAACTCCGAAGCATCGACGCCAAAAATACCTTGAGCTGCTGCTTGAATACCTGCGATTTGCCGACCAGATGCGTTACGACCAAACGGAACGATATTTAAATAGGCTTCTAAAATTTCGTCCTTCTCCAAGTAATTCTCCAAGCGCATCGCAAATAAAATTTCGGTTGCTTTACGGTCAAAGGATACTTCATTTGTTAATATTTGATTTTTAATTAATTGCTGTGTAAGCGTACTTCCTCCTGTTTGTAGGGAGGAATTAGCAACTTCTTGAAACATCGCACGCATGATTGCTTTAGGAACGATGCCTTCGTGTTCATAGAAGTATTCATCTTCTGTTGCGATAATAGCTTGAATAACATATTCAGAAACGTCTTCTAAACTAACCTCATGTCTTTCAATATCTGAAGGTAATTCACCTAAATAGACATCGTTAGCAAAGAAAACTTGGCTCGTTTCTTCATAGTCATAGACGGCTGTTCGCATTTCATCTTCAGAAAGAAGAGGTTCGTCTTTTACAAGTGAGACGAAATAACCAGCAGCAGCTCCACCAGCAAAAAAGATCAACATGCATATTAAGACTAGAAAAATAAGAAATAAATTCCAAAAGACTTGATACGTAATTCCGATTGTCCGAAATAACGTTCGTTGATGTAGGACCTTGGAGAAACCTCTTACCTTTTCTAAGAAAGTTGAGTTTTCTTTTTCCATGTTTTTTACCTCCTAAATTCATGATATATTATAGCACAAGCCGTCGAGTGACGATATGAAATGTTCGATTTTGTCTCATTCATCTTGACATCGATGTGAAGGTTATGATAAAAATGGATCATCCAAATAAATAGTGATGATAGCGTTGAACGGTCTTAGTAATCCAAACTTCCCTGGAGATAGAGAGCTGATGGTTGGTGGGAATCAGTACAAAAGTCTTGGATGAATTACAGCCTGGAGCTTTCTTTGTGAACAAAGAACGGTTTTTGCCGTTATGAAAATGAAGTGGCTATACGTAGCAAAAAGTGTAGCAACAAGGGTGGTAACGCGAGGACCTCGTCCCTTTTTTAGGGGGTGGGGTCTTTTTTGTGTCAAATTTTAAAGGAGCTGATTGTATGGAAAAGGAAGTTACATTAACAAATGAACAAAAAGCTGAAGTGGAGCGCCAATTAGCTTATTTACAGCGTGGAGTTGTTGAGATTGTCCCAGAAGAGGACTTTCGAAAAAAAATTGAAAAGTCGGTGACATCAGGAAAACCTTTGAAAATCAAGCTTGGTATGGATCCCTCTGCACCTGATGTTCATATTGGACATACTGTCGTCTTACATAAATTACGACAGTTTCAAGAGCTTGGTCATGAAATTCAAATGTTAATTGGTGATTTCACAGGACGAATCGGGGATCCAACTGGAAAGTCTGAAACGAGAAAGCAATTAACAGATGAAGAAGTGAAGAGAAATGCCCAAACATATGTGGAACAGTACGGCAAAATTTTAGATATGGATAAGGCTAAGCTTTACTACAATTCTGAATGGTTGAAGCCGCTCACTTTTGAGGATGTTGTTCGATTAGCAGGTCATATGACTGTAGCGAGAATGCTTGAGCGTGATGACTTTGAAAAACGGTATAAGTCAGGTCAAGCGATTTCCGTGCACGAATTCTTCTACCCACTCATGCAAGGATATGATTCAGTAGCATTAGAGTCAGATATAGAGGTAGGGGGAACAGATCAGAAGTTTAACCTATTAATGGGGCGTCATTTACAGGATGCATACGGAAAAGAAAAGCAAGTGGCTCTAACGTTACCATTAATTGAAGGCTTAGATGGCGAACGAAAAATGTCCAAGTCATTAGGGAATTATATTGGTATTGATGAAAGCCCAAATGAAATGTTCGGAAAATCGATGTCCATCCCAGATGAATTAATGGTTAAGTACTATAGGCTTGCGACTGATCTTCCAATGGAAGAACTTGAATCATTAGAAAAAGGGTTAGAGGAAGGTTCGATTCATCCTCGAGATGCGAAGATGAACCTAGGAGCTAAGCTTGTTGAAATGTATCATAGCAAAGAGTCTGCACAGCAAGCAAAGGAGTACTTCCAAACGGTCTTCCAAAAACGTTCATTGCCAACTGATATCCCAGAAGTGAAGTGGGAAGGCGAATCCCCGATTTGGATTGTTGAATTATTAGTTGAATTGAAGATGATGCCATCTAAAGGTGAAGCGAGACGAATGATTCAAAATGGTGGTGTGAAGATCAATGAAGAAAAAGTTAGCGATGTCCAGCTACAAGTGGAACTAGAGGACGGCCTTGTCATTCAAGTTGGGAAAAGGAAGTTTGTTAAGATCATGAAGTAAATAGGTGAAAAGTGCTTGAAGGAGTCAAACTTCCTTCAAGCATTTTTTATGCAGAATAAGAATGTATAAATGTCGTAGAAGAGGGATGCAAAGGTTACGCGCTCTATGCGGTTCCTCCTTCCTCTATTTCCCCCCTCATTCCCTGTTTCATGTCGTTACGGCTCCTCATTCCGCTATTTAAGCTAAATGAGTTCCAAAGGAGCCATAAAAGCCAATATAGGGGAATGAGACCTACATTTTATTCTCAGGAAGCGTTTTTCTTCTTATTTAGAGGAATGAGGATTACCTTTGTTGGTTGCAAAAGCTGTCGTCTACGTTTGATACACGTATTTACGAACTAAACCCTATTAACAGCTAGACACAACCCTTTAAAGAATAAGAAAGTATAAAATTCGAGGCAGGCAGTGTGAGAAGAACCGAAGAAGCTGTCGGGGAAATTCAATGAAGAGCGTTGGCTTCGCTCGTTACGCGTTTTTCTGAAAGAACCCCACTTTCATAAAAACTTGAACCCGTTGTAACGGCTCCACACAACGCTAATAAGAAAATACCGCTACCGCGGTTTTTTTTATGTAAATGATGCGATTCCTCTTTCGGAAAATTCATGAATGATTTCTGCCATCTCCTTCGGTGTTTGATCCATTCCATTTTTCAACCACTGCTGAATGACTCTAATACTTCCATTGACCATGAACAGACTAATATATTCTGCAATGTGAGGGGGGATGTTATTATATGTTACCCATTGATCAATCGCACAATCTTGAGCGATATGTATGACTTCATTTTGGAACGAAGGGCTGCCGTGTTCACTGAATAATGTTTGGCAGCTATTACTATGCTCAGCGATATATTCTAACAGTTTGATCGTGACCGCCAATGAATCTTCTTCATTTGTATATGTGTAGCTTGTTAATGTTCCCTTAATATCTTGAATAATTTCTTCTTCTAATTGCTGGAGCAGGTCATAAAGATCTGTGTAATGAGCATAGAAGGTAGAACGGTTTATGTCAGCGATATGACAAATTTCTTTCACAGAAATCATGTTGATCGGCTTGTCTTGTAATAATTCAATGAGACTATTCTTTAATACCATACGTGTGTATTGCTTTCTGCGATCAAGTTTTTCACTCATTTTCAATCACCTCTTTCTTTATAAACAACAAGAAAATGCTTACATGTTGGATATTGAACGTCTTTTAATAAACTGTATGTTGATTAATCAACACAGTGTTATTATAATTTGGTGGTGAGGTTAAAGCAAGGGGGAATCAGCTTGGATCGAATAGCAGACCTGATTATTACATATCGAAAACGAATCGTTACGAGTTTTCTTATCATTACGCTTGTTTGTGCGATTGCGCAATTTTTTGTATCTGTCAATTACAATATGGCTGATTACTTACCTGATGATGCTCCATCGACAACGGCAATAGACATCATGAATGAAGAGTTTGATGGAGCAGTTCCGAATGCCCGAGTATTAATAAATGATGTAACGATTCAAGAAGCTTTAGTATATAAAGACCACCTAGAGGAGATTGACGGAGTTTCAAATGTGATGTGGTTAGATGATGTCATTGATTTGAAAATACCGATTGAAATCATCGATGAGAATGTTGTTGAATCTTATTATTTGAATGATCGTGCTCTTATGACCCTTCGTATTCAAGAAGGCGAAGAAGTGAGAATTACGAACGAGATTTACGAATTAATTGGTGAAAAGAATGCGATGGAAGGGGAAGCGGTTGATACAGCTGTTTCTCAGCAAATGGCAGGATCAGAATCGTTATATGCAGCATTATTATTAGTTCCTATTATTATATTGATCCTCGTTGTTTCAACGAATTCATGGATAGAGCCTGTCTTTTTTCTTACGGCTATTGGTGTATCTGTTTTGATTAATTTAGGTACGAATCTATTCATCGGAGAGGTTTCATTTATTACACAGTCTGTTAGTCCAATCTTACAGCTTGCCGTTTCATTAGATTATGCGATCTTTCTGTTACATCGATTCTCTGATTATCGTGAACGCAACTACGAACCAGTAGAAGCAATGAAGCTCGCGATCCAAAAGGCGTTTCCTGCTATTTCAGCGAGTGCAGCAACGACCTTCTTTGGGTTTATTGCTTTAACATTTATGAGCTTTGAAATTGGCGCTGATCTTGGTTTTAATTTGGTGAAAGGAATAGCGCTTAGCTTCATTAGTGTGATCGTATTTTTACCAGCCCTCACTTTGTGTTTCTATAAGTGGATTGATCGTACGCAGCATAAGCCTTTCATTCGTCCATTTCGTAATATTGGGTCAGGTGTCATGAAAGCACGATTTCCTGTTCTTATTCTTGTTCTACTAATGATGGTACCGGCGTTCTTAGCACAAAATAATACGGTTTTCACATATGGATTAGGGGAGCAGCCTGAATCGACTAGAGCGGGAAGTGATTCACGTGAAATACAAGAAGCGTTTGGTGAATTAACACAAATGGTTTTGCTCGTTCCAAGTCATGAGATGGTAAGAGAAGTGGAGCTCATTCAAGAGTTAGATGAAATACATGAAATCAAAAGTGTCATCTCTTATTCTGAAGCTGTTAGCTCGGTCATTCCACCAGAATATTTGGATGAATCGATAACTGATGAATTCTTTTCAGAAAATTATAGTCGAATTATTATTAATAAAGAAACGGCTGCAGAAGGTGATCTTGCCTTTTCAATTGTAGAAGAAGTACAAGAGAAGGCCGAACAGTATTACGGTGAAGATGTACTTATTCTGGGGGAAAGTGTGACGTTATATGATATGAAACAGATCACCTCTAAAGACAATACAGTCGTTAATCTCATGACAGTCTTAGCGATTGCAATTGTCTTATTCGTTACATTCCGATCGATTTCATTTCCAGTTGTCTTGATCTTAACGATTCAAGCAGCTGTTTGGATTAACTTGTCTGTCCCTTATTTTTCGAATATGACATTAGATTATTTAGGCTACTTAATTGTTAGTACCGTGCAACTAGCTGCTACTGTTGATTATGCGATTTTGTTAACAGAAGGTTACAAAGAGAATCGGAAACAGCATTCAGCTATGGAAGCCATTAAGAAAACATTAAATGAAAAAACGTTCTCGATTTCTATTTCAGCAGCGATTTTATCGAGTGTTGGGTTTATTTTGTGGATTACGTCTTCTAATCCGATCGTTGGTTCAATCGGATTGTTACTAGGGCGAGGAGCTTTATTAGCATTTCTACTAGTTGTGTTCTTTTTACCGGCTATTCTAGTCATATTTGATAAAATCATTGAAAAAACAACGTGGAAAGCAAATTTTATGAAGGAGAATGAATAATGAGACGAAAGCGATGGGTAGCGATTCTGTTAGTAGTTATACTTATGCTGTTTCCTTTCCTTAGCTATGCTGATATAGGAGAGGACGAACAATCTGATCATTCTACTAGTGTCCATGCTAGTGGAACTGGTGTGAGTAATGGAAAAGACGAGGTTATTTATGCAAATTTAAATGCTACAGGTATGCTGGAGAACGTGTATGTGGTCAATATTTTTGATGTGATAGAGGCTGGGGTCATTCATGATTACGGCAATTATGAACGTGTCAAGAATTTAACGGATCTATCCGACCTTTCATTTAAGGATCAAAAGGTTGAATTCACTGCAGACGAAGGTTCATTTTATTATCAAGGGTACTTACAAGATACACCGCTACCATGGAATGTGTCGGTTTCTTATTTGTTAAACGGGGAATCTGTTACAGCTGATCAGCTTGCAGGTGGAGAGGGAGAGCTTCGTATTCAAATTGAAACATCAGCGAATGAGCAGGTTGATTCGCTTTTCTATGAAAATTATTTGCTGCAAGTAACTATTACGTTTGATTCTGACTTAGCAAAGGTAACTGAAGCGGAAGGAGCAACAGTCGCAAATGCTGGGAAAAATCAGCAATTAACGTTTACGGTTATGCCAGAGCAAGATGCTGATTTAACGGTGATGGCAGATGTAAACGATTTTGAAATGGATGGCATTGAAATCGCTGCGATTCCACCATCGATGGCGATTGATGTTCCTGATAATGAACTAACGGATGAAATGAGAACATTATCTGATGCGATTGAAGAATTAAATAACGGTGTCGCTGATCTAAGAGCGGGTGCAAGTGAATTACATGAAGGCACAACTAGCTTAGAAGACGGCTCTTCTCAATTTCATGGTGGTATAAATGAAGTGTCCGAAGCATCTGATGATCTGTTAGAGGCATCAGCGACGATTCATTCATCGCTCCAACAAATTAGTCGTGCTCTAAATGAGTCTTCCTTTGATGGTGATTTGGATGGAGTGACTGAGTTGTCTGAAGGTTTAAAGCAAATAGGAGAAGGGTTAGATGAAGGTGCAGAAGGATTAACGCAATTACATGAAAATTACCAACGTATCCTGGCAACTTTAGATGAAGTGATTAGTGAGATTCCAGATCATGCTATTTCTGAGGAAGATATTGCTAAGCTATATGAGAGTGGAGCCGATGTGGAGGTTGTAACTAAGTTAGTTGAGAGTTACTCTGCTTCGTTAACGGTCAAAGGCACATATCATGCTGTTAACGAAGGATTACGAGCAGTGGACGACAACCTTCCATTGATGTCTAGTTCATTAACGGAGATGGCGACGGCGTTGACCACTATTTCAAACGGGCTGTCTAGCTCACTCTCCGATTTTGAGCAATTGGAAGCATTAGATGAATTAGTGACCGGGCTGAATGAGATGGCAAGTCAATATGGTGAATTCCATAATGGACTCGTAAGCTATATGGATGGAATTGGCGAGCTAGCTCATTCTTATAGTGACCTGCATGAAGGAATAGGGGAGCTAGCTGATGGAACAGCAGAATTTGAACGTGGCGTTCGTGAGCTTGAAGAGGGAACAGAAGAGCTATATGAAGCGACAAGTGACCTCCCTGAGCAAATGGAAGATGAAATCAATGAAATGATTGGCGAATATGACAAATCAGACTTAGACGTTGTCTCTTTCGTCTCAGAACAAAATGAACATGTCGACTCTGTCCAATTTATCATGCAAACAGCGTCTATTTCTTTAGAAGAAGAGGAGCTAGTTGAAGAAGAAGAGCAGGAGGAAGGGTTTTGGAGTAGGTTCATTCGTTTATTTGTATCATAATGTCTTTCCTGATGAAGAGTTGGGATACAGGCGACGTGTTCCTTTCTAAACGTAGACGATTAATAATCTATAAAAAAGAAAAAGCTTTGAAATGTTGATATAACAACGATTTCAAGGCTTTTGTCTTTTTTTCTAAAGAAGATTAGAGAGATGTCAAAAAAGAAACGATTTATCGTTATTTTTACTCCAATATAAATACTTTGTCTCCATCTACATAACCACCTCTTAAATGGTAATCATAATTAATATCATCAGGATCAAAATCAAGGACATATGGATCTTCAATATCTTTTTCTTCTAGCGTTATCGTATAGTATCGAATATCTATATAATCCCTTAAGTGAATATCCGAAGGGCTTAGGTAGTCTTTATCTCCAATGGTCAAAAACGTTCGATAACGTGTTATTTCGATGTATTGAGTAGCTTTATCTTCATGTAAGAAAGCGAGTCAATAGATGTCATCCCGCATATCTATGTTGCTTGTGTCCTCGAAATTATTTATTTTTAATTTCTTTAAGTAATTGTATTATTTGTTCATTTTGTTCGTGTATAGACTTTACCTTCTTTTCTATAGTATTAGAAGTGATAAACAAAACTATAAAAATCCCTAAAAGTACTAAAAATTCCATGAACATTACTCCTTTATCCAATTATAAATACTTGATATAAACTATTTTAAAAAGCCCATGGTCCTCAGTGTAAACTGAAGTTACCACACAACTCTTACACGGCGGTTTATCATGAGCTACTCGCATCTTACCACGTTTGAACGTGGACGACTAGAAGCTCTTCAAAAGCTAGGCTGGTCTACTAGACAAATGGAGAAACAACTAAATCGTCACCATTCAACTATTGCTCGAGAATTGAAACGAAACAGCATAAAAAAATATGCTAGTGAAGTGGCTTAAGAAATGTATGTAGAGCGCCGTAAAGACTGTAAATCAAAGGGGAAATGAGCCGAGTTTTTTGAAGAAAAACTTCAATTAACATGGTCTTTAGAACAGTTTATTGGCTGTTTTATCCGAACAAAATCTATCGTTTAAAATCATTTATCGTGGGTTCTATCTTATGTAATTGCTATTCCGGCGTTAATTATTTTTTCCGGTCTTACTTTGTGATGGAGAAATATGAATGGTTTGTTGGCTTGTAAGGCTGCTCTTTAAGCACATTCGAGAACGTCGTCTTTTTTATGAAGTAAAATTTCTCCTTTTGTCGAATACTAAGATCATATCGAAAAAGGAGGTTTTACAATGGGGTTATTTGGTGGTAAATCTGAAGAAGGTAAACAATCAAAGCAAGATAAACAAATTGCAAAATTTATGGACAAATATCAACTTGAAGATCTTGATGAGAAGGATTTAGCTGTATTAAGTAGAGTTGCCAATGATCTTGCCGGTAACGGATTATTTAAGGCTGGTATGGCTCTCAGTTTTGCCAAGGCTGAGGAACAAGCAAAAGTCACTTACTTATCAGCCATAGTTGAACAAAATTGGATGATGATTCGACAATTGAGCCGACTTAATAAAAACATTGAAGAGTTGAAAAATAAATAGAGTGTAATAGTAAAGTAGAAAAAGGGGCTGTATCAAAAGGTCATTTTTTATGACCTTTTGATACAGCCCCGACTGACCCACGTAATCTGTTCGTTTTTGCAGGTTACCGCAAATCGTTACGGGAGAATGCCTTATTTTACAAAGCTAGAAATAAACAAGACCCTAGAAACCTTGATATATCAAGGTTTTCTAGGGTCTGAAATTAGTTAAAAAATA
>NZ_BAUU01000054.1 GCF_000513115.1 Halalkalibacter hemicellulosilyticusJCM 9152
GTTCCTTCATAATTCCAGAATCCATCCAAAAAGCCGCTGCCCGTGTACCCCTCATGATTTGTATTAAGCTTAACTCCGCCTGACAGTTCCGCTTGATCGGCTTCAAGTTGAATGGTGGCTTCATTCGAGGGAGGATCGCCATCAGCAGCTGTGGCGGTAAGCGCGTACATCAGTAGAAGTGAAACGGACATGCATAAGGAAATGATTTGTTTGATGGATTGAAACGACTTTCTTCTTGTTTTCATCTGTTTATTCTCCTTTTTTAATATGGTTCCTTTATGAAAGCGCATACATTAAATTGCACCGCACTACAACATTGATCATATTACACTACTTGATTGTAAACCTTAATTTTCAAGCCATGAAATAGCATGATATAGACATTGTCCAAAAATGGATTGATGAGAACAAAATCTTGAAAGACTTCCACTGAAAGAACCTCGAGCTCTCTTGGCTGCAGCAAAGTGTCTCGAGGTTCTTTCAATTTCATGTCATGTAATTAGAGCAGCAGGATAATCAAATCAAGTTCTTTAAGCTACAGGATAAGCTTATTCATTTCCTGACTGATCATGAGGAACCGTAACGCTGACAGATGCTCTCGTAACATTCCCTGCTTGATCTATCGCTCTATAAGCAATTGTATAAACTAGAACCAAAGCTTGGCTGATCATTTGGAAGCTTGCGTAAATATCGAGCTACGCTTATACTGACGGCTCGTTCCGGTGTCAAAAACATGAATAAAGCATGCTGGTTCAGGCCCGCTGCGCGGTCCTTTGGCTGATGCTGCGGGCCCGATCGTCAGGAAATACGGTCCGATCGGGCCGGAATTGATCCTGGATCGTACGGAGTTGAAATTATTGAAATGGCAGAGTACTAATGATGTCAGGGGCGATGTCTATATCATGCTAGTCCTTGGCCAGAAAATCAAGGAATAGAGTCAAATTACGCTATACAATCGAAATAAAGAGAGCACTATGACAATGACGAATTGCTTTTTTTGTAAACCGCTTTCTTTATCAAGGGAAGAATACCATTGGTATCTGAATAGTATAAAAAAGTGGGGGCAGTTATGCTCGCATTTAATCGCAGATATTACGCATTTGGATGAAACCGTTCCACGGTGCTGCAAAATATGCAAACCGACGCTGCTTCCGATCGAAGCTGAAATCATTACTCCACAGGAGAGAAAGGAAGGATAATGTGGAACAAAAAATACAAGTGCAAACACCCATGCGATTATGGTACAGGCATCCGGCTCAAGAATGGACTGAAGCTCTGCCCTTGGGCAACGGACGGCTGGGAGCTATGACTTTCGGACGGACGGACGAGGAACTGTTTCAGTTAAATGAAGATACGCTGTGGTCATTCCAGCCGCGAGATTCACTGAATTATAGCGCTGCGGACTATCTCGATCAGGCGAGGCGGGATATTGCGAACGGAGCATATAAGCAGGCGCAGGAAATTATTGAGCGGCACATGCAAGGTCCCGGTACCGAGGAATACCAGCCGCTTGGCGATTTGAAGCTTAAGTTCGGTGCTAATTCTGGTCCTGTCGAGTTCTATGAAAGGCAACTCGACTTGGATACGGCCGTAAGCAAAGTCTCATATGTGAGAGAAGGCGTCCGGTATACACAGGAGGCATTCATTTCAGCCGCTGATCAGGTATTGGCAATCCGATTGAGTGCAGATCGTCCGGGTAGTATCAATGTGACGGCCTCTCTTGAAACGCCACATTTGGCGACAGTTAATCTGGAAGCCGGACGAGGCGTTCTGACGATGAAAGGAACCGGTCCTGTGCGTCCCGATCGGGAATCGGCTCCCGACGCTTCTGACGAGCTGATATATGAGGAAAACAACGGAGTGCGCTTTGAGTCGCAGCTGCTGGCTGTTATTGAGGGGGGAATGAAGAAAATCGGGAACGGGCTTGAGTTGAGTGCGGTCCAAGCCGATGCCGTAACGTTTCTTCTAGCTGCGGCGACCAGCTTTAACGGCTATGATAAAAATCCGGGGTCCGAGGGCAAAGACCCTGCCGTTCTAGTTCAGAAAACTCTTGTTGCGGCAGCCGAATTCAACTACGACGAGTTGAAGCTTCGTCATTTGAAAGACTATCTCCCTTTGTACAGCAGGGTTAAAATCCACCTGGGCGCTTCGGTAGCGACAACCTTCCGACGGACGAACGGCTGAAACGCGTTCGTCAAGGCGATGGCGATCCGGGACTGGCTGCTCTATATTTTCAATACGGCCGATACCTGCTTATTGCTTGTTCCCGGCCAGGAACGCAAGCAGCGAATTTACAAGGGATATGGAATAAAGAGGTGCGCCCGCCCTGGAGAAGCAATTATACCGTTAACATTAATACGGAAATGAATTATTGGCCGGCGGAAACGTGCAATCTGGAGGAGTGTCATGAGCCGCTGTTCGATTTGATTGAAGGCATTAGTGTAAGTGGAAGGAGCACCGCGGAAACTCATTATGACTGCCGCGGCTGGACTGCCCATCACAACTTGGATTTGTGGAGAAAGACAACGCCTGCTAAGGGATCCGCCAGTTGGGCGTTCTGGCCGATGGCCGGTGCTTGGTTGTGCAGGCATTTGTGGGATCGGTATTTATTCGGAAGAGATGAGGAATTTCTTGCGACAAAGGCATATCCCATCATGCGGGAAGCTGCCTTGTTCTGTCTGGATTGGTTGATAGAAGACGGCGAGGGACATCTGGTCACGTCGCTGCTACTTCGCCGGAAAATATTTTTCTTGATGCCGAAGGCAACCATGTGCAGTCAGTATGGGAACTACGATGGATATGGCCGTCATTCGCGAGTTGTTTACGTATTGTATTGAAGCGAGCAAGCTGCTTGATGCAGACGCAGAACTGCGTCGCGAATGGGAAGACGCGCTCGCCCGCCTGCTACCTTACCGGATCGGCCGGAACGGCCAATTGTTGGAATGGTTCCGCGATTTTGAGGAATACGAACCGGGGCATCGCCACATCTCACATTTGTACGGATTTTATCCTGGGGATCAGATTGATCTGCATCAAGATCCGGAGCTGGCGGCTGCCGTTCGCAAATCGCTTGAACGCCGGCTGCAGCACGGAGGAGGTCATACCGGCTGGAGCTGCGCCTGGATTATAAACATGTGGGCGCGTTTGGAAGATGCGGAGAACGCATCTCGCTATGTACAGACGCTCTTTGCCAAGTCATCTTATCCGAATTTGTTCGACGCGCATCCGCCGTTCCAAATCGACGGAAACTTCGGCGGAACGGCCGGCATAGCGGAGATGCTGCTACAGAGTCACAGCGGAGAAATTAGACTGTTGCCGACCCTTCCGTCAGCTTGGCCAGACGGCTTCGTGAGCGGCCTGCGTGCGCGGGGTGGGTTCGAGATCGATATCGCATGGAAGGACGGGCGGTTCACCGCATCCGAACTGAAAGCGACGCGGAACGCGTTGTGCAGTTTGCGTGTTTCAAGCGCTGTACGTGTAACGCGAGCAGACGGCTCTAAGATGGCTCAAAGCGATGGCGCGGAGGTTGTGAAGTTTCAGGTGGTCGCAGGGGAGACGTATTCTATTAGGGCTGTGCGATAAAGGACGAAGAATAAATAATCTCAGTAGAAGGAATGACCAAGCTTTCCAAAGACAGTCTTTCGATTGAAGGGGAAGCCGTTTATGTTTATGACGGCTGGCAGTTTCCCGATGAATAGGTGGTGGAAGGTGAGGTTATGTTCAAACACTTTCAATACCGGTGACTTTAATAAGTTGTTCAAAACGATGAGATTGTCATAGCCTTTGGGAGCAACGTATAAGTACGACCGGACGAAGCTCCCTTCAACTGCTGGAGGATCTGCAGGAATGGATTACTTCGAAAATTTGAAGCTGTATCACCGGTCTCTGACCAAGCCGGGCATGAGCTTATTGCCCGCGAATAGTTGTCGGTTGTTCAAAACAGCCCGCTGGCGATTTGCTGATTCGTTTATGCCGGGAAATGCTCAAGCTGATTAGACTTCCATTCGGAATGGTTGGAGGTACTCGTTTACGGATTTAACAAGAAATATATTATTGGAGGAATATTCATGCTAAGGCTTTTTCAAACGAATGAAATACGAGATGTACAAGAACTGCAAGGTGACTGGGACTTTCAACCGATAAACGAGGCGGATGAGGGATTGCCATCCGACTATCGGTACCGGATGCCTGTACCCGGATGTTGGGAAATGCATCCGCAGTTTACAACCTATCAGGGGAAAGGCGTATACCGGCGAACGGTAGAAATATCTCGGAAAGGCGCAATTCGACTTGTTTTTAAAGGCGTGAGCCACACAGCCGATGTTTTTTTTGACGGAAAGCCGGTAGGGCATCATTATAATGCGTATACGCCGTTTGCCGTCGTTATTCCGGATGTTGAACCAGGCACGCATGAGGTTGCGGTGGTCGCGGACAATTCGTTCGGCGAAATGTCCGCGCTTCATGTACCAAATGATTATTATACGTATGGTGGCTTGATCCGACCCGTGGCGATTGAACTGCTGCACGAGTTGTTTATCGAGCGAATCGCGTTTACGCCGATTCGTTCGTCTGAAGGCTGGCAGGGTACGATTCGCCTCTTTGTACGCAATATCGGCAACCGAGAGCGGCGCGCACGGCTGCAGTTCAGTCTGGGAGGCCAGGAGATTGCCGCAGGAACGGTTGACGCGATGCCGGGCGAAATAGTAGAGTTTTCAATTACGAAACCGTTCCCCGGCGTGATTCCTTGGTCGGCGAACGATCCGAAGCTGTATCTGCTGAAAGCACAACTATATGTAGAAGGGCAGGAAGTTCCTGTAGACGATTTGATCGAGCGGGTCGGATTTCGAACAGTTACAACGGAGAACGGACGCATCCAGGTAAACGGTGAGGACGTTGTTTTGAAGGGCTTCAACCGGCACGAGGATCATGCGCTGGCAGGAGCCGCCATTCCTTACCCGCTCATGGTACACGATATCGAATTGATGCTGGATATGGGCGCAAATACCGTACGAACTAGCCACTATCCGAATGACGAACGGTTTCTAGATTTGTGCGATGAGCGCGGCTTGTTCGTCTGGGAAGAAAATCATGCGCGTGGTCTGAGCCTAGAGCAAATGAAGCATCCGCTGTTCGCCAAGCAGTGTGAGGATTGCAATCGGGAGATGGTGGAGAACCATTTCAACCATCCGAGCATCATTATATGGGCGATTTTGAACGAATGCGCGAGTGATACGCCGGAAGGCCGGGAGATGTACCGAACACAGCTTGAGCAAATCCGGACGATGGATTCGTCAAGGACGCTTAGTTTTGCTTCACATCACCGCGATCGCGAGCTTTGTTTTGACCTTGCGGATATCGTCTCGTTCAATCTTTATCCTCTCTGGTACGAAGATGAAGATCCCCTTGAGCTTATTAAGCAGGCGCGACTTTGGGCGGATCAAGCTGGTGGACTAGGGAAACCGATGATCATAAGCGAATTTGGGGCAGACGGCTATTACGGCTATCGCGACCCTAGCCGGGTAAAAGGAACAGAGGAGCGCCATGCCGAAATCATTGAGCGCAATTTGGCGGCGTACGTGTCCGTTCCTTTCTTGTCCGGCATGCTCATCTGGCAATTTTGTGATTGTAGGGTAACGGAAGGAACGGGATGGCTGTTGACTCGCGCCGGAACGCAGAACAGTAAGGGGATCGTCGACCGATACCGTAGGCCGAAGCTTGCGTATTCCGTTGTGCAGCGTTATTTTAAAATGTAAGTATAAGTTTGTTTGCCGCCAAGGATGAGGGAAGCTCATAATCAAGGAATTAATTCGAGGGGAATATCATAGCGATGTAATGCGGTAAGAGAAAAGGTACAAGGTGCACCGGCACTCTTTGATTGCTTCGATTATGAGCTGGCGGATTAATTTGCGATAGCGTATTTATTTTTTTTGAGGGGGAATGATTATGCCGAATCCATATTTACCGAATTGGGAATACATTCCTGATGGGGAACCAAGAGTTTTTGGTAACAGGGTTTATATATATGGATCACATGATTATGCAGGTTCGGATCAATTTTGTGACTACAAGCTAAAGGTATGGTCAGCTGATGTTCATGATCTGAATAACTGGATATGTCATGGGGACATCTTTCATACACGAATGGATAGAGACCATGCAAGCGATACACCTTGGACAGATCGGGAGCTCTATGCTCCGGATGTGGTTGAAAAAGATGGGAAATATTACTTGTATGCTTATATTGTTGATTCTAAAGGTTGTGTTGCGGTAAGTGATAAACCGGAAGGGCCTTTTCAGCTTGTCTCGCAATATCGTGTCCCGGAAAATTCCGAACAAATTGTAAAAGAGGGAATTTTTATCGATCCAGGAGTATTGGTGGATGATGACGGCAGAGTCTATATCTATTGCGGATATTTAAAATCCTATATGGCTGAGATCGATGCTGAAAACATGTATGAAATTTTGCAGGATTCATACAAGGCAGATATTATTCCTGTTGATGAACCGTATGGCTTTTTCGAGGGATGTTCACCGCGAAAAGTCGGGGATATGTATTATTTGATTTATTCGCCGAAAAACGGCAACAGGCTTGATTACGCTACTAGTGAATCGCCAACAGGCCCATTTCAATATCGCGGTACGATTATTGATAATGGAGTGGATTATCCGGGAGGCAATAATCATGGATCAATCTGCCAGATCAATGGGCAGTGGTATATTTTTTATCACAGAACGACCAATAACACAGTCATGTCAAGGCGCGGCTGTGTCGAGCGCATAGAGATTCTCCCGGACGGAAGTATTCCGCAGGTGGAGATGACCTCTTTAGGCTTTGAAACGTCACTCTCCCCCTATCGTCCCACCCCGGCGGATAGTGCGTGTGTTCTTAATGGTGGATGTTTTATTACAGAGAGAAATGTTCTTGAGAGAGCAGTTGTAAATATAACAAAGGGATGTATCGTTGGTTTCAAATATTTTAATTTTGGAGAGGATTATTCCAGCAAAACTATGGAGTTTTCCGCTAAAGTAAGAGGATGCGGCAACAAAGGAATAATGAGAATACTCATTGATGATTATAATACAGGCGAAGAAATCGGCGCTTGTGAAATTGGACCGGATAATGGGACCCTTCATGCTGTGGTTGCATCCGTAACAGGAAAACATTCGATATATTTCGTGTTTGATGATGGATACAGCGGATATTTCGGAGAATTCTTCAAAGGCAGACCGTTATGTGAACTGGACAGCTTCGTGTTCCACAAATAATAAATGAACGTTTAAAAGTTTGGTAAGAGATATCCGTTATGGGCAGCTTTGTTTTGCTTAAGTTTGACACAGCACACTAAGGAATAACCCGTAACTACTAGCGTTATGGGCTTCCTTTATATTACGTGTCACTACATTTTGACTGCTACGCAGGGTTTTCGACCACTTTAGCTGGGTCTTTTGTACCGGTTTCAAATGCCAAATTGGCATCCCCTTGTAGCTCAGTTCGTATCATTTGCTCTTCTCCATTTATTTCGAACGAGTGACGCTTTCATTTGACTGACTTCATGCATGACATCACTAACACTGGTTTTACAACATTTTTCTTTTAAACGGAATGCCAAATAAGATTCGAGCACTAATGCCCAAAAACAGACCATAATATGACCGCAAATACGAGTCTCTGTACAGTAATACATTGGACGTAAATTCAAATCTGTCTTCAAGTGTCAGAAAGCTAGTTCTACTCCTCATAGTTCCTTAAAAACTACCGCTGCTTCTTAGGCCGCTAGAGAAGAGTTCGTTGGAACCGCCTACTTTCCATCAAATCGTTCATCGTTCTTTATTTTCTGTTCATCGATTTTAGTAGCTGTTTTTTCTATCGTTAGAAACTTTGAATACACCTTATTTTTAACGAAGCCAGAAGGCTCCAATGAACTCAGTTTTTCTTCTAATTTCTCCAAGACCACTTTCCTTATCCCCTTTGTCTGCCTCGGGGTTATAACAGAGTACGTGATCCCTTATCTAATTTCTTGGATTTTACTTCGTATGGCATGTAACTCTTGAGCCTTCTTCGATTTTCTTAACTTGACCACAACGACATACTCTATCCCCAGTTCACGGATTTTTCCAAGTTTGACTAACCATTCGGGGAAACAATATTTTAAATCTTCAACGATCTGGGCACGAACATGTCCTCTTTATGTTGATAAAGAACGGAAATTTTTCATCAATCGGAAACCATTTCAAATAGATATCGCTCAAGTTTTTCCTCATCGAGGATGATTGGTTATGTCTATATAATGCTGATTAGTGATTGGAAAATTAAGGGGCACTGTGATTCTGGTCGCGCCGCTCCATGTCTATATAATGCTAAAACTTGGCTTGAAAGTTAAGGATGTTTGTCACTCTGTGCTTTACTGTAAGAAATAAATGAGGACATATTACGATGAAAAGCTATTTTGAAAGCGCTTGCTGTGATATGTCGTTTTTAGGAGGTGAGGCAGCGGTCTAATTACTAATTTTCTAAATATCTAGTTGTGATGTATCGATGTGAAGTTGAGGCTATGATTTTTTTGTTCAAATGACAAGGAGGTAATTCAATGAAAGGGAAAAGATTAGTTGCTCAGGTTGTAATGATTGCAGTACTTCTATTTACTTCTGTAATCTCGCCGAATATGGTTCAGGCGAATTACGGTGCTCCCGAAGTGGAGAGACCTGCCGGACTTTTATATATTCAAGGACACTCATAGAGGAGGCTGGTCCGACGGCAGCGGAGGATTGGAAACTGAAAACGGTAATTTACCTGTTGACTGGGATGAAACATATGAAGATTTGCCTTCATTGAGGTTTAATGTTACAGAGCCAGTAGGGATCACATCTATGAATGTCTTGGCGGGATGGGCAAGTCACGATAAAAGCAATTATGTTCCGAATGGGCACTTAGAATTTTATGTAAAAGGAAAAGAGGGCGGGGAGCAATTTATGATCGGTGGCGACGATCTTGTCGCAAGGCGTGACCCTGTTGAACAAGTGGTATTAGTACCGGTGTCGGATTACGTTACGGTTACCACGGAGTGGCAGCACGTAAAGATCCCTTTGAAGGACATATACGACGATCCAGATGTTCCATTGGACGCAACGCATGCAAGGGCGATCCACTTGGATATAGTGAACGATGAGCCGTTTACGGTTTGGATTAACCAGCTCAAAATGACTTCGCCGGATATAGAACCAGGATTTCCGGAGATTAAGGTCAATCAAGTAGGATTCCGGAATCTCGTCGAGAAATATGCCTATGTTTCCGGATTCGAAGATGAATTCACTGCTGATGTTGGAACCCCGTTCCAAGTAAGAAGAGTTTCCAACAACACCGTTGCGTATAGCGGAGAGCTGATCCTAGCTAAGGATTATGACGTTGATTCCGGAGAAAGGGTTCTGAAAGCCGTATTTACGGATCTTGAAGAATCCGGTGATTATTACATTACCGTAGATGCTGAAGGCATCGAACCGTCCCTCGGGTTTAAAATTGGGGATGACGTGTATCATTCTCTATTGTTTGATGCGGCCAGATATTATTTATACCAACGTTCAGGGATGGATCTTGAAGAGCCATTCGTTCCAGACTATCCGAGAGCTGATATTACGCCGATGGATACGGCCGCGCCTTTTGAATCCGATGCGCCTTATGAATCCGATGAGCCTTTTGATCCCGATCTTTCGCGTACAAAAGATGTATCGAAAGGATGGTTTGACGCTGGTGATAAAGGTAAGTATATAACTGCCGGGTCGTCAGCGGTTATTGGAATGCTATGGTCATACGAGTTGTTCCCGGATGTATATTCCGATCAACAGTTTAATCTTCCGGAAAGCGGAAACGGAGTTCCTGATATTCTAGATGAAAACAGATGGGAACTTGAATGGATTCTGAACATGCAAGATGAAGAAAGCGGTGGTTTCTACGCCAAAGTCCAGTCGATGAATAACAATAATGACACAAGGGCGATTAGAGACATCAGAGACGGTATTGCAAATCTTCGACCGACTAATGATACAGCTTATGCAGCTGCCGCCTTAGCTTATGCGTCTTTAGTCTATGCAGAGTTCGATCCAGATTTTGCTGCTCAAACTTTGGAGGCTGCCGAGGCAGGGTGGGTGTATCTCGAACAGAACCCCGACAATATTGAAGGTCCAGAACATGCGTATGCTACGGACTCCGATAAGGAAACAAGGCTTCTGGCTGCCGCAACATTGTATAGAGTGACTGGCGAATCGAAGTATCACGACTACTTTTTGAACAACTATGAACAAAGCGAGAACGTATTCATTAATCCAACAGGAGACTGGGTAGGCATCTACAACTACGCTTTCTTCCAATACATGAAATCCGAGAACATCGACGAAGATGCACTGAACTGGTATAAAGATCATTTTACAATTTGGCTAGACAAAATAATCGACAGACATCAAACAAACGCATGGAATCATACGCTTTATAATGGCAATTTTTACTGGGGCAGCCTCAACCAGATCCTCGGTATGGCTAATGAAGCTGTGATCGGTTCCAAGCTTCTTGGAATGTACGATGAAACGATTCACAATATGGGACTAGCTGCATTACACTATGTTTTGGGCGCCAATCCTTTGAGAAAGAGTTTTGTAACAGGGCATGGCGAAGATAGTCTTCAAACGGTATATGCGATCATGAACGATGACCCTCGACCAGGGATACCGAGTGGGTTTATGCCGTTAGGGCCTAATAGGTACACCAATCCAGGCATGTCCATTTTCCCTGCGAAAAACTTTTTAGATAGCGCTACTGAATGGACTACCAATGAGCACGCTGTTGGTTCGACTGCGAATCTAGTGTTTATCAGCGCATTTGCTAACAGTGATCTAACTGCTCCGACCAACCCTCTGTCTTTGGAGGAAATGGTAACCCAATTTTTGAACGACGGTTTGATTACTAACAAAGGCATCGCAAATAGTTTACAAAAAAAATTGTCTTCTAACCAATTGACTGCCTTCGTGAACCAATTGAAAGCGCAACGCGGCAAGCACATTTCTGTAGAAGCTGCTGATCAACTGATTGAGCAGGCTCAATACTTGTTGAATCAAACAACAGGTGATTAACAGAACGGGTACGTTGGTGTAATCCGTTGATTAGGCTTTCGGTTAAGGAACCGTTCCCAGGCGTTGTTCCTTGGCCGGTGAAGGGCAACCGGAGAGCAAGAGTATAACGATTACGTCGTCGCACATTATTTGGATCACACTTCAATCGGTCCCTAATAAAAATTGGATTGTACGATTACATGTTCGAGAAGCAGTGATGACCGCCTTATGCAAGGCGAACGGGCGTGAACCCAATGAAAGCTGACCTATTTTGAACTAATCAGAAGATCCCGATTCAATTGGATCGGGGGTCTTCTGCACTGTACTATAAAAATGTACGAGATGTCGAATAGTTTGGTTGTAATTTTGAAAGCGCTTACTTTTGTATGTCGTTTTTAAGGAGGTGAGGCAGGGAGACAATAATTTTCTTAATGTCTAGTTGTGGTGTATCGACGTGAAGTTGAGGCTATGATTTTTTTGTTCAAATGACAAGGAGGTAATTCAATGAAAGGGAAAAGATTAGTAGCTCAGATGGCATTAATCGTAGTACTTCTATTTACTTCTGCAATCTCGCCGAATATGGTTCAGGCGAATTACGGTGCTCCGGAAGGATGGAGAGACCTGCCGGACTATTATATATTTAAGGACACTCATGGAGGAGGCTTTTCCGATAGCAGCGGTGGATTGGAAACTGAAAACAATAATTTACCTGTTGACTGGGATGAAACATATGAAGATTTGCCTTCATTGAGATTTAATGTTACAGAGCCAGTAGATTGGATCACGTCTCTGAATGTCATGGCGTCATGGTTAACTCACGATAAAAGCAATTATGTTCCGAATGGCCACTTAGAATTTTATGTAAAAGGCAAAGAGGGCGGGGAGCAATTTATGATCGGTGGCGACGACAATGTCGCAAGGCGTGATCCTGTTGAACAAGTTGTATTAGTACCGGTATCGGATTACGTTACGGTTACCACGGAGTGGCAGCATGTAAAGATCCCTTTGAAGGACATTTACGACGATCCAGATGTTCCATTGGACGCAAAGAATGCTTGGACGATTCGCTTGGATATAGTGAACGATGAGCCGTTTACGGTTTGGATTAACCAGCTCAAAATGACTTCGCCTGATAAAGAACCAGGATTTCCGGAGATTAAGGTCAATCAAGTAGGATTCCGGAATCTCGTCGAGAAATATGCCTATGTTTCCGGATTCGAAGATGAATTCACTGCCGATGTTGGAACCACGTTCCAAGTAAGAAGAGTTTCCGACAACACCGTTGCGTATAGCGGGGAGCTGATCCTAGCTAAGGATTATGACGTTGATTCCGGGGAAAGGGTTCTGAAAGCCGTATTTACGGATCTTCAAGAATCCGGTGATTATTACATTACCGTAGATGCTGAAGGCATCGAATCGTCCCTCAGATTTAAAATTGGGGATGACGTGTATCATTCTCTATTGTTTGATGCGGCAAGATATTATTTATACCAACGTTCGGGGATGGATCTTGAAGAGCCATTCGTTCCAGATTATCCGAGAGCTGATATTACGCCGATGGATACGGATGCGCCTTTTGAATCCGATCCTTCGCGTACAAAAGATGTATCGAAAGGATGGTTTGACGCTGGTGACAAAGGTAAGTATGTCAGTGCCGGGGCGTCATCGGTTACGAGATTGCTATGGTCATACGAGTTGTTCCCGGATGTATATTCCGATAGTCAGTTTAATCTTCCGGAAAGCGGAAACGGAATTCCTGATATTCTAGATGAATCCAGATGGGAACTAGAATGGGTTCTGAACATGCAAGATGAAGAAAGCGGCGGTTTCTACGCCAAAGTTCAGTCGATGAATAACAATAATGACACAAGGGCGATTAGGGACATCAGAGACGGTGTTGGAAATCTTCGACCGACCAATGATACGGCTTTGGCAGCAGCTGTCTTAGCTCATGCGTCATTAGTCTATGCAGAGTTCGATCCAGATTTTGCTGCTCAAAGTTTGGAGGCTGCCGAGGCAGGATGGGTGTATCTCGAACAGAACCCTGACAATATTAAAGGACCAACAGATGCGTATGCTAGGGATTCCGATGAGGAATCACGGCTGCTGGCTGCCGCAACATTGTATAGAGTGACCGGCGAATCGAAGTATCACGATTACTTTTTGAACAACTATGAACAAAGTGAGAACGTATTCGTTGACACAGAAGGAGACTGGGTAGGCACCTACAATTACGCTTTTTTCCAATACATGAAATCCGAGAACGTCGACGAAGATGCACTGAACTGGTATAAAGATCATTTTACAATTTGGCTAGACAAATCAATCGACAGGTATCAAACAAACGCGTGGAATCATACGCTCAATAATGGCAATTTTTACTGGGGTAGTCTCGACCAGATCCTCGGTACGTCTGCAGAAGCTGTGATCGGTTCCAAGCTTCTTGAAATGTACGATGAAACCATTCACAATATGAGTCTAGCTGCATTACACTATGTTTTGGGTGCCAATCCTTTGAGAAAGAGTTTTGTAACAGGGCATGGCGAAGATAGTCTTCAAACGGTATATGCGATCATGAACGATGACCCTCGACCAGGGATACCGAGTGGGTTTATGCCGTTAGGACCTAATCAGTACAACAACCCGGGCATCTCCAATTTCCCTGCCAAAAACTTTATGGATAGCGCTACCGAATGGACCTTGAATGAGCACACTATTCATTCCACTGCAAATCTGATGTTTATCAGCGCGTTTGCTAACAGTGATCTAACTTTTCTGCCTCCCGGAGGAAAAATTCATCTTGAAGCTGATCAAGCTGAGCTGTCAGGCGGAGTTAAACTTAATACCAATCATGAGGGGTACACGGGCAGCGGTTTTCTGGATGGATTCTGGAATTATGAAGGAAT
>NZ_BAUU01000053.1 GCF_000513115.1 Halalkalibacter hemicellulosilyticusJCM 9152
TTTTTAACAAATTTCGTTACACATATTGACGAATAAAAATTGATTGTGTAATATAGAAATTGTTGTTTTGGAGGGGTAGCGAAGTGGCTAAACGCGGCGGACTGTAAATCCGCTCCCTCAGGGTTCGGCGGTTCGAATCCGTCCCCCTCCACCATTTTAGGGGCATAGTTTAACGGTAGAACAGAGGTCTCCAAAACCTCCGGTGTGGGTTCGATTCCTACTGCCCCTGCCAATTAATTTAAAAGCTTTGTGGCGGTTGTGGCGAAGTGGTTAACGCATCGGATTGTGGTTCCGACATTCGTGGGTTCGATTCCCATCAGCCGCCCCATATAGTTGGGCTATCGCCAAGCGGTAAGGCAACGGATTTTGATTCCGTCATGCGCAGGTTCGAATCCTGCTAGCCCAGCCATATTGCGGAAGTAGTTCAGTGGTAGAACACCACCTTGCCAAGGTGGGGGTCGCGAGTTCGAATCTCGTCTTCCGCTCCAAAATTGTTAAATGTGATTGGCGGCATAGCCAAGTGGTAAGGCACGGGTCTGCAAAACCCTTATTCCCCGGTTCAAATCCGGGTGCCGCCTCCACAACATATATTTCTGCCTTGCCGGGGTGGTGGAATTGGCAGACACACAGGACTTAAAATCCTGCGGTAGGTGACTACCGTGCCGGTTCAAGTCCGGCCCTCGGCACCATGCGCCCTTAGCTCAGCTGGATAGAGTGTTTGACTACGAATCAAAAGGTCGGGAGTTCGAATCTCTCAGGGCGCGCCATTTTATTTTTATACATATACAAAGCATGGTAAGTATTCACTCTTATCATGCTTTTTTGTGTTTTTAAGGTGGAATAAATTGTTAGGAATCTTTAACAGAACGAGGGTACACTAGGAAAGAGTTTAAACAAACCATTACGTTAGAGGTAGATATCATGACGAAAAAAAATAAAAATATTCGTATATCAGCAGCGGAGTTATCAGAGATATGGACATGTTATATGAATGACAGTATGTTAGTATGTGTGTTGAAATATTTTTCTAATAAAGTAGTGGATCCAGACATCCGACCTGTCATTAATAAGGCATTGAAAGTATCACTAAATCAACTACAGGTTTTAGAGGAGATGTTTAAGAAAGAGAACTATCCGATACCTGTCGGATTCAGTCAAGAACATGATGTTGATATTGACGCCCCACGATTGTATACAGATGGCTATTTCCTTAATTATATAAAGCAAATGGCTCAAATCAGTATGAATAATTATAGTATGGCGATTTCACTAACGGCGCGAGATGATATATATGATTATTTTTCGAAATGCTTTGTAGAATCAAACCAGCTTCATAAAATGGCCATTGACGTCCTTTTATCAAAGGGGCTCTATATCCGACCACCATATTTACTAACACCAGAAGCTGTAGAGTTTGTTGATTCAAAAAGCTTTTTAGCTGGATGGTTTGGTAAACGAAGAGCGTTAACTGGATTAGAAATTTCAAACCTTTATGCCAATATACAGCGTAACGCATTAGGAATCGCAACATTACTTGGATTCGCTCAATCTACTAAATCCAAAGAAATCAAGAAGTTCATGATGAGAGGGAAAGACATTGCCTCTAAGCATGTGGATGTTTTTAGTAAGTTGATGAGGGAGAATGATCTTCCAGTACCGATGACGTGGGATACAGAAGTTACAGAGAATACATCAACTGTCTTCTCTGATAAGCTCATGATGTTCCAAACGACAGCATTGATTGCAACAGGGTTAGGCTATTATGGCATGAGCATGGCAACAAGTCCAAGGCGAGATATAGGAGTTGAATACATACAGCTAATGGGGGAAGTTGCGAAATATTCTGAGGATGGCGCTAAACTGATGATCGAGAATAGATGGTTAGAGACACCACCACAAGCAGCGAATCGAAGAGAATTAGTTGATATGAAATAATATATCCAATGCAATGCTATCTACTGCTGGTAGGTAGTTTTTTTGCAGTCATTCTCGCTATAGGACAAAAAGCTTTGACATAATATTCGAATACGTGTTAAAATATTATTTGTCATGAGTCACGTAAGGAGAGTATTACGATGATTTAGACATTAATTCATGTGCCGGTGTGGCGGAATTGGCAGACGCGCACGACTCAAAATCGTGTTCCTTCTGGAGTGTCGGTTCGACCCCGACCACCGGTACCATACATAGTCGTATCAAGGGTCTTGAGAAGTTACGAAAGATTATATTACCCTTGTAATAATGTAAGTCGTGTGAACTAAAAAATTACTTTTTAGGTTAACACGATTGGTATTAATAAGCATATAACTCCTTTTGCAGTATCTACTGTGAGAGGAGTTTTTTTGTTGGGGAAAATTATAAGATTTGAAGCAGAGGAAAAAAATGGATGGAGGCATTAGAAGAGTTTCTGTATTTAAAACAAGCTCAAGGATTAAGGAAAGCTACGATTACAGGGTATAAAAATCATGAGCAGCATTTCTTTCAAAAGTTCCCTGATAGTTGGCGGTCTTCGGAATTAAAAAAGGCTATTTACGATCATATGTCTGATGATATTAAACCTGCAACATATAACTTACGCTTGATTTATTTACGAGCATTCTTTAATTGGTGTATGGAAGAAGGTTATTTATCACAAAATCCCCTCAATCATTTTAAGAAACGAAAAGCCTCACCCCGTATTGTGGATATACCAGATGAAGCATTACAAAAGTTATTGAACTGTCCTGATGTAACAACATTTTCTGGTTTGAGAGATTATGCATTAATCATGCTTACACTCGATTCGGGAATACGTCCAGCAGAAGCATTTGGTTTAATGAAAGAGGACTTTGATTTATCACATTACATGGTTACGGTTCCCGAACATATCTCAAAAACGAATACACCACGAATATTAAATATGCTTCCTCAGACAGCTAAGGTCATTCATAGTTTGTTAAAAGCACATCCTTCTGATTGGGATAGAAAAACACCAGTCTTTTGCAACAATGAAGGAGAAGTGATGGATAGACATTCATGGAACCGTAGATTAAAGAAATATAGTGATGAAATAGATTTTAAGATTAGACCGTATGATTTGCGTCATGCATTTGCTCTTCGCTTTTTGGGAGGGGGAGGTCATGCATTTGCTTTACAAAGGATTTTAGGACATACAGATATGAGTATGACACGTCGTTATATTCATTTGACTGGTGACGATTTACAAGAAACACATAGGGAAGCAAGTCCTCTTAATTCTCTATTACCAAAAAAGAAAAAAAGAATAAGGAAATTGTAGTATGTAAAAATGGTAAGCGAACAATAGGGTTTTTAACCTTTATTGTTCGTTTTTTTATTAATGTTTACCTCAGTAATAATCTACTATTGCCGTAGAACACTATATTTACTGATCAACAAAATGTAAAATAGAAGGTGGGGAAATACTATAAGAGAAAGTCGAAGGAGAAAAGGAAAATGACTGAAAAAGTAACACAGGACCAAATAAATTCTATACTATGGCAAGCAGCTGATACTTTTCGTGGGAAAATAGACTCAAGTACATATAAGGACTACATCCTAACTATGCTATTTGTTAAGTATCTAAGTGATTCTTTTAAAGAAAATGTGGAAGTGTATACGAAACGTTACGATGGTGATGAACAACGTATTCAGCGTGCATTATCAAGGGAACGTTTTGTGTTAGATGAACATTCAACATTTGAATATCTATATAGTAAACGGAATGATCCAGAAATCGGTGAAATTATCAATAAAGCATTAGAACGCTTAGAGAATGAAAATACAGGGAAACTACGTGGTGTATTCCGTAACATTGATTTCAACTCAGAGTCAACTTTAGGAAAGACAAAAGAAAGAAATGCAATTCTTCGTTCCTTATTAGAGGACTTTAATAAGTTGACGTTAAAACCATCTGTGGTTGGCAATGATGATGTTATCGGTGATGCTTATCAATTTATGATTGAACGTTTTGCTTCTGACGCAGGAAAAAAAGGTGGAGAATTCTATACGCCAACGATGGCTTCTGAATTATTAGCTCGTCTTGTAAAGCCACAAGAAAATGATAGAATTTACGATCCAACGTGTGGGTCTGGCTCTTTATTAATTAAAGTAGCAAACCAAGTGCCTAACAAAAAGGTTGCTATTTATGGACAAGAACGTAACGGAGCAACACACTCATTAGCGTTAATGAATATGTATTTACATGGTATTGATGATGCTAAGTTGGAGTGGGGTGATACGTTAGCTAACCCACTTCATTTAGAAAATGGAAAGCTGATGAAATTCCAAGCGATTGTAGCCAATCCACCTTTCTCATTAGATAAATGGGCTATGGGGTTTTCAGGAGAAGGCGCGAGTGATAAGAAGTTTAAAATGGAAGCAAGTCTTGATCCATATAGACGTTTTGAATGGGGCGTACCACCAAGTTCCAAAGGGGACTATGCCTTTGTTCAACATATGCTTTATTCGTTAGCAGAAAACGGCAGAATGGCGACAATTCTTCCACATGGCGTATTGTTCAGAGGAACAAGTGAAGGCAAAATTCGTCAGCAAATAATTGATATGAACCTGTTAGATGCGGTAATTGGATTACCAGAAGGTTTGTTTTTCGGAACAGGAATTCCAGCATGTATCATGGTGTTCAAGAAAAATCGAACACGAAAAGAAGTTTTATTCATCGATGCATCTGGTGAAGGGAACTACGAAAAGGGGAAAAATCAAAACAAGCTAAGAGAACAGGATATTTCTAAAATCATTGAAACATACGATAAGTGGAAAACGATTGATAAATACTCCTATGTAGCAACAATAGAAGAAATTAAAGAGAATGACTACAACTTAAACATACCTCGTTATGTTGATACATTTGAAGAAGAAGAGCCTGTAGATATGGAGCAAGTGAAAGAGAATATTGCAAATATTAAGCAAGAGCTTCAAGAAGTAGAAGTTGAGATGGAAAATTATTTAAAAGAGCTTGGATTGTAGGTGAATTAAATAGTGAACAATCAAACACAAAAGTCAGGTTCTCTTATTTTCCCAAAAGATTGGGGAATAGTAGAGTTAGGTGATATTATTTCTGAATTGAATTCAGGTGTTAGTGTAAATTCTGACGATTCAAAAGATAATCAAACAAACCTTGGTATATTAAAAACAAGTGCTGTTTCAAAGGGGTATTTTTATCCTAATGAATTTAAAAAAATTAAAAATATTGAAGTCAAAAGAGCAAAGTTAAATCCAAAAAAAGGATCAATAATAATAAGTCGAGCCAACACGCCTGAATTGGTAGGTGAAGTTGGATATGTAGAAAAAGACTATTCTAACCTATTTTTATCAGATAAGCTCTGGCAAAGTAGGTTTAAGAGAAATGTAAATGGAAGATGGTTATCGAGTTTGTTATCTTCAAAGATGATTAAACATGAAATAAGTACCTTAGCAACAGGTACAAGTAGTAGTATGAAAAATATATCAAAGGAAAGTTTTTTAAGTATAAGAATACCATTTCCTAAAATTGAGGAACAAAATAAAATTTCTTCTATACTCTCCACTTGGGACAAGGCAATTAAATTAAAAGAAAAGCTCATTGAACAGAAAAAAGATCAGAAAAAAGGGTTAATGCAAAAGTTGTTAACGGGTGAAGTGAGATTACCAGGATATACAGAAAAATGGGAAAAGGTTGATTTTGGAGAAGTATTGAAATTCTTAAAGAAAGAACCATTATCTGACCCTGATAAATACAATTTACTAACTGTAAAATTACATTTAAAGGGTATTGAGGCAACGGATAAAAAACCTAATACGACAACAAAAGGTAGACCATACTATATGAGAAAGCCAAATGAATTGTTGATTGGAAGGCAAAACTTTCATAATGGTGGTATAGGGTTAGTTCCAGAAAATATGAAGGGATATATAGCTTCTAACGCAATTAGTAGTTTGAAAGCAAAAAAAGGTAACTTAAAGTTTTATTATTATTACTTATCTAATACTAATTTTTATCAAAAAGTTGAATATTTAATTGGCGGAACCGGACAGAAGGAAATATCTGAATCCATGTTGAAGAAACTTAAGCTCTTTATACCACTAAATGTTAATGAACAAAATGAAATTGCGAAGATTATATCAACTTCAGATGATGAGATAACCTTATTAGAAAATGAATTATTACAATTTAAAAACCAAAAACAAGGTCTTATGCAACTTCTTATAACAGGAAAAGTTCGGGTAAAGGTCTAACTCCTTTACTCCTTTTCCCTTATCTTTACTACAGAGGGGGGTAATCGTGTCAAATAGGCAAAGTTATGATGAACTAACGATAAGCCAACAGCCTGCCATTGAAGTGCTAACAGGTTTAGGCTATAACTATATAACAGCTGAACAAGCAGATCAAATGCGTGGCAATCTCTATAATGTTTTATTGAGAACGGTATTGGAAAAGAAATTGAAAGAATTAAATTCCTATGAGTATAAAGGTGTTACCTATTCTTTTAGCGACAATAACATCAACCAAGCGATTCGTGATTTAGATGAACCATTAACAAACGGACTTGTGAAAACAAACGAGAGTATCTATGAAACTTTGATGCTTGGTCGAAGTTATACTGAGTTTTTACCAGATGGCTCAAAGAAGTCATTTACGATTCAATTTGTAGATTGGGAAACCATAGAAAATAATGTTTTTCATGTAGTAGAGGAATTTTCTGTTGAGCGTGAAGATGGACGTGGCAATGCTCGCCCTGACATTGTCCTCTTTGCGAATGGCATTCCGTTTGCTGTCATTGAATGTAAACGTTCTTCAATCAACGTGGGGCAAGGTATTGAGCAAATGATTCGCAACCAAGGAAAAGATTATATTCCTCAACTGTTTAAGTTTGTACAAATCGTAATGGCAACCAATAAGAATGAAACGCAATATGCAACATGTAATACCCCAAAGAAATTCTGGTCGGTTTGGAAAGAAGAAAAAGAAGATTGGTTAAATGAGCATATTGAAAAAACGATAAACAACCGTCTGCCTACCACTCAAGATAAAAACATCATTTCTTTATTCCAACCAGAACGCTTATTAGAGCTAACACATTTTTTTATTCTTTTTGATAAAGATGTTAAAAAGGTTACTCGCTATCAGCAATATTTTGCAATCAAGGAGATTATGAAAACAATTGAAGAACATGACGAAAATGGTAATCGACAGTCAGGTGTCATCTGGCACACACAAGGTTCAGGTAAATCGTTAACGATGGTCATGCTTGCAAAGTTTATTTTAGCTGAATTAATGAAACATGATCCAAAGGTTGTTGTAGTTACAGACCGAGTGGAATTAGATAAACAAATTCATAAAACCTTTAATCATACAAGGCTAAAAGCAAGCAGGGCAACAACAGGAGCACATTTGATTGAATTGATTAACAATAATAACGCTGATGTTGTCACAACATTAGTTCATAAATTTGATACAGCATCTACAAAGCAAAAGCCGATTGAATCAAAGGACATCTTTGTTCTTGTCGATGAAAGTCATAGAACACAGTATGGTGAACTCCATATTAAAATGAAAAAGGTATTTCCGAACGCTTGTTATCTCGGATTTACGGGAACACCTTTAATGAAAAAAGAAAAGAGTACCATGATTAAATTTGGTAAGCTCATTCACACGTACACGATTGCAGATGGTGTAAAGGATAAAGCTATTTTACCGTTACTGTACGAAGGGAAGATGGTTGATCAAACGGTCAATCAAAGGGCAATAGATAATCGCTTAGAAATGATTACCCGTAATCTCAATGAGAAGCAAAAAGATGAAGTAATGAAAAAGTGGAGCAAGTTTGAACGTATTGCTTCCTCTAACCAACGAATAAGTATGATTGCTTTTGATATTAACCAACATTTTTTTGATAATTATAAAACACAAGGTACGCAGTTTAAAGCTATGCTTGCAACTAATAGCAAAATCGAAGCCATTCGGTACTTAGAAGCTTTTGAAGAACTTGATGACTTGAATTGTGCGGTTGTTATTTCTCCACCTGATCAACGTGAAGGGCACGATGCTGTTGATGAGGAATCAAGGAACAAAGTATTAAACTTCTGGAAGAAAATGATGAATCGTTACGGAAACGAAGAAGCCTATGAAGATGCCATTAAGGAAGAATTCATTCATGGTGATGAAATTGATTTACTTATTGTTGTTGATAAGTTATTAACGGGCTTTGATGCCCCACGTGCGACCATATTATATATAGATAAACCAATGAAGGAACATACGCTGCTTCAAGCTATTGCAAGGGTAAATAGATTATATGAAGGAAAAGATTTTGGCTACATTATTGACTATCGAGGTTTGTTAGACAAGCTGGATCAAGCATTAGAAATGTATTCGGGAGCAGGTTTGGAAAATTTTGATCCGAACGATTTAAAGGGTTCTTTGTATGATGTTATTAGTATTATCGGTTCCCTACGACAGTATCATTCAGATTTACTACAAATTTTTGCTCCTATTAAGAACAAGAAGGATAATGAAGAGTATGAAGTCTTATTGGAAGATGAAGAATTAAGGGAAGAATTTTACGGAGTTCTAAGTAAGTTTGGACGAAATCTTGGTATAGCCTTAGAATCAGAAAAGGTTTATAATGCCTTCCCTCAACAAGAATTACATACGTATAAAAAAGACTTAAAGATTTTCCAAGAGTTACGTAAGAGTGTAAAGCTTCGTTATTCTGATACGATTGATCATAAAGAGTACGAAGCTAAAATGCAAAAGTTAATGGATAACTATATTGCAGCAGAAGATATTATACGTGTAACTAATCCTGTAGATATTTTAAATGAAAAAGCATTTGAAGAAGAGTTGGAACGATTGGAGTCAAAACGAGCAAAAGCTGATGCGATCCGTACACGATTAACGAAAAGTGTGAATGCAAAATGGGATGAAAACCCTGCCTATTACAAGAAGTTCTCTGAAAGAATTCGTGAGGCAATCGAAGCCTATAAAGAAAAACGAATTTCTGAAGCAGAATATCTAAACAAAATGAAAGACATCATGAACGAATATCGAAAAGGGGAGCCTGTTGATGATTTTCCACAAGTCATAAAAGAAAACCAAACGGCTCAAGCTTTTTATGGTGTTACAAAAGAAATTATGAATGAAGTAAAAGAAAACGCAGTATCTTATGAAACTTTGGGAAGTTTGTCTTTGAAAATGGATGAAATCATCCAAGAGTATACGAAAATAGATTGGCACGACAATATTCAAGTACACAACAAAATTGCTCAGGAGTTAGATGATCTACTTTATGATTTTTCGAAAGAAAATAATATTGATTTAAGTTTAGATCAAGCAGATAAAATCATAGAGCAAATTAAGACAGTAGCATTAAGACGTTATTAAGGTTAGGGTGAAACACCATGGAGAAACACCAAATTAAATACGGTGATAAATGGATTGAATTTGAGTTAGATAGAAAGAACGTTAAAAACGTTAACCTTAATATTAAACCAGATATGACGATTACCGTATCAGCAAGCGAGAAAGTTCCACTTGATTTTATTTATAGTTTTGTTAAAGGTAAGGGAGCTTGGATTAAGAAACACGTCAAAAACTTTAAAAATATCCAACCTTACAAACAAAGTGAACGAGAATATGTTAGTGGAGAATCGTTTAAGTACCTTGGCAAGCAATATCGTCTACGGGTTAAGCCAGTTGAGCAGGAAGAAGGAGTAAAATACTTTCGAGGCTTTATATACTTATATGTTAAAGACCAAACCAACTACAGTCGAAAAGCTAAACTAATGGAAGAATGGTATCGAACCAAAGCACGCAGTACATTTAATCAATCACTATCAAAAGTATATCCACTTATCGAGAAATACGGAGTAGATAAGCCTGAAGTAGAGCTGCGAACGATGAAAGCACGTTGGGGATCCGCTTTAATTGACACGAATACCATTCTTCTTAACACCGAACTAATCAAAGCACCAAAGCATTGTATTGAATATGTCGTGCTTCACGAACTTATTCACTTTAAATTTAACGATCACAGCGATTGCTTTTATAAAATGTTGTATTCTCTAATGCCAGATTGGGAGAAGAGAAAGTTGATTTTGGATGAAGAGGTTGTGAGGGAATTATAATTTATACAGCTACTTCAGTATTATTAAAAGCGGATTGTTACTTCAATATATTAATAAAATGAAGGGATATAAAAAATGAAATGTTGTGAAAATTGTTTTGATGATGAGTTCTTAATAAAGGAAGTTCAGGAAATTGGAAAAATAGGAGATTGTGATTATTGTGGTGAATTAAATGTCTACACAATAAATATAAAATTGCTAAATGAGCATTTTTCTAAAGTGATAAAATTATATACTCCCACAGAAGCATATGAACACTATGACCCAGAAGTAGACCATCCCTTGGAAGTGGGAGTATCCTTAATTACTTTAATTAACGAAGACTGGTGTATTTTCTCTAAAAAAATCCAGAATCATGAAATAGATTATACATTACTTTTTGATATATTGAATTCGAATGAAAATGGTAGATATTACAATCCCGAAGAAATATATTCGAAGGTAAAAGAGGGAGTTTTTTATAAAGACCCACTAATGGAATGGGAAATTTATTGGTCCGAACTCAAAAAAGAACTAAAACATGAAAATAGATTTTTTCCTTTTTTTGATATAAATAATGATCTATTAGAAATTCTTAAATATCGTGAACGTTGTTTAGTAAATGGAGATATATTATTTAGAGCAAGATTGGGTAATAATCCAAAAGACAAAATGTTGGCTCCTCCAGCCAACTTAGCGAAATCTGGAAGAGCAAATCCCCATGGAATAAGTTATTTATACTGTGGAGAAGATGAAGAGACGTGTGTTGCAGAGATTCGTCCATGGAAAGGAGCTAAAATTACAATAGCTTCATTACAAGTAAATAAAAACTTAACATTAATAGATTTAAGTAATAAAGAAATTTCCCCTTTTATACTTGAATCTACTGAAGAAATATTAGCTCTTGAAACTTTAATCACTCAATTTGCACAGGAATTAAGTACCCCTGTTGATCCGTCAAATTCAGAAATTGAATATTTACCAACGCAATATTTAACAGAATTAATTAAAGCGAGGGGGTATGATGGTATATTTTTTAAAAGTGCCATGGGACCTGGTTTTAATGTAGTTTTATTTAATGAGAAGAATGTTAAAGTAATAAATACTAAGACAATAAGTGTTAATGACATTCTATATGATTTTGGTCAAAATAGTATCTTTGATGAAGAAGACTTTTCCCTTACTATAAAATAAAAAAGGGGGGATAAACCTGAAATGCTGTGAAGAATGCTTTGAAGAGTTATTTTTAGTAAATATTATTAGAAGAAATAATGAACTGGGAAATTGTGATTACTGTGGGGAAGAGGACATATTTATTATTGATATTGGAGAACTTACCCCATATTTTGATAAGTTCTTAAAACATTATGTGAGTACAGAACCCTATGAATATTATCATCCTGAAATTCATGATGACCCAAGTGAATTTGGTGAAAAGCTTATTAATCTGATTAATGAAGACTGGAATATATTTGCTTATGACATGGTGGGAATTGGAACGGACGAAACATTATTATTTGATATATTGAATAATAATAAACCTTTGGAACCTGGAGGTTATATAGACCCACTTAATCTATATTCAAGAATTACGGAATCGTTTACTTTCGTTCATCCATTAGAAGGTTGGGAAGAAGGGTGGGCTTCTTTTAAAGAAGAGTTAAAACATACTAATAGATTTTTTCCAAGTACAAAGAACGATGTATTAAATGAAAGCTTTAATGATGTTTTAAAATATCGTACAACTTATTTAACAAAAGGATTAAATTTATATAGAGCAAGATTGGGTAAGCAAGCAATAGATAAAATGAAGGCTCCACCTGTCTATTTAGCTAAATCAGGAAGAGCTAATCCTCATGGTATAAGTTATTTATACTGTGCAACCGATGAACCTACGTGTGTTGCAGAAATCCGACCGTGGAAAGGAGCAAATATAACAGTAACAGAATTAAATCTTAATACTGAGTTAAAAATTGTTAATTTGTTAAAAGGACAACTCTGTCCATTCCTATTCCAATCACCTTTTAAAGTATTATAAATAGATAAGCTGTTGACTTATTTTGCAATAGAGTTAAGTACACCAGTTGATCCTGATAAATCAAAAATCGAGTACTTACCCACTCAGTACATAAGCGAATACATTAAATCAAGAGGGTTTGATGGAATTATGTTTAATAGCGCAATGGGCTCTGGATTTAATATTGTTTTATTTAATGAAAATAAAGCAGAAATTAAGAAGATAGAAACCTTTGTATTAAATAATATCATTTATGATTACGATTATGAATGAAAGGATCGGTTGAGCAGGTCGCCGATCCTTTTGTTATTTCTTTTTTTGCTAATAAGACTACAGTAAGCAGTATTGCTGAACAGATTAAACTTAATATGTTAAAATTAGGTAAGATCACTAATTTTAGAAGGGGCTGAATGGTTAGCGACTGATTTCGATGCTAAGGATAAATTCATTGAATTAAGGGCTAAGGGATATTCATTTAATTGTATTTCTGAGGAGTTAGGAACGTCAAAACCAACCTTAATTAAGTGGTCACGAGACTTAGAAATTGCTAATCGAAAAGCACTATATCTGGAGGAAATGAAAGAAAAACGATTTGTGTCAAAACAAAAGCGAATTGAAGCATATTCCTCACAAGTCGAACGAATAATGGATGAAATTAATAAGAGAGATTTAGCTGAAGTTCCGAGTGAAAAGTTATTTGATACGTTACTTAAATATCTTGAATTGTTGAAGAAAGAGGAGCAAGACATTTCATTTTATGAAAAAAATGATGATATACACCAAATGTTAGACAGTAATTTTAATCAGACTTATGAGTGGAAAGCATAATATTTTACCAATTTTTTTACCGTAATTTTAACTTTTTAAGTAAGGGGGAAGTCCCCCTCTTTTGTATTAAACGACAGGCACAACAAAACTACCATTTGTAGACACCCCAGGTTTAAGCCTCATCTCTACCAGAGAGAAAAGAAGTGAACTATTTATACGCAGAGGCAGATCGTGTTTCTGTACGCGCGACGGGGGACGAAAAGCCATGAGGTTTGTCATGCCAATATTCATGAAGGATGGGGAAACGGGTATCACTGAAAAATCAAAACTTCATTATGACAACAAAGTCAATGGATAATTTTTGAAAAAAAGTACAAGCATTCCGCTCAACACTATTTGTTAGAACACACACAGATTATTACAAATAGCGATGGAGGCCAGGGGTATAGCGCTGAGAGGTTCCAAGTAGCCTTTTCCCAGTACTCAATATGTTGTCTTAACTAACTTGATTCCTATCACGTTGCACAGTCTTTAAATCGGATGTTAGGCAAAGAGAAGAGTGAGTGTAAGGATGAAATTAGAAAGGCATTGAAACAGCATGATTTGCAAACATTCATGCTTTGGCTAGATACATATGAGAATACATTCGAAGAAGAGATGCGAATTGAAAAATACATATATGTCGGACCTATATTTAACAAAATCGGAATCGTATCTTTGATTGCGTGAGGAACTGGAAAACGTACTAGAAGATGCACGGGGCTTAGGAGCCATGGAGTCCAATCAGCGTCACATTTCCTTCTGTATGAAAAAGCGTGGAATGCATGGAGTCCTGAGGGCAGCGAAGCGATGGTGAAAGTCAAGCAAGGCATCATCAATGACACATTGCGTACGGTTTATCTTAAGTCCCAGCAACGAAGTAAACGGAAACAGCGAGAAGTAGAAAAGGACGTTCGATTGGCTCAAATTTTACGTAAGTCGACACGCCCATCGGTTGGGACAAAGCAAGGCTCTATTAGCCTGTATACTGCTCACTAAACCGCAATGGGAAACCTGATGAAGAGTTTTCAATGATATCTTTGATTTTTTGTCAGGTTTTTGGTTGTAGAAAGTGACAAAAAAAATTAAGGTCAGCAAGCGATAGCGCGGTAGCCACGAAAAGTGTACAAAAATAGAGTGCTGGAAGTATTGGTATTAAACCTATGCCGCGAAAGATTTGATACATACGCAAATGGAGATTTATAAGCAAGTAACTGTCAAGTTATATATAATTAATTTTAAGCAGAATTAAGTTAGAGTGCCTGTTGGCCGGTAGACTGAAATCATGATATTCATGCAGCCAAAATCCCTAAAATTAAATTACAAGCTATCTAAAAACATAATAGATAGAGAAAATGATTAATATGTTTATCTACGCCTAGAGGGAAAGTGCAAATTAAACTAACAAGGGGAAATGATTAATTCTTCCATTTGTGGATTGGGGATAATCGAACAAGTCCAGGTATTTTTCGGTTATTTAACAGCAACAACAAAGCTACTCAAAAATTAACGAATTATTAATGAAGAGAATAAAATATCATACTTAACAATAAATTAATTACTATTCTAATTCTACCTATTGGGTAACACCTATAACTATTTTTAGACCAATTAAGAACCATATTTATATTAATAACTAAAACAATAAGTAATAAAACGTTATTATTGTTACCAAGAGCACAAAAATGATTACACAAATAATAATTTAATGTATAATAGACCCTAGAAAGATTTTTTATAGAGAGCGGGAGGCCAAAAATGGACTTAAGTACAATTAAAAGAAAAACTAGCAACTATTTAACTTTAAAAGGAGTAAAATCAGAACAATTCTCTTATAAAGTAATCTCAATACAATGTACGGTAAACGAAGTACTGAAATTTCTTGAAATAGACCAAGAGGTACAGCGCCAATCTGATGAAAATAAGATATCAAGTATAAAAAAATATATTCAATACGGACTAGAAGGAAATGAAATATACTTTCCACCATTAATATTTTCTGCAAGAGGTCAAGGGAAATATGAAGAAAATAAGTATGAATACCAGCTTTCATCAGACGAACGCTTAGTTATATTGGATGGTCAACACAGAGTAAAAGCTTTCGAAGTCTTAAAAAGACAACTAATTACGCAGAAAGATTCAGTTAATATAGATAAGGTCAATAATTTTCCGTTAACAATTCAAGTTTATACTGATTTAACTATAGAACAAGAACGCCAATTATTTACTGATATAAATTCGAATACATCACCAGTTAATAACACTTTGTTAATTATGTATAAAGAAAGTGATTTATACGGAAAGATGGTTAGAGAACTAGTGTTTAATCATCCTACTATACCAGAAGAACTTTTTGAAACTAGACTTAAAGCAACTAGGACTAAACTCGTTACTGCAGCAACTTTATATTTAACATCAATTGCGTTGAATGATGGTGGGTTAAATAAACAGTCAAAGAAAACAATTGAACATACAAATTATAATGAATATAAATCTAAAACTGAAAAATTTCTTACTTTGTTAAGAAAACATGCTCCAGTTGATGCGTTAGACAGAGATAAATATGTAATTTTTTATCCGAATGTCATTTTAGGTATTGCTAAATTTGTACATTCTGCACAACTACGTTATCCAAATGTTTCAATGGAAGAACTACTTGATAAATCAATCGGTAAAGTTAATTGGTCTCATAAAAATAAAGAATTCGATAAATTAGCCACTAATTACAATGTTACCACAAGAAAATATAAGTTTGGGACTAGAGGGAAAACTGCAAATAACATTACTAACTATTTATTAAAAATTTACAAAAAAGCAGAAAGGGTTTAACTATGGAGACAATAAAAATATTAGGTAATATTGATATTATAAATAACAACAAAGAAAAAGGAATGTTGTCATCACAAATTAAAGTAAAAGACATTTTAAAACTATATAAAATAGATAAAAATATAA
>NZ_BAUU01000052.1 GCF_000513115.1 Halalkalibacter hemicellulosilyticusJCM 9152
CTTTCAAATCCGTGTGAGAATTCATGCGGATTTTTTGTGTTTTTTAAGTATTCGGATTTTATAGTGGAAAAATAGACACATCATTTCCTGTTATGATGTAGTCTATTACTTTATGTCAATTGATAGTACCGTATAATACAGCCTTGAAGGTTTTCATTAAAACACTTCTAATGAGTAGTTTCTACTATTCGTTCAATTTGCCAAATAAAATTGTTTATCGACGCTGTATCCCAAGTAATTTGTTAGATATCATATTTTAATTCCTACTGCTTACTTATTGGAGACATACAAATCCATATAAATTCTATGCTTAAAGCCTTTCATTTTTGAAAAACGTTCCTTTTTTCGCTCGAACTCTGTAAAACCGAATTTCTTATATAATCGATAAGCAACCTCATTTGTATCCACAACCTCTAGAATATAACGATAATAATCCTCATACTCTAATACGTAATTCATCAGAGCAGTTGAAACACCTTTACCTCTCGCTTTAACTGTGGTAGCAACGCATTCAATATAACCTGTATCATCTTGGTAAGACAATTTTTTATTAAACTCATCTTTCATAAAATGATAAGCGATACTCCCTTTCACATAGCCAAATGAGTGTCTCAAAATGGTTTTGTCAATTGTCAATGCTCGATTCTGGTTATCGGAACAAGCCAGAATTCCAACAATATCCCCTTCTAAAGTGGCAAAGTAAAAAACATCTGGACAGATCATTTTCCCAAACGCTTCAATTAACGTTTCTCGATTGTTTGAGAGAAACGTTAATTCTTTCTCGTATCCATCAACAAAAACGGCTGCAACCTCACGAGATACATCTTCTTTAAACCCTCTCATCGGTCTTACTTTAATTTCATAACTTTTCATTTAAATTCCTCCTTAATAGTTAACTGACCGTCCGTTTTATTAATATTTCTTTTAAAACCCCTTCTATTTTAAGGGGTAGTATTGGATATTCCTTTTAGAAAGATATCTATTGCATTCTCATACAGCATTAGAAATTGTTTATCAGAATAGCCAAAAAATTGTGTAATGCTTAAACCTGTGAGTGTACTGTATAAAATATAAGCTAAATCATCAGGTGATTGATTATTTTTAAATTCTTTACGGCAGATACCTTCGTTTATAATTTGATAAAAAATTTCATATTCTGGTTTTATTAAGTCAAATATCTTATTTCCCATCATTTTGTCGATATTCTCAGTGGCCATATATTCTGGAACTGTATGTGATAGAGGATTTTGCATGTCCGAAGCATAGTATTTTGCAAGCAGGTAAAGTTTCTCTGTTGAAGTTTCTACCTTATTCGCATGATCTGCCCATTTTATTCTCCAAACCTCTGAAGTTTTTTCTACTGTATATAGGAATAACTCTTCTTTGCTTTTAAAGTGATAATAGATGCTCCCTTTGCTTATCTTACTAAACTCACGAATATCTTCCATTGAAGTTCCAGCGTAACCTTTTTTTTCGAATATCATTTTTGCCTTTTCAGCAATTAGTTCCTTCGTTTTTTCGCCTTGCCCTCTTGGCCGAGCCATAAATTCTTCTCCTTTATTTGTTAATGATACTTTATTAACTGACCGTTCATTTTATTAATTGTAGAACAAGATAACTTTAAATTCAAGCCCCCTTTAATTAAATAATTGAATTTCTCTATTACAAATGGCCCGATGGCTGAACATAAGTTAAAAATGTCGCAGAAGGAAGTTAGGGGAGAATTCGAGGAAGGTGTCGGTGGATTCGAAGGAGGCGTTGGTTTCACTCGTAACGGCTCCGCACAACGCTTTTAAGAAAAGGCGCTATCGCGTTTTTCTTATCTTACAGTTATATTACATTCTTTTAACATTTAAATATTTTTATGAAAATAGGCGAAGTTTATGCTAGAATAATAGAGGTTATCGAAACTTGTCTTAAATATAGAACTTTTGACATACATGATAGGCGCTTACATTTTAATTTTATATGTTTAATAGGAGGTTTGGCATGAGTGAAGTTGAGGATAGTTTAATACATAAGTGCTATTCAAAGAGCATAAGTGGTTTACTTTTAACCTCATTGTTATGTGTATTCATGATGATGTATCTTTTGGTCGGAGCAACTACAGTTAAGGCGGAAGAATCACTTTCCATACAAACGATATACCACGTTTACGTTGATGATAAACATATTGGTTTTGTTAATGATGAAGAAGTAGTTGAAACGATTGTGCAAGAGAAGCTAGAAGAAGGTAAATCAGAGGATTTAGAAGTATCTTTACATATTAAAGAAGAGCTTGAAGTGATTCCAGAGTTTGTTTTCCATACACGTAGTCAGAATAAGAAAGTGACAGGCGTATTAGAAGAGGATTTGACAGTAGAAGCTAGTGCGATAGCGGTTGTCGTAGAGGGAGAGCCGGCTGTTTATGTTGCTTCTGAGGAAGAAGCGGATGAGCTTTTAAAGGAATATATCATTCAATATGTTTCTAAAGAGGATTATGAAGCGTTTTTAGACGTATTAGAGGAAGAAGAAATGGACACAAGCGATTTAGAAGTCGATGAACGTATGTACACTGACATTGACTTTAATAAAGAGGTCGAATTAGAAGAAGCCACAGTTGAACCGAATGATGTGCTTTCCTTAAAGGATGCTTTAACTTTATTGAAAAAAGGCGTACTTGAAGAGAAGGTTTACGAGGTTCAAGAGGGTGATGTGTTAGGCAGTATTGCCAATGATCATGATTTAACATTAAAGGAATTTCTAAGCTTGAATGAAGGTCTTGATGAGGATAGCTTAATTCAAATTGGTGACGAAATGAATGTGACAGCCTATGAATCAGTATTAGATGTCGTCACTGTACAAGTTCGTTTAACCGAAGAGTCGATTCCGTATGAAACAGAAGTGAAGGAAGACGATTCAATGTGGAAGGGTGAACAAGAGGTCACTCAAGAAGGTAAAGAGGGTATACAATTAATTGAGTACGAAATTACAGAAAGAAATGGCTCATTAATGAAGCGTGATGTGCTTTCTGAGGAAATAACAGAGGAGCCTGTTAATCGTATCGTTGTTAAAGGTACGAAGGAAACACCATCTCGTGGGTCAGGTCAGCTAGGCTGGCCAGCCGTTGGAGGATACATCTCTAGTTATCAAGGGAATCGTTGGGGTCGTTTCCACCGAGGAATTGATATTGCTCGTCCGAGTAACTATGATATTTTAGCTGCGGATAACGGAACAGTGACTCAAGCGAGTAGTCAAGGTGGATACGGGAATGTCGTTCGTATTGATCATAACAATGGCGTTGAAACGATGTATGCACATCTTGATTCGATTGATGTAAGTGTCGGTCAAACCGTTTCGAAGGGACAGAAAATCGGAGTCATGGGTCAAACCGGGAACTCTACAGGCATTCACTTACATTTTGAAGTGTATGAAGATGGAAACCTACGTGATCCAATGGATTATTTGAATCGTTAATTGAAGAAAAGGCGGGTTAAAAGAGAAGAATACTTTTAACTTGCCTTTTCTTTTTCTAAAAAATAGGAGTGGAGCATGAGGAAGAATTTGTCTTCCCTTTTTGATTTGCTTGTTAGGAAGGAAGGAGATAAAGTAAAAGGTAGAGAAGTATTACTAGTAAGCCTATTATCGATTAGAATAGTGGGGAAAAGTATAAAATTTTGGAAGTGAGAAGCGAGTCGGTTCAGCACGTTACAAATAAGAAAAGATTACGATAAGACATAGATGAACGAAATTGTTAAGAGATCGGAGAGAATGCAGATGGATAAACGAATTTTAGTAGTAGACGATGAAAAGCCAATAGCAGATATTTTGAAATTTAATTTAGAGAAGGAAGGGTTTGACGTTCTTTGTGCTTATGATGGTTTAGAAGCGATTAAACTTGTAAAAGAAGAGAATCCTGATTTGATTTTGTTAGATATTATGCTGCCTTATAAAGATGGTATGGATGTTTGTCGTGAGGTGCGGAAAGATTATGATATTCCGATCATCATGTTGACGGCAAAGGATTCAGAAATTGATAAGGTGCTTGGCTTGGAGCTTGGAGCAGATGATTATGTGACTAAGCCATTTAGTACGAGAGAGCTGCTGGCGCGCGTGAAGGCTAATCTACGCCGGCACAAGTCAAATGAGGAGACGCCAACACATAAGGAAATGTCGATTGGTGAGCTGTCGATTTATCCAGATTCTTATTTAGTGAAGCGGCGCGGCGAGACGATTGATTTAACACATCGTGAATTTGAATTGATTCATTATTTAGCGAAGCATCTTGATCAAGTGATGACTCGGGAGCATTTGCTACAAGCAGTGTGGGGGTATGATTATTTTGGGGATGTTCGTACAGTGGATGTAACGGTTCGCCGCTTACGTGAAAAGGTTGAGGATAATCCGAGCTACCCCATTTGGATTATGACAAGACGTGGTGTCGGCTATTACCTCGCTTCTCCGTCAGAGGAGCAATCGTAAATGAATGAGAAGGTCGGCTTTTTTAAGTCAATCCAGTTTAAGCTCATTATTATTTACGTCTTAATTATTTTCGTTGCTATGCAAGTAGTAGGTGTCTATTTCACCAATCAGCTTGAAAGTCAAATGTTAGAGAATCATTATGAGATGCTCGATGAACGTGCTAATTTACTTGCGTACAATATTGCACAGGAAATGGAAAGTCAGCATGAGGAGCGATCAGAGCTTATTTCCAATATTAATGTACTGCTGCGTGATATTTTCTCGATTGAGCATGCGGAAGTACAAGTCATTGATCAAAATAAGGTTGTCATAAGTACATCGAATTTAGCTAATCGACAAATTGTCGGACAGCAGACTACAGAGGTTCGTGTGAAGCGCGCTTTACTTGGGACACCAGATGAAGCCTTGCTTCGGGATCCTAGCAATGGGCAGCGTGTTCGCGTGTTTACCGTACCAATTAACATCGAAGAAGATACAGTTGGCGCTCTTTATATTGAAGCCTCCATTGAAGAGATTTATGATCAAACAAGACAAATTACGACGATTCTCATTAGTGGTGTGTTCATTGCGACCGTTATCTCGATTGTTTTATTTATTTTATTAGCACGAACGATTACTGCACCGATTATTGATATGCGAAGACAAGCCCTTCGTATGGGGCGTGGTGATTTTACGAATCAGGTTTCCGTTTATAGTGGTGATGAAATTGGGCAGCTGGCGATGTCCTTTAATGATCTAACGATGAAGCTACGTGATGCGACCGTAACTCGTGATCGTGAGCAGAAGCGGCTTAAATCGGTTTTAACCCATATGACAGATGGCGTGATGTCGACCGATCAAGACGGGAATATCATTTTAATGAACAAGCGTGCAGAGGAGCTGTTGTCGGTTACGAGTGAGCAGGCTGTCGGAAAATCGATTGTTGAACTTCTTCATTTAGAGGAACTGACCGTTGAGGATTTATATGAGCAGGTTGATTCGATCTTACTTGATTTTAGCTATGATGAGGAAGCGTTTTTGTTAGAAGCTAATTTCTCTGTTATTCAAGAAGAAAACGGGCCTGTCAATGGCTTAATTATTGTCTTACATGATGTAACGGAAGAAGAAAAGATCGAACAGGATCGACGTGAGTTTGTAGCAAATGTGTCTCATGAGCTACGAACACCATTAACAACGATGAAAAGCTATTTGGAGGCATTAGAGGATGGAGCGTTGGCAGATCCAGAGATTGCCCCCCGTTTTTTAAATGTGACTCAAAATGAAACCGATCGAATGATTCGACTCGTGAAGGACTTACTACAGCTTTCGAAAATTGATAGTGATGATTATCAGTTGAATCTAGAGACGGTTGAAATGAATCGGTATTTGGATGAGACGATTGAACGCTTTGAAATGATTGCATCAGATAAAAACATCGACTTTCATCGAAAGCTAAATAAAAAGTCAATTTATGCAAAAATTGATCGTGATAAAATGACACAAGTATTAGATAATATTATTTCGAATGCGATGAAGTATTCACCTGAGGGTGGGACAGTGAAAATCCGCTTGTTACTGCAAGGAAAGAATATTCGATTGAGTATTTCTGACCAAGGAATGGGTATTCCCCGGGAAAGTCAGACAAAAATCTTTGAACGCTTCTACCGTGTCGATAAAGCACGAGCAAGAAGTGTTGGTGGCACAGGGCTTGGATTGGCCATTGCTAAGGAACTCATTCAAGCGCATGGTGGACACATTTGGGCGCAGAGTGAATATGGAAAAGGGACGACGATATTTATTACTTTGCCTTATGCGAGTAAGGGGGCAAAATCATGAACAAGGAGCATATTAAATCCGCCATATTAATTATTCTTATCGGTATGAGTGTCATTCTATCTTGGAGTTTGTACACGTATCAGCCTGACATTGCGTTACTAGATGTGTCATCACGTTATGTATCCAATGAACTAATTGGGGAAGAGCGGAGCTTACAGGAAGTGATTCGACCTGATCAAATCGTCGTGCATGCTGATGGTGAGAAAGCGCTGATTCCGCGGGATCGTGAGGATTTTTACGCATTATTAGAAAAGGTGAGTCAGGCTAATTATGAGGCTGATCACGTATTTATGACTGAGCCGTATCCGCTTATGACAGAGCGAGGGGGAATTGAGCTCGTATTTCCTACCTCGATACCAGCGGAAATGTTCTTCGCTATGTTAACATTAGAGGATGATTATCAAACACCGATATCGGAAATTGATCGGGCTTTTCTTTATATTCATGATGTACACGATCAAGTGTATATGCAATTTTATTCTAGTGATGAGCGCAGAGTCGGCTCGTTGAAATCGAATATATCGGTTGGTGAATTTGAGCGATTATTTATTCAAAATCGTGATGAATACGTTACAGTACGTTCTTTAGAGGAGGAGCGAGCACAATCGTCATTAATGACGGAGCATGTGTATGTGACGACCGAGCCGATGATGGTTGATACGCTGTCTTATGGAGCGTCACCGATTTCAATTGATTTATTTAGACAATCGTTATTTACCGATCCGAGTGCGGTGAAGTATTACCAGCAGTCAGACGGTGAGGATTCGTATACAGACGGAAATCGAATGATTAACCTTCGTCATAATGGCACGTTTATGGAGTATGGTAATCCGATGTTCTCTGAGGTTCAGGAGCTGTCGAAGCATGTAGCCCAGGCTGGATATGAATTTATTAATGGGCATGGCGGCTGGACAGATGATTATATACTTACTAATTGGATGAGGCTAAATAATCGAGAAGAGGTTGAGTTCCGTTTACATATGAACGGACTCCCTGTCTTTAGTATTGATGGCCAAGATTTAATGAAGCTGTCAGCAACGAGGTCTGGGAATCAAATAGTTGCTTACTCAAGGCCGTTATTTGACCTTGATTCAGTTCCATTAAATACAACGCAAAGAGTTGAGTTGCCTTCTGGTGAAGATGTCGTTCGCTCGTTACAGCAGGATGACTACTATGAACGTCAACGAATCGCAAAGGTGAGCCTCGGCTATGAAATGGAAATGCGTAATCCGACATTTGTTACGTTGGAGCCCCATTGGTATGTGTTATACGGCAATCGTTGGCAACGAATTGAGACAAGCCAGGTCGAGGCAGTGAGCCAAGGGCAAACACTTGATGAAGAAGAGGAAGGAGCAGGTGACGACGATGGATTGGAATCGAACTAAAACGATTTTCATAGTGACGTTTCTGCTCCTGAATGTGTACTTAACATGGCAGCTCGTTGAAACGAATAATGCGAATCAAATGAGCTTAATTAAAGAAGTGACGATTCAAGAAATGCTTAGTGAAAACAATGTTACCATTGATGTCGAGCTTCCTGAGGTGGAAATCTTAAGCCCATTAATCGTTGGAAAGCACGTTCCATTTGAAGAGGATGAACTCATCACAAATGGTCAATTAATTGAAATGGGAGAGGAGCATGCGATTCAATCGGTTTTAGAGGAGCCTTTCTTCCTCTCGGAGGAGCAGTTCTTTGAGGATTTAATTCAGTTCTTATCTTCTTATGTGTTTAACGGTATGGATTATCGCTTTGGTGGGTATGAATCGGAGACTCAATCATTATATTTATACCAGGCTTACGAGGATTATACAGCCTATACATTCGATGATGAGCCGTTAAGGCTGTATTTAAATGATGATCGTGAAGTGGTATCATATGAACAGCGTTATTTTGAATTTGAAGAACAGCCAGATAATGAACCAGAGATGCTCTCGAGCTTAAAGGCGATTGAAAAGCTATGGAGTGATCAGCTAATTGGAATGAACGATACGATTACAGATGTTCAGTTTGGCTATTATAGCTTTTTTAGTCCAGCTGGTGACGTTCAAGTGTTTGCTCCAATGTGGAGAGTAACGGTTGAAGAGGAAATCTATTTAGTTCATGCGATTAATAGCTCCGTACAGCATCTGACGTAATAGAGGGGAACAAAAGGAGAAAGGAAGATTGGATGACGTTACGCTTTAGTGTTCTAGCTAGTGGTAGTACAGGCAATGCTGTTTATGTGGAAACCGAAACAGAGCGTTTGTTAATCGATGCTGGCTTAAGTGGAAAGAAGATGGACGAGCTCTTTACGACAATTGGGCGTGATCCAAAGGAATTGAATGGAATCGTTGTGAGTCACGAGCATAGTGATCATATAAAAGGAGTCGGGATTTTCGCGAGGAAGCATAAGCTCCCAATCTATGCAAACGAAAAAACATGGCAGGCAATGGATTCTCAGCTTGGCCAAATCGCAACAGAGCAAAAATTCATCTTCCATACAGGCGAAGTGAAGAGCTTCGGTGATCTGGATGTCGAGTCATTTGCGGTGTCACACGATGCGGCTGAGCCGATGTTCTTTGCTTTTCATCATGGCGGCAAGAAGCTTGTGCTTGCAACGGATATGGGCTATGTTAGTGAACGAATTAAAGGGACGATTGAAGGCGCAGATATGTTCATCTTTGAATCAAATCACGATATGAATATGCTGAGAATGGGCAAGTATCCGTGGAGTGTGAAAAGACGTATATTAAGTGATGTCGGTCACGTATCGAATGAGGATGCGGCTCTTGCCTTATCTGATGTTATACGCGATAATACGAAGCGCATTTACCTTGCGCACTTAAGCTTAGATAACAATATGAAGGATTTAGCCCGTCTTTCGGTCGAGCAAGTGTTAAAGGAGCAAGGAATGGCGGTTGGCGAGCAATTTGAGCTTTACGATACTGACCCGCATAAGCCGACGCCGCTTGCGGTTGTTTCATAGATGGTTTTTAAATGAGGGAGAGTAGCAGGCTGATATGAGAATTTGTCTTGTATCAGGCGTTTTATATATATCGTAAAGGGAATAGATGGATAACAACGAGTCTATATGAATTCGGATCCTCATGCCGCTAAAACAAAGAATATGCCTAATAGGAGAATGAAGAGGAATCCGTATGCCGTTAATTTGTAAAAAGGCAAAAAGGGTCGAAGCTCAAATCGCTGAATAAAGGAACGAAAATGCCAAAACGTGTTTAAAATGGTCATGTTGGAGCAAATAGCGGAATGACGTTCCACTTAATATGGTGTCTGTACATAACCAGTTACACAATGACTCATATTTATATGGTAAATATGAAACAACCGTCAAAAATATCCTAAAAGTAAGCGAAGTTCTAGTATTTTATTCACACCTCCTTATAATAATAAGTATAAGGTGTTTTTTGTCTAAAGCAGGTGAGCCTGCTATAGGAAATAATAGAATAAAGTTGAAAGGGGTTAGTTGATTATGGGGTATTATGATGATCACGTAACGGAGATGCAACGCCAAAAGCCGCCAGCACCTAAGCGTGGCAGTTCGTTGTTGATGGCTTTTTTTGGTGCGGTCGTTGGTGGACTTATTGTCTTATTAGCGATTCCAACTCTAGCGAATGTCGGATATCTTTCATTCCTAGATTCGGCTGATGAACAATCGGGATTGATAGAGAGTGGAGAGCAAGCTGACGATTCGTTGCGGACCGTGAATGTCGATGTTAATTCAGATGTGACGAATGCGGTTGACAAGGTTTCAGATGCGGTCGTCGGTATTATCGTTGATACGAGACAGGCGAGCTTCTTTGAGCAAGGATCTACTGAGGAGGGTACGGGCTCAGGAGTGATTTATAAGAAAGCAGGAGATCGAGCCTTTGTCGTGACCAACCACCATGTGATAGAAAATGCACGAGAAATTGAAGTGAGCTTAACGGATGGCACGCGAGTCCCAGCAGAGCTATTAGGGAGTGATGTCATTACCGATCTAGCCGTCCTTGAAATAGATGGGAGCGACGTTGATACGGTTGCTGAGTTTGGAGATTCACGCTTGCTACGTGTCGGTGAACCAGCGATTGCGATTGGAAACCCACTCGGTCTCCGATTCTCTAGTACGGTGACGCAAGGAATTATTAGTGCAACAGAACGAAGCATTCCGGTTGATTTAACTGGAAATGGTCAAGTTGATTGGTATGCGGAGGTCATGCAAACCGATGCAGCGATTAATCCTGGTAATAGTGGTGGAGCACTGATTAATATTGAAGGTCAAGTGATTGGGATTAATTCGATGAAAATCGCTCAGAGTGCCGTAGAAGGAATTGGCTTTGCGATCCCAACAGAAATAGCGATTCCTGTTATTGAGGATCTTGAGCGTTTAGGTGAAGTACAACGTCCGCAATTGGGTGTCGGTATTCGCTCATTAAGCGAAATTGCGAGCTATCATTGGCAAGAAACATTAAACCTACCAGAACGCGTTACAGCTGGTGTTGTCATTACGAGTATTTCACCAGGAAGCCCAGCCGATCGAGCAGACTTCCAGGAATATGACGTGATTGTTGAAATTGAAGGTGAGGAAATCAACGACGGTCATGATCTCCGTAAATATTTATACACAGAAACGAACATCGGAGAAGAAATTGTCGTCACGATTTACCGCGACGGCGAACGTCGAGAGGTCAATGTACAGCTTAGCGAACAGCAAAGCTTTTAATTATAGATAAGAGAAGCTATTTATGAGAGGTCATCCTCTTGTGGATAGCTTTTCTTTATGGAGATAAGTGTTTGATTCAAGGGTCGCATCATTCCAAGCTAAACGCAAAGTGCTTCGAGGTTGAATAAATAGAATTCATCCACAAGCGAATTGTGGGTATGATATAATGAAAAAATGTGAAAGGATGTTGCCTTGATGTATTACGCGTGTGAAGAACATATTGAACTAGCACTAGATATAGTAGTCGATGAAACAGAGCATCCGCCAATCGTCGACAAAATCGAACAGAACGAAAAACTGTCCACAACATGTAGTTTTTGCAAAAACGAACCGATTTACACGATAAAATAAGCAAATCCACATGTTGATATGTGGATAAAACCTGTGGACAAATAATAAAAAGGTTGTGAACAATGTGAATATCTCGATTATCACAGTCGGGAAGCTCAAAGAAAAATATTTAAAGCAAGGCATCGCCGAATACGAAAAACGCCTCGCTCCTACGCCAAAATCGACATCATCGAAGTCCCCGACGAAAAAGCCCCTGAACAATTAAGCGAAACCGAAATGCAGCAGGTCAAACAAAAAGAAGGCGAACGCATCCTCGCCAAGACCCATCCAGACGCCCACGTCATCGCCCTCGCGATCGAAGGCAAGATGCTCACATCTGAACAACTCGCCGAAAATCTTGATAAGCTTGCGACCTATGGCAAAAGCAAGATCACCTTCATCATCGGTGGATCACTTGGCTTAAGTGATGAAGTTATGAAACGCGCGAATGAAGCGCTGTCATTTTCGAAGATGACGTTTCCGCATCAGTTGATGAGGTTGGTGTTGGTGGAGCAGGTGTATCGGGCGTTTCGGATCGTGCGGGGGGAACCGTACCATAAATAGTGGTAAAGCGGAGGGTCGAGATAACATTGGAAAATGAAATATTGAAAACCCTATTATAGTATTATGAATAAGTTTACTCAATGTTGTTAACAAAAGGTATATATTTTATTCTTAGTGCTTATTGAGAGACAGGTTAAATAACTTGTCTTTTTTGTTTTACAATTAACAAAAGATTATTTGGTCAATCTTTGTAATAACATGTTTACTATAACCAACATAAATAATTATGAATAACAATACCATAATTTTGTAATGCTAACTGTAAACTAACATTTTGAGAGGATATTATGTACATAAATAAAAACTTATCTGTACATGTCAAAGATCGATTAGATTATTGTGATGACTTAGTAATTAGGACATTTCCAGAGTTGAAAATTGAGGTATTATATTTTGGTCATCTAGTAGGGGAAGAAGAGTTGAAAAATAACATTTTACAACCTTTTTCAAATACAAATGATGAGGAAGTAAAAATTATATTAAGAAGAAAACAATATCAACAAGAAGAAGATATTAATTTAATGGTTAAGGGAGTACTTGAAGGAAAAGCATTAATAATATACCAAAATTCACTTGCGTATGCAGTGGATATTTATGTTCCTAAAACAAGAAGTGTTACTCCAGCAGAAATTGAAACAGTAATTGTAGGATCCAAAGAAGCCTTTATAGAAGATATTGGAACTAACTTGTCTATGATTAGGAGAAGGATTAAATCAGACTATTTAAAAGTTCTTAGTTATAACATAGGTACCATCACACAAACGAAAATGTATTTGTTATATATTGAGGGGGTTACTTCTCCTATATTAGTTAAAGGATTGCAAGAAAAGATCAATAACATTGATACAAAAGGAGTTAATGACTTAAATCAAATTATACAGTATTTAGACAAGAAGCCGTTATCTGTTTTTCCGCAGTATTTTACGACGGAGAGACCAGATGTCTCGACATCTAAGTTACTTGAGGGCAGAGTTCTTTGTTTAATGGATGGCAGTCCCTACTCATTATCAACCCCAACAAATTTCTTTGAATTCTTTCAATCGCCAGATGATTATAATCAACGGTGGTTACTTGGTACTTTATCTAGGTTATTAAGATTTGCTGCACTATTTATAACATTATTCGCTTCCGCTTTATATGTAGCAGTGTCAATGTTTCATTATGAGATTATCCCTGTTCAATTACTTCATGAGTATATTCAATCAAGAAGTAAAGTACCATTTAATCCAGTAATTGAGGCATTAATTATTGAAGGTATTATTGAATTGTTAAGAGAAGCAGGAGCAAGACTGCCTTCTAAAATTGGACAAACAATTGGCATAGTTGGGGGAATAGTAATTGGTACCGCGGCAGTAGAGGCTGGTTTTACAAGCAATGTTCTAATTATTGTAGTTTCTGTATCTGCCATATCATCTTTTGTAGTACCACATATCATAATGACAGCATCTTTAAGAATTACTCGATTTTTCTTTATTATTCTTGCATCCATTTTTGGGTTTTTTGGGATCATTTTTGGATTTACTATTATAGTGATTCACCTCTGCAGGTTAAAGAATTTAGGGGAGTATTATTTAAAGCCTATATCCCCACTATCTTTGAAGGATATAAAAGATACCATCATTCGTGCTCCTTATCAGTTTTTTAGGAAATAGGTGAAGGAGGGAGCCTTATATGCAAACTGAAAAATTGAAACCGTTCTATCTCTTTTTTATTACTTATATGACTCAAACAGGTATAGTGCTCTTTATGTTACCTAACATGATAGCCAATTATTTTGGATATAATGGTTGGTTAATGATTATACCCATTTCAGTTTTTGCTATGATTCAAATTGGATTAATTGCTGGAATTTATTATTTTAATAAAGGAAGTTCAATTTTTCAAACAATCGAGACTTCTTTTTCAAAGGTGAATATTATTGCCAAACCTTTGTATCTTTGTTTGAGTATATTTTGGTCCGTTCTTTCCATTACAGTTGCAAAACAATATGTACATGTTATGAAGTTTTTATACTTTCCACAAACAAATTTACAATGGTTTGTACTGTTAACATTAATTCTTACGTACTACCTTGTGACAAGTGGAATCGTAACAATTGCTCACGTCTCTACATTGTTTTTCTTCTTATCAGCACCAATGATATTCCTTTTAATTTATTTTGTTCCCGATTTCTCTTTTTTGCAATTTTCTACCTTTGTTTTTAATGAACATAATGACTTTTATGGAGGCATGATAGAGGTATATACAGCATTTCTAGGGTTTGAAGTAACACTATTCCTGTTTCCTTACATAAAAAAAGAGAAAAAGGTTTTTAAATACGTGTTTTTGGGGCACCTGTATACCACATTACTATATTTGAGTGTAACAATTTTTTGTTACGGGTTTAATAGTTTCCAACAATTAAATTATCAAGTTTATCCCGTAATAAATTTATTGCAGTATATAGAATTTGACTTTATTGAACGATTGGACTCCGTATTTTTTATATTATTTTATTTGAAGTTAATAATTACTATAACGATGTATATATGGATTAGTTTAGTTACGTTTAAAAGAGTTGTTAAGTGGAGTGCTCAACGTAGTGCTTTTGTATTATTGGTAGTTGGATACTTAGTGACATTACCATTTGTCACCAAAAATGAACTTACTTCTTTGTTATTTTTATTAGCAAAAGTTCAAATACTAATATCCATTTTCTTACCACTGTTAGTATTGACAATTATATTTTTAAAAAGAAGGAGAAAACATGTCTAGAATCTTACTAATTATTCTAATATTGTTGTTACTACCGGGGTGTAGGGACCAAAAAATTGTAGAAGAGTTAGGGTTTATTCATACAATAGGTTATGAGTTAATTGAAGAAGGAGAAAATTCAGGGAAACTTGAAGTGACAATATCTCTACCAGTAGCAGAAACCCTAAAACAACAGACAATCACTACAGTGGTTGAAACTACGAAGGAATCAAGAATATTTTTAAGTAAAAAAACAGATAAAAATTTAGTTTTCGGGCAAGTTCGAAGTATTTTAATTGGAGAGAAACTAGCAGAAAAGGGAGTATGGGATTTAATTGACACATTTTATCGAGACCCTGTTTTAAGACCTACAGAAAAACTGTCAATAGTAAAAAGCAATCCAAAACAATTATTATCAAAGGACTATCCAGAATATAAAATGGTTGACACTGTAATCGAAAATCTTCTAAAAAAAGAAGCAAGGTTAAATACAATTCCTGAAATGGATATACATAAATTTGCAAAAGATTACCTAGACGATGCTATTGATCCTATTGCTCCTATTATTTTACAATCGGAAGACGGAATAATGTCGGACGGAATAGGGTTATTTAGTGGTGACCAGTTAAAAACAACCATACCAGCCATACAAGCAAGAATCTTTTTTTTACTAACTGGAGAGTTTAAAGAAGGTGATTTATTAATTAAAAACGAAGAAGAAAAAGTATTATTTAGTTTTTTAACGAATAAAAGAAGTATAGATGTTACACTAGGAGATAAAGAAGAAATAGATGTGAAGTTGTCCATTGATTTTAAAGGCTTCTTACTGGAATACCAAGGAAATAAAGACATCACTAATGAAAAAGAAATAGAAGCATTAGAGAATTACATTCAAGAAAATATTGAAAATCAAATACGAGATATATTGGAAACTATGAAGGAACATCAAATAGATAACCTCGGTTTAGGAAAGTATATAAAACAAAAAATGGATTATCAAACATGGAAAAACTTGGACTGGCCCAAGACAATTGACAGGGTGAATGTTACCCCTAGTGTTACCGTTAAAATAATTGATACCGGGATGGTTAAATAAAAAAACTTGCTGAGTATTTATCATGGCTTTAATGAATAGTATTTAAGTATGACTTAGTTTATGCAAAGGAGGGCATCATGGCTGTAATAAAGGCAAGTTATAATGATAAAAGACTTCTAGCAAGACTTATCCGTGCGGAAGCAGAAGGTGAAGGGGAGCAAGGAATGTTATTAGTCGCCAATGTTTGTGTAAATAGAGTACGAGTAAGGTGTTTAGATTTTGTTGATATTAATTCTGTAGAACGAATGGTTTGGCAGTCCCCTGGAGGATTTGAAGCCGTACACCATCCATACTTTTATCAAAGGGCAAGAGAAAAAGAAATCAGATTAGCAGAACGAATAATTAATGGTGAAAGACATCATCCAGCAGAACGAGCACTATGGTTTGAATGGCACTTGCCCTGCCCAGTGGTGGAATCAGTGGAACAGTGGCCGATATAAACTTCATTGCTTCTACTCACCTGTTGAATCCGAATGTCCAGATGTATATAGGGTTTATTGAATATAACAATAATCTCTAAGAAAATTGTAAAAAACTATAAACAAAAGAAACTTAAGCTTGCTTAAGTTTCTTTTGTTTATTTTTCTACTCTTTGTGTAAATGAATTTTTTGTCCAGATGATATTATTAAATAAAATTTAAATTAATATATAATGGAAATTATAGATGTAAAAAATTGTAG
>NZ_BAUU01000051.1 GCF_000513115.1 Halalkalibacter hemicellulosilyticusJCM 9152
TTCATAAATCCTTTTCTCAAAAACAAAAATAATGTTAAAATTAGGTAATAACTACAATTATAAGATTTCTACAGGAGCCCACTATGACCAACGAAAAACAACTAATCGTCAATTCCAGCAACAAAAACCTACTAAACGAACTAACCAAATCAATAGAACAATGCAAACAGTTCTATTTCAGCGTCGCATTCATTAACTACAGCGGCCTGCAGCTTCTACTAGATTCCTTCAAAGAAGCCAATGAAAAGAACATTAAAGGTAAAATAATTACCTCAACCTATCTAAATTTTACAGATGCCAAGGCACTCAAAAAAATCAATGAATTCGAAAACATTGATCTCAAAGTATTTGTAACGGATAAAGAAATTGGGTTTCATACGAAAGCATACATATTTGAATACGAAGACAGCTTCAAAGTAATCATTGGCTCGTCGAACATAACGCAAAGTGCACTGAAGAGTAATGTGGAGTGGAACGTACAGATTATCTCTAAAAGTGATGCCAGTTTTATGAAGGATGTTATTAAAGAATACAATTCCATTTGGGACTATAGTGTTGAAGCGAATGATGACTTCATACAAAACTATGAAGATTTCTTAAGTAAGCTAGTCAGTTCTTCTATGACACAATCTCTTATTTTTGAAAATCCTCAAAAGCCAAATTACATCATTCCGAACCGTATGCAAAAACGTGCGATGGAGAACCTAGATCGAATTCGTTCGATCGGTGAAGAGAAGGCGCTTGTTATTGCGGCTACAGGGACAGGGAAGACGTATATGTCTGCATTTGATGTGAAGAATTTCTCTCCGAGGAAAGTGCTTTTTCTCGTTCATCGAGAAGAAATTCTTAAGCGGGCAAAAGAAACGTTTGAAACGTTAATCCCTAATCAGGGCATCTCCTTTGGTTTGTTTACAGGTAGTAACAAAGATAAGAATGCAGATTACTTATTTGCTACGATTCAAACGATGTCTCGTTATTACACTGAGTTTAAGCCAGATGAGTTTGATTATCTTATTCTAGATGAAGCGCATCATGCGACGAGTCCTAGCTATCAAGCTGTTATTGATTACTTTAAGCCACAGTTTACGTTAGGGATGACTGCAACTCCTGAGAGAAGTGATCATATCAATGTTTTTGAGCTTTTTAACAACAATGTTGCGTTAGAGGTTCGTCTACATGATGCACTTGAGGATGAGTTAGTTATTCCGTTTCATTACTTTGGTATTACTGATATTGAAGGTATTGATTTAAGTGATGTTGATATTGATGATATGGCGGAAATTACGAAACGTTTGAAAGTAAATGAGCGAGTTGAATTTATTATTGAGAAGGTGGACTTTTACGGTCATGATGGCGAGAAGCGAAAGTGTTTAGGTTTCTGTGCGACCGTTGAGCATGCTCGGTACATGACAGATGAGTTTAACAAAAGAGGATATAAAAGTATTTGCTTGTCTGGGGAAGATAGTGTTGAATCACGGTCAACGTACATTCAGAAGCTTGAGAATGAAGACGATGAGCTAGAGTTTATTTTTACTGTTGATATTTTTAACGAGGGTGTTGATATTCCTTCTGTAAATCAAGTGTTGATGCTTCGACCGACGAATTCACCGATTGTATTTATTCAACAGTTAGGGCGTGGCTTGCGAAAGCATCAAAGCAAAACATTCTTAACGGTTCTAGACTTTATCGGGAATCATAGCAAAACATTCCTAATCGCCATTGCTTTAAATGGTAGTCGTTACTATGACAAGGAAAGCTTGAAGGTTGCAATTTCAACAGGTTTTGCGAATATACCTGGCGCAACGCATATTCAGATGGATAAGATCTCCCAGGAACGGATACTTGAACAAATTGATAATGAGAATTTTAAATCTATGAGGTATTTAAAAGAGGAATATTTTGAGTTTAAGAAACTTAACCAAGGTCATATTCCGTTATATTTAGTCGATTACTTAAAATATGATGGTTCTCCTGATCCGGTAAAGTTTATAGACCGTGAAAAATCGTATTTACAGTTTGTAGCGAAGGTTGAAAAAGATGACCACATAAAGGAATTACTTCTGGATAATGCATTTGAAGGAGCATTAAAAGAGCTATCTAGTAAGCTTCCATTAAAACGTATTTATGAGTTTGTGATAGGTAAGTACTTACTCACAAATGACTCGGTTACTGTGGAAGAGGCGAGACATGAGATTTTGAAATATGTTGATGATGTCGCTGTCGATAGCGTCCGTCATGCATTTGAATACTTAAACCAAGACTATTATGATAATGTTCAGAAAAAAGGGAAGTTGAAGTTATTTGATCATGATAATGGTATTTTAGTGAAGACTGAGGCTTTTAACCGTGTGTTAGAGAATGATGTGTACCGCGAGTATATAGAGGATACTATTATGTATGGCCTGTTTCGTTATGAGAAGGAATTCAAGACCGTAAATTACGGTGTTCCACATTTCAAACTCTATGAACAATATCAGATGATAGATACAGCTCTTTTGTGTAATTATCGTAAAATTCATACGGCTTTCCGAGGGTCTGGTTTATTAGCGAATGAAAATGACTTCTTCTTATTTATTGATTTGCATAAAGAGGAAAGCGTCGAGGAACGTCTGAACTATAAGGATAAATTTATTGATCAGAACTACTTCCAGTGGCAATCGCCGAATCAGACAAGTCAAGGGACAGAGCGAGGGAAGAATATCATTTTTAATAAAGACAGAGGCATATCGCTTCATTTGTTTGTCCGAAAGTATAAGGAAATTGATGGACAAAGAGAACCTTTTATTTACATTGGAAGAGGGAACACCGTGGAATATGAAGGAGAAAAGCCTATTACCGTCAAGCTAGAACTAGAACATGAAATTCCATCTCGAATTTACACAGAGTTTGTAGAAAAAGTATAGTCTTCTCATTTGAGAAGACTATTTTTCGTTGATTAATTGTTCCACCGCCGGTATATCAGCCGGAGCCCATTTAAGTGAATTAAGGTTCTCTCGTTTCAACCAAATCAATTTAGAATGCTCGCTTGCTAAAGGTGTTCCTCCAACAATTTTGGCTTTAATTGAGATAAGATTGATAATGAATGTTTCGTATTCATGTGTGTGGTCATTGAATACATCCAACGTTTCAATTTGACATTGTAACTCTTCATCAATTTCCCGCTTAAGTGCAGTGAAAAGGTCTTCGCCTTTTTCTACTTTTCCACCTGGAAACTCCCACATGTTGGGGATTGCCATGTCAGGGGATCTTAGGGCGCACATGATTTCGTTGTCATCGTTTTCGATGATGGCTGCTACGACTTTTACTGTTTTTTTCAAGGTAAGGCCTCCAAATATTAATTCTACAATAATCATAACACTAATTAGAAGAAAACCGTTACTAATAGCGGTTTTCTTCATTTCTTAATCATGAAAACTTCCCTGCGATATAGATTTAATGTGTCTTCAGGTAAATGTGGTAACTGTCATACGTCAATAGCTCTTGCAGCAAGAGCCTCGCTTCGTTTCTCAATTGTTTGCTTGTTCCATTCAGTGTTAGAGGAAATGCTACCATTTAACCAAAATGGACTTGTTTTAAAGCCACCATTAATTGTTAATTTTTTCTGAAAAAGGGCGGTCACTTAATTCTGAGTTAAGAGCTTCTTTACTTCAAGAACAAGAATGAATTTGTGTGTAACAATTACGAAGTCAAGCTGTGGTTTATATTCCTCAAATTCTAAGTACACATCATGCAAGATGAACATGGAGTGCTGTAATTCAAATAATTCGCTTTTTTCAACGGTTTGTCCGATAGAGAAGAGCTTTAAGTGATTTGTTACATCTATATTGGGATCGTTCGTTTCTACGTTAATATATCCTTAAGTGTTACTGGCTTTGTAATTTCTCTCGTATCAGTGAGAATTTTATACATATTTTTTAGAAAAGACATCGCAGACTCCTTTATTTATGTAGGGAATTTGTTTATGATAAGTAAATATACTCATATTATATCAAATTATTGGGTATTGAGGGGAAGTTTGTTGGAGTAGTGGAATTGAAAGAAGCTTATAAACTAGTTAAGTAGAAAGGGAGACATATGTTTTATCAGTTAAAGAAATTTGTCGATATATTTAAATTTAATAAAGAGTTGAGGGTACATGTTCACTTGGTTGAACTAGAGTTTGAGAAGGTGAACAGCGAGATTGAGGTTCTTTGAGAACAGATGTTGTATTTTAAAGGTCAAAAATTAATTAGAAATCAAAAAGGGGATTTATATTATGGCAGAAAGTAGAAGTAAACGAATGGACACAGTAAATGGAGCAGTTGGCGGTTTAATAATGATCACGGGATTAGCAATCGTTTTTTATTTTAACTTATCTTATCATTATTTTATCGGTGTTATAGTTGCTTCTGTAGTGTTTGGAAGTTTAGCTATGAGAGCTGTTCCAGATATGCGAAAAAAGGAAAATAAGAATAAAAACCCCTACATAGGTTTCAAACAAACAAAGAAAGACCAAACAGTCAAGAGATCAAATCCAAATATTTTAAGAGATGAACACACGATAATGACACTACCTTTGGAGCAACTTTCGTGGAGAGAAATTGAAGAACTTTGCTACATGTATTTTAAAAGCAACAGATACAAACCAAGAAAAACACCAGAAGGAGCAGATGGTGGTATTGACCTTGTTATTTTTAATCGTCATCACAATACAGACATTGCTATTCAAATTAAACACTACAAAAAAGATAATAACATTGGTGTGAACTATATTAGAGAGTTAGATTCAGCAAGGAAAAATTATGGATGTGTACTTGCTGAATTCATAACAACTTCAAAATTCACGAGACAAGCCCGTTTAGAGGCCGATAAGCGTAAAATTACCTGCAAGGATATTGAATGGTTTAATCGAAAAGTCCTACCTTGGAGAGAGAAGCAGTTAATGAAAAAACATGGTTCATAAAACATCCTAATCGCTTTAAGAAGTCAAAATCTTAAACTAAAACAGGAGGACTATCCAATTCTCACATACAACAAACTAGTAAGAGATAAAATTCCAGAGATTATTAAAAATAGCGGTAAAAAATTCAGGACGAGTACTCTTGACAAGTCTACATACGAACTAGAACTACAAAGAAAGCTAATAGAAGAAATGGATGAGCTGCTACAAGCGAAATCGAGAGAAGAACGAATGGGAGAAATGGCGGATCTTTTAGAGGTTGTATACGCACTTGGTGTCATTGATGGAATTGAACCGAATGAAATTGAGCATGTTCGGAAGAAGAAACGTGCAGAGCGCGGAGGCTTTGAAGAGAGAATCTTTTTAATTGACGTAGAAGAGTAAAGTCAATTACTAAGGAGACATAAGATAAGTCATAAGTTAAAAGTGGGTGAACTGCAAGGTTGTTCGGAGGTTTGTGGAAATAATAGTAGAAATGGGTAAAAACGACTAATAATCTTTTGCTAGAAGACATTTATGGGGTGAATGACGCCGTTGAATATACAAGAAAACCTGATTCTTGTCAAGAATCAGGATCAAACAGAGAAAATAAAATATTGCAAGCGATCGAATGGGAAATGGAGAGTTACTTACGATTCTGGTAAGGCGTATGATTATAATGATCAAAATGTAGTTTGGTACAGGAACGCGAAAAGTATTGAGCCAGATACTAAAATCGTTTATGTCGACAATCAACCTATATCAGGTATTTTTCAGATTTTAGATTTTGGGGAATATACGAGACTTATATTTAATAATGGATTTCAAAAGATCTACACTAGTTCTGTATTACGAATCGAAGAAACTAGTTTGAATGCAGATGCCGCGACATGCTTTGACTATTTGAAAGAGTTGGCGGAGCATGTCAGTGTTGATGATGACGGCAAAGGAAGCTTTTTAGGAAAGCAGTATAGTGGGATCTCGGCAATTAGTCCGCATAGTGTGCTTGCGGCCTATCTGGAAGGAAGGTCTTTAGAAGGGGACAAGAATGAACCACAAGTCATTTTTCCTTTTGGATTTAACCTCAGTCAAAAATCCGCAACGGAAACCGCTATGATTGAGCCACTTTGTGTGATAGAGGGACCTCCTGGAACTGGTAAAACACAGACCATTTTAAATATCATTGCCAATGCCATTATGAACGGGAAAACTGTTGCGATTGTTTCAAACAATAACTCAGCAACCGCAAATGTTCTTGAAAAGCTTGAGAAATATGAAGTTGGTTTTATTGCTGCATACTTAGGCAGTAAAAAGAACAGAGAACGATTTTTTGAAGAACAAAAGACAGAGTACCCAGAAATGAGTGATTGGAAGCTAACTCCTGATGATTTCCAATCTATTAAGCGTAGCTTGGGGGCTTCACAGTTAAAGTTAAATGAAATGCTAGCACATAAGAACAAGCAGGCGAGATTGAAACAGGAACTTTCAACATTGAAGACAGAAATGGAATACTTTAACCAATATTATTCAGATTCTAGGCTAGAGCACCTTCATAAAAATGCACTTTCACGTCTTAATTCTGGTAAGATATTAAATTTTTTGCTACAGTATGAGCGTTTGATTGAGCAGGGGCCTATTCCTTTTATGAGAAAAGTGTACAATGTATTTGCTTTTGGTATATATCATTTTAAGTTTTATCGATATTCACCTGAAACTATTATTTCAGACTTGCAGAAGATGTATTACGATGCTAAAAAGAACGAGCTGCAACGTAATATCGATGATTTGGAGAAAAAATTAGATCATTTTAATTTTGATGTTGCCATGAACGATTATAGTGATGATTCAATGAAATTATTTAAGGCTAAATTAGCTGATACTTATGGAAATAAAGATAAAAGGACAAGCTTTTCAAAAGATGTACTATGGAAAAACTTTGATCAGTTCATTAATGATTATCAAGTCATCTTAAGTACAACTCATTCATTAAGGAATTGTGCAGCAAAGAATTATCTCTTTGACTATGTATTAATCGATGAAGCTTCACAGGTCGATGTAGTAACAGGGGCTTTATCATTGTCTTGTGCGAGAAGAGCTGTCATTGTAGGAGATCTTAAACAGCTACCGAATGTTGTCTCAGGTGAAGCAGCTGAGATTGCTAATAGGATATTCAGTAAATACAACCTAAATCCAGCTTACAATTATGTAGATAAAAGTCTGTTGTCATCCGTTCAGACATTATATAAGGATATTCCTAAAACGTTGCTGAAAGAGCATTACCGCTGCCATCCTAAGATTATCGAGTTTTGTAACCAAAAGTTCTATAATAATGAACTAATTGTGTTAAAAGATAGTGAGGATCATGATAAACCAATGATTCTATATAAAACATCTAAAGGAAATCATGCGAGAGGGAATTTCAATCAACGTCAGATTGATATTATCTTTGATGAAATCATTCCACAGCAGAATAGTGATAATCAAAATAGATCATTGGGGGTTATATCCCCCTATCGTCAACAAGCAAATGAACTTCAGAAGGTGGGCTCCCAAAATATCGAAGCTGACACGGTTCATAAATACCAAGGACGGGAGAGAGATGTTATTATTTTATCGACAGTCTCTAATGAAATTAAGAAAAATGATTTCGTTGATAATCCGAACCTAATCAATGTAGCCGTTTCTAGGGCAGTGGATCAATTAATTGTCGTCGTAGCAGAAGGCAGCGAGAATTGGAAAGGCACGAACATAGGAGATCTTGTGAAATTTATTCAGTACAATAACTTTGAAGTCATAGAAAGTAAGGTCTATTCGGTATTTGACTTACTATATAGTAGTTACTCAGACAAGTTGCTTGAAGTCATGAAAACAAATAAAAAAGTGTCTCAATACGATTCTGAGAATCTGATGAATATAGTCATTAAAAAGGTGTTAAGTAGGGAAGAATTTCAAAACCTTCGTTATGTGCTTCATCAACCATTAAGAATGCTAATTAAGGATACAGAACATCTGACTGATGCTGAACGAAAATACGCAATGAATGTTTTGACACATACTGATTTCGTTATTTTTAACAAGTTGGACAAAATGCCAATACTAGTCGTTGAGGTCGATGGACATGCATATCACGCAGACAAACCAGTTCAGTTGAAACGAGACAAGATGAAGGACGAGATTTTAGCGAAGCATGGTATTCCTATTATAAGGATGAAAACCACTGGAAGTAATGAAGAGAGTAAGTTATATGACAAGTTAGTTGAATTAGTTTGATCCTTGATTTAAGAAGGCCGCAATCTTCAACAAGTTCATTTCTTACCAGACGGTTTTAATGTTGGGATGAATTGTGGTGAGGTGTTGTTAAACGATATTTCAAATGGCTGACTTGCTGTAGGGTGTCTATGCTTTTGGTAAGCTTGAAGGGATTGATCCGGCTGAAAGCGAGAGTGTTCGAAAACAGAAACGTGCTGAACGCGGTGGCTTTGAAGACAGGATTTGATTAATTGATGCAGACGAGTAAGGGCATCTAGAGAGGAGACCAGTGATGCTGTGAAGTAAAGTCTTAGACACAATGTGAGAAGAACAGAGGTTCATTCATTTGGATTTAGCGGAACATTAACGAGTGTGATTCTAAAATTCATAGAGAAGATGCGATGGATATCCTGCCGCATTAGGAGATGTTGTGGGTTCCATGGAGGAGTTCTTTTACAAGGGTTACGTGTACATTACTGGAGGTAAGAGGGCTTAAATAACGGGTCAATCAACACACTAAAAAATCATAGGGAGGGTTCTCCTACTTCTTTCGTTTAGCGAAACAAAAAAAGCAACAGAATTGTTCCTTTTCACCTCTATTCATGCTATTTTAGAGGAGTCTATATTGTTTGAAAATTTTTTCTAATCAGATAAGAAAAGAGAGGAACTTCTATATGCAAAAGAACTGGGCAGGTAATCTACAATACAGTACGAGTAACTGGCATGAACCTGAAACGATTGAAGATCTTCAACAATTAGTCTCAAAGGTAACAAAGCTACGTGTAGTCGGAACGCGTCACTCGTTCAATAGTATCGCAGATTCGGATGAGAATCTCGTATCGTTGCATAAGCTGAACAAGGTCTTATACATTGATAAGAAGAAAAAAACCGTAACGGTGGAGGCTGGAATCAAGTATGGGAACCTTTGTCATGAGCTTCATCAACATGGCTATGCATTACAAAACCTTGCTTCCCTTCCCCATATATCGGTTGCTGGCGCTTGTGCAACAGCTACACATGGTTCAGGTAATTATAATCAAAATTTAGCTGCAGCTGTTTCTGCAATGGAAGTCGTAACTGCTAATGGAAGCCTTGTCACGTTTTCGAGGGAAACTTCGGGAGCGGAATTCTATGGTTCGGTTGTGGGATTAGGTGGAATCGGTGTTGTCACAAAACTAACACTAGATATCGTTCCAAGTTATCAAATGAGGCAGGATGTATACGAAAATCTTCCATTAGCGCAACTAGCTCACGATTTTGATACGATCTTTTCCAGTGCTTATAGTGTTAGTCTATTCATGGATTGGCAGGACGAAACGATTAATCAGGTGTGGCTGAAAAGCAAGGTGACGGATGGTCAAGCTTTTTCGTTTGGAGAGGATTTTAATGGCGCAAAAGTGGCCACAGAAAATCTCCATCCTGTACCTGGCGTCGGAGCAGAGAATTGTACAGCTCAGTTAGGTGTGGAAGGAGATTGGCTAGATCGCGTGCCGCATTTCCGAATGAATTTTACCCCGAGTAAAGGTCAAGAGCTGCAAAGTGAATATATCTTTGCTCGTGAGCATGCATATGAAGCTCTTTGTGCACTTAGTGACATCCGTGAACATATCGCACCACATCTACTCATATCAGAAGTACGGACCATTGCAAAAGACGAGCTTTGGATGAGCCCGTCTTATAAGCAGGATTCGGTTGCGATTCACTTCACGTGGCAAGATAAATGGGCGGATGTTCAGCAGGTGCTCCCACTCATCGAAGCTAAGCTCGAACCTTTTCAAGCGAAGCCACATTGGGGAAAATTGTTTACGACCTCACCTGAAAAAATACAGTCCCTTTACGAAAAGATGTCTTCATTTCAGTTACTGCTAAATAAGTATGACCCGAATGGGATGTTTCGTAATCGCTTTTTGAGTAGATATATTTTTAATGAGGATGAGTGATTCGTTTTTACGAGATTCACGTCATACGATCGAGCTTAATGCAGCATATTCAGTTTTTAATAGCTGAGTTGCATTAGGTATCACATCGAGCAGTGCTAGGCTAGTCTAGCACTGCTCGAACCGTTTGGGCCACCAAATCTTTTTTCGTAATCGTTCAAAGCTCTTGATGCCATAAGATTCGCTTCATTTCTTTCATTGAATTGTTGATTACTTTTATGAATCCATTGTTATAAGATTAGATTAAGGGTTGTAGGATTTCTTGTTTCCTGTGTATACATGTCCTTACTGAGGACTGAAATACTAGTATGCGTTAAATGAATAGAAAAAAGAGTAAGGAGTTGATACAAATTGGTTGTCAGCGAAATCAAACGAAAACAAGGGCAGAGCGCAGATTCATGGTATGAGATTGAGCAGTTAGATAGCATGACGTATGTGCTACACGAGCCAAACTATTATCAGAAGAACAGTCAGTATTTGATCATCGGTTCGGAACGAGCGTTGTTGCTTGATTCAGGGTCTGGACGGAGGCCGATTCTTTCTGTCGTTCAATCGATCACGAACAAACCAGTTGCATTATTTAACTCACACACTCATTTTGATCATATTGGAAACAATCAGGAATTTGAACAGATTGCAATGGCTGATCTTCCTATTAATAGAGAGCAGATGGTGGGAGATTTTTTTGCGGCGAAATTTCGCTTAAGGTTGGCGCTACGTCGACGGTTATTTCGCATCCGCGAATGGATAAAACCTTTTGATTATATCGATCTAGGGAATAGGAAGTTAACCGTATTACCTTTAAAGGGACACTCAGCCAATCACGTTGGATTGTTGGATGAGACAAATGGCTTCATATTTGCTGCCGATGCACTATATCATGGGCCTCTGCTCGCCTGTTTTCCAACTGCCAATATGCACGAATATCTTAGAAGTGCACAGCTTCTGCAACACATTTATGATAACCAGCGCATTTATGGGAATCATTACACCTATAAGACGCCTATGGATGGACAGCATATTAAGCAATTGGTCGAGCTTTGCCAACAAACCATTGAAGCACAACAGAATGGATGGAGAAAGCTCAATCCTATTCAGAAAGTTGTCCGTGGAGAAACGATTCTTTATGTATCTCGGTTTGCGTTATTAAAACCATAAAAAAATTTATATTTATGGAACCTATCAGAGAATAGGGTATACTAGCAATACCTAAATACATTATTGCGGTATGTGCTAAAATTGAACATGGAAATACAAAGTAGCTTACTTTAGAAACCAATCATAGCCAACGATATAAATAATTCGGCAATTTATTTTAAAAAGATTGATATTTTTTGGATTCTAGTTTAATATCTTAATGTAAACGCTTTTATTTATTGCTAGCAAAATTAAGTGCCATTTTTTGCAACATCTTAGATCATACATAACTATTGAATAATCTTTTTTTTACCCTTTTACTAACACGTGTTAGTCCATTATTTACAGGTAAATGGGAGAAATACACTTTGTAAGAAGTAAACCGAATAACGATAATGAAACACTAAGTAAACATAGTCACAATTAACGACCAAACTGCTTTGAGAGATTTCATTTTACGATATTGTTCAATGCTGAAATTGATGGACAAATGCTCTATAAAGGGGGGTGGTAATGCTTAATTGCATTCTGTAGCACCATTGATTTTATAAATTATTAGGAGGTTAGGTTATCATGAATCTTAAAAAAACGCTTATTTTATTTCTAGTCATTATTCTTATTAGCTCCAACTTTATTTTAATTGGTAGTGTTTCCGCTGCTGATAATCCAAATGTTGACCGAAATCCAAGCCCAGAATCAGAAGGTTGGAACTTAGTTTGGTCTGACGAATTTGATGGTGACGAGATTAATATGGAAAACTGGAGCTATGATGTTCCTACAAATGGTAGATGGAACGGTGAAATACAATCGTATACAGAAAATAACGCTTTTATTGAAGATGGCTCTCTGATTCTTGAAGCAAGAAAAGAAGATATTACAGAAGAAGATGGTCAAACCTATAATTACTCTTCGGCTAAGCTAATTACTCAGGGGAAGCAAACTTGGACATATGGAAGAGTCGATGTAAAAGCAAAAATGCCTACTGGACAAGGGATTTGGCCAGCAATTTGGATGATGCCAGATGATGAACCATTCTATGGAACTTGGCCAGTGAGTGGGGAAATTGATATTATGGAATTGCTAGGACATGAACCTGATATTATTCACGGAACTGTACATTTTGGTAGACCACATCAACAAATCCAAGGCACTTATCAATTACCAGATGGTCAAACTTTTGCTGATGATTACTATGTATATAGCATAGAATGGGAACCAGGAGAAATTAGATGGTATATCAATGATGAATTATACCATACTGCAAATGATTGGTTCACTAAACATCCTGATAATGCAGATCCTTATACTTATCCTGCTCCATTTGATCAGCCATTCTTTTTAATTCTGAATATTTCAGTTGGTGGGGGATGGCCTGGAAACCCTGATGATACAACCGTATTTCCACAACAAATGGCAGTTGATTACGTGAGAGTTTACGAGAAGGATGAATACCCTGTACATGAAAAGCCTGAAAGCTCTGAGGAACGTGGAGGAAGAGCACCTCTAGAAGATGGTAACTACGTATATAATGGAAGCTTTGACAGTAATGATCCTGATATCGAAGGAATTGACGGTGTTCCGTATACTGATTATTGGACCTTCTTAGAGGCTGGAGGCGGTAACGCTACTCTTGCTGTGAATGATGGCGTGTTAGATGTACAAATTGAATCAGGTGGAAATGTTGAACACGGAGTTCAATTACTTCAGTCCCCAATACATCTGATTGAAGGAGCTACGTATAGAGCTTCCTTTAGAGCAAAAGCTGAGACTGAAAGACCGTTAAAAGTAAAAATAGGTGGAGATGGAGATCGTAGTTGGGTCGATTATGCTAAAAAAGATCCAATCACCATTTCTTCTTCTTGGGAAGATTATTCATTTGAATTTAAGATGGAAGATCCAACTGATGTTAAAGCCAGATATGAATTCAATATGGGTTCAAACGATAGTAGTATTTCATTTGACGATGTTAGGTTAGAAAAAATTGCTGATCCAGACTCTGCTGATACTATAAGAGGGCCACTTCCAACTGGAAACTATATCTTTAATGGTACATTCGATCAAGGTGTCGAAAGAATGGGTTATTGGGAGTTCCATACAGATGAAACGGCAGATGCAACTCATTATATTGGAAGTGGAATAAATGAACGAAGATTTGAAGCATTAATTACCAATGGCGGTAACCATATTAATTCTGTACAGTTAACTCAAAGCGGTTTTAGTCTAGAAAATGCTAGACAATACAAGTTAACTTTTGATGCAAGCTCAGAAGCAGAAAGAGATATTCAAATAGCCTTTACAAATTCAAATTCTGAAGTTGTTCATGAAGAAACTATTCGTTTAACAACAAACACAGAAGAATATACGCTACATTTTACGATGGAAGCTGAAAATGATAATGACTCAACGCTCCAATTTAATATGGGCGGTAATGAAGGCGACGTATACATTGACAATGTATTTTTGGAGAGACTGCAATTAGATTTTGAAGTGGGCAATCTTCTAGAAAATGGTACCTTCGAGGGACTAGCAGGTTGGAGAGCAGAAGCATTTAATCCTGGTGCAGCAACTTTCTCTGTTGAAGAAGGACAAGCTAAAGTTGCTATTACTAATATAGGAACGGATGATTGGAATATTCAATTATTCCAACATGGAGTCAATATCGAACAAGATGCTACTTATGAGGTTTCATTTGATGCAAAATCAACTGTCGATCGACCATTACGTGTACAAATTCAACGTAATGGCGAAGAAGATAACATATGGACAGAGTACTTTGATCAAACAGTATCATTAACGGATTCATTAGAAACATATACGTTCGAGTTTACAATGACTGAACCTTCAGATCCTTTATCTAAATTTGGTTTCGCTTTAGGAAAAGATGCTGATGGATTAACACCAGCAGAAGTGCATGATGTATTTATTGACAATGTTTCGGTTAGAAAGGTAGAAAATCCAGGAACAGATCCAGACACAGATCCAGGAACAGATCCAGGAACAGATCCAGACACAGATCCAGGTGCAGATCCAGACACAGATCCAGGTGCAGATCCAGACACAGATCCAGACACAGATCCAGGTGCAGATCCAGGAACAGATCCAGGTGCAGATCCAGACACAGATCCAGGAACAGATCCAAGTACAGATCCAAGTACAGAAGATAAAGAAGCTGGAGAAGAATTACCGAGCACAGCCACTTCTTTATATAACTATTTACTAATTGGTATCTTAGTTCTTGCAACTGGTGTTGTAGTTTACGTTAGAACAAGAAGAAAAGTAATAGAGTAATAGAAAACTACTGGGTAAAGCTATAAAATATTCCGTATAACACGGAGCGGAGGTTGTCTAAAAGGTTACTATAACCTTACGACAGCCTCTTTTTATAAGAAAATGGAAAGGTAAATAACTACGAAGCTAATGTGAAGGCGATAAGCCATCTAATCGAGCTTGGACATGAAAATATAGGGATTTATTACTGGAAATCTAAATAAGCTATCAGAGAAGGAAAGACTTAACGGACTAGAATTTAATGAAAATGCTTTTTATCATGGTGATTTTACTGAAAATAGTGATTACGATAGGGGGAAAGTATATACTCAGTATCCCTAATGGACCTACCACCATCTTCATAAGTAACGACGAGTAGCGATGATCGACGAAGGATTATCGCTTTTTATATTGAAGTAATTATACTAACGAGTAAATTTCTTAAATAAGGTTATAGTTCAACACGAAGTTTCCAGTCATACATTAAAAAAAATGATTAAACGATAGGAAGTGAGAATGTTGTCAACACATATAAGGGTACGAGCTGGAGCCATCATTATTAAAGATGGTCTAATTCTACTAACAGAATATAATGATCCATCTAGAGGAATTGTTTATGACCTACCTGCTGGTGGAGTGGAACCGAAAGAATCAATTATTGAAGCAGTAAAAAGGGAAGCAATGGAAGAGGCGTGTATTAACGTAGAAGTAGGTCCATTAGCTTTTGCCTATGAATATGTACCACACCTTAATAACAATAAATTCGGTGAAACTCATACATTAGTCATGATGTTTGATTGTAGCATCAAAAATGGTTCCTCTCCTAAACTACCTGTAACCCCCGACCCTAATCAGACAGGTGTTAAATGGATTTCACTAGCAGAATTAGAGAAAATAGAACTTTATGCTAATATACAAAACCAATTAATGAACTATACTTCTAACAAACGAAATATTGATTTAATTGAAGAACACAACATTCAATACTTAACTAATTAAATGATTAATTTGATTTTGACTATAACTGACCATCAGTCATACAGAATATCTCTTAGAAAAACAAGATGTATATGATGATTTCCCCGAATATCCGTTTTATATTTGTAAAATGAAAAAGGCATTCAAAAACGGGAATTAATGTTTCACAATATACACCAAAATATGTAAGGATTTATCTATTGTACAATTATGAGGAGGAATTTATTATGGGAAAAGTTCAATCATCCATACTTCCACAACACGAAGAATTTATAAGGAACCAAAGGATTTTCTTTGTCGGTTCAGCCCCTCTTACAGCAGACGGTCATATTAACATTTCACCAAAAGGTTATGATGTATTAAGAATCGTTTCCCCAACTGAAGTAGCCTATTTAGATTTAACTGGTAGTGGAAATGAAACAAGTGCACATGTAAAAGAAAACGGTCGAATAACTTTTATGTTCTTAGCCTTTGAAGGACCTCCTATGATTTTAAGGCTGTATGGCAGCGGTAGTGTGATATTATCTGATACACCAGAATGGACAAATCTTGCTCAACACTTTGACATCCTTCCTGGTGCACGCCAAATTATTCATGCAAAGATTGAAACTGTAAAAACATCATGTGGATTTGGTGTACCTTTCTACTCATACGAGGGTGAACGAGATACTCTTCAACAATGGGCTACGAATAAAAGTGAACAAGACTTAGAGGAATACCGAAAAAAGAAGAATTCTATCAGTATGGATAGGATTGTTACACCGATTGGGGAAAGTTTTGATGAAAATGTTAAATAATCTTTGTTTTACGAACGGAGAGCGATAGCTGAATAAAGGTTATCGCCTTTTTTTATTAAGGTAAACGCGGCAGTATAATTAAGGAAGGGTAATTTTAGAAATAAGAAGAAGTTAAACTTGAATTGAAAAAATCAAGAGAGGATGAGGAGATAATATTGAAATACGCTGTTGAAGTATTTTTCGATAATAACATTGAAAGCTATGTAAAAGGAATATGGAAATCATTAGATTTTAATGGTATCACATCTAATATGGAGATGATTGAAGAAATTCGA
>NZ_BAUU01000050.1 GCF_000513115.1 Halalkalibacter hemicellulosilyticusJCM 9152
CCCAGAACCTAAAACATTTTACATGTTTTAGGTTCTTTCTTTTTCGGTTGAAGGTAGTTCTCCAAATATTTTTTTATAGGTGTTTAATTCTGCTGTTGCATTTTGTAATTGCGATTTCAATACATCATATTCAATATTAGTAGGTTTCTTAGTTTCTTGCATGTTATTTGTTTTATAGATAGCTTCAATTAACTGATTGACATCTGATTTGTAATTTAGTGGGACAGGAGTATCAGATTTTGGATTCGTACTAGAGTTAATAATATAAAATCCTTGTTTCACAGGTGTATTTCTAACTTTTTCTTCAAGTTTGAATCCTTTATATTTTTGAGCTTTTTGATGGATTAAAGAAAGTAATGCTTGAACATCTTTTTCGGTACCTGCTAGTACAATACTTAAATGATTATTAAATGATTTTATATGTCCGCTTATATGATTACGTGTAGCCTGTAATTGTAACCATTTGGAGAAAATATCTTTTTTCTCTGAAAGGTACAAATTATATCGACTTAGATGAATGTCTCCTGGGATATTAGGAATCTGTATTTCGTCAATACTTCCGTTAAAATAAGTAGTTTCAAGTACTTGGTCGAAATCAAAATACAAGTTTGCCCTTTGGTTACGATTGTATCCAATCGTTTCAGGGAAAAAATAATCAATAAGAGCAGATGGAACATCTCTTGGTTCACCAAATGAAGGGTAAAGGTGAGCAGTTATATGAGGTCTTGAATTTATTTCTAAGACTACGCCCTTATCGTTATCTTCATCTATAATCATATCAACTCCAGCATGTGTTAGGGTAGGAATTGCATTTACAGCATCTATTGCAAGTTTTTTTATGTTTTCACTTATTTTATCTGTCATGTCAGTTGCTTCTCCACCAGAAGTGACATTATTTTTCGATTTAAGATAGACTTTTTCCCCTTTTGGAGGAACAGAATTAAAATCATAGCCTAGTCTTGAGAGCAATAAGTCTGTTTCTTTATCAATTCTTAATGAACGTTTTTTGAGTACGGGATTGGAACGTCTATGTTGTTCTTTTTGTTCTAAAAGTTGTTTAATTGTGCTCTTACCATTCCCTATAATGTACAGACTTTCTCTTTTGTAGGCTGCTACAACTTTATTATCAATAACGTAACACCTATAATCATATCCAGTTTGGAATTTTTCAATAATTATAGCGCTCGTTAACTTTAAATCTTTTTTTATATAGTCAATTGCTTCTTTTAATTCTTGATTTGATTTAATGTTTGCTATGACCCCTTTACCACCAGTTCCATCTGATGGTTTGATGACAATGGGATATCCAATTTTTTTTGCTATACTTATGATTTTTCGAGTAGGAACTTCGTTACTCACAATAGTCCCTAGTGGAGTTGGTACTTTTGCTTCGTTTAAAACTTTTTTAGTAAGCTCTTTATTTACACAAATAGAAATAGCCTCTCCTGAAACAGTGTTTGCTCTTGTATATTTAAATGTATAAGATTGCTTATCATTACTAAGTGTGAAAATCGGTACTCGTGTTTTGGAGTTTTTTTCGAAAATAACTTTCATCGATAGATCTAAGCCTCTTCTCCATCCCTCCAATGCAATACTATAGCCACTTAATAAGTATCCTTCTGCTGATGAAGGGATAGATTTGGCAAGGTGAGATAATGGTGAAATTATGTAGTCATTCATAAGAGAATCCCTCGTTTCAAATGATTATTTAATGATTAGATTTGGAAGTCGTGATCTCATTCGAGTAATTAATTCTGTAAGTATTTCTAAAGACTCGAAGTTACCTCTATTCGTTTTAATATAAGGGTTTTCCTTAATGTAATCGATAAATGAATACATCTTGAAATCCTTTTTATGGTGAGAATCAACAAAGGTAAGGTTTAATGTTGGGTTATTAAAGTTTACAACAGGATTACCTTTTTCTTTCTCTAACTCAACAGAAATTGTCCCTCCAATTTGTCTATATACTCCATGTTGTCCAGTGTAAAAGTTACCTAATGATGGAATGAAAAAAGTTTTCTTGCCTCTAGAATTTAAAATAATCTCAGGAGGTTGAAGTACATGTGGGTGATGGCCTAAAATGATATCAGCTCCTCCATCAGATATCTCAGCAGCAAACTCTCTTTGAATAGCAGTTGGAAAAAGAGTATACTCTTTTCCAAAATGAAGGGAAACAACTACTAAGTCAACTCGGCCTGAGTCAGCCATTTTTTGGATCTTTTGTCGAATAGGAATGGCGTTTTCTTCATTGAATATATTTATCAAGTAACTTTTATCTTTGTCTATCTTTCTAAAAGCTCTAAATTGACGTGTGAAAGAAAGGAAGCCAATCCTGAGTCCATTCTTTTTTATAATACGGTATGTATCTCTGTCTTCAGTAGATAAGTGTGCACCAACATAAGGGAGGTCGATAGAACGCAAATTTTCAATTGATTTTAATAAACCTTCTTCTCCATGGTCATAAGCATGGTTATTCGCAAGACTAACTATATCTGTTCCGTAATCTTTTAAAGTCGTTGCTACTTCAATTGGGTTATTGAATTTTGGATATGAACTCAAGCCGAACTCTTTTCCAGCTACTATTGATTCAAGGTTGACAATCGTTACATCTCCTTCATTAAGTAATTTTTTCGCATGAAGCATCTTTGTGTTAAAGTCATAATTCCCTTCTATGGTCTCGCACTTATCATAAACTCTTGAGTGTAATAGAACATCTCCAGCTGCTACTAGTTTAACCTTAGTCATATTTTCACCCTTGCTAATTTAATTTAATTGATTATCGAGAATTAGTGGAAAACTTACTCCGTTAACGAATTATAACATATATTATTAGTGTGTTCATATAAACCTTAGTGTGAAAAATGTGTAATAATTATTTATATCTAATTTCAGTTAGTCATAATTATTAATTAGGTATTTATACCTATTTGCCGATAATTAACATACGGAATTTATAAGATTGTATTTACTTTATAGACAAAATATGATTACTTTATACTTAGAGACTCTTATTGATAGATTTTCGTTTGTTAGAAAGGAGTATATACATGCTAAAAAAAGCTAGATTTTCTTTTGTGGCAGGGCTCTCTGCGACAATTATTGTATTCGTGCCAGTTACGTCAACGATTGCAGAAGTGACGACTTTGGAAGAGAACGAAGAGGTCTTTGTATTAGAAGTCGGATCTAACGGGTCAAAAGTATTAGAATTAAAAGATGCTTTGAATCTACTAGGATATGACATAAGTTCAAGTGATGATGATTTTAATGAAAACACTAAGGAACAAGTAACTATATACCAAGAAGACAATGCTTTATCTCCAGATGGTAAGGTGGATGAGGTATTATTTTTTATGATTTTGGAAGATGCACAAAATCTAGAAAAACTAGAAGTTGAACCAAAAAAGAGTGACGATGAAATATTACTCGAAGAAGGTGATGAACAATTCATCACTGTAAGTTCTGTTGATGAAAATGCTTTAAAAAGAGGAGACTATGATGATCAAGTAATTGATTTGAAAGTCCACTTAGCCATAATGGGTTACGAGGTTTCAAATAATCCAACTGATTTCTATGGTACTATCACCGAGCAAATGGTAAAGAAATTTCAATCTGATTATGGACTAAATTCAACTGGAATTGCTGATTCTGCTACGCTAAATAAACTAGAGGAATTAGCAATGGGTCCACTACAATTTGGCATGTACAGAGATGATGCAATAGATTTAAAAATTAAATTAGGCAAATTAGGATTTAATGTGTCAAATAACCCAACGACATATTTTGGAACAGTCACTGAATCTAAATTAAAAGAATTTCAACAAACATACGGTTTAACCGCCAATGGAATTGCTAATTCAGAAACGGTGACTTTACTAAATGAATTAACACGAAAAGTTTATTCAAATGGTGACCGTCATGAAGAGGTTATACAAATTAAGCAATACCTAGATGTTATGGGTTTTTCAGTATCTAGTAATCCGACCACGTTATATGGATCGATTACAGCGACAGCAATAAGTAATTTTCAAGCAGCAAATAACTTACCTAAAACAGGTATAGCCGACAGTAGAACTATTAATCAATTAACAAATTTAGCAACAGGGCCATTACGTCAAGGGATGTATCGTGATGATGTTATACAATTGAAGCGTAATTTAGAGATTGCTGGATTTGGTGTATCAAGTAATCCTACTGTGTTTTTTGGACCGATTACAAATGGACAAGTAAGAGATTTTCAGGTAGCACATGGCTTAACAGTGGATGGTATAGTAGGACCGGCTACTTTGAATAAACTTGAAGAAGTAGTTGGTAATTCTCTATATAGAGGGATCAGAGATGAGAAAGTAATTGTATTAAAGCAACACTTGGCGATAATGGGTTATTCAGTTTCTGATAATCCTACTACTTTATATGGAACAATAACAGAACAGCAGGTTAGAGAGTTTCAATCTGATTATAACTTATCTGTAACGGGAGTGGCCGATTCAGAGACAATAAAAAAATTAAAGGAACTAGCAACACGCCCTTTACAACAAGGAATGTATCATGCAGATGTAGTAACAATTAAAGAAAACTTAGCAAGGTTAGGTTACAGTGTTTCTAGCTCACCTACTACTTACTTTGGTCCTATCACAACACGTCAATTAAAGGAGTTTCAATCTGATCATAATTTAGAACAAACAGGGATTGCAGATTCAGAAACGATTAGTAAGTTAACCGAGTTAGCGTCGTTAAATGTCACAACTTACTACCAAGCTAACGTAACATTAAATCAAGCACTTAACACACAAATGAATCGAAGTCCTCAATCTGATTTATATCGGAACGATACAGCTTTCGTAAGTGCGAGTTATGTTAATGTAACTGGTACGATTACTGGTAATGGGGTGAATTTACGTACAGGCCCTAATACAACATCAAGTGTGTCAGTCACTGTACCACGTAATACAAGTGTAGAAATTAGAGGTACTGTTAATGGATCTTCTGTATCTGGGAATACGCAATGGTATGAGATTAGGTACAATGGACAAACACTATATGTACATAGTTCTTTAGCTGGTTATACTGCTAGGACTACTGCAAATGTAAATGTGAGGGAAAAAGCTTCTGCAAATAGTCATAGTTATGGAGTAGCCTCAAATGGACGTACTTTGAATGTTGTGAGTCTTGGTAATTCTTGGCATGAGGTTCGCTATGATACTTGGAGAAATGCAAAACGTGAAGATGTACAACGTTTCCTAGATCCAGATCAAAATGATAAGTTTCAACACCTTCTTTTATCATCTAGTGTAGGTGTATCTGCATCACAAATTAATCGGTTACTTAGTGGTAAGGGAATTCTTGAAGGTCAAGGACAAGCATTTATTGATGCAGGTACAGAACATAAATTAAATGAGGTTTATTTAATTTCTCATGCACTGCTTGAAACAGGTCATGGTGGTTCTCCACTTGCAAATGGTGTCGAAGTTGGCTTGAATTCATCAGGGAATGCAGTGATGGTTACAAGTTCAAATCGTAGTAGTTTAAGAAACATTCGCAAAACGTATAATATGTTTGGGATTGGTGCATATGACGGGACTGCTGTGAAATCTGGTTCGGAATATGCTTATAGAGCAGGATGGTTTACTCCTGAAGCGGCTATTGTAGGGGGAGCGAAGTTCATAGGAGAGCGTTACGTTCATAATGGCGATCAACAAAATACTCTTTACAAAATGAGATGGAATCCAGCGCGTCCTGGGAATCACCAATACGCAACAGATATCCAATGGGCAACGAAACAAGTGTCTACGATCAAAAATATGTATAATCAATTAGATAACCCGCGATTACATTTTGACATTGTGCAATATCGTTAATCTATGAAGTTAAAAGTCTAGGAGAGTTTCCTAGGCTTTTTGGTTCGATATATTGAATAAATTTGAGAAGATTAAGAGGATGGACATACATTCATAGTATTATTGAATTCGAGTGTAGTGTATTCCGAATAGATTTCACTTTTTGTTTTAGACGAATTTATACATTGTGATGGTTACGCTAAGCAATGTATTTGATTTTGTTAATAAGCTTCTTTGAAAATGTTGGGTGTACGATGTTTAGTATTCTTCTTTAGTTATGGTGTTGTAATGGAATGTATGTTATGATGTTACAGGTTATTTCGTAATCCTTCATCTTTTTGTGTAAAGTTGATGAATTTTACGCAGTTGTACCCAATTGGCTTGGGTTACGTGATAAAATGAAAAAGGAATCAATCATTATTGTAAAGGGGAGAGATCGATGTCGAATATGTTTCCGAAACGCACGTCGCGTTTATTTATTATCCTGATTGATCTGTCCCTTCTCATGCTTGCGTATTTAGCTGCTTTTAAGCTGGCATCTTATCATACATTAATTGAGCCACGAAATATTGAGGCGCTTGTTAGTATTATGCCTTGGATATTGTTAATGGCTGTGTTGTTTATTTATATATTTGAGCTTGATCGGCTTGTGAAGCGTGATTATACAGAAATCTTTCGAAAGCTGTTGGTCGTCTCATTAGGAATTATGGTTTTGACGATTGCGGCATCCTTTTTGTTTCGTGAGTTTTCATTACCGAGGTCGGTTATTTTCTTATCGCATTCGTTTATGTTTGTGTTGTGGTTTTTATGGAAGAGCTTATACGTGAGAATCACATGTAAGGTCATGAGTCAAAATGTTCTTTTTATTGGAGATGAAAGTGAACTAGAGCTTATTAAAGAGAATCTATTAGACTCAAAGGTGATTAAGAGGAAAGCTGACGTTTCTTGGTTGAACAAAGATTTACTAATGAAAGATATTAAAATGAAAATGAAGCCATATGAACTTGTTTTTATTGGTTCGACGATGACTGAGCGTAAGAAGAATGACATCTTATATTATGCAATGAAACAAAAGCAGCTTGCATATATGATCCCGAATACAAATGAATTGTTTATTATGAAAACGTCATTTACGACACTTGGTGATACGATGGTACTTGAGGTTAAGCCGTTTACGCTTTCAAGTGGACAAATGCTTGCGAAACGCTTACTTGATGTTATTGTGTCAGCCTTGTTACTACTTCTTTCAGCGCCGATTATGGTTGCAACAGCGATTGCAATTAAGGTAGAGGATCGTGGACCGGTATTCTTTAAACAGGAGAGGGTTGGGAAGCATAATAAGCCATTTCAAATATTGAAATTTCGTTCGATGATTGTTGATGCTGAAGCGAAGACAGGGCCGGTTTTGGCGAAATCTTCCGATAGTCGTATTACAAAAGTGGGGGCATTTATTCGTAAGACTCGAATCGATGAGCTGCCTCAGCTTTTAAATGTTTTAAAAGGGAGTATGTCTTTAGTGGGGCCGAGGCCTGAACGAGAATATTTTGCGAAGAAGTTTGAAAAAGAAAACAAATGGTTCTACTATCGTGGTGCGGTTAAGCCAGGGATTACTGGTTTTGCGCAAGTGTTTGGTTATTATACGACGAGTGCTGATAGTAAATTGAAGTTTGATTTATATTATATTCGTCATTACTCCATTTGGTTAGATATTGTCTTATTATTTAGAACGATTTTAGTAGTTCTAAATAAATCACAGGCAGAGGGACAACAGGAAAAGCAAAAGACAATTGAGAAGAAAATATCAATGATGAAAAGTGGTATACGTTAATGAATTAAATTATGAGACCTTATGCGAATTGTCGTGTAAGGTCTTTTTATAGTGTTACTTGTTTACCCTCACCCCTCTTTGTAAATACTAACTCATAAAGCTGTAGCTCAATGGGAGTTGTTGGGAGGTTTTGAATCGTTGCTCATTTTTTTATTTGCATTTTTGGTTTCTTTGTCTGTGTCGGCCTGTTCTGTTCCGGCTGTTCGGGCTCTTTCGAAGCGCTATGGGTTTGTTGATAAGGTGGGTGCACGGAAGGTGCATCAATATGAGATGCCGCGTTTAGGTGGTGTAGCGATTGTTCTTGGAGTTATTGCGGGTTTACTTATTATACGACCGGAGCACGAGCATTTTTTGAGTATTGCGATAGGTGCTAGTATGATCGTTACAATTGGAATGCTGGATGATAAATATACACTTAATGCAAAAACAAAGCTTATATGGCAGCTAGTGGCAGCTGCGATTGTTGTTTTATCTGGTTTGCATATTCCTTATATGACACTGCCATTTTTGGGGGAAGTTGAATTAGGGGTGATCGGTTATGTCCTATCAATCGTCTGGATTGTTGGTATTACGAACTCGATTAATTTTATCGATGGCTTAGACGGATTGGCTGGTGGTGTTGTCGCGATTGCATTTATGACGATTCTTGTCATGTCTTTATTCGATCTAGGTGCGTCGTCTTTATTTGTTTTATCAATAGCTGTTGTGTTTATTGGAAGTATTATTGGATTTTTATTTTTTAATGTGTACCCTGCTTCAATCTTTATGGGGGATACAGGTTCTTTATTTTTAGGGTATGCCATTTCGGTGATTTCATTAGTTGGTTTTTTTAAAAGTGTGACGGTGTTTAGCTTAGTTCTACCGATCGTCATTTTAGCTGTACCGATATCAGATACGCTATTTGCTATAGTTAGAAGGTTATTAAATAAACAAAGCATGATGACACCAGATAAAGGCCATTTGCATCATTGTTTATTGGCGATGGGGTATAGTCATCGTAAAACGGTTTTGATTGTGTATCTTTTTAGTCTTTTGTTTGGAGTTGTCGCAATTGTTTTTACGACAACAACATTATGGGTTTCTTATTTATTATTGGCGATTATTATTATGGTCATTGAATTGTACGCGGAATGTATCGGGTTAATGGGAGATCGGAAACCTCTTTTGCAATTTGTGAAAAGAATTGCAAATATGAAAGGAAATTAAAAAACAAGACAGGTTGTACTGCCTTGTTTTTTAATTACTCTTATTGCTCCAGAATAGGCTCAGCTACTTCGTTAGTATCATGTTCCATGCTCTCCACCATGAATAGATGGTGTTGCTCTTCGTCTGTTAAGTTAATGTCTAAATGCTGCTTCAATTGAATCCTTATATCGAGAATTGATTCGTTATCAACTTCGTAATAATAAATACCATTTAACATAAGATCAGTCCCGCCTAGCTGTAGTTGTTCGATGTTATTTAAATTTCCTGCATAAGAATGAAGGGAGACGAGGTCACCAAACGATAAGTTCGTTATTAAATTTTCGCCAATAGCATCCAACACGTCATCAAATCGTGCAATGGATGAAAAGGAGGTTCCTTTTTCAATGATCGCTTCTAACACTTGCTGTTGTCTTTGACCTCGCCCGATGTCGCCACCACCTTGAGGGTGCTTACGCATTCTCGTATAGGCGAGTGCTTCTTCTCCATTTAAATGCTGTATTCCTTCTGTAAATTGAATCCAATCGTTGTTCATATCCTTCTCTTCGAAGTTGAAAGGTACCTCTATTTCAACTCCATCAATGGCATCAACGACATCAACAAATGCTTGAAAATTAATTCGAGCAAAATAATCAATAGGAATATCAAGTAACTGCTCGACGGTATCGATTGTCATATCAATGCCGCCAAACGCATGAGCATGATTGATTTTGTCTAGTGTTCCTCGCCCGACGATTTCAACACGTGAATCTCGTGGAATACTTGTTAAAATAATGGATTGCTCCTCTTGGTTTAAAGTAGCAACTAATATCGCATCAGTGCGACCGTTCGATTCACCTGGACGGGTATCAACACCGAGTAGTAAAATCGACATATTATCAACATGAGGGTTGACAATGTCTTCTCGAAGGTCAGATTTGTCACCGCGAATCAGCTCCTGTTGAGATCCGGCTGTAACATTGTTGATTTTATGAATAAAGTAACCAGTCGCAGCACCTAATGTAGCGAGACATGCAATGCTAAAAATGATGAGAGACTTCACTAACCAAGACTTCTTTTTCTTTTGATTTCGACTTCTATTTTCCATGGAAAGCCTCACTTTTTATATAGATTGATAGTTTTTTACAGTATACAACGATATCTTATCGAAAAATGATGAAAGAGTAAAGGATTAATCATTTGATTTTCACTAATGAGTGCAGACAATTATGGTCATTCTTGGTTGATCACGAAAAGAGTTAAGTGAAAGAGTGGCTTTCTTACTATTTTTGTTGCTAGATTAATGATTATGATAGATAATAAGAGAGAATGAAAAGACAAATCTTAGCAAAATTCGTTTATAATGGTGACTATTAAGTAAGAACTGTTTCGAGGTAGAGTTGCTTACCTACTTTTGTCGTTGCTTGTCCATTCGTTAAGTTAGTTATCCATTCCTGGAAGTCTGTCGTTTGCTCGACGGGTACATAGGTTTGAATATCTACTTGCTCTAGGTAATCAGTCCCTTTAAGTTCATATGGTGATTCTCGTAAAGCATGCTCGATTTTCCCGAGCCAATGGTAGTCGATTTCTGTATGAATAATGGACATTAACGTTCTTTTAACAACACCTATATGGTTTAGCCCCTCGCTAACTGCGCTACCATAAGCGCGGATGAGACCGCCAGCACCTAGCTTAATACCACCGAAATAGCGTGTTACAACGACGACGGTGTCCTTTAAATCACGTTTTTTTAATACTTCTAACATCGGCACACCTGCTGTACCACTAGGTTCACCATCATCATTTGCTTTTTGGACTTCATTGCGTTCGCCAATTACATAAGCAGAGCAATTGTGGGTCGCATTCCAATGTTCCTTTTTGATTCTCTCAATAAACTGTTGAGCGTCTGACTCATTTTCTGCACGACTTAAATGAGCGATAAAACGAGACTTTTGAATGGTGATTTCATGAGAATTGGTTTCTTTTACCGTTTTATATGTAAATAACACAGTCATTCTCCTTTTCTTTTTGATAGTTTTACAAATCTCAGTTATGAGAATGTAATGTAGATTTGTTAAAGTAGGGTTGTCGTTCATAAAATACCCTTTAAATATGAAGAAATTCGACTCTTTTGCCGGAATTTGTTGTACTATAAGAATAGCGAAATGCTTGGGTAATCGCAAACATTTCAACTAACGCTATAGCAAGTGACTAGACAATAGATCAAATGTGGTGAAATACGATGTTTGGAAACAATGAGTATGAAGAAGGGTTGATTAATTTGACGACCAATAAGTCCCTTGACTCGATATTAGACAAGACGTTAGAAACAGTGGATGAGAGTCGGGAAAAAATTTTTGAAATTAGTGAACAATCTCGACAAGAATATACGGCTTTGAAGGAAGAGCTGAAGGACGTAAGACTAAAGGTAGGTTCCGTTATCGATCAAACCGATCAGATGAGTTTACACGCTCGCTTATCTCGGAATCGCTTAATGGAGGTTAGTAAAAATTTCTCAAAGCACTCGAGTGATGAAATTCGCTCCGCCTATGAACAAGCGAATGAGTATCAAATTAAATTAGCTGTTCTTGAGCAAGAGGAAAAGCAACTCCGTGATAGAAGAGATCGAATTGAACGTCGACTTATTGATTTGGAATCAACTGTAGAAAGGGCGGAACAACTTACAAGTCAGATGTCTGTCGTGTATAACTTTCTTTCCAACGATTTAAAAGGGATTAACGACGTCATAGAAGATGCGAAGGAGAAGCAGCAATTTGGGCTAAAAATCATTGAAGCACAAGAGGCTGAGCGGAAGAAGTTGTCACGAGAAATTCATGATGGGCCGGCACAAATGATGGCGAACGTGCTTTTACGATCTGATCTAATAGAACGAATTTATCGAGAGCAAGGAATTGAACAAGCGCTTAATGAGATAAAAGACCTAAGAATGATGGTAAAATCCTCCCTTGCGGAGGTGAGGAGAATTATCTATGATTTAAGGCCGATGGCGCTTGATGATCTTGGTTTAATTCCGACTTTAAAGAAATATCTCAAAACTTTTCAAGATCATCACCTTATAAACACTGACTTTTATCATACGGGACATATCATTCGACTTCCACAAAAAATGGAAATTGCAGCGTTTCGACTTGTTCAAGAAGCAGTTCAAAATGCCTATAAACATGCAGAACCAACAAATATCGAGGTGAAAATTGAATATAAGCCGACTAAAGTTATAATAGTTATAAAGGACGACGGCAAAGGGTTTGATCCTTCAGAGAAAAAAGTGGGATCATTTGGCTTAATGGGTATGAAAGAAAGAGTGAACATGTTAGCAGGGCAATTAACGATCCATTCAAAGCCTAAGTATGGAACAGCGGTCGTAATTGGGATTCCATTAAGTAATGCTTGATTAAGAAAGAATCATTTTCTTTTAGATGAAAAGTAATGAATACTTAGGATTTTTTTAAATGAAAGAGTTACAGACAAAACAAAGTAAATTGATGAGGTGATAGGATTGAACGAGAAAATAAGATTAGTCATAATTGATGATCATCAGTTGTTTCGTGAAGGTGTAAAGAGAATACTAGCAATGGAGAATGATATTGAAATAGTTGCAGATGGACAAGATGGGTCACAAGCGGTTCATCTAGTGGAGACTTTTGAGCCTGATGTGATTTTAATGGATATCAACATGCCAAATATGAATGGGGTTGAAGCGACAAAAGAGTTAATTGAGCGCTTCCCTGATGTGAAAGTATTGATTCTTTCGATTCATGATGATGAATCGTATGTGAACCATGTATTGAAAACAGGAGCAACAGGCTATTTGTTAAAAGAAATGGATTCGGATGCTTTAGTTGAAGCGGTGAAAGTCGTTGCTTCTGGTGGAGCGTATATCCATCCGAAGGTAACCCATAATTTAATTAATGAGTATCGCCGTCTTGCTAATGAGGATGAAGAACAATTAGGTGCAGTTGGCTTCCGAGAAGTGGAGTATCAAAAGCCACTCCATCTGTTGACACGTCGTGAATGTGAAGTCCTTCAGTTAATGACGGATGGAAAGAGTAATCGTGCCATTGGTGAATCACTTTATATTAGTGAGAAAACGGTTAAGAATCACGTAAGTAATATTTTACAAAAGATGAATGTGAACGATCGTACGCAAGCTGTAGTGGAGGCTATTAAAAAGGGTTATGTTCTTGTAAGATAAATCGCTATCATTGATTGAAAGGTTTCTTATTTCCTAGTAGTATGTACAGTAGGTCGGTTATATCAGATTAGAAAAGTGAGGAACATGTAATGGAGAAAAAAGTTGCCATTGTCACGGATAGTACAGCTTACTTAAGCCCTGAAATAAGAAAGCAATTAGAAATTGAAATGGTTCCTTTGAGTGTTGTATTTGGAGAGGAAGCCTTTCGTGAGGAATTAGATTTATCGACAAATGATTTTTATGAGAAGATTGCGACGTCAGAACAGCTTCCAACAACTTCACAGCCAGCTGTTGGTGATTTTGTTACCTTGTTTGAACGTTTGAAGAGTGAAGGCTATGAGCAAGTGATTTCGATTCATCTTTCTAGTAAAATTAGTGGTACGTTTCAAACGTCCCAAACAGCAGCTAGTATGGTAAATGGGATTGAAGTGCTCGGTTTTGATTCAGAGATTAGCTGTGCTCCCCAAGCGTATTACGTCTTAGAAGCAGCGAAGTTAGCGAACGAAGGGACAGATGGTACGACCATTATTGATTATTTACAGTCTCTAAAGAAGACGTGTCGAGCGTACTTTATGGTTGATAACTTGAATCACCTGCACCGTGGCGGGCGTTTAAATGCTGCGCAGCTCGTTGTCGGCAATCTATTAAAGATTAAACCTATCCTTCATTTTGAAAATGGGCGTATCGTCCCGTTTGAGAAGGTTCGTACAGAAAAGAAGGCGCTTGCCCGTATTTTGCAACTATTAGCTGAAGATGCATCGAAAGGCTCCCCTCTTGATGTGACTGTCATTCACGCCAACCGTGAAGATGGAGCAGAGGAGCTAGCAGATACCATTCGTGAGGCTCACCCGAGTGCGACAGTGTCTATCAGCTACTTCGGTCCCGTAATTGGGACTCACTTAGGGGCAGGGAGCTTAGGTGTTACATGGAATAAATATAACTAATCAACGAAGAGGCTGTTCTACATGGGGTAGGGCAGCTTTTTTTTAGGTTCTATTATAAAGTTAGAGTATGGAGAAAATTTTGTGCAAAAAAATACACCAGATCCTAATATCCATTATACTTGAATTTGCCGAAACAAGAAAAAGAATAGGAGCTGCGTGCACAAGCGTCATAACATAATGATTATAGGGTTAGAAGACGTTATTATTACCAATTTAGAAGTTGTTGAGGGCATCTGGAAGTATTTTTGTAGAGGTTCCGAAGTGTTAAGCTGTGCGTTAGGAATAAGTGTCATTTAGATTAACAAAACGTCTATTAAAAAGAAGCTAATGAAAGCCATATCATTAATATAAGTAAAAATGTCCATATAAAAAATAAAGGTATTGAAACCATGATCATCAAGATTCTATGATACATATTTGAGTTAACAAATATTAGAACTGCTAAAAAAGGAGTAAGTATAAAATATAGAAGTGATGGTAATAAATCTGAAAAAATGAAAGGTATAATAACCAACACTAAAACTATTATTAATATAAAGTAGTTAAATTTATTACTTTTGTTGCTAAAAAACATTTTTTTCATAATATCTATCATTTCCTCTTTTTTTTCATTGAATTATTTGGAGTAACTAATCGCTACAAATTCCCTTCTCTTTTAACGCTTCTGAACTACTAAATCCGGTGTATAAACCGCGTAGGAATTTTCAGTTTAGCTATAAAAAAGGTAAATGCCCATTTGAATGTGTCTCTGTTAAAATAAATCCGGATTTATTTCATTTAATCGACGTGAAAGCTGATATATGGCTGATGAGGTCATGATCAATCCAGCGTTATTAAACATACACCAACTTAGTGTCTAGGGGTTTTCTGCCTCTCCCAGTTGTGCAAAAAGTAATAAGTTCAAAAGTGATTCGGTTATACGTTTTTTGTATGAAAATCTAATTTCAAATACTTGAAGAATTATTGGTGGAATCCCTTGTGCAAATGACATTTTTCGTGTAGTCTTGTCCATTCTAATGGTTTTTTTAAAAGTTTTTATTAAGATTATTTTTCAACGGTTCAGCAACATTATAAAATCCTCCGTAAAATTGATTGATTCTATTATATATTAAAGCCATTTCAAAAAACACCTGTATATCCTTAATTTTACTATAATTAAAAATTGTTCTTAAGAAGGATATAAATCCCCTATCACATTAATATGTTTGAAAATTTTATAAAGTTAGCTATATCTGTAGTAGTCTTTTTGTTAAACGTACATTCCCTAACTCACTAATTAATGAAAGCAGGTGAATCAACCTTGGAAAGTCTAATCGGAAGACGGCTATTACGCTCTGAAATTCGCTTGCAGAATGAAGAGCTTGGAAGCTTAATAGAAAAAAGTGTGATCGTTAAAGAGAAGGCGTTGTTGCACGACGGTACGTTTATATGTCGGCGTTGTGGGAATCGAGAGTCACATCTATTTGCTCGGCATCATTGTGTGAAGTGTGATAGGAGCTGCACGTATTGTCGCCATTGTCTGCTTCTTGGGAAGGTAAGTGAATGTGAATCGCTTTATCGTTGGAATGGATCAAATCCGGTATATCCGAAGCTTGAGAAACCAATGGAATGGTCTGGGACGTTATCACCAGCACAGCAACGTGCTTCCGATGCGGTTGAACAAACTGCGATCGAGAAAAAGGAACTACTCGTCTGGGCGGTGTGTGGATCAGGCAAGACTGAGGTCATCTTTAAAGGGATAGAGCGTGCGCTTGTACTTGGAAAGCGAGTACTTGTTGCGACGCCACGGACAGACGTCGTGAAGGAGCTTTTGCCGCGTTTTCAGAAGAGTTTTCCGAACGTAACGATATCGGCCTTATATGGTGGAAGTCGAGATCGAAAGGATGGAGCGCAGTTTGTACTAGCGACGACTCATCAAGTGATGCGGTTTTACGATGCGTTTGATTGGATTGTTGTAGATGAGGTTGATGCCTTTCCGTTTTCCTACGATCAGAGTCTTCGTTATGCGATCCAAGAAGCGAAAAAAGAAGACGCCTCCCTCGTTTATTTAAGTGCCACACCGAGTCGAGAATGGACTCACTCCCCTCAGATTGAACGAATCAAAATTCCGAAAAGATATCATGGTCATCCATTGCCCTTGCCACAATTTACATGGTGTGGGAATTGGCAAAAGAAAATCGAAAAAGATCAACTCCCCCAATGTATAACAAATTGGCTTGCGAAGTTGCAAAAAGAAAAGAAGCCAATTCTCCTGTTTGTCCCCTCTGTTCGAGTGCTACACTCCCTCTCTCGTGTGTTACAAAGCCATTCATTTAATCATGAAAAAGTACATGCGAAAGAATTGAAACGCCACCCGCTTATTCAAGCTTTCCGTCAGCGACAAATTCCTATTTTAGTAACAACGACCATTTTAGAACGAGGTGTAACCTTTACGAATGTTCAAGTTGGGGTAGTCGGTGCAGAGCAGGATGTTTTTACTGAGGCAGCGCTTGTCCAAATTGCTGGAAGGGTTGGCCGACATCATAAGTATCCTGCTGGAGATGTGATGTTTTTTCATTATGGCGTTTCAAAGGAAATGAGACGTGCTTATCAACATATTGAATTGATGAATAGAGAGGGAGGGTTTTAATGCGTTGTTTAAGCTGTCATGAGCGTTTCTTTCCAATGCCGAGCTGGGAAAGTGTTTTGCTATTAAAGGAAGAAGAGCCCCTTTGTCAAATGTGTGCTGAGCAGTTAGTGGCTCTTGGAGGGGAAGGGTGTTGTTCAACGTGTAGTCGACATATACACACACACTATCAAAGAGAGGGGGTCTGTCTTGATTGCTGGCGCTGGGAGCAGCAGGAATACACGAAAGGGTTGCTAACGATGAATCGCTCATTGTACGAATATAATTCATTTTTGAAAGAATGGTTAGCTGTGTATAAATTTCGTGGCGATGCGATTGTCGCTTCTTATTTTGCGAAGCTGCTATCCGTTATGTATCATCATTTCTTTCAAGGGGATTTGGTTGTTCCTGTTCCGTTAAGTGAGAAGCGGTTGAAAGCTAGAGGCTTCAATCAAGCTTCATTAATAATGGAAGGATGGGCTGAGGACCATGATGTGTTAGCTCGTGTAGAAGGAGAGAAGCAAAGTAAGAAAAGCCGTAAACAGCGAATATCGCAAGTGACGGATCAGCCGTTTCGCATGAATGAGCAAGGGATTGAATTAGTGCGTGGGCGCTCGATTGTACTCGTTGATGACATTTATACGACAGGTACTACGGTAAGACAAGTAGCCCGATTGCTGAAAGAAGCGGGTGCTCAGAAGGTGTCGTCAATGACTGTGGGGAGGTAGAGGTTTGATAAGTCATCCTCATTCCGCAATAGCGGTGGACTGAGGAGCCAAAAGCAAGTCGTGAAATCGAGTTTCCGCTATTTGCATAGGGAGAGCTAAAACCCTGTCGGAAGGGGGGAATAGAGGAAAGAGGATGCCGCAAAGAGGCTGAGCATAACGAAATCGAGCAAATAGCGGACCGAGGAACCGCACGCGTAAAAAGGGACTCCTCATGCCGCAAAACAGGCGGAATGAGGAGCCAAAAGCAAGTTGTGTCATCGAGTTTCCGCTATTTGCATGGGAAAAGCTAAAACCCCTGTCGGAA
>NZ_BAUU01000049.1 GCF_000513115.1 Halalkalibacter hemicellulosilyticusJCM 9152
AGCTTTCGTCGTTTATTGCGACTTTTCTAATATACCATGTCACTCAACACAAGTCAACACTTTTTTATTCATTGTTAACTTCTATTAATGCGACAAGAAATAATATAACATATCTAGCATTTATAAAGCAATGCTTTTTTTACATTTAAATAAAAAAAACAGCAATTCCTATTAGCAACGCTATTCCTGGTACTCCCAATAAACCAGATACAATCGTCGTCACCCCATTAATCGGCACATAAAGGCCGATAGTAGCTCCTAGCACATTTACAAAGAAAAGCATTAAAACTCCTATTAAACATTTTACAATAAAACCACCCGCAAAACGCAAAGGTTTAACAGGCGCTCCTACTAATAATAAAATAAAAACCAAGCCGACTAATAACAAAATGACTAATATAGGCTCCATTTAACCATCTCCTTCCATTAAGCTTGTCTACACTGAACATGTATATGCTTCAAACACAAAAAAAGAACAAACCATTTACTGTTTGTTCTTGCTTGCATGACTAGCTCTAGCTTCTCGTAATAGAAGCGAATATAAGCCTTCTGTTATTTTCGCTCGATTTAAAACTTCCTCAGAAGGATCAATGCTTCGATTAATCAGTTGCTTTTGTTCATCTAGCTTTCCTTTTAGCATTTCTAATTGGCTCAGCAAAAGACGATTCTGTTGTTCACGAACCTTTCCTTTTCTCTTAAAAAACATCTCGTCGCCTCCTACAATTCTCTCCGGCCTTCAATCGCCCTAGACAAAGTGACTTCGTCCGCATATTCCAAATCTCCACCTACAGGAAGCCCATGAGCAATACGAGTCACCTTAATCCCAGTAGGCTTAATCAGTCTAGACATGTACATAGCCGTCGCTTCTCCCTCGATCGTTGGATTCGTAGCAATGATCACCTCTTGAATCGTATCGTCTTGAAGTCGTTTTAAAAGCTCAGGTATTTTAATATCTTCTGGTCCAATCCCATCCATCGGTGATATCGCTCCATGTAAGACATGATATAAGCCACGGTATTCCTTCATTTTCTCCATAGCAATAACATCTTTAGCATCTTGTACGACACAAACAACCGATTTATCACGACTTTGATCCTCACAAATTCTACATGGATCAATATCTGTAATATGATGACAATTGGAGCAATACGTTAAATTTCGTTTAGCATTCACCAACGCCTTCGCAAAATCAAGCACATCATCCTCTTTCATATCTAACACAAAAAAAGCCAGACGACTAGCCGTCTTAGGTCCAATACCCGGAAGCTTCATAAAACCCTCTATTAATTTCGCTATCGGTTCAGGATACTGCAAATAACAACCCTCCCTTCCCTTCACAATCATTTACATCCAGACATATCTTTTCGATAAAATCCACCTACACTATAAAGAGGGTAGGTGGATTTATAACAAAATGGTGCACACTATATACTAAAGATTTGCTAGTTAAAACAAGCCAGGCACGTTCATCCCTTTTGTAAATTTACCAAGATCTTGTTCCACAAGCTCATCAACTTGCTTTAAAGCTTCATTCGTTGCAGCTAACACTAAATCTTGTAGCATTTCTGGATCGTCTGGATCAATGACATCTTCAGAAATTTTCACATCTAATATACGCTTGTCACCACTTGCTACAACTGTTACCATTCCACCACCAGCTGTCGCTTCAATCGTTTTTTCTTTTAGCTCTTCTTGAGCCTTTGCCATTTGCTTCTGCATTTTTTGCATTTGCTTCATCATATTACCCATGTTTTTCATTATAATTTCCTCCTTTTATGAATCACGATCTACCATTTCAATTAATTCTTCACCTACAAGCTTAACTGCTTCCTCAACTAACTCATCATGATCAGCTTCATCATCCGGCTTTCCTTTATCACTTACAAACTCAGCCTTGACCTGTTCCCATTGTTCACTCAACAATGTCACAAACGTCTGTTGAGTTTGGAAAATGGCTTGTAAGATTGGTTCAAGAATTTCTCGAAACTTTGTATCCATCATATCACGGTGCATCTCATTTTGAAACGCTAAAACAACTGTAGAAGAAGAAGCGGCAACTGGTTTACAGTCACTCAACCATGCATGACCTGGTACATTCGTTGTTTTCATCTTCTCCATCACATCACCCCAACGTGACATAACAAGCTGTAAACTCTGCTTATCCGCTGCTTTTAATAGCTCCATCACCTTTGCAGTCGATGCTTTCGATTTCACTGCTTGCGGACGCTTAACCTTTCTTTGCTGTGAAGGGGATTGCTGCTCATTCACTTGAACTTGAACAGGTTGCTTTTTCATGTCATGAACCTGCTGCTGCAGAAGATTAAGCTGCTCTTTTAACTGTTGGATTTCCTTCGTTGACTCCAAACCACCAGCATGATTGGAAGGCTCGTATGGGAAGAGCTTCATTAATGCTAACTCTAAAAAAATTTTCGGGTGAGCAGATAGTTTCATTTCTTGTTGGCTACCTGTCAACGATTCAATTGTCTGATGTAACCATTGAGGCGATAGTTGTTTAGCTAATGCTTGAAACGACTCATCAGGCTTAGCCCGTTCCAGTAAGTCCTCTGCATCTGGAGCATGCTTGTAGAGCAATAAGTCACGATGGAAATAAATTAAATCCTCTATTAAACGCATCGGATCCTTACCCTCTGAAACCATACGATCGACTTCTTGTAACGCTTCAATCGTATTTTGTTCGATTAAACATTCAACAATCGTTATTAATGCTTGTTGTGAAATCGCCCCAGTAATAGCTAGAACATCTTCTAGCACAACTTTTTCTTCAGCGAATGAAATCGCTTGGTCAAGAAGACTCAATGCATCTCTCATCCCACCTTCAGCTGCTCTTGCAATATGTAATAACGCTTCAGGCTCAGCCTCAATCCCATCAGCCGATAAAATATGTTCAATTCGCGCGACAATCGAATGGCTTGAAATTCGTTTGAAGTCAAATCGTTGACAACGAGAGATAATCGTTAACGGAATTTTATGAGGCTCTGTTGTAGCAAGGATAAACAATACATGACTCGGAGGCTCTTCTAATGTTTTTAACAATGCATTAAACGCTCCAGTGGATAGCATATGTACTTCATCTATAATATACACCTTATAACGAACTTCATTCGGTGCAAACTTAACCTTATCACGTATATCACGAATTTCATCGACTCCATTATTAGAAGCCGCATCAATTTCCATCACATCAACTATTGCACCTGATGTAATTCCTTTACAAGCAGCACACTCATTACAAGGTTCAGCAACAGGTGCTTGTTCACAATTGATTGCCTTTGCAATAATTTTCGCGGCACTCGTCTTCCCTGTACCACGTGGACCCGTGAAAAGATAGGCGTGAGAAAGCTTTTCTTGTAATAAAGCATTTTGTAACGTTTTCGTAATATGCTCTTGACCGACAACATCTTGCAGTAACTGCGGTCGCCATACACGATATAAAGCTTGATAACTCATCACACTTCCCCCTTCACCTACTGTATTTATTATAGCTTTTCACTTAGTCAAGAACAATCATCTATTCTAATGTTTTGGAAAAACTGCTACACAATTTCTCCTAATGACGTCGTCTTGTAGTCGTTACAAAAGGGTTCCATGCTTGTAAAGGTTCGCTACGTACCATTGAGGAGAAGGTGAAGAGTTCATCTCCACCTTAATGAGAAAACCGTGTTCATACTCTCAAATGATTAGAGCTATAAAGCACGAAAAATTAAGATTGTTTCACTTCGAACATTGACCAGCTAGGAGATCTCCCGGAAAAACTAATAATAAGTAAGTTATGAATTTACGTTTTCTGATGAACCAGATGGCGAATAAAATACATCACAATGATTATGCCGGATTTCTTCCCAATTGCTAGGATTGGTCGTGTCTGGAATACGATGCTCCAGAATGGCTTGATATAGGGCAGTTTTTTCTTCCAGATGGGCGACGCGTTGTTTGGCTTCTTCAAGCTGAACGAGCGCCGAGTCTCTATGCTCCATCATGATTTCGCAGCGTTGCGGTATAGTCGAATCCCCTTCGAGACAAAGATCTACGTACTTTTTGATGACTTCAATCGGCATTCCGGACTGTTTGAGGCATTTGACGCCGTACAGCCAATTGATCGATTCTGCATCGAACAGCCGGATGTTATTCTCATTACGCTGTATGCTTGGCACCAACCCTTTATCGGTGTAAAAGCGTACAGCGTGCTCGGTAAGTCCCGTTATCAGGGCGGCTTCTTTAACCGTATGCATGTATAATCCTCCTTGAAAAAAAATTATAAAAACCGCTTGCCTTCGTGTTACACGAAGGCGGTAAACTTATTGTAACGCAAATCGGTCGTAAGCGGAACCCCCGCTCCAGTGCCCGATTCCCGGGATTCACGGCCATTTGCTGCTTACATTTGAACAATGGGAGGAATTACAATGCAAACTGTAACATTGAACAACGGTGTAAAAATGCCGATCATCGGCTTTGGTGTCTACCAAATTCCCGATGCTGAAGAATGTGAGAATGCCGTATATGAAGCACTGATGACCGGTTACCGCCTGATCGACACCGCCGCCGGTTACTTGAACGAGAAAGCGATCGGACGCGCGATCAAGCGCAGTGGCGTACCGCGTGAGGAATTGTTCATCACGACCAAGCTCTGGATTCAGGATGCCGGCTATGAAAGTGCCAAGCTTGCATTTACCAAATCCTTGAATAAGCTACAGCTCGACTATCTCGACCTATATCTTATTCACCAGCCATTCGGCGATTACTACGGCGCTTGGCGTGCAATGGAATACCTGTACCGCGAAGGTAAGATCAAGGCGATCGGTGTTAGTAACTTCCTGCCCGACCGTCTAATGGATCTCATCGTGCATAACGAAATCGTGCCCGCCGTCAACCAAGTCGAAACGCACCCGTTCTACCAGCAGGTCGAGAACTCCGCTTTTATGAAAGAACAAGGAGTGCAGCACCAATCGTGGGCGCCGTTCGCGGAAGGACGCAACAACATGTTCGACAACGACGTACTGACCTCGATCGCGGTAAAACACAGCAAGTCCGTCGCCCAAGTCATATTGCGCTGGCTTGTTCAACGTGAAGTCGTTGCTATACCTAAATCGGTACACAAAGAGCGGATCGTCGAAAACTTCGACATTTTCGATTTTGAGTTGAGTACGGAAGATATCAAACAAATTTCCGCCCTCGATACACGAGAAAGCCTTTTCTTATCGTACCACGATCCTGAATTCGCCAAGATGCTGGGCAACTTAAGAGTCGATTTATAACTTTTGATCGAACCATAAGTTCATCATGCGTTTACGTTTAACCTCATACTAGAAAGGACAAGGCGGCACACTTGTCCTTTCTTTATGTCTATCCGTAAGTGGTAAAATTTGTTCATGGTCATTCTTGATTGCACAGCACCTATTTCTGCTTTTTTATGTTTTCTATTCAAAAAGAGCAACTACGTCCTTAAACGTAATTGCTCTTTTTTATAAAAAGGATACCGCGCACCTTCCTTCGATTAAGGTACCACGAGCGTTACCTAAGCAGTTAGCTCGGCCCAGGCGACTCCACGGCACACGGAAGGATCCACTTACTGCTGCTTCCTTCCGGACCTGACAGGGTTCATGGGTTTCCGTTGCGTGGAACCCAAGCGTCAACACCACTTACTTAGGGCAGACCTCGCAGCACCAAAACCTCTAGAAGGGATTCAGCCCCGCTATAGCGGATTGCGAGTTACAAGGCACCGCTACCTCCCCACCTAGCACGGTAAATCGTCATAATGTTGTTATACGTCTCGTCGACGTAATATTTAGTATAGGGTGTTTTGCTTACAAATGCAAGCGGTAGAATTTGTAAAAATCTCTAGTTTTTCTTTTTTGCTCGCAAACGGCGGAAAAAGGCTGTTAAGATCGTCCCACACTCTTCTGCTAAGCAGCCTTCAATCACCTTCGTCTGATGATTAAAACGTGAATCATCAAGCAAATTCATTAATGATCCAACACAGCCAGCTTTGGGATCTCTTGCCCCATAGACAACGGTCGGGACACGAGATTGTAAAATAGCTCCTGCACACATTGGACAAGGCTCTAACGTCACATACAGCGTACAATCTAACAAACGCCAGCTCCCTAGTTTCTTACACGCCTCTTCAATTACCGCTAATTCGGCATGAGCTAATGCTTGCTGATCACTTTCTCGACGATTATGAGCAGAAGCAATGACCTCATCCTGATGAACGAGAACAGCCCCAATTGGAACTTCACCTATCATCTCAGCCTTTTGTGCTTCTTGCAAAGCAAGCCTCATCCACTTTTCATGGTTTTGCATAACGAGTCCTCCTCGTATCTTCTCAACCTATTCTCCAATAAACCCACTTACCTCTTAAAGAAGAAAAACACTACCATCAAGGCAGTGTTTATTTATTATGTATGGCGGAGGAAGAGGGATTCGAACCCCCGCGCGGTTTAACCCGCCTGTCGGTTTTCAAGACCGATCCCTTCAGCCGGACTTGGGTATTCCTCCGCGTTTCGTACTGACAAGAAATATAATAACAAACCTTATAACAAGAAGCAAGTCCTTTTTCCTTCATTTTATAAGAAAAACCGCGGTAGCGGAGAGCACTGAAAAAGTCCTTTCTAGTAACTCAAAAGAAGAGTAATGGCTCCGCTCGTTGCGCGCCTTGCTATGAGAAATCCACTCATAGCAAGGCTTTCAAAATCGGGCAACGGCTACTCACATTACTTAAAGGCCACTGAAAAAAGTGAAAATCGCACTTTTTCAGTTCCCTTTACAACTACCCGGTTTTTCTTAAGATGATTACTTAGCTTGAATCACATCAACACGCATATATGGCCGTAGTACTTCTGGAACAACAATCGATCCATCTGCCTGTTGATAATTTTCTAATATCGCCGCCACCGTTCTACCTATCGCTAGACCAGAGCCATTTAAAGTATGAACAAACTCTGGCTTTGCTTTCGGTTCACGACGGAATTTAATATTAGCACGCCTCGCTTGGAAATCTTCAAAATTACTACAAGAAGAAATTTCACGATACGTATTATAACTTGGAATCCACACTTCAATATCATACTTCTTTGCCGCCGTAAAACCTAAGTCTGCTGTACACATACTCATGACACGATATGGAAGCTTTAACAATTGTAATACTTTCTCAGCATGAGACGTTAACTGCTCTAATGCCTCATATGAATCCTCTGGAGCTACAAAGCGAACGAGCTCAACTTTGTTAAATTGATGCTGACGTATTAACCCACGTGTATCTCGACCAGCAGAACCTGCTTCAGAGCGGAAATTAGCGCTATAGGCAGTATAAGCAATGGGCAATTGCTCAGCAGAAAGAATTTCATCCCGATGTAAATTGGTGACAGGAACTTCCGCTGTTGGAATGAGAAAATAATCCTCTTCTTTAATTTGGAATGCATCCTCTTCAAACTTCGGTAGCTGCCCTGTTCCAGTCATACTTTGACGATTGACGATAAACGGTGGAATAACTTCCTCATAGCCATGTTCATCTTGGTGTAAATCCATCATGAAGTTAATAAGCGCACGCTCTAAGCGAGCCCCTAAACCTTTATAAAAGACAAAACGACTACCAGTGACCTTTGAAGCACGTTCAAAATCGAGGATATTTAATTCCGTCGCCGCATCCCAGTGTGGCTTCACGTCAAAATCAAGCGTTGGCAGCTCTCCCCACTTACGAACCTCAACATTATCATCCTCCGTATCGCCGACTGGCGTACTATCATGAGGAACATTCGGGATTGTCAGCAAAATATGTTCGAGCTCTTGGTCAAGACTTTTCAATTCTTCATCAAGTGCTTTAATCTTACTAGAAACTTCTTTTGTTTCAGCTATTAAATGGTCAGCGTCCTTTTTCTCACGCTTTAATTGTGCTACTTCTTGTGAAACTTGATTGCGTCGACTTTTAAGCTCTTCAACTTCAACGATAACCGCTCGCCTTTTCTCATCTAATTTCTGAAAGCGATCTAATCCAGATATGTCTTCACCACGTGTTTTTAACTTCTCTGTTATGCCTTCTAAATCTTTTCGTAAACGTTTAATGTCTAACATTTTACACCCTCCTTGATTAATTCTTCTAAGACTTTTATCCATTCAAACGCGATAGCGTCTTTGAATAATCCCACTTGCTTCTTCGGTTCTTCTCAAAATTCTTCCTCGAATTTTATCTTTTCTTATCTTTCAAAAAAACCGTCCCTTCTATTCATAATAGAAGGGACGGTTTCCCGCGTTGCCACCCTTGTTGTATAGAACCACTATCATTCTATACCACTTTTGCCGATAACAGCGGCAACTGTAAGAGCTTTTCACTCTTCACTCAAAGGGAGATTCTAACTAGCGTTTGACTGGTTCGCACCTACCACCAGCTCTCTTAACAAAGCAACTAGCTATACTAATCCTTTTTCTACGTTTTTTCTATTCCACTACTGACTTCGATTCCTTAACCATTTGGACAAAAAATTGATGAATGCGGTGGTCTTCCGTTAGTTCCGGATGGAAGGAGCAAGCAAGAAATGGTCCTTGCCTGGCAGCTACGATTTCATCTTTATATTTAGATAATACCTCAACTTCATTGCCAACTTCGACGATTAATGGGGCACGAATGAATACAGCGCGCACATCATCCCCGACACCTGTAACGTGTAAGTCGGTTTCAAAGCTTTCACGTTGACGACCAAAGGCATTACGCTCTACTTTCATATTAATGACAGCTAAGTGCCCTTGATCATAGCCAGCAATTTCTTTGGCCATTAAAATTAATCCTGCGCAAGTTCCAAACATCGGCTTCCCTTGTTGGGCAAATTGCTTTAACGGTTCAAAGAAACCATATAAATCAATTAATCGTCTCATCGTCGTGCTTTCGCCACCCGGTAAGACAATACCATCTAAATCCGCAAGCTGTTCCACTTTCTTCACTACGACTACTTCAGTATCTGGAGCTTGTAAGCATTGAACATGCTCCCTAACAGCTCCTTGTAATGCTAATACGCCAACTTTAACCATGGTCGATTCCTTTCTCTACTTACCAACCGCGCTCTTGCATACGATCTGATGGCTCTAGAGTTGAAATCTCAATCCCTTTCATTGCCGTACCTAACCCTTTTGAGAGCTTTGCAATTAACGCATAGTCTTCATAGTGTGTTGTTGCTTCTACAATCGCACGAGCAAATTTCTCCGGATTATCTGATTTAAAAATACCAGATCCAACAAAGACACCATCTGCACCAAGCTGCATCATCAACGCAGCATCTGCAGGAGTCGCCACACCACCAGCAGCGAAGTTCACGACAGGAAGCTTACCTGTTTCTTTAATTTGCAATAATAACTCATAAGAAGCACCGAGGTTTTTCGCTTCTGTCATAAGCTCGTCTCTTGACATATTTTGCACTTTTAGAATTTGTTGCTGCACCATTCGCATATGACGAACAGCTTCAACAATATTTCCTGTTCCTGGCTCACCTTTCGTACGAAGCATAGATGCCCCTTCTTCAATACGACGAGATGCCTCACCTAAATCACGAGCACCACAAACAAATGGAACTGTGAAATCGCGCTTATACAAGTGATACTCTTCATCAGCAGGAGTTAATACTTCACTTTCATCAATATAATCAACGCCCATCGCTTCAAGAACACGAGCTTCAACAATGTGACCAATACGTGCCTTGGCCATTACTGGAATCGAAACAGCATTTAATACTTCTTCAACAATTGTCGGGTCTGCCATACGTGCGACACCACCAGCAGCACGGATATCAGCTGGAACACGCTCTAATGCCATAACAGCAACAGCACCTGCTTGTTCTGCAATTTTTGCTTGTTCCGCATTAATGACGTCCATAATAACGCCGCCCTTTTGCATTTCAGCCATACCACGTTTGACTCTATCTGTACCCGTTTGACTCATTTGAATTCCTCCTATACCTCTACGGTCTCTCTAGTAAAATTGACATATCTTTTATTAGTATACATCAAAAATTCGCAATTCTCTCGCTTTTTAAGAAAAACGCGAGAGCCTAAGGGCACTGAAAAAGTTTAATTTTAACTTTTTGGGTGTCCTTTAAGCAATGTGCAAAACCGTTGCCTGTTTTGAAAAGACTGATACGAGTGGGCTTCTCGTATCAAACGAGCAATGAGTGCAGCCATTGCTAATTAAATTAAAGATACTGAAAAAGTGTTGTATCCTTCTTCAGTTACCTCGATAACCTTTTCGTTATGAACCGAACCAGCCACTTACTGTATCAGCAACGCCTGTCCATATTCCCGAGAAAAAGCCACCAATTCCTCTCATCATCATTGTAAACCAACCTGCCTTCTCGACTGCTTGATCAGTGACAACAGGAACCTCCACAGAAGCATTGGAGTAAATATATTCATCTTCGCCTTCTCCATCGTAGGTTAATACAAGCGTTCCGACCTGTTGTCCAGCTTCAATCGGCGCTTCTAACTTTCCATTTTCATTCAGTTGACTTTCATCTAATACAAGCTCTGCACGATATAATTCTTCGGCACCACTTTGAATCAAAGCTGTTAAAGAACTCGTACTTGAAATAGACACTTCATTCTCTTTCCCACTTACTACTTCAACAAGCTCGTCCCCCTCTGGTTTATAACCTTCTGGGAATAATTCAACCTGTGAGAATTGGTTAAAGCCATAATCTAGCAATTTACGAGTTTCTGTAAAGCGTGCTTCTCGATCACTCGTTCTCATGACAACAGAAATTAGTTGGACGTCTCCACGCTCAGCTACACCTGTAAAAGCAGCTCCAGCCGTACTTGTCGACCCTGTTTTCAAACCTTGGATACCATCATAAGAAAACTGATCAAAGTCTTCTCGTATACCTGGAATCATCCAATTCCAATTATGCATAACCTCTATTTCACCTGGACCTGCATCAAATTCCATGACAGGGATTTGTGCTGTCTCAAGAATTTCTGGATAATCATTAATCAAATGGTAAGCTAGCTTAGCTGTTGCTCTTGCTGACAAGAGATTTTCAGCATCTTCTGACGTCCCGTCTGGATGATTTCCGTTCATCGAGCTATTATTTAATCCAGTAGAGTTAACAAATTCATAATCTTCAAATCCTAACTCTTCTGCTTTTTCATTCATTCTTTGTACAAAAGCCGTTTCAGATCCAGCAATTAAATCTGCTAAAGCAATCATTGATCCATTTGCTGAGTAAATTGTGACTGATTCATATAATTCTCTTACTGTATATGAATAATCCTGTCTTAACGAAACATTGGATAACGTTTTATTAAGAGATAACTGCCTAACGAAATCACTAATTGGAACCTCATCATCCCAACTAATCTCACCATTTTCTACAGCTTCAAAGATTAAGTATTGACTCATCATTTTTGTCATACTCGCAATTGGAAGAAGACTATCGATCTTCTTCTGGTATAAAACCTTACCTGACTTAGCATCAATTAATATTGCAGCTTCAGCATCTAAATCAACAGAAGCTTCTGCTAGATTAGGTTGTACCCAACTACTAATTAACACCGCCACTACTATCATTAACATAAGTGGCTTCTTCATTACTTTGTTCACTCCAGCACCTCCATACCTACTTCGATAGAGGTTATTTTAACACAATCAACTACAAAAAAATAGATAGAGAAGTCTCTATCTATTTCCAAATACTATGACATTATAATGAATAATTTGGCGCTTCTTTAGTAATTTGAACGTCATGAGGGTGACTTTCGCGCAAACCAGCACCTGTAATACGGATAAACTTACCATTATCACGCAGATCATCTAACGTTGCCGTTCCACAATATCCCATTCCTGCACGAACTCCACCAATTAACTGATGCACCGTATCATTTAATGGACCTTTATAAGGGATACGCCCTTCAATACCTTCTGGAACAAGCTTTTGCGCATTTTCTTGGAAATAACGATCCTTACTTCCTTTTTCCATCGCTCCTAATGAACCCATTCCTCGATACACTTTAAATTGACGACCTTGATAAATTTCACGTTCACCTGGGCTCTCAGAAACACCAGCAAGTAAGCTTCCAAGCATAACCGCATGTCCACCAGCTGCTAATGCTTTTACAATATCTCCTGAATACTTAATTCCCCCATCAGCTATAATTGGAACTCCATGCTTCCTAGCTTCTGTCGCACAATCATAAACAGCAGTAATTTGAGGTACGCCAATACCTGCAACGATACGTGTCGTACAGATTGATCCAGGTCCAATTCCTACTTTTACAACACTTGCACCAGCTTCTATTAAGTCACGAGTTGCTTCTGCAGTTGCAACATTTCCTGCAATAATGGTCAAATCGGGATAGTTAGCTCGTACCTCTCGAACTTTATCTAATACTCCCTTAGAATGCCCATGTGCCGTATCGATCACGATTACATCTACACCAGCTTCAACAAGCGCTTCAATTCGCTTATCAGCGTCAGCCGAAACCCCAATAGCCGCTCCAACAATTAAACGGCCTTGAGAGTCTTTTGCTGAATTAGGGAATTCAATGACCTTCTCAATATCTTTAATCGTAATTAAACCTTTTAGTATTCCTTGATCATCTACTAAAGGAAGCTTTTCAATTTTATATTTCTGTAAAATCTTTTCTGCTTCGTCTAATGTCGTACCAACAGGAGCAGTTACAAGGTTTTCCTTCGTCATGACCTCATCAATTTCAATTGAATAATCTTCAATGAAGCGTAAATCACGATTCGTTAAAATACCAACTAGCTTTTGCTGCTCATCAACAATTGGCACACCAGAAATGCGATATTTCCCCATTAAATGCTCTGCATCAAATACTTGATGCTCACGAGTTAAATAAAATGGATTCGTAATGACACCACTTTCTGAGCGCTTTACTCGATCAACGTTTTCAGCTTGAGCTTCAATAGACATATTCTTATGAATAATTCCTAGTCCACCTTCACGAGCAATCGCAATCGCCATCTTTGCTTCTGTAACAGTGTCCATTCCAGCACTAATAAGTGGAATGTTAAGCTCCAAATTATCACTTAGCTTTGTTTTCACTGAGACGTCACGTGGCAAGATTTCAGAACGAGCTGGAACGAGCAATACATCATCAAAGGTTAGCCCTTCTTTTTCGAATTTATTTTCCCACATCTTCATGTATCCTCCCCAAATCCATTTTTATGAACGTAAAAATATTATTAGTAGCTTATCAAGTGGGTAAACTACTGTCAAGAAAGTGATTAATATAAGATTTTTCTAAATAAACTGACTATTTAAAAGGAGTTATTTTTGTATGGATACAACTGAGTTATTTCTCCCTTACTTTTCAGCACCTTATACAAGAAGATATTTAACCTCTTCTTATCAAAAATTAAATTTGACTCAACCTAAAACAAAAAGCTATCATTCAGCATACTCTTTTATTTATCACTTACAACACGGACAGCTTTACATGAAGCAAGCTTCTTTATCACCAACTGAATTACAGCCTATTTTATTATTTTATGGATTAGTTCAACTTTTAAAGGCATGCGTATTAACAATAGATCCTACTTATCCAGCGAATAGCCAAGTATTAGCTCATGGTGTAACAACTAGAAAGAGAAAGAAGACAAGTTATCATTTTCTAAATGATGAAGTCAAAATTCAAAAACATGGTCTTTTTTCTCACTTTTTAGACAAAATGTTTCATGTGAAACAGTTAGAATCTGAAAAATTTAAGATGAATACTCTTTTTGAACAGCTCGGTGATATGCATGAACTGTTCTATCAAATGAATGGTTCTCCAATCTCTTATAAGGCTCAGAAGTCAGCTAATAGCATTCAACTTCCTTCTGAGCTATTAGATTCTTATCATATGACTGTCTCACGTTTTGAGCGTTATTTAAGTAGCTTTCCGACAAGTGGATATTCATCAGTCCATCAAATAAACGAGCAACGTCATCATTTACACCTTACATTGCAAAAACAACCGACTTTGCAATATTCAGCACCGTGGTTATATGATCGTCAAAGAAATTTGTATTTATTAAAATCGTATCGACGTGATGGATATCGCTATCTACCTGAATTAGCCATTCATTATTTATTATTGTACAACTTAAGCATGATCTGTCGTTATGAAGCTGAATGGTGGGGGGAATTACTCCATACCTTTGATGGAGAAGATCTTCCTTTTATTTTGCATTACTTACACGTTGCCCAAGAAAAAATCCCATTACTCATTGCTCATTTTCTTCAAGACGTTATTCAAACTAACTAGTTATTACAACTGTGCATTATAACGCACAATTAATCCATGTATGATAACGGAAAGGATACTTCCATCTTCGTTCCTTTCCTTTCTTCACTCTCAACATGAATTTCTCCATTAAAATAATTCACTAGCTTATATACCATAAACAAACCGACTCCTTGTCCAGGTACATCTTGATTAACTTTCTGATATTTCTTAAATAGTTTGTCTAGCTCCTCGTCATTCATTCCAACTCCCCGATCTATCACTTGAATGTAAAGGAACTCATTTTGTACGAAACTAGTTAATGTAACGCTGCTCCCCTCATAGCTATACTTAATCGCGTTACTTAATATATTTGAAATAACGAGCCTCATCCCCATCGCATTTCCCCTGACTTGAACGGTATGAGGAAGATTTATATTTGTGTCCAACTTAATATTTTGCGTCCTTGCCTTTACACTCATACTCTCTACAACTTCATTTATGATTGGTAACATTTCAAGCTGTGACGCTTCCCAAAAAGAATCAACCGTTAACATTTGTTCTGTTTGGATCATATGATTAATTTCATGGTCGATCGCCTTCGCGTAATCCTCAATTAACTCTAGTTTCACTTTTGAATCTTCCTGGTTTACTTCTGTCTTTAGAATCGTTGCAAACGATTTAATAACAGTTAGAGGATTTCGAACTTCGTGCGCAATCACATGAATAAAATCAAGCTTTTGACGATATAACTCTAATTCTGATTCAATTTTCTTTTGACTTGCTAATGAGGGCAATACGTCACCCTCCTTATACAAAGGTGATATCACTAATTCTGTATCTGTCATTAAGTAAGGGTGACTTTTCATCATTTCAAGTTGGACCGCTGAAGGGATTACTTTGGCATTATAAGAACAAATGGTTAAAAATTGAAAATTTCGAATTGCTTGATCACATTGACACTCATAAGTATGGAGTTTATCCATATTATCTAAATAATTTTCTAAGAAGACATTCCCCCATACCCTTACAGAAATATTTTTCTCAGCATAAGAGGTAAATAGTTGAGTTAAATATGCAATCGCTCGCTCAAAATGAAAGTCATTGTATGTTTGATAATAATCAACGCTATTTATGAAGTGAACAAAATCAAGCTCATCTTCATTTGATACACCTAGTTCTGCTTTGGTTTTTTCAATGGCAGCTTGATAAATCTCTTCTTTTTCGATAATAATAACATGTTGACTTACTGATTTTGCCGCGACTATTGCTGACACTAAATTTTCTAAGTATAATTCTTCCGAATAATAGACATATAAAACATGTGCCCCTTCATTGATAGTTAGCTTCTTCGTTAAAGGTATTGTTTTTTTAGTTACTGTCTTATTCATTATAGCCTCCTTATGTCATTACCTATTAATGGTCAACACTACCATTATAGTTTAAATATAATAGCTAACCGTGCTTAATGCTAATATTAAGAATGAGCCAATTCGATTACTATGATGGGTACTGCAAAAGCACAAATCAATTTTTTCAGTAGTCCTCTATTTATAAAGAGCTGACTTAATCATAAGATAAAAAAGCGATCAGAGATTGTTCTAAATCTACCGATCGCTTTTTTCGTATAATTTAATAATCAAGGATTCATGAAATATATGAATATATTGCAAAATCGTTTTGCTGTTTTATAAATATCATCATATACTACCTTAAGTATATATATTGTTCAAAAATGTCAGTAAAATCTTTCGTTCGATAAGCTTGATCATATTCTCTTAATCGGTCAAATGTATACTCATCGACCTTCTTATACTCAGATAATAAATCATTTTGAGTTAAATGAACATGCTGCAACACTCTAGACGCATGTTCTAAGCTTTTTTCAGCTAGACCTTTAATGACTTGGTTATCATAGATTATTTCTGAAATATGCAGTAAAGCTCTATATATTTGTTTAGCGTATTCCACTTCTCTACGGGCAATAGCAATTGTAACCTTTTCATCACCGATGTTGAAAATAATCTCAACATCTAAGTCAATTCTCCCTGCTGTTTCTAAAGAAACATTGTCAATTGGAAATTTATAATATGGATATCTCCTCATTGTTCGTTTAGAAGTAACAGCATTTTCTCCGTCAATATGGATTAAAGCTAAGTTAGTAAAACAATACTCATCTGCCTTCGTTTTAATAAGAAAATAAATCTTTTCTCCATGAGCCTCTCGAATAAAATCATTAGCATCTGTTTGATTAAAATCGTTAGGGTGGATTACTTTTCCAATGTCCGATAATCCTAATGCATCGGCTGCCATTTTTTTGAACACTTAACATCACACTTCTTTCATTTATTTTTATTGTTTGTTGCTCTCGTTATCCTTATCGTACTTTTTATGATCTCCTAGCTATTTGCCTATTTCATGATGCACATATTTAGTTTAGTCTTAATGATGTTTATTATATTATAGTACATTTTTACCGTTAATAGGGTTAAATTCTAATTCATATGATATAACTACGACGCATTTTGTAAATGTTACTTTATCTATCCTAAACTGATGACTCTTTCCTTAATTGTTCCATAGATCACTGGCTTTCTCACAGAAGAGCACTGTTCCTTGGAGGCACTGAGAAAGCTTAGTTTTTAACTTTTTGATGCCATTTTAAGTAATAAGTGAAACCGTTATCTGTTTTGAAAAGCTTATTAAGAGAGTGCTTCTCATTTTAAGAGAGCAACGAGTGCAGCCATTGCTAGTCATAATGAAAGATACTGAAAAAGTTGATTTGTACAGTGGCCTCGTTTCTTGACCCTTTTCTTTTTTGCCCGTGACGAAATGTAATATTATATACGACACCTAAAAATAAAAAGCCCCATGAAAACAGCTATTTTAAGTATGGTTAATAAGTATCCCCTAGGCGTTTTCAGGAATTTGCGTGTTATTTATTGAAGAACAGGTGGATATGGATGTTTATTTTACTGATCCATATGCTTTCTGGCAGCGTGGAACGAACGAGAGTGCCAATGGTCTCTTACGCGAATTTCCCCCTAAGAAGACGGATCTAACACTCTCTTTACAGAAGAAGAACTACAACTAGAATTAGCCTTGCATCTAATATCGACCAAGAAAATATCTCAGTTGGAAAATTTCATACGAGGCTTTTAGGAAGAAGTGTCGCATTTAGATTTACAAACCGTTGCATAAAAAAAGCACAATCCTACTGGATTGTACTTGTTCGCCCGGCAACGTCCTGGCTCTTGCCTCCTCTTCTACGGGGACGTTTCACTTGATGACACTCCTCGATGGCTTTCTTGGTGCTTCACGAAGAGGAACCATTCGTCTCACAGGGGGACACGTTGCTTTTCTTGATGCTTCTTCACGATGATCCATCGGCTCTTTCTTAGATGACGCTGTTCCTTCCGGAACAGA
>NZ_BAUU01000048.1 GCF_000513115.1 Halalkalibacter hemicellulosilyticusJCM 9152
CATTAGTAGGCAAACACATTTCAAATTGATTTGTGTTTGTTTATTTTTCACTAAAACAACTTTATAAAATCATTCTTATTATAATTCTAATCCTAGTTAAGGTTGTGAATTTCAACTTAATTCAGATAAAACGGCAGTGGTGGCATTGTAGTATTTTATAATAATATTTTGAAAATCCCTCCATAAACTCAACGTTTGTTTAGTATCGTATCATGCCCCCCAATCTACATTTTTTAATTACAATTTAAAAAATGATCGAGTCCCCCTTGCTTTAAACGTTAACTCTACAGAACAGAACATCACTATTTTATTATTAAAGTAAATTACCCGAACAATAAACCGAAAACGGCCTATCATTCGAGTAAATTTCATTTTAATGATTTTTAACTAATAGGGATTACTCTGGTGTATTTGGAATAGTTGGATCTAATGTGAAAGTTGGTTCGTATCCTTTGTAACGAACTTCTGCTACCATCCCACCGCTCGCATGATGAAATTCATGACAGTGGAACATCCAATTCCCAGGGTTATTAGCCTCGAAGACGATTTCGTATGTTTCACCAGGTTTAACGTTTAACGTATCCTTTAGAATCGGAGATCCTTGAATTGGGTTTCCATCTTTCGAAATTACGTTGAAAAACTCTCCGTGCAAATGCATTGGGTGATCGACCTCTGTATCGTTTACAATGGTAAACTTAACAATGTCACCTTCTTCTACTTCATAAATTTCATGGTCAGGAAATTGTTTGTCATTAATCGTGAAGGTCTCACCTCCATCTTCCGTTCCAAGAAGCATATCATACTCTTTTGTAATAACTCCAAGATTCTGTTCCATCGCCTGTCCATAAGTAGTTAAATCAAAAAATGAATAGTTTGAATCATTCTCTTGTAATTCCTCATCTTCATAACCATCATAAATAACAGGAATTACAGTATTAAGAGTTTTCTCATTTTCTTCAGCAAATACTTGTATTCCCCACGCTCCAGGGTTTTTCATTTCTACCTCAACTTCATAGCGTTCTGCAGGTGCAATTCGAAAAGCTGTATCATTTAAAAGTTCTGGTCCATTTACAGGTTGGCCATCATAGTGTGTAATTTTAAAAGAATGACCCGGTATAGATACTACTTGTGTGAATAGCCCTGCATTCACAAAACGAAGTTTGACTTTATTTCCTTCTTCTACTTCAATTGCTTCAATTGCAGGTGAAGCCTTACCATTTATAAGTGGTGTGTCATACATTTCATTCATCATATCTGCATGACTTAATTCACTTGCAACACCGTCCATATCACCGTGATCCATATCATTCATTTCACTCATGTCCATGTCACCGTGGTCCATTTCACTCATTTCACCCATGTCCATGTCACCATGATCCATTTCACTCATATCAGTTCCCATTGAAGACCATTCATCAATTACAATTACTTCATCTACATCATATGACTTATCAGCTGACGACTCAACAATAAAGACCCCATAAAGACCTTTCCCAACTTGCTTTGAACCATCTTGGTGCGAGTGATACCAATATGTTCCTGGTACATCGGCCTGATATTCATAAGTGAACTGTTCGCCAGGCAGTATTGCATTTTGTGTTACACCAGGAACACCATCCATCTCATTCGGAACCGGAAATCCGTGTAGATGAAGAGCAGTAGGTTCGTCTAAAGAATTGGTCACATTTAAAATTACAGTATCTCCTTCTTGAACTCTAATTTCTTGACCAGGTAAACTTCCATTATAAGTCCATGCATCATCCATGATTTCATCATTGAACATCCAGTGAGTTTCTGTAACATTTATGTCAAAAACTCTCTTTCCATCTTCTGTTGTCGCTTCCTGTGTTTGTTCTTCCTGCTGAGATTCACCATGTCCCATCGCAGAATGGTCAACAGCATCATTTGAGCAACCGGCTATAACTAAAGACAATGCCAGCGCTATACCAGCTAATCCGTATGGCTTTTTCAATGTTTATTTCCCCTTTTCCAAAAAAAATTTAATTACATTCTCAAAAATAAGTCTAATAAAAAAGTATATAGAATTTATGAAGAAATAAAATTAAACTGCATCTTCATAAAAACGTCACACTTATTTTTCTCTGAAAAAATAAACAAAAAGCTAAATTACGCCAATCAATTTTCCTTTTTTAGAAGGATACAATTATCCTTTATTAAAAGATATATGTGAAATACATCACCTTTACACAGACCCAAAGCTCTTGTTAATTCTGTAGGAATACGAATAGAGCCTCTTTCACTCACTATCATTTTATTATCAAGAGAATGATCGGAGTTTTTTTTAATAATTAGATCTTTTAAGCCATCTGCTAATCCTACTGCAACCTCTTCTCCAGGTAAGATATTTAATTTCCTCCTAATTGAACTGGGAATGGTAATGTGCTGCTTATCCTTAAGACTACACATCAAATTACTATCAGTTAATTCTTTAACTTTTTCTTTAAAATTACTACTTATTAACATTAATCTCACCTCATTTCAATGACTATTAATAGAATAGGATTGAAATTTAAAGAAAGTGTGAAGAAGTTGCAAAAATTTTATTGGTACATTTTGTGAACTAATTTTTGCTTAAATAGTTTTTAACCAATTGACGATTCATAAGAAAACACATTACCCTTTGTACGGATAATGTGTTTTCTTTAAAACATAAATCACTTACTTAAACCTTCAATAATTACATTAATGTTTGACTCCATCATTTTTAAATAAGTATCCCCATCTGTTCCTGCTTTTCCAAGAGAATCTGTATAAACAGTGCCTACAATAGGTACACCCGTTTCTTGTGATACAGTTTCCATGGTACGGCGATCTACACTTGTTTCAATAAAAAGAGATGTTATCCCTTTATCTCGCACTAGATCTATTACATCACGCATTTGTTGAGGAGAGCCTTGATTTTCAGAATTAATTTCCCAAATATACCCTGTTTCTATGTCATAGGCGGCACCAAAATATTTAAATGCCCCTTCACTTGTAATTAAAAATCGCTTATTCTCATCGATAGTCGCAATGCTTTCAATCGCTTTCTCATGCAGTTCGGATAGCTCTTGTATATATTGAGTAGCATTTTCTACATAAATACTCTCATTCTCGGGGTCTTCTTTAATTAATGCATCGCGTATATTTTCAGTATACGTAATTCCGTTACGCAAATCGAGCCAAGCATGTGGATCAGCTTCCTCTTCTAAGCCTTTGGATTCTAAAAGAATCGGTACTACTCCTTCACTCACTAGATAAACGGGTGCATCCTCATCTCCTTTTCCGGCAACTTCAATTAACTTCCTAAACCATCCGTTTCCTTCTTCTAAGTTTAACCCATTATAAAAGACAACATCTGCATCAGTTGTTTTCTTAACATCCTCTGGAAGTGGGTCATATTCGTGTGGATCTGCACCGATGGGGGTTAAATTATAAATTTCTACTATATCTCCTCCGACATTTTTTGTAATATCATAAATAATAGAATAAGTCGTGACAACCTCCAATTTTTGATTCGTACTTTCTTCTTGACCAGTCGGTTTACTACCACATGCCCCAAGTAAAAACAGTGTAAGAATTGTAGTAATAAATAATAAATTTCTCATATTTCCTCTCCCTTTTACGAATATTATTTTAGACATTTGATTGTGTTACCAGCGCTCTATTTTTTCGAGCACGTAAAGAACGCCATAACAACCCTTGTTTAGGTGATAAGAAAAATGCCATGGCAAAAAATGTACTTGCTACAACGACAATCGTTGGTCCAGAAGCTAAATTATACGAAAAGCTAAAATAAAGACCAATTATTGAAGCAACAACGCCAAAACCAGCTGCTAGAAAAACCATAATCCCCAAGTGATTCGTCAAGAGGTAGGCAGTTGCTGCAGGTGTTATTAACATCGCTACAACTAATACAATCCCGACTGTTTGCAATGAAGCAACTGTAGCCATTGTTAAAAGGGCCATTAACAGATAATGTATGATTTTATTAGGTAAGCCATAAGCTGCTGACATAGTAGGATCAAAGGTCGTAACAAGTAACTCTTTAAAAAATAGATAGACAGATAGTAATACTATGACTGTAACAATTAAGGTCATCCACATTTCAGAGGTAGGGACAGCCAGAACATTCCCAAATAAGATATGGTATAAATCGGTGCTACTTTGCAAGAAAGTAATAACGATAATTCCCACTGCAAAAGCAGCAGTAAACATGATGCCAATCGATGTATCATCTTTAATCCGACTATTTTGACTAATATAGCCAATGGCAATCGCTGTAAGTAAACCAGTCACTACAGCACCATAAAAAATATTGATTCCTAGCATATAAGAGATCGCAACCCCTGGAAGAACAGCATGCGAAATGGCATCCCCCATTAAGGACATCCCTCTTAAAATGATAAAACAACCTATAACTCCACAAACAATCCCTACTAGAACTGATGTAAGTAATGCTCTTTGTAAAAACTCATATTGTAAAATAGACTCATAGAAAGCAATTATACTCATGATATTGTCATCCCCATTTCCTCTAAAAAGGATAATTGTCCATGGTAAGCTTTCGAAATTATCTCTGGTCGACATACCTCGTGTACAGATCCATATTTGATTAGTTCTTTATTTAGTAACAACAACTCATCAAAATACGCACCTGCTTTACTTAAATCATGATGGACAATGAAAACGGTTTTTCCTTCATCTCGCTGTTCACGCAAAATGTTAATAATGGTTTCCTCACTTGTCACATCGATCCCGACAAATGGTTCATCAAGAAAAAACAATTCTGGATTTTGAGCTAACGCCCTAGCAACGAATACTCGTTGCTGTTGCCCACCCGATAACTCTCCAATTTGACGCTGACTATACTCTTTCATCCCAACTTTTTTTAAACATTCATAGGCCCATTCTCTTTCTCTTTTCTTTGGTCGTTTAAACAAGCCAAGTTTCGGATATGTTCCGATCAAGACTGTATCAATCACTGTAATAGGGAAGTCCCAGTCAATAGTGCTACGTTGAGGGACATAGGCAATTTTCTCCCGCATTTCCTGAATCGATTTACCTGCGATGTTTATTTCACCCTTATCTTTTGGGATCAAATGCAACAGTGATTTTAATAAAGTTGACTTTCCCGCCCCATTTGGACCGATGATTCCAACAATTTCCCCTTTTTTTGTGGAGAATGATATATTTCTTAACACTTCTTTTCCGTGATAGGAAACATGTAAATTCTGAATTAATAATATGTCGTCCAACGTTTTTCACTCCTTTTAGTTGTTTGATGATTTGCATATAACTTACAAACTTTCACTAAGGCAACTTTTTGCCAAAAATAAAAGGTTCTACAAGAACACCTCTAATAAATTAATTTATGTATTTGCATTAACGAAATAAACTTGTGCTTGTAAATTTATTTTTCCCTAGTGCAACTTTAATACCATTATATTCACTCTATTTCTAATTTACAACCTAAATATTCTGTTTATGATTGTCTATTTTAAAATAAGTCTGCAAAAAAAAGAGTCGAATCGTAGTTACTATGCGATCTGACTCTTTTTTTGCACACTTATTCTCTTTCTACTAGAATAAACCTTGAAAATTTGATCTTTTGCTACCTGTTATAACTCCTCTTTTCCGCCGGCTAGACAAGTACACTATTGAATCGTAGAAAATATTCCAGTTCAAGTAAGAAGTATGATTGGTTCCAAAATGCATAAAGTCAGCCTCAGTTTCCACTTGCAAAACTATTTATATTCTATCTATAGCATCTTTTAAAGGGTGTTTATTTATTTCTTCAGTTGTATTACTAACTCTAGTAGTTGTTTTTGATGGGCAGATTTTTTGATAATCTATATTTATAGTTGCACGTTCCCCCCATGAATGGAATACAAAAGGCCCTCCTTTGACAATAGGAACCTCTATGATAAAGGGTTCTATATAATCACCATGAGTAACCAGATCCGGTATATCAGCTTTCCCTAAACTAAGTTGTTCCAGTATATAATTAAAGTAGTTAATAGCTAAATAATAAACTAAACGTTTTAGGAGTTTAATAAATTCTTGAACATTATCTAGGTCGGTAATTTCAAACATACTATTAAGGTCATCAGTTAATAAATACAGAAATTCTCTATCTACATGATTAGCATAGTCAAGTCGCCTTTTGTATAAGCGATCTGAATATGATTGTGAATTATCTACATCATAGATCTGATCAAAACCTTGGATTGCGTATCGCCATTGGAGATATGCTTTAGCAATAGGGCAACAATTTCTCGAATGTAAATTTTTTTTCATACGGATTAGGCAATGTTTATGCTTTGAATAAATCTCTTTTCTTAATTTTCTAGCCGTACAGTTTATTATTGTCTTGGTCTCTTGAAAAATAATTTCGTTATATTTGATTCCGAATCCATAATATTTTAATGAAGATTGATTAGTTTTGATAGGGAAATTAAGTGCATTTAATTTCTTAACTGTAGTATGGTTCTCCCTTAGATCCTTTGTATGGATAAAATTGTTCTTAATGTTATTGGAAGTTTTCAATAAATTTCTAATCATTGTATAACTATTATCATCGGTTTCTTTTTTATCTACAAAAAACAAGGATGAGGTTATAATTTTTTTCTCATCAGGTGGAAGTAACATCCACTCTTTTAATTCAGTAAATTTTATTTTATGGAAAGTTGGTTGATACCACTTCGGGCGATACGGATTGATGAAATTACTAAAGGTATTCCCGCAGTTACACTGAAAGGAATTAAGCTTGTTCCTAAAGTTAGTTCGATATTGTTGGTTATTTTCCGAATTGCCGCAGCAAATTGAAGATGAGTTAACTAAGGGGATTTGGTGAAAGGGACATATATTATTAAGTAATTTAAACTGGTGCAATAAGCTATGAAACCCTTGCGTAATACATTGAGGACAAAAATAAAGTTGAGGATAAAAATATTTTAATAGATTATTTTTTCCATCATAAATTGGATCAGTCAGAAGATTAATCATTGATTGGTTATGCTCAAATAAAGAAAAGCTAAATATTTGTTTGAAATTCATATCATCTATGCCTTCTAAGGTGAAAAGATCAATAAACCTGGCATTCATATTTGACTTTACTGGTCTTACGTATTCTGTACCTATTAAACCTAAAAAGTCTCTAGTTGTAAGTGCATTAGCATATTTAATTTTTTCAATTATTGTCCATGGTGAATCAAAAGGACATACCCACTTACTATTCCAAGTGACTTCCCCTATAAAACGTCTCAATATTGTGCCCTCCAAACTTATTATTAAATAATGTCAGGGTTATTCTTCTACTAGTATTGACAAGAAATTCTATTAATATAAGAAAATATACATAAACAGTTGGATTTTCACTAAAACCTTTATAAGGGAATTTCCTGAGATACAGATAAAATAAAAAATTCGCCAGAACAATAAACTCTGACGATTTCATGCAGATCATTTCATGTCAACTTCTTTATTGTAAAAGTTTCTAGGGATACTAAGTTCGGAATGTCTTAACTCCTTTTCTGAAAATCTTTTTTTACTCTGTGATGCAAAAGGACATAAAAGAGTTGAATATTTAATTGTTTTGTCCCACCAATGAAATTCAATCGGTTCTTCTGTGTCTTTTGATGGGAATATGACTGTGAAAAAAGCCAGATCTTTATAGATGTACTGTCTAAAATTAGCCTCTTCTCTTGCTTCACTATATTTTGTTGAGATACGTAACCAATTCATATAATGGTTTGACAATAAAACACTAATAATTTTATTGATAATCCAATTCAAACCCACAAGCTCTTTATCTCGAACATAGTCATAATAATCGATCCATTCATCAACAAATGATTTAATGAAGTCTCGATCTAAACCAGAAGCAACATCCAGATCATAAGGATATTTTCTATTTGCATGACCATACCTATCAACTTCATAAAAATGATCAATTTCATCAATTGATTTTCTCCAAAATACATATGCATAAGCGTGAGGACAAATTGGTGGGAATGACTTGTTCTCTTCTTTTAATAAACGAACTAATCGCTTAACACATGTTCTATGCTCTGGATAGATTGTATTCCTAATGTGACGAGCGAACGCTTTAACTGTTTTTTGTGAGTTATTATAAATATAGTCGTAGTGTTGTTGGTATTTAGGGTTATTGTTTAAAAGTGTCCAGGAATCCACGACATCATTAATTTGGCTGTTCTTTAATAAATAATTTGCATTCTGTAGTTCGTTTTCGTTTATGCCAATTTTTAGCGAATTAATATAGTTCGAGGTTTCTATTTTATGATAAGTATATTCATATTCCTTAGAGATTTTAAAATCACTATCGACCACTGAAATCAATTTTTCTAATACCTCTGAATCATCTTCCAAGTCAATTCCAGAAAAGAACCTACATTTATTTAATCTGTTGATTTGACTCTGATCAAGATTCAACCAAGCATTCAATGCTTGAGATTGAATATCACCTATTGGTTTTTTCCATGAAAAAGTTGGATTTGGTGTAGTTTCGGATGTTAACCAACCGTTCCCACACTTACAAAGGAATGGTCCATCAGTATATTGATCAGAGAGCAAATACGGTATTGGATTACGACAATAAGGACAACCTTGAATTAATGGCAGCTTATGAAACGGACAAAAATGAATTAATTTGGATTGGAAAAATAAACTGTGGTAGCCAGTCTTTAAACAATCAATACAAAAAAATAAGTCATCTCTAAAATAGTAACTAGAACTTTTATTAAAGTTATAGAAGCATTGAAATAACTTTTGCAATAAATAATTATTATGTTGGTGCAATGAAAATCCTAAGAATCGTTCAACTATATCTTCATCTAAACCATTTAAATGTATTAATTGTCGGTGTGTTTTTCCGAAACTCTTTAAATTTCTAACTTTCTCTACTCCAAATAATCGCAATATATCATTTGCATCAATAAAGTTGGTGAATTTTAGTTTTTCAAATATCCCCCATGGTGATTCATAAGAGTTAAACCAATCATTGTTCCAGTTTAACGTAGCATTTCTTTTATTTTTAGGAACTTCATGTTGTAAATTCAAATGGAGTTATTCCTTTCAATATTGTAACGAAAAACAATTTAACTTTTAACCAAAAATAACGTTGGTTTCCGCTTCTATATAACCTGAGTTTTCAACTGCTTCTTCAAAATGCTCATCACTTAATCCTTCTAAATTTTCTCCTTCAACACCAAATTCTCTTAACAGGTATTCTATTGTTAAAGTAATATATTGCATTGGAATTTCTATTTTGGATCTTATTCCTGCAGCTTTTCTTAATTGTATAAAAGCTTCAAAGATTGAGTCGGTAAAATTTTTCAAACGAAATCCATTTAAATAAGCAGTAGGAAAATAATATCTAGTCATAGTCCATGTTGTATCTTGTGGATATGAATATTTGTCGTAACCTTCTAGTATTTCTTCTAGATCACCTTTGGTTTTCACTCCGCTAAATTGATGTTGATGTACCATAAAACGTCCAATGATTTGTTGTTTCCCTTCGGCTCCAAATGAAGATCTGCGATTTACTAATTCATCTTGCCCTACTAAAAAGACGGTCAAGCTGATTCCTACTCTATCTAAATCATTATAAATATCCATTAGCCAGCCATATTGCATGTCAACCAATCTTTGAGCATCATCTATAAAGAAGACGATTCTCCTCTTACCTGATTGATTTGCTCGTTCAATTAAAAACCAGAGTAGACGTTGGCGCTTTTTATCTGCCTTGCCTGAAAAGGGAACCGCGTGGCCAATGTCTAGTAAAATATCTTGAAAGAAGATATTTTCGTTAGCATTTTTATATTCTCTAGACAAAAGAAAGTAAATTGGTATATTATCAAATTCTTCAGGTAGGATACGCATTAAATATTCTAATGCACGGGTTTTGCCTAATCGTGGTCTTCCATGGATGATAACACCCGTTGACCGATTAGTAAGACATTGAACAACTTTTTTATATAAATGATCAATTTCATTTGTTCCAATTAGATAACGGCCTGTTTCTATTGGGTGAGTCCCTTTTGGAAATAATGGTCTTGTTTCTGGTAATGCTTCACTTTTAACTATAGGATGCATCTTTTCACCTACTTTCTAAAATTAATAAAATATAGTTTTTCTGATTTTTTTTATCTCTGATCCTTTTGACCTTTTTTTCTTTTCTCTGAGTTGTTTCTTCTGATTGAACTCATCATTTGTCTCAATAACATCATTTTCTTTTAATTCATTAGAATTTGAATAGAAAGTTGTCTCACGAATACTTTTTTCTAGAGCAGCTAATTTATTTCTAGTATTTTTATTTGATTTTGCATTTTCTAATAAAAAGTTATGATATATTTGGACAGCATCATCCTGGTTTGTAAAATGCATTAGTTTTCTATGGCGCATTTTAAAAATCTCTTGCCTTACAAGCAAAGTATGTGGAGTTATTCCCCATTTCCCTGACGCTTTTAAAAGTCCTAATTCTGAACCATCAGGATAAAATGCTTTTATTACACGAAGATCATCTGTATTAACTACTAAATCTAACTTCATCCCAATTAAACCATAAGAATTTGATAAAATTGGGTTGGTGTATCGGACATTTTCATATTGTATATATGGCCGACGTTTATCTTTGACATTGCCATTGATTGTTCGCTGCGCATGAAGAGTCATAAAAGCTGCCTCGCTTCTTTTTTCTATAGATATTTGATCAATAATCATAGGGTTTTGTTCAACCTTTTCTTTCATTATTTCAAGAGGAGAAAGGAAACTAATCCCTTCATGTGGCGTTCCATTATATTGAGCTATTAAGACCTCAGTAAGTTCCTCTATGTGCTCAGGTGAAATTCGATACTTAATCGCTTGTTTGGCCGCATCTTTCCGACGAGAATCGTTAGGGTTGCTACCTGTTGTATTGGGCAATAGATGAAAACCATTTTCTTCCAGAATTCCATAGAACCGTTCTTGAATGCTTCTTCTCAAAGGTGATTCAACTGGTCCAGCATTTATTGCACATCCCACAACGTTTTTCAATCTGTCTTGCACTATTGTTGAAAGATTAGATCGAGCATTATCATAAAACATTTCTCCCCACACTGCCCATTGAGTTTCTGGAATAACCGCTGATGGAAATCCTCCATCTTTAGGATATTCAAGTCCAGAAATCGTAAAAGTTTTAGGTTGCCACGGAACAATCGCATTTCGAATACACCTTAAAACATCTGAAGAATTGTATTCTTTATTAAAACTAATATGATAACCAAGAATATTTCTTGTAGCCACATCCATAACAGTTAAGAGCCAGATTCTATTAATTTCTTTGACTACTTCTACTTCTTCAGGTGTATTTATTACAATAGCAAGGCTTAAATCTAGTTTGTGGCCATCAAATTGAACACGTTCAAACGGTCTATTTATTAAAGATATTTGATTTGTTGATTCATAAATTGGAACTGATCTAAAATTCAATTCCTTAACATATCTGTAAAGGCTTCTTCTTCCTTGTTCAGAAGTATTAAAAGGATAATGAGGTGGCGCGATACCTAATTCACGACACTTTATTATAAATTTCTTATGGATATGTTTTGTTCTGGTATTAAGCTCAGATGCTGCCTTATTTTTTTGTTTAAAAACATGTCGATCTATTAATTCTCGTAGGTCAGGATATGTTTCCAATAACAGTTGAAATGCACCATTGTTATTATCTTGTTTTGATTTAGGTAATGATTGTCGGTTGTAGGAATCAATACGCTTGTGGGGAATTAACGCTCTAAATCCCCACAGAACCCCTTGTTGATCAAACTTCAAACACTTTTTTAAAAAAATACTTATTTGTGATCTATTAATTCCAGTTTCCTTATGAATTTGTGTATGTGTCTTGCTTTTAAAATACATGAGGATTGCTTTTTTTCTTTTTAAAAAAGTGGATTGATCTTCATCTGATAAACTTTCAATCCGAACGTCTGGCCATTTAGTAAGATCCAGTAGTTCTTTATCAACATTTTCGTTTTCAATTATCCTTCGTTTGGTCATTCAACCACACCTCTGTTTCAAGTGATATTTTTTTTTCGTACATATTCGAAGATATGTCTCCTTTATAAATAAGCCAAAATAAAGCTTCTTTTGTACGAGGTAAAGAGATACTTGCATTCATGTTTTCAATTATTTGTTTTATTGATGTTCTCTTACTTGTCACTTCATGAAGAAGTTTCCTTAAATCTATATCTATTGGTTGCTTTCTATTACATAAAGTCGTAATGATCTGCTTTCTATTAGAAAGAGCAATAGGGTTTTGTCTAATATCTAATTCAGAAATACATATATATTCAAATCCATTTTTTTCGCAATAGAGTTTTTCAAGTGCTCTTAATGGGGAATCTTGTTTACTAGAATATAGAATCTTAACTAAAGTCTTTTTCCCGTCTCTCTTTTTTAGGTACATATCAAATTGTGTTTTTTTCCTTTTACCTTCTAGAACCCCATCTATAATTATGGGCCTTTCGCAAAATTCTGAAATATCTGGATCTGTTTCTACTTGTAGCCAATACTCATACTGTAGATCCCCAAAAAAATCAACTTCCCTCATTAATTTGAGACTGTACCCTACCCAATAATTACTATAAAATTGATCACTTCTTTTTATAGGAATGGGCTTAAACAAATTTTCACCTCTTTTAATTAATCGTAGTTATAATATAGACCTACTAATATGTTTTCCAATTTGCTAGAAAAAAATACTAGTTGAAGTATAAAACTATGAAAACTGTAAATAAATTGATAGTGTGAGGAATATTGAATCAATAATGTTAATTTTAAAAATGTCACTTATTATATACATTAGAAGCCGATGTATAATATCGGTAATGAGGATATTCTACAATGGTTTAGTTACTTTGCACACTGCTTTCAATAAAATGGAAACAATTACATCAATTTTATGAGGAGAAGTAATTATGGAGCACATTGGGGAAAGAATAAAAAAAACAAGACACGCAGCAAAACTAAAGCAAAAGGAATTTGCGCAAACGATTCGTATGTCCCAGGGGTCGTTAAGTGATTTAGAAATTGGAAGAAATAAACCCTCAATTGAAACTTTAGTTGGTATTAGTGAACTATATAATGTAACAATTGACTGGTTAATTAAGGGAACAGGTAATAAAAAAAAATGCTTACCAAATGATTCTAAAATTCCATTACAAATAATAATAAGCCGGTTATTGCAGTCACTTTATACTGAGCAAGAAAAATTAAGTAAAGAATTTAACATACCAATGACTTACTTACAGAAATTATTTAATCATGAGATGAATAACCGATTTCTTGGTACTTTAACAGTAAATGAAACAGAATTATTAAATATTTATAGAGATCTTCCTGTTAAAGATCAGAATGAACTTAGAGAATTTGCTAAAATAAAGAAGAATTACTTTTAAAGTGATTTACGCGGAAAAGGAGTGAGCAAGTTGGATCAAGCTATCAGTATAGATGAATTTCAAAAAAAGTTAAAACGTTATGAGGGACACTCACCTATTTTTTATAGGGGCCAATTAAAAAGATTTCCAGATATAAGCTCTAGTATTTCCAGAGATATTGGATATATGTCTAATGAACATAACATATATCAAGAAGCTATTCACCTTAAAAGTGATGAGTTTAAAAAGTATTCAACACCACTTGAGCACTTAGCTAAAATGCAACATTATGAAATTCCTACAAGATTAATTGATGTTACGATAAACCCCTTATATGCATTGTTTTTTGCTGTTGAGGATGTTGAAGATGAAAGCCCTGGCCTTGTTTACATCTTTATTCAACAACCCAAGGAATTGAATAGTAAAGAAATTCAACTTCTAAGTCTACTTGCAACTATAGAAGACTTACAGATTGGTCATATCCAACACCTATATGAGCAAACTTTTCATGAACAAATTGAACACCATGAAATCTTACAAATTGTTAACGGTTCTTATTTTGTGCCTTATACTGCAAAATTACAAGAAGCCAATACCCGTTTATTTAATCAACAAGGAACGTTCGTGATTTGTGGTAATTTAGTATCAGAAGGAGAGATTCAAAAGGATTTATTAACTCTCAATTCTATAAAACCATCCCTTATAATCTCAGTTCCTTATGAGTATAAAGAAACAATTAAGAAAGAATTAGATGCTGCACACAATATTAATAAAGCTACTGTTTATCCGGAACTACCTTCAGTTGCTAAATATTTAAAAGAAAAATATAAAGAAATTAATTTATCATTGGATGGTACCTACAGTATTACGGAGGAACAGGATATTTCTTATCCTGGAGTACGACGGGTTTCAATTAAAATAACATTAACTAAGCTACTAAAAATAAATGAAATCCATAGTGCTGTCAGGTACTTAATTAATGAATATAAAGGCAAATTGATGTGGTGTCAGTTTTCGTAGCAAAAACTGGCGAAGATTATATTTTATATAATTGGATTTTAAGATATATGTGGTGTAATCCTTTAAATGACAACATTCAAATGCAACCTTTAAAGCAAAGAGATAAAGACGGATACAGTTGGGATGAAAGTAACACCTACAGTGTAATGGCTGATTATAATGATAAATATGTATTTGAAAATGATAAGCATCTATTTGTTTATAAGAAAAAACTATATGATGAAGTGCAACCTATTCATAAGGAATTAGTTTTTTATTTTAATGATCATGAATTCCAAGAGCTTTTCGACATTATTAATATATACATATCTAAAATCAATGAAATATATTTTTTAAACGATAGTTTGGTGTCTCTAGAAATATTGAATTTAAAGCATATTTAAGCAATTTTACTGACTATTTTATAGCCTTAGACAATATTTACTTTTGGGCTAATAAGGAAAACCTTAATGAAAGGCAAAAAGCCTACCATATTAGTAGGTGTTTTGAAGATGCTCATAATAGTAGTGAGGAAATAGTAGACTATATTTCATACTGGCAAGTTAAATTAGCTATTTCAGAGAATGATTACAATTCTATTGACCCTTATACCGTTCCAGAAAGAGCAACTTATAAATTCGAACCAACCATCCCAATAAATCCAGATGGAATTGAAGTGGATTTTAATGTTGAAGTTGAATTAATTGAAGATAGGGCTTTACATATCTTCGGAACAACAAACCTATTTAATCACGCATCTTTGCTAATAAATGTACGAAAACAATCCGGACAACTTTGCGGTTCCAATAAAGCAAGCGTAATGGCTGGACATTTTGATTTTGGTATTTTTAACTTCAAAGGAAATGGTTATGTAGCTGGACTCTATTTTATAGAAATGTCATTATCATTGCCAAGCATTCAACCGAAGCTGTTTCAAAACAAAGCTGGAATTGAGTATGAAAACCTAAAAGGTCCATATGTTGACAGGACCGTTCCTATGGTAAAGTACAGAAAAGAAATTTCCGTTGAGTAATTTATTTTGATCTAATGTATGTTAACACTTTTAACTAGTGCCCAGAAACTCTCTAATATTCTGGGCGTACACTCATCAAAATTTATGATACAGTAGCCTAAATGCAGAAGATAATAAGTTTATTCAGATGATTTGCATCCACACCTTTGACACTTCCATACATCATCGTCTATTTCCTTATGGAGTTCCAGACAGTCACAATTCCAACAGTCAATTTCTTTATAATCAGCCATACCAACTCACCTCCACACATTTAATTAATTGAATATGGAAAAATTAGTAAACCGCTTCTTGGAACAATCAACAACTCACCTAGACTTTTATTTTCAAAATTCGCTCTACAATTACAAAGTTTAGCAAAAACCTTCATTTTAAATAGAAATTATGGACAAAATTATATTTAAATTTAAAAAGCGTCCTAATTAAGATTAATTCCAATTTCCGTTAGCCCCAACCTCCAAAGGAATGTAATTAAATTATACAATAGGAAATTAACTCTAGTTATCATTCCACAATATTCCACATTTGTAGACCAACGTTAAAAAGATAAGTGTTTGTATTATTAGAATATCAAACATTAAGCTTTCCACGTAATTTACTTTTATATTTGTATATAAGTTTGTGTCATTTTCATTTTATGTATATAACTTTGGTTCATAAAAAAAATGAAGCAAAGTTATATACATAAACTAAAAATGCCTTTCTCATAAGTATTTCAAATAATAATAATGTATATTCTTTTGATTCAACGTACACCGGCTTTTTTTAATTTATCACGGATGTTTTTAATATGGGTATCAATATTTCGAAAATCACGATCATCTGCATCATCCCATACAAGGTAAAAGAGTTGTTCCCTTGTATAAACACGTCCAGGGTTGGAAAGAAGAGTACTAAAAAGCTGATACTCTTTTTTAGTCAGTGGAATCCCTTTCTGCTTATATAAAACCATTTGTTGCGATTGATCTATGGTAATTCCGAACATCCCCTTCCTTTTTTCTACCTGTTGTAAGGGCTCTACACGTCGAAGTACAGAATTAACTCTGGCCACTAGTTCTTTCGGTTCAAACGGCTTCGTAATATAATCAGATGCCCCAAGGTTTAACCCCTCTACCACCTGATTCGTTTCACCAATAGCTGATATAATAATAGTAGGAACAAATAGTTCTCTCTCTGTTAGTTCCTTCAATACTTGAAAGCCATTCATTTCTGACATCATGATATCAAGTAACATTAAATCAAAATGTTGCTCTTTTATTAATTCAAGTGCTTCTTTTCCAGAACCCGCGGTTGTTAACTCAAATTCGCTCGAACCAATACATATACAGAGCAATGATTGCATTTGTTTTTCATCTTCAACTATAAGTATTTTTTTCACTGATCTCACCTCATACTTAACCTTTTTCTTCTTACTTCTAAATTTTACATTAACAATCGAATGTTAGATTATCTTAAAAGTATGTAATATGAACTTTCTCAGCGCCAAGTTCAAGAAATTTTCGAACTAGATGAGTCTCGAAGCATACTCATCTTTTTATCGAACAAAATTCCACTACTAAAGTTGCTGAAATTGACGCCGACATTTTATACTTACACAATCATGAAGCAGCTACTCATGAAGATGTTGCTAATAATGAGGATTATAACAAGTTTATTGAAATGTAATATTCAAAATTTACAAAAGGACCGAGTAATGAAGAACAAAACAAACACGACTCACTTACGGCAGTCATGTTTGTTTATATTTTTATGAAATTACTCAGGTTTATTCGGGATGTTAGGATCTATTGAAAAATCCGGTTCAAAACCTTTATAACGAACTTCTGCCATCATTCCTGCATTAGCATGATGAAATTCATGACAATGGAACATCCAAATCCCTGGATTTTTTGCTTCAAAGACAATTCCATATGTTTCCCCTGGCCTGACATTCAAAGTATCTTTTAAGATCGGTGATCCTGAGATTGGTATACCGTCCTTAGAAATAACATTGAAAAATTCGCCATGTAGGTGCATGGGGTGGTCAACATCCGTGTCATTTACAATTGTAAATTTCACCACGTCTCCTTCTTCAACTTCATAGCTTTCATGGTCTGGAAACAACTTATCATTAATTGTAAACGTCTCGCCACCATCATTCGTTCCAAGAATCATATCAAACTCTTTTGTGATTTCAGGTAGATTGACATCGATTGCTTCTCCGTAGTCAGTAAAGTCAAAAAATGAAGAAATTGTTTCCGACGTTTGAAGGTCATAGTCTTCATAATCATTATAAATAATAGGTATTAAAGACTGTAAATTCTCTCGGTTCTCTTCAGCGAAAACCTGTATTCCCCATGCCCCTGGATTGTCTAGATCTATTACAACATCATAGCGTTCTGCAGGCGCTATGCGAAATGCTGTATCATTTAACCATTCAGGTTCATTTACAGACTGACCATCATAATTTGTGATTTTATAAGAATGCCCTGGTATCGAAACAACTTGAGTAAAGAGCCCTGTATTTAGAAACCGCAGCTTCATTTTAGTTCCTTCTTCAACTTGAATTGACTCGATTTGTGGAGTTGCTTTTCCATTAATAATCATAGTATCAAACATTTCATTCATCATTTCAGCATGACTTACCTCATTATTGTCACTACTCATACCGCCATGATCGATTTCTTCTTCGCCCATATTCCCGTGGTTCATATCGTCGTGGTTCATGCTTCCATGATCCATATTACCGTGATCCATGTCTTCCATTCCCATAGAGGACCACTCGTCAATTACGACCACTTCATCCAGATCATATGATTCCCCATCTTTAGGCTCAACAATAAAAACACCGTAAAGACCCTTGCCAACTTGTCTAGCACCATCTTGATGGGAATGATACCAATATGTCCCCGACACATCAGCCTGATACTCATAAGTAAATGTTTCTCCAGGCATGATTGCATTTTGTGTTACACCAGGAACACCATCCATCTCATTTGGAACAGGAAATCCGTGTAAATGAAGAGCGGTGGGTTCATCTAATGAATTAGTCACATTTACTAATACACTATCGCCTTCTTGCACTCTAATTTCTTGACCAGGTAAACTACCATTATATGTCCATGCATCATCCATGATCTCATCATTGAACATCCAATGGGTTTCTGTAACATTTAGGTCAAAAACTCTTTTTCCGTCTTCTGAAGTCATTTCCTGTATTTGTTCCTGCTGTGGCTCACCATGTCCCATCGGTGAATGGTCAACTCTATCATTTGAACAGCCAGCTATAACTATTGACAGTGCCACCACTATACCAGCAAAACGGTATGTTTTTTTCAAAGTTAATTTCCCCTTTTCCAAAAATTGTGTTTGATTAGCTTTCAAATATAAGTCTAAAAAAAAATATATAGAATTTATGAAGAAATGAACGTACATATCATTTTCATAAAAACGTCATACTTTCCCTCTGGAAATACTAAGCAAGAATCTGCAAGACGTCTATAAATTTTCCCTTTTTGAAACGATACAACCACTAAGCTACAGTAGTGATAAAGGAGTATGTAAACAGCTTACTCATATAGCTACTGCACAGTATAAAGTCAAATACGTAAAGACGATCACTATAAATGTAACCGACATTACAAGTAAAAATAAAAATGCACACAATACCTTGTGTGCATCAGCCTGTCGACAAAGTCGACAGGC
>NZ_BAUU01000047.1 GCF_000513115.1 Halalkalibacter hemicellulosilyticusJCM 9152
TTTTTTTTTGTTTTCTTTTTTCAAATCCATTCATGTTTGTATAGACCTCATTTTATAGTTTTATGATATTTTACTACAAAACTATTGTTGCGTCGAGCGGTGTGTAGTAATATAGTTTTATAGTTATTTATATTATAAATACAAAACTATAAAGAGGTGTTTCGAATGAAAAGTGTGCAAATTCCAACTTTTTTTCATGAGGTTTTTGGTAAAAGGCAGCTTTTGCTTCATTTAATTAGTGTATTAGTTGTTGGTTTTGTTTTGACCATTTCCTTATTTTTATACAGCTATGATAGCTATGAATTAGTACCTTTTTGGAAAATGGGCTTAGCATTTATTCTTATTTTTGATATTTTTGCAGGTGCCCTTGCTAATTTAACGTCTGGTACAAATGATTATTATATGCAAAGTCACCTTAGACGAATGGTTTTTATAGCTATTCATGTTCATATTTTGTTGATTGCTTACTTATTAGGTGCGAACTTCTTCATTGCTTGCCTAGTCTGGCTGTATACTATTTGTTCTGCCTATATAGTGAATTTGCTGAAAGATGAGCCACAATTATTTACTGCGGGGGTGCTGTTTCTTGTAGGCTTATTAGGTGTATCAATGTTATGGATTACGGAACCTCTCATGCTTATTGTAGCCATTGTGTTTCTCTTTAAAGTTATATTCAGCTTTGGAGTGAATCATTATAAGGAAAAGGAGAGAGAAGAATGAGCCCTTTTTCTATACGTAAGTTGGAAAGTACAGATCGTTCAGCATTTATTCATGTAATGGTAAATGCTTTTGAAAATGATCCTTTATTGCAACATGTATTTTCTCAATTGAATCATAATGACAAACAAAAAAAGAGAATGGTTGCTTTTTTCCGTTTTATATTTGATCAATCCTTCCTTTTTTCAGAAGAAGGTTGGGGAATTTTCGAGGATGAGCGGTTAGTAGGAGCATACATTGTCGAATCCCCTTCTAAGAAAAGCAATCATATCGGACGTGACAGGTGTCGGCTTATTTTGTGTGCCTTCACCCTTTTACTGAAGATAGGGTTTCGTTCCTTCCTACGGTTGAATGATTATTTTGTATCAACAAGAAAGGATTCAATGCTGAGATATCACTACTTAATTGTCATTGGTGTTTCTGTTGGCATGCACAGGAGAGGGATAGGTCGATTGATGCTAAATCATCTAGTTGATGAAGTAAAGGCAGATGATCAATCGATTGGAATTGCATTGGATACGGAGAACACTCGCAATATTGCTATTTATGAAAAAGTAGGGTTTAAAATGACTAAAGTGATCCAAAGTAAAGGATTGCCAATTTACTGCATGAAAATGTCGATAAAAAGCTAAGTCGTACACATTTAGGCGCACATCTATTTACTCTTACAATATTTCCTTCTTTTTTAATGCACATTCGTTGCAGGGAGTGGTTTAAAGTAATCACATTTGGCAAAGGAGAAATAAGTATGAAAAAGTATTGCAATTAGATTGTAATCATTTTATAATAAATTTATCGAAAGCGGTTTCCGAAATAATTCTATCAAATCATAATAGAAAATGAAATAATTATAAAAAATGAGATGATTTGCAGGATATTTAGAATTATCACCTATTTTTTACATTTTCGAAAGCGCTTTTTATTTAGTTTTTTTTACGGTTTTTCGAAAGGGGTTTAGTAATGGCGTTTATTCAATTTCCGAAAGAGATGAAATGGGGAGCAGCAACAGCATCCTATCAAATAGAAGGGGCTGTTAATGAAGGTGGACGTGGCTTATCTATATGGGATACGTTCTCGAAAACCCCCGGTAAAGTATATAACGGAGACAATGGCGATGTTGCGTGCGATAGCTACCATCGTTATGAAGAGGACGTTGAAATTATGCAGGATCTCGGTATTAACATGTATCGATTTTCCGTTGCGTGGCCTCGTATTTTCCCGAATGGAATAGGAGAGGTGAATCAAGAGGGGCTTGATTATTATCATCGTCTAGTAGATCGCTTGCTTGAGGCTGGAATTGAGCCGTTATGTACACTATATCATTGGGATTTGCCACAAGTGTTACAAGAACAAGGTGGATGGGATAACCGTGAAACTATCGAGGCATTTGTTCATTATGCGAAAACGATGTTTAAGGAATTCGATGGTAAGATTACGAAATGGATTACGTTTAATGAGCCGTGGTGTGTTTCATATTTATCGAACTTTTTAGGAGCGCATGCTCCAGGATACACCGATCTACAATTAGCGACGAATGTTGCCCATCATTTGCATGTTGCTCACGGTAAAACGGTTATTGCATTTAGGGAGTTAGGCACGCAAGGGGAGATTGGCTATGCTCCTAATGTCGAATGGAATGAACCGTATAGTGATAAACAAGAGGATAAGGACGCATGTGCACGGGCGAATGCTTTCTTTATTGAATGGTTTTTTGATCCTGTTTTTAAAGGTAGCTATCCGACATTCCTTGTTGATTGGTTTAAAGAAAAAGGTGTGACTGTACCGATTCAAGAAGGTGATATGGACATCATCCATCAACCAATCGATTTTGTTGGAATTAACTATTATACAGGTAGTGTCGGGCGTTATAAGAAAGATGAAGGATTATTTGATCATGAGCGTGTTGACACGGGATATCAGAAAACAGATATTGGGTGGAACGTTTATCCAGAAGGTTTTTATAACGTATTACGATATTTGACAAAGCGTTATGGAGCATTTCCAATCTACATTACGGAAAATGGTTCGTGCTATAACGATGATGTGGAAAATGGCAAAGTGAATGATCAAGGTCGCATTGATTATTTGAAGCAACATTTAACATCGTTACATCGTGCTATGCAATCAGGTGTAAACATTAAAGGGTATTTAACTTGGTCACTATTGGATAATTTCGAATGGGCTGAAGGGTACAAGATGCGATTTGGTATTGTTCATGTCAATTATCGTACTTTAGAAAGAACGAAAAAAGAAAGCTATTACTGGTATCAACATATGTTAGAAAACAATTTTTTTGAAGTGTAGAGCAAGAGATTGGTTGTAAAGGGAGCCTTCACTGATTCTGTCAGTGGAGCTCCTCCTTAGCAAAATCACTGCCAATCCTTACTAAAAAGAAAGCGCTTTAATTCACTTTAAGGAGGTGATGCTTTCATCAGAATGGATAACGTGTAGAAATGGACTATTTTAGAAGGGACAAATCAATCTTTATTTAAGGGGGAAAAGAAAATGAAATGGTTAAAGGTAGCAGCAACATCTTTATTTGCAATAGCTATGTTAGTAGCATGTGGAGGTAATGAGGATACTTCTTCAAATGATGGTGACAATGGTGGTGGTACATCAGGTGGAGACGAAGTTGAATTAGTATTTTGGGAGTTTGGAAATACGGGGTATGATGTCTTAATTGAAGAATATGTAGCGGATAATCCACATGTGACGATAAACCTTCAAAACAGTGATATGAATGATCTACATGATAATTTATTTACATCTATTTCTGCTGGAAGTGGTGCACCTGATATTACGATGATAGAGGAAGGTCAGATTGAGCGTTTTCGTAGCGCTGAAAGTGGTTTTGTGAACCTGTATGACCACGGTGCTAGTAATGTAGAGGGAGAGTTTTTGGAATGGGTATGGCGTAATGGAGAAAATGGTGAAGGTGACTTCTTATTTGGTCTACCAACAGATATTGGTCCAACAGTCATGTTCTATCGTACCGATGTATTTGAGGAGGCTGGCTTTGAATCTTCACCTGAAGCGGTTTCGGAATTGGTTGCTACTTGGGATGACTATGAACGCGTTGCCAATGAAATCTATGAAAATACAGGTAAGTTAATGACGGATAGTGCAGAGCTTGTTTACAATGCACGCCGTGATCAAGCAACACAGCAATATTTTAACACAGACGATGAACTAATTATGGATGAGCATCCTCAAATAAGAGAAGCGTTTGATTACACAGCTAGTCTTCTTGAGCAAGGAGTACTAGGGGAAATTCCACTTTGGGAGCCTGAATGGTACGCAGGCATGGGAAATGGATCGTATGCTACTATGTTAGCTCCTGCGTGGATGCAAGGGAATATTAAGGACAATGAACCTGAAGAAGGAGTTTGGTCTATTACAACGATGCCTGAAGGTGCAGGGAACTGGGGAGGTTCTTATTTAGCTGTTCCTTCAGAAACGAATCATGCTGAAGAGGCGTATCAGTTTATTGAATGGTTAACTGCTCCAGAACAGCAATTAAAGGCATTTTTAGGGTATGGTCTATTTCCATCAGCACCAGCAGTATATGATATGCCTGAGTTCTTAGACTATGAAGATGACTACTTTGGAGGCATTGCAACAGCTCAAGTATTCTCAGAAGCAGCACAAGCTGTCGAGCCGGTTTACAAAGGTAGAAGCTACTACGATGTTGATGATGAAGTGAAAGAAGCTATTGACAATGTATCTGCAGGGTCAGACACTCAAGCAGAGTGGGATGCAGCTCTTGAACGAATTAACAGAGTGCTAGACAGACAATAGTCTTTTTATTTAAAGGGTTGTCCATTTATTACTAGCGGTGGACAGCCCTCAAACAATTTAAGAGTTTCATAACCTATACTGCCTATCTTATTTATTCTCATTTGTCTAAGTTCATTGTTTAAGGAGGGGAAACGATGGAGCCGGTTCAAAATACAAAACCAAAAACGAAAGTGGCAAAAATGTCGGAGAAACGAAAAACGTCACTGTCTGCTTATATCTTTATATCACCATTCTTTATATTGTTTGCGATCTTTGGGCTATTCCCGATGATTTTTAGCTTTTATTTGTCGTTCTTTCGATGGGACGGTTTAAGCCCGATGACCTTTAGTGGCCTGAGAAATTTTGAATTTATTTTTACAGATCCTGTTTTCTATTCATCTATTTATAATACGTTTATTATTGGGATTATGGGAACAGTGCCACAGATTGTTGTAGCCATTGTGCTGGCATTTGCTTTGAATTCGACATTGATTCGATTCCGAAATACATTTCGAACATTAGTGTTTTTACCATATATCACATCTATTGTAGCAGTCGCAATTATCTTTGGTGTTGTCTTCAATAATCAACCATTTGGTTTTGCGAACTATTTGCTTAGCTTCTTTGATATTGATCCAATTCGTTGGAATCAAGAATATTGGCCAGTTAAGTTTGCTATCGCATCAATGGTGTTTTGGAGATGGGTTGGGTATAATACGATCATTTTCCTAGCTGGTATGCAAAGTATCCCGAGAGAATTGTATGAAGCGGCTAAAATTGATGGAGCAACCGTTGGACAGCAAATACGATTAATTACATTACCGATGTTAAGACCAATAATGATGTTTGTTGTATTCACTGCAACAATTGGAAGCTTTCAGTTGTTCACAGAGCCTTTAGTTTTCTTAGGAAGAGGTTTACGTGAAGAAGGGATTACGATGGTTGCTTATTTATGGAGAGATGCGTTCGTGTATAATTCGTTTGGAACGGCATCTGCAGCAGCGATTGTTCTATTCCTTATTATAATTGTATTAACATCCATTAATTTATTGATTACAAATCGAATTGGCCGTTCAAAGAAAGTTGGTTAAGGAGGGATTGAAATGGCTAAAAAATATTCAGAAGTAGGCTCCAAGCGCTTCTCATTAAAAAAACTATTTGTATATTTGTTTCTTATAACTGGGTCATTACTTTCCTTATTTCCATTTTATTATATGTTTGTAATGGCCACTCGTACAAATCGTGAAATAAATCAAGTTCCGCCACCATTTATACCTGGTAGCAATGTAGTTGAAAATTTCCAAAAAGTTCTTAGTAATATTGATTTCTTTGGTTCGATGTTAAATTCATTCATTGTAGCATCAGCTATAACTCTTGGAACTTTGTTTCTGTGTTCGTTAGCAGGTTATACATTCGCCAAGCTTGACTTTAAAGGGAAAAATGTTTTGTTTGTCATGATATTAGTTACGATGATGGTGCCTCCGCAGTTAGGGCTGATCCCACAATATTATATTATTACATCGTTAGGATGGTTAAATGATTTAAGAGCCATTATTGTGCCTGGTTTAATAAATGCGTTCGGTATTTTTTGGATGAGACAATATATAAAAGATGGGGTACCATTTGAAATTATTGAAGCAGCTAGGATGGATGGTTGTTCTCATTTTCGTACGTACTGGAACGTAGTTGTACCAATGATTTTACCTGCATTTGCGACATTAGGTATTATTGTGTTTATGCACGTTTGGAATGACTTCTTGTGGCCATTAGTTGTATTAAGAGACCCTTCGGTGCATACGCTACAAGTTGCATTACGTGCTTTGAATGACGCAAGACAAGTCGATTATGGTATGATTATGTCTGGAACATTTTGGGCAACAGTACCACTAATCATCATTTTCTTACTCTTTAATCGCTTATTTATTCAAAGCTTATCTGAGGGCGCGGTAAAAAGTTAATAAAAGTGTAAAAGAAAAATAAATAGGGTTTAATTCATTTAACGATAATGGGCTCTATTTATTTTTCTGATCATATCTTAACGTGATTTGAGGGTTGTTCATCATGAGTTCAATGATTTTTAAAATCGCAAATCTAATTTATACATTCACTTATTTAAACATCCTCTGGTTCTTATTTTTTTTATTGGGATTTGGGATTTTAGGGTTCATGCCTGCGACGTTAGCTTTATTTTCTTCCATTAGAGGCTGGTTAAAAGAAGGCAACGAGGTTACGATGAAGAAGTATTTCTACTACTTTAAGACAAATTTTTTTAAAACAAATGTGTTAGGTATTATATTTTTTATTGTATTCTATATTATATATGCCAATATAGAATTTGTTCCTTATTTCTATCCTAATGAAATTCACCTATATCTTTATATTATCATTGGCAGTGTAGGTGTAATTGCAGTTCTTACATTTGTTAACTTATTTTCGATCATGGCCCATTTTCACTATTGTACATTCCAATATGTCAAAGTAGCGATTGGATTTGTTTTTTATAAACCATTTCAATCATTATTACAGCTTATTTGGATTGGTGCCTATTTTGGGATGGCTATTTTTTTCCCAACGTTTTTCATCGTAGTAGGTGTAAGTGTGATTTCCTATGTTTTAATGGCAACGAATTATTCTCTATTCAATCGAGCTATTGATGTATAATAGACATAGTAAGAGAATGGTAGGAGAGAAGCGATATGGCAACTATTTATGATATAGCAAAGAAAACGGGATATTCGATTACAACTGTATCGAAAGTTTTAAATAATTATTCAGATGTTAGCGATAAAACGAGAAAGAAAATAATCGAAGCTGTTAATGAGGTAGGTTATTATCCAAATTCTAATGCTCGTACACTTACAACGAAAAAATCGTGGTCACTTGGTGTCGTTTTTGTTGAAGATTCTGGAAAGGGGATCGAGCATCCATTTTTTAGTGCGGTCATTGAAAGCTTTAAAAAAAGTGTTGAAAAATCAGGATATGACCTATTATTTGCTTCTAATCGAATAGGTCATGAGGAGAAATCCTATTTAGATCATTTTTTATACCGTGGTGTTGATGGTGTTGTTGTAGTTTGTTCCATTTTAAATGATCCAGATGTGAAGAAGTTAGTGCAGTCAAATATTCCGACTGTTGTCATTGATTTAGACAGTCATGAATCAAGTGTGGTGTATAGTGACAATTATTATGGAAGTGAATTAGCTGTCGATCATCTTTACTCATTAGGTCATCGAAAGATTGCACATATATATGGGGACAAAAATGAGTTTGCCGGTGTACAACGTCTAGAAGGATATATTAAAGCGATGAATAAGCACGAATTATCATTAAGAGACGAGTATATTGTTGACGGTGGCTACTTTTCTTTTTCAGGCGGACAAGAAGCTATGAAAGCGCTACTAAAATGTGAAGATAGACCAACTGCTGTTTATGTAGCAGGGGATTTTATGGCACTTGGAGCGATAAAGGAGATTCAAAGAGCAGATCTAAGAGTTCCTGAAGATATATCTGTTATTGGGTTTGATGATATTCAAATGAGTCAATATATGTCACCTGCGTTAACAACGATTAGGCAGGATACCGAATTAATTGGCAAAACAGCTGCGAATTTACTAATTGAGCAAATTAATGATAAGAAAAAGAGAGCGATGTCTGTTAAAATCCCAGTATCTCTAATTGAGAGGGATTCTTGTAAGCCCTTAAATTATAATTAATTTCGTTTATTTTTTCAATAATATTTTTTTTTAGATAAATAGCTGTGACTAAATCATGAATGATGAGTAGCTGCTATCATTTGTAGCTTTCACATATGATATGATGATAGTTAGAATATGATAATCATTGAGGTGTTAAGTTTGAATCGAACGAAATTATTATTACGGTTTTCGGCAGTTTATGCGGTTATAGGGGTATTTATAGGGGGGCATATGGCTGGGGCAGGCTCGTATATGTTTAGAGCGATTCATGCTCATATCCTTGTAGTCGGATGGCTTTCGTTATTTGCTTTTGCAGTGTTTTATGCTCTATTTAAAATACCAAAGTCATCTAAGCTAGCTTCTGTTCAAGTGTGGACAGCGTTGATAGGAAGCTTTGGTTTGACAGCTGGGATGTGGGTGTACAACTTTAATCCAGATGAAGTATTTACGCTTATCTTCTATATTATAGGTGGAACCGTTTTAATGGTAAGCTTTGTTGTGTTTGCCATTATGACATTTGTTTTCGGCGCAATGTTCCATGATAAGAAGTAGGAGATCATAGAGAATATCAAAAAGAAGGCTATACGTTACAGCGTGTAGCCTTTCTTTTAAAAGGTAAGAATGTATAAAATTTGTAGAAGCCATGTGGGAAAAGCATAGAGGGTGTTGGTAAACGCAAAGGAGAGCGACGGTTTCGTACGTTACACGTTTTTTTGAAAGAACCCGATAATGCCTGACTTATCAAATTTATAAAATAGGCCTTTAAGAGCGTGTTCAAAAAGTATTTTAAGAAGTTTGGTGCTACGCCCTTGTGGAGAGAAAATCGCTCTCCACAAGGCTTTTAAAAGATGTAGCGGACTGTAAGGTTATTCAAAAAGATCCAAAACCGACCTTTTTAAACAACCTCTTTAATCTAAAAAAAGATTGAATTTATTTCTGAATCATTTATAATGATATTGAAAGCGCTTTCTATAGCATTAAGGTTGTTACTGAAAAGTAATAACAAATTTTTTAGCCATTTACTAACGCGTGTTAGTAAATGGCTAATGACAAAAACGAAAGGAGGATGATTCATCAGTAACACCAGAGCTATCGATTGATGAACTAAGTGAGAAAGAAACTGAAGAAAAAGATTCTAATGAAAATGACGAAAGATTACCTGATACAGCCACCTCATTATTATAGCTATTTACTATTGGGACTGTTAGTTTTGCAATAGGTATAATTCTTTACTCAAGATCTAGAGTAAGCAGAACGAGTATATAAGAAAAGTAGAATCCCTAGGTAAGTATTTGTAGCGAATGTTTAGTAAAAAATTTTGGGGAGTGATCACAATGAAAATGTACAAAACGGTTATTGTCTTTGTCTTGACTTTATTAATACTGGTCTCGGTAAATATTGTGTCGTATGCGCATAATCCAATAACAGAGGAAGAATTATATCATTCGTTTCATCATCATGATGGGGTAAACTGGCAGGTGTCAGACGGGTGGAGAAATGATGATTCTTTTTTTGGATGTCATTGGAGCCAGAATAGGGTTAATTTTTTTGATGGCGAAATGGAACTGTCTCTTCGTACAAATCATTCCTACGCAGCACCATATAACTATGAGTGTGCTGAATATGCTACGACCCATTTTTACGGTTACGGATTGTATGAAGTATCGATGAAGCCATCGAATGTATCGGGTGTTATTTCATCTTTCTTTACGTATACAGGTCCATCGTATAATGGAGCACCTTGGGATGAAATTGATATTGAATTTTTAGGTAATGATACGACTAAGGTGCAGTTTAATTACTACACGAATGGTGTAGGCGGGAATGAAATACTCCATGATTTAGGATTTGATGCAGCAAATAGTTTTAATACGTATGCATTTGATTGGCAAGAGAATTATATTAGCTGGTATGTCAATGGACAGTTAGTAGCAACAGCAACCGAAAATATTCCTAGTAACCCAAGTAAAATTATGATGAACATTTGGAATACGTATGGTATTGATGAATGGGCAGGAGCATATGGGGGACAAAATGCTAATGCCTCATATGAATGGATGCGCTATACACCGAACAACGGGGGACCACAGACACCGATAGCTTCTGATTTTCAGTTGCGTGCATGTGAGTATAGTGATGCAAGTGGAGTAACCTCATGGAATTGTGGTGTGGGAAGTTTTTACCCTGGTAATTGGATAAAATTTGATAACGTAAATTTATCAACAGGGTATAATGCATTTGCTGTAAGCTATGCTTCAACACAAAGTGGGAGTTTTGACATTAGACTAGGTAGTCCTAATGGCCGAATTATTGGAACGGTCAACTATGGACCGACAGCTGGTTGGGCGAATTATCAATGGAATGGGACTCCTTCATTAGATGTAACAGCTCAAGGCGTTCACGATATATATATCGTATCTCGTGCTGGTTCCGCTAATTTAAGAGAATTTTGGTTTAAAAATGAATGATTAAAGTAGGGGATAAATGCGAATACTAACCAAAGATTTTTTAGTAAGGCTGTCCAGAAGGCAAGTTGTCCTTTTGAGACAGCCTTTTGTTATAATAGAATAAACTATTAAGGATAGGGTGTATGATCATTATGCGAAGTGAGGATCTTGCAAAGCTTATTGGTGTTTCTCGAAGCACGATAACTAGAGTAATAAATAATTATCCAGATATACCTCAGGCAACTAGAGAGAAAGTGTGGAAAGCGATCGAAAAATATAATTATGCGCCTAATGCTTCGGCAAGAAAGCTAGCAGGTGCAAAAAATAAAATGATTGCTATAGTAGTGTTAGATGTGAAAAGCGATGCCCCACATCATCTCAAAACGACTGACGACACATTAATACACAACAATCCATTTTTTGCTCCGGTTATTAATGCAGTTAGTGACCAAGCTAATAAACTGAATTATTATGTTATTATTTCTATTGTTTATTCGAGAGAGGACTTAAAAAAGGTTGAAAGTATTTTCAATCAAAAAATGATTGAAGGTGCTATTTTTGTTGGTACACAAGAAGAGGAAAATGAGTTTATTTTTAAGCTTATTAAACAAGGCTATAAGATTGCAATGATTGATACAAGCGCAGTGTATAGTAAAGAACATAATGCTATTTATATTAATCCAGATAACTACGAGGGTAGTGCGAAAGCCGTAAATCATTTAATTGAACTTGGACATGAAAATATTGGGATTATTACAGGGAGCCTAAACAAATTGTCAGCTAAAGAAAGGCTAGATGGATTTAAAGAGACTTTAAGCTATAATGGATTAAAGCTCAGCGAGGACCATATTTTTCAAGGTGATTTCACTGAGGATAGCGGTTACGAAGGGATAAAGTATATATTCAATGCATCTAACATGCCGACAGCCATTTTTATCAGTAATGACACAATGGCTATTGGAGCGTATAAGGCCATTACAGAGTTAGGATTGACTATTCCGGATGACATTTCTATTGTAGGTTTTGATAATTCGTTTATTGCTCCATACTTAACACCACCATTGACCACAATAGATATTTCATTTGCAGACATAGCTAAAAGAGCAACAACACTTCTAATTAATTCGATTGAAGCAAAAGAACAGAATGGTATTGTCGAAAAGATAAATGCTACTCTAATAAATAGAAAGTCATGCAAACGTATATAAGGAGAAAGCCCCTAAAAAAGTAAACTTGTACTTTTTTAGGGGCTTAAGGAAAAGGGTGGAAGTGCACCCTAGATGTTATAAATGAAAATGTATGAAGGCTTCTTATTCGATTAAATTCAAATGTTAAATAACCCCTTGTGCAATCATGGCATCCGCTACCTTTTTGAACCCTGCAATATTCGCTCCAACAACTAAATTTCCAGGTACGCCATACGTGTTGGCAGCTTGGATACTATTTAAATATATATCTTTCATAATAACTTGTAATTTAGCATCAACTTCTTCAGCGGTCCATGACAACCTTGCGCTGTTTTGTGCCATTTCAAGTGCAGATACAGCTACTCCACCTGCATTAACAGCCTTAGCTGGTCCGAATAATACACGATTTTCTTGGAAAAGTTCAATTGCCTCTAATGTAGAAGGCATATTTGCTCCTTCTCCAACAGCTTTAACACCGTTAGCGATTAGTGTACGAGCAGCAGACTCATCAATTTCATTTTGTGTCGCACAAGGTAGCGCTATATCGCATGGTACATTCCAAATGCCGGTAGATCCAGGAATAAATTCAGCATGTGGATGAACCGTCACATATTCGCTTATTCGTTTTCTATCAATTTCCTTCAATTGCTTTACAGTCGCGAGATCGATTCCATTCGGGTCATGAATGTATCCACTAGAGTCACTACATGCAACGACTTTGGCTCCTAGTTGAGTTGCTTTTTCTATCGCATAAATCGACACATTCCCTGAACCAGAAACGACAACCGTACTTCCTGCAAAGGATTGGTCATTATCTCTTAACATTTCATTCACGAAATAGACAGTTCCATAGCCAGTCGCTTCTGTTCTTCCTAAGCTACCACCATAATTTAAGCCTTTACCTGTAAGAACACCTGACTCATAACCGCCTCGCATTCTTTTATATTGGCCAAATAAATACCCTATTTCTCGTGCGCCAACACCGATATCCCCTGCTGGTACATCAGTATCAGGACCTATGTGTTTACTAAGCTCAGACATGAAGCTTTGAGCAAAGCGCATGATTTCTAGATCTGATTTTCCCTTTGGATCAAAATCAGAGCCGCCTTTACCTCCACCAATTGGTTGGTTCGTTAATGAGTTCTTAAAGATTTGTTCGAACCCTAAAAATTTAATGATGCTAGCATTTACGGATGGGTGGAAGCGTAATCCACCTTTATAAGGTCCAATAGCACTATTGAATTGTACGCGGAATCCTCGATTGACTTGAACATTTCCTTGGTCATCTACCCAAGGTACTCTAAATGTGATGAAACGTTCAGGCTCTACGATACGATCGAGTACACCTGTTTCCATATATTTAGGTTCTTTTTCTAATATGGGTATTAATGAATCTAATACCTCTTTAACAGCTTGATGAAATTCAGGCTCATTTGGGTTTCGTTTGATAATCGTTTCATATAAATCACGAACATAATTGGCAGCCGCGGTCGTTTGGGGTGATTTTTCTAATATAGCCATTATACGATCCCTCCGTTTTAAATTTTCTGATAGTGAGTATTTTATTATTAGGAAAGGGAATCGAACAATATAAAAAATAGATGATACTTATGCTGAAATGATATAAGATGCACAAAATAGATAAAATTAATCTCGATTTGAGATCGTTTGTGAGGGATTACGTACTTTATATTTGAGGGTTATATTTAGTAAGAAAAGCTTGTTTATAAGGGTTATAACGGTTTTCTATAGAGAAGCTAATACGATGAGTAGTGTTTCATGAATATCTCAAAAGAGGAAATAATCTTCTGAGATATTCACATATAATTTAATATTTTCCACCATAGACAATTTTATATCGCGCACTATACTTTTTATTTACTTCGTCAATTTTTTGTTGGAGTTTTTCTTCTAAAAGAATTGGTTTCACATATTCCTCCTGGATAATTTCTTTTTGCCAATTACTCCATTCTTTATTAGACATCTTTGAATCATCCTTTCGTAAGTCTGTGATTTGTTAAAGTTATATACTTGAATTAATTGTTGATTTTTACAATCTTGAATGTCATGATAGAAGAGAAAAAATATTTGAATACTCAGTATATTGGGAATATTCCAAATTTATATAGTTGCGTATTTATTCTTTTTTCGATCCACGAAAAAAGTAACTGTATTTGACTTGTTATGCATATTCTATAACTGAGTAAACAATCTAATCAATATAAATAAAAGATAAGATCAATGCCTTTGTGATATGAAAGAGGGATGAAGATGGAATTAAGACAGCTTAAGTATTTCATGGAAGTGGCAAAAAGAGAGCATATGACGGAGGCTGCGGAAGCACTTCATGTTGCCCAATCAGCCGTTAGTAGGCAAATAGGTAATTTGGAGGATGAACTTGGTGTGGACTTGTTTGTTCGTCAAGGAAGACGTGTGAAGTTGACCCCGCTCGGTCGTATTTTTCTTGAACGTACGACGGAAGCGATGAAATTAATTGAAAGTGCAACGAGAGAAGTAGAGGAACATTTAGAGCCTGAAAAAGGTACGGTTAGAATTACATTTCCAATTAGTATGGCCGCCTTTACGTTACCTACTGCGATATCACGATTTCGTCAAAAATATCCTCAAGCTAAGTTTCAATTAAAGCAAGGGATCTATTATAACTTAATTGAAGATGTCGTAAATGGTGAATACAATATGGCACTACTAGCGCCTGTCCCAGAAGATGAACGTGTTGAAGGGTATACATTATTCACAGAAGAGGTTGTGGCCATTGTCCCTAAAACACATACGCTGTCAACAAATAGCGATTTATCGTTAAAGCAATTAGAAAATGAACCATTAGTTGTTTTGCCTGAAGGAATGTATTTTCGTGAGCTTGTTATTCAAGCATGCTTAGATCAAGGGTATTATCCGAACATTTCGTTTGAAGGTGATGATGTTGATGCACTTAAAGGTTTAGCATCTGCAGGGTTAGGGATTACATTACTACCAGAGGTAACAGTAATGGATAATGTTCCACATAATACAGTGAAGATTAGAATTAGAGATCCAAAAGTTATTCGAACAGTTGGCATTATTACACCAAAAGGGAGAGAATTGCTGCCTACTGAACGATTATTTTTACAATTTTTAAAAGAGTTTTTTGAAAATACAGTAAACGTTTGATTTATTTAATGGTAGAATAGATTAGAAATGGACATTTATTCTATTAAAAGGGGCTGAATCATTTATGTCAGAAGAGCAACGCTTTAATTTGGAAACGCTAGCAATTCATGCAGGACAGGAAATTGATCCTACAACTCTTTCAAGAGCCGTACCTTTATATCAAACAACATCCTATGGTTTTAAAGATTCAGAACATGCCGCAAATTTATTTTCCTTAAAGGAATTTGGCAATATTTATACAAGGTTAATGAACCCAACGACGGATGTATTTGAAAAACGTGTAGCTGAACTTGAGGGTGGTGCTGCTGCTTTAGCTACTGCATCTGGACAAGCTGCGATTACATGCTCCGTATTGAATATTGCTGAGGCAGGAGATGAAATTGTTTCAGCTTCTAGCTTATATGGGGGAACGTATAATTTATTTGCACATACACTGCCGAAGCTAGGAGTGAACGTAACATTTGTTGATCCAAGCGATCCGAATAACTTTAAAGAAGCTTTAACAGATAAGACAAAAGCAATCTATGCTGAAACGATCGGAAATCCTAAAGGGGATATTCTAGATATTGAGGCTGTAGCGGAAATTGCTCATGCGCATGGGATTCCGTTAATTGTTGACAATACGTTCCCGAGTCCTTATTTGTTACAACCTATTAAGCATGGAGCTGACATTGTTGTGCATTCCGCAACGAAATTTATCGGAGGTCACGGAACATCAATCGGTGGGGTGATTGTTGATAGTGGAAATTTTGATTGGACTGCAAATGATAAATTCAAAGGATTGACGACACCTGACCCAAGCTATCATGGAGTGGTTTATTCAGAAGCCGTAGGTCCTATTGCTTATATCATTAAAGCGAGAGTTCAATTATTGCGTGATATGGGTGCAGCTATTTCGCCATTTAATTCGTTCCTATTGCTTCAAGGCCTAGAAACGCTTCACTTACGAATGGAACGTCATAGTGAAAACGCTCTAGCGGTAGCTACTTTTTTAGAAAATCATGAAAAAGTTGAATCTGTTAATTATGCTGGGTTAGAAAGCCATCCGTCCTATGAATTAGGTAAGAAGTATTTACCAAAAGGTATTGGAGCGATTTTGACATTTGAAATTAAAGGTGGCGTCGAAGAAGGTAAGAAATTTATAGAATCTATGCAATTATTCTCTCATTTAGCTAACGTTGGAGATTCGAAATCACTTATTATCCATCCGGCTAGCACAACCCATCAGCAATTAAGTGAGGAAGATCAACGTGCAGCAGGAGTAACACCTGGAATGATTCGCTTGTCTATCGGTACAGAATCAATAGATGATATTATGAATGATTTGAAAAATGGATTGGCGTCGATTTAATATATAGCTTAGGTAGAAACACAAGAGGTGGATGCTTCTTGTGTTTTTTTGATTTCTTCATATCAGCGCTTTCATTACTCAAAATGTCTCTTACATGCATATGATGCTATGAGGGTTGTGTATGAAAAAAAATGACCCCTCGTAAGCATTATATTTTGATGATAAGGGGGAGATATGATGGGTGTATTTGATGGGTATCGTATTACGAGTGGGTTTGGCTGGAGAATTCATCCGATTCGTGGTGGAAGAGAATGGCATACGGGAATTGATCTTGTAAAGGCACATCAAGCTCCTATTGAAGCATTTACTGAAGGTCAGGTTCTATTTGCAGGGATGGGACAAAGTGGTTCAGGGTTTGGCGGTTATGGAAATGTCGTTTTAATAAGGGATAAAAATAATCGTGGTCAAGTGTATGCTCATTTAGATCGTGTTTCAGTAAGAGTTGGACAAACGGTTCACAGAGGTCAAGTGATCGGTATGCAAGGCGCAACTGGGGCAGTTACGGGGTCACATCTTCATTATGAAGTAAGAAAAAGAGCGGAATCTTCCCCTCCTTACGGATGGAGAGCGAACCGTGTGAACAATTGCTTAGATCCTACTGAATATTTACAACGCTATTATCAAACGACACAGAATACGAGTAGATTACTTTCGCGAAAACACCAACGGACAGGACCAGCCGTTCGAAAAATACAGAATCAATTACTTGCGGTAGGAGAATCATTGCCGAGATTTGGAGCTGATGGAACCTTTGGCGTAGAAACGGAACGGGCAGTGCGATCATTTCAGACGAAAAGAGGAATTAAAGTAGATGGTATCGTTGGTCCAGAAACTCGAGCTGAGTTAGCACAAGTACTGCCTATTTACAGAAGGTTAATTCAATTACAAAGACCCTATATGAGAGGACAAGATATTCGAGCTGTTCAACGAGTTGTTGGAACAACGGATGATTCAATTTATGGACCTATGTCAACCAATGCAGTTAGAAGGTACCAAGAGCAAAATCAGTTAACGATAGATGGTATTGTTGGTCCACAAACGTGGGGACATATGTTTTAGTAGAGCATAAAATTACGTTGTATTTTCTTAATTACGTCGTCAGTAGGCGTTACAATGATTTTGAGGTAGGATGAAGGTACTCCCCTTTCCCGTGTAATGTGTGGAGCCGCCTCACCCGCGAAACGGCTTACAACCTCTTTGATGAACCTTCTAATGGTTAAATGAAAAAGTATGGACAGAGGATCAGAAAAGGTCGACTGCTTAAGAACGTCATAGTAAGGTTTTGCTGAACCTTGCTATGATGTTTTTTTTGTATAGAAAATGGACCTCATTCTGTTAAAGGAAGTAATACGTTGCTTAATCGTACGAAGTGAATCGTCATTTCGCTAATGCGAAAAAGGAAGAAGAAAGTGAAACACAAACGGTCAAATAGTGAAATGAGGTTTCAGCAAGGCTCGTTATTTACCAGTATTAGCTCTGTAACGGTTTTTGAATGACTCAAATAAGAGAGAGATCCCCTATTGTTCTTATCAAAATATGAAATTTTCATAGAAGTATTTGATATTTAAAACATTATGAAAACGCTCTATTATTAACCATGTGAACTTAATAAAATTATTTTATGAAGGAGGAAGAGAACATGAATAAGAAAAAAGCTGGAATGTATCGTAAGGTATTAGCTTTTTGCGTTGTCTGTACAGTAGGCATCATTTTTGCTTTAACAACGAGTGCACAGTCATTTGTTCAAAATGGTAGCTTTGAACAAGATTTAGAAGGTTGGGTTACGAATGGAAGTGAAGCAATTACGACTCCGGAAAATGATTGGTTACCTGACAATGGTGGAGACAAATTATTAAATTACTGGAGTAATGATGCATACGAAGCAAATACATACCAAGTGATTACTGGACTTGAGGATGGTCAGTATGAGTTAAAGGCTTGGGTTGCTAATAGTGGAACCGTTGAAAGCAGTCTAATGTATGCGATTAGTGGCGAAGAGCAAGAGATCGAGATACCGACTACAGGTGATTGGCAAGAAATTTCTTTAGAAGTAGAGGTTGAAGCTGGGGAAGTAACGGTTGGATTTTATTCAAATGCTCATGGTGGTGCATGGCTTGGAGTTGATCTTGTATCATTAGAGAAAGTAGAAGGTGAGAATGTGCGTGATGATTTCATCAATGGCGTTGACATTTCAACATTAACAAAGGTTGAAGACAATGGAGGTATCTTCTATGATCAAGGTGTCCAAGCTGATCCAGTTGAAATTCTAGCAAACTATGGAGCGAATTATGCTCGTTTGAAAATTTGGGAAAATCCTCTTGATGGTGATGGCTATAATGGGTTAGACGATACGATTATAAAAGCCAAGCGTATTCAAGAGCAAGGTATGAAGTTTTTATTAAACTTCCATTACTCTGATTTTTGGGCTGATCCTGGTCGTCAAGATAAACCAAGAGCTTGGGAAGATTACTCTTTTGATGAATTAGTTGATGCTGTATACGATCATACGGCTGAGACGATTAATGCGTTAAAAGCTGAGGGTATTACACCTGATATGATTCAAATTGGGAATGAAATTCGTCCAGGAATGCTATTTCCAGACGGGAATATTGCTGAAAATGGCTTTTCTAATTTAGCTATTTTAGTTAATTCAGGAATTCAAGCTGTGCGTGACCATGCTGGAGAAGATGTGGATATTATGCTTCACCTTGATCAAGGCGGTGATAATAGTGCATATCGTTGGTGGTTTGACGGTATTATTGATGCTGGTGTGACTGATTTCCAAGTAATTGGAGCATCTTATTATCCATATTGGCATGGAACATTAGATGATTTACAAGAAAATTTAAATGATGTGAGTGATCGTTATGATCGTGATGTGATCGTTGTCGAAACGTCGTATGCGTTTACATTAGAAGATCAAGATGGTCATCCGAATGTATTTGGAAGTGCTGAGGAAAGTATTTCAGGATATCCAGCAACGATAGATGGTCAAGCAAGATTTTTATACGATGTTATGCAAGTTGTGAAAAATGTTCCGAATGAGCGAGGTATTGGTGTCTTTTATTGGGAGCCTGCGTGGTTAGGTGTTGAAGGGGCTGGCTGGAGAGCCGGAGAAGGAAATGGTTGGGAGAATCAAGCGATGTTTGATTTTGACGGCGAAGCGATTCAAGAATCATTGAGCGTATTCTCAGGGGCGATTCCTCCTATTCCTGAACCGAGGGAAGAAGATGATAAAACAGATCCAACGTTAGAAGGACTAGAGTTATTTTCGTATCAAAAGCCAACAAATGCATCGAGTAGTGAAGGCTTTGGCGGTGGGAAAGATAATGCTCCTGAAAATGCAGTAGATGGTGATGAATATACTTCATGGGGGACAGATGAAGGCAACGGCGCTTGGTGGTATGTTGATCTTGAAGATAGTGTATCAATTGAACGTATAATGATTCACTTTTGGGATGGAGTTGCTCAATTTGAATTAGAAGCATCAGATGATGGAGAGGAATATCGTTCACTAGGAGTCATTGATGTGGATTCTTCTCAAGTTGATTTATCGTTTGAAAGTGAACAAGCCAGGTTTTTACGTGTCGTTATTACGAATTCAACTAGTAACTGGGTTGGGTTTATGGAATTTAAAGCGTATGGGTTAGAAGAATCTTCTGATGAGGAAAACGAAGGAACTGGAGGAAACGAAGGAACTGGAGGAAACGAAGGAACCGGAGGAAACGAAGGAACCGGAGGAAACGAAGG
>NZ_BAUU01000046.1 GCF_000513115.1 Halalkalibacter hemicellulosilyticusJCM 9152
CGGCCCTAATAATACTAGATTATATAACTGGTCAATCCATGTAAGATCACCCAACTGATTAAGTTGTTTCTTGCTTAGTGATTGCTGCTCTTTAATATCAAACTTTTCCAGTGTTTTGTAGTCTGGAAACGTAGCCCACTTTAAACGTTTTTCCACCTGCTTTTCCTCTCGACGCTGTTGTTCATATTGCATAATATCAAGCAAAAACTTAGTGTAAGAAGTGTCATTTTGTTCAGCTGCTTTTATTAATTCTGTTAGATGATTGGATGTTTCGACGAACCTTAAGGTTCTCATTAGCTCTTGTAATTGACTCATTTGTGTCATTGAGAATCACCTTCTAGTATAGAGTAATACTCGTCCATCTCTCTTTTTGATGCATGGGTATCCATAACCCAACGGGAAGTCATCGTTGTGGGCTGTTTCATTTGTTCAGCGTTATCGGTTTGTGTAACGTGTAACGGTCGTTGGCGTTTTATGTACCCAATGATATCGCTGAAATCTGTACCACTGTAAAGATTTCGTTTAAAACATTCTTCAAGCGCTCTATTAATAGTCATAGAATGATTGGTTTTAATAGAATTTAGGATCAGTTGTAATTGATCACGAATGTAACGAGGATTCTTTTCTCGCACTTTTGATATAAACTCATAAGCTAGTTCTTTATGATCAAAATAGGTCGCCACTGTATCAATAAATGCATCAATACCTTTTGTACGATCACGTCGGTGTTTTGGGTTTTGAATTAACTTTCCTTTTTCTACTGATAGTTGATGCTTAGCTAAGATCTCTCCATCTGAACAACAAATCATCAGTTTTTCATTATCGATGACGCTAAGGTAAACCTCTTGGTATTTATTAAAACTTCCTAATGGAAGTGAGTATCGATTAGATAAATACCGAATGGTATTGTCCTTACGAATAGACCTTGATATACTATTAATAGTGTTATTTTGAACATCAATGATGTTCGTGACTGGTTGTAAGTGTTGTTTTTCGAGGGCAAACACTTCAATCGGTCTTTTTTTTATGGTGTTATGAACTTTTGCGTTCCCAGTTCGATTGAGCCATTCTAGCGCCTGCTCATTCCACGATTCTAAATTGTGAAAGATTCGATGTTTCGCGAAATTGTATTTAATAAAACCTACGACATTTTCTATTTTCCCTTTACTTTCAGGGTCAGCTTTTCTACATACAAACAAGTTTAACTTTTTCGCCTCTTTATACTTCTGAAACTCCTCAGTCAAAATTAAATCACCACTGTTCTCACTAACAACGATTAAATTATCCTGGTCATACACTAGCTCATTCGGAATACCATGAAACCACTGAAATGCTCGTTCATGTGCTTCAATGACGTCTTTGGTTGTAAAGGGGCGATCTAACCAGTACTTGTATTTATAACGTGAATGAGATAAGACAAATGCGATGAAATAAAGTTTAACGGTTCCTCCATTAGATTTTGTGTTTTTCGTTTGCCCAAAGTCCACTTGGACTTGTTCTCCTAAAGGAGGATCAGGTAAAGCTTCATATGATCTAGGTGATGTAGCTTTAGGTATGTTAAATTCTTTTCTTAGTTCACTCACATAAGATCTAACCGTACTTTCTCCGACTTCAAAAAATGGGTATTTTTCAAGCAACCAATCTTGTACTTGGGCTGCCGTCATATCTGGATACTTTCTCAACCAGCAAAGAATTAATTCCTTATACTTATCAAGCTTTTTTTCTCTTGATTGAATGGTAACCATCCATTCTGCCATCTCTTGTGGATTTCTATTCAAATATCGATATAATGTAGGCCTTGAAATTCTTAATTTTGCAGCAATCTTCCTTTTACTAAAACCTTGTTTTAACAGTTGTTTAATTTCCATATACACTTGCCATTTATCCACCTTTCAGTCCTCCTTAAACACTTTCAACTATACAAATCTATTATAACTAGTGTTTAAGAGAAGGAATTAATTTTTTCATGGACAGTGAGTGTTAAATCTTATCAAGCGAAAACTGTTAACTTTAGTTTAGCAGTCACACTTGTCCCGATCACATTCATATGTTAGTGAGCATTCCGCCAAAACTAAGTGTTTCTCAATTTATGGGATACTTAAAAGGGAAGAGTAGTCTCATGATATTTGATCGACATGCCCATTTAAAGTATCGATATGGAAATAGGAAGTTCTGGTGTCGAGGTTTCTATGTCGATACGGTGGGAAGAAATAAAAAGAAAATACAACAATACATTAGGGAGCAGCTAGTAGAAGACCATAGAGGAGACCAGTTATCATTGTTCGAAGACTATGATCCATTTACCGGTGAGAAGAACAAGAAGAGATAAAGAAATTCTTTAGAATGGGTGGAATGAATGTGGTGCGAGCGGGAGATCTATTCAGTGGGTTCTTTAAGGCCGAGGCAAGTAAGAGAGAATTCTAGCCACAGAGCAAACCAGCCGTGGTAACGGGTGGTTTTGATTTAGGATTCCTTGAAGGAAAGAAAAATTAAGACAACATGTTTTTAGAGAACGGAATCAAAAATTAATCAGACTTGCCAAAGAAAAATTCAAGAAAATGAATTACGGTAGATTGTTCTGTGAGATTTGTAACTTTGACTTTTATAAAAAATATGGTGAATTAGGTGGGGACTTTATAGAAGGACATCATACTATTCCAGTATCAGAGTTAGAAGAAGGGCATAAAACAAATGTTAAAGATATTGTTTTAGTTTGTTCAAATTGTCATAGAATGTTACATAGGAAATAACCATGGTTAACAAAGGAAGAATTAAGAGAATTACTAATCACTAAATAATCTCGGAAAAAAGTTAAGAGGAAGTGGGGTTTCTTGCAATGAAGTATAATGATGTGATTAAGGAAGATAAAATTGATGAGTACATAAGGTATCATATAAAATTTTTCAGAGAAATAGCAGATATTAATACAGATGTTTTTTATTTGAACAAGTTATTTAACTTTCCTTTTAAGGAATTACATTTATTTGGTGAAGGAATGTATTATTCAATTATTACAAGGAATATATTTCAGATGCTTACAATTAAAATCCATCGTTTATTAAACGACCAAACTTCCGATACTTTTACAATTCTCAAATTTAAAAATAAAATTATTACTGAATACCTTAAAGATGAATACAAGCAAACATTCATTAATAGTCTGAAGAATAACGATTTTATTTCTAAAAACCATCAAGAGATTCTTAATAGTGTTAAGGATGCAAGACATGAAGTGTTAGCACATAAGAATATAAGGTATTTTAATGGGGATTTTGATAATGATTTTTTTGGATTTGATGAAATTAAAAGTCTTGTATTTGCAATTAATGATTTTTTTAGAGTCCTTTCTTTTGATGTAAAGGATAAGTATGCAAAAGATGATTATTACAACGAAGATATTTGGGAATTGATAGTTGATGCGTTTAATAACTTTGCTGATGAAAGCTTATTACCGTTAATAATGAATTCTGAATATATAAGTAAAGAAGAATTTTTAAGACCTGACATGAAAAACCTAAATGATAATCAAAGGAAATTAATAAGAAAATTCATGTCCAAAATATCAGAAATTGATATGGTTGAATTTAAAAAATGGTAGTTGCAATCAGCACTTAATTTTACTATATTATTTTTGTTCATAAATCGTATGAAGTGTTTCAGGAACAACCACAATTTACTGTTGAATAAACGGTAATATCTCGGTATCTTAATGATAATTTACTGGAAATAATAAGTGGAAGCACGACTCAAAATCGTGTTCCTTCTGGAGTGTCGGTTCGACCCCGACCACCGGTACCATTACATAAAATTAGGATAAGATTAATCAGGGGAGATTACTCATAAACGTTAATATAGCGTTTGTGAGTATTTTGTTTTTGGAGAATAAGATTAAAAAAGATAGGGGTTAAAATTTTTTCACACAAGAATTATGATGTGAACATTTTTTTAAATGTGTTAGTCATAACTTGTTCATCATGTTCTCTAAGTTCTTTTATCACATGAGCATAGTCCTTTAATCTTGTTTCAATATCAGCATGTCCTGGTGTTGTTTGGACAATGAAGGATCTTGAAAAAAGAATTAATAAGAAGAGCAAGTGAATTAAAGGAAATATCCTATATCCCTCACATTTTGGGGTAGCGTCAGGAAAATGAGGATTACAACGATAAAGAAATTCCAAATTTAAAAGCCCAACTTCTCTGCAAATCAATAGAGAAATTGAGCTTTTCAGTTACTTTATTTATTTATTGAATTCATCAACTGGAAGAAGTATTCAGATTTATGAGTCTTATTTAGCTTATACCATGAATGCAATGTATCTGGTGCAATTACATCTATTTTTTTCAGTACCTCCATCGCAAATTCCAGAGGAGCTACTCCTGATGCAGTAACTAAATTCGCATCAGATACCGCAGGTCCCAACTCATAAAACTTTTCTCCTTTATAATTAGGACACACCATATTAATATACTCTAAGTTATTACTTGTATGCTTTCTAGAATCTAGGTATCCCATATTCGCGAGCCCCTCAGTTGCACCACAAATTGCAGCAACAATAGTGCCAAGCTTTAAAGCTTGGCTAATTCTTTCCAAGATAGGTTGATGAATATCTTCTCTCCAAGTAGTCCCTCCTGGTAAAATTAAAAGATCTTTACTCTCAAGAGTACATTCATCAAGGGAAATATCTGGTTTTATGCTCAGTCCTCCCATGGTAGTAATAATTCCTTTATTAGCTCCCACTGTCATTACTTTTAAAGGTGCTAAATCCTTTTTGAAATATCTTCCTGAGTTTAGTTCAGCAATTAAATATCCATATTCCCAGTCTGACATTGTATTAAATACATAAAGGTAAACTTTTTTTGTCTGCATCCAATAACACTCCAATCACAATTGATATAGCCTATTATAAAATAACTTCCCTGACAGCTAACGTCAGGGAAGTTATCATACTTGATGAAATTTTATTAATTCCGACAAAACTTCAATCAGTCTTTTCTTAAGACTTATTGGCTCAATAACTTTAATAGATTTATTGTACGGTAAAAGTAAATAAGGTACATATGTATGTATCATATCTTTTTCAAGAAGAAAAACTGCTTGTTTTGAAGTCTGTTCTTGTAAATAATGTCCTAAAAACCAATGTTGGCAAATATCATCCAATACACTTTTATCCCCACTAATAACTAAAGAAATAATCTCTTCCTTATCTTCTATAGTTGGAAGAAGACTTTTTATAAAAAAGTCACGTGCTGAGAAATTTTCTGGCCGGTTAAACTTATTTTCGGTTAGCATTATACTTTCAATTCGATTTATTCTAAAACTACGGATATCATTCCTAAGATGACAAAATCCAATCACATACCACTTATTATTCCAATAGATAATTCTATACGGATCGACCAATCTATAATTTAATTGCTTTTCGCCACTTTTATGGTAAAGAATTTTTACTGAGTACCCGTCAGCTACGGCCTGCTCCAACTCCTTCAAAAAAGGTTCCATAGAGAGTGAACTTAATCGACTTATTACTTCAAGACTGGTTAAATGTTGGTTTATCTTTGTTTTCTGCTCTTGATTTGAATATTTGCTTAGCTTTGAAATAGCCCTATTTAATGCTTCACCACCATAATATCCGGCTTCTTCTGCAAAAACAGCAGCATGATAAAGTGAGGTTTGCTCTTCGAAATCAAAAAAAAGAGGAGCTTCAATAAAATTGTTCAATAACGTGTATCCACCGTTATGTCCTGGTTCTGAAATTATAGGTACGCCACTTGTTGAAAGTGTATCAATATAACGATACACAGTCCTTATATTCATCTCTAACTTTTCTGAAATTTGTTTTGCAGTAATTTTTTTACCTGAACTAAGCATCCATAGAATTGCTAGTATATTGTCAATTTTAGGCATATAATTCCACCTCAATATAGAATTTATGTTCTACTATATTTTTCAGATTTTTAGTACAACCCATCAACTGTTCCCTTCTGATAGCTTTCTATATTTGACTAGTCGAACTGACACGTATATAATCAATTTTCCGCAAAATATCACCTCATTTTTTGAGACAAGTCTTATGAGAAACTCTTAATTACGGTTTTACCAGTCTACTATACTTGTATCAATAGAGATGTGTAGGTTTCAAAGAACGTTCTAGACGAGGATGGAAAATTACTCATGTGTATTCTCTTTCTTATGGTGCAGCGTTATGGTAGAGGTGTTCTAGAAGGAATCCATAACCCAGGTACAGAACGAGAAATATATGTTAAAGATGTTTTCCGGTGGCAAGCAAATTTCTAATACAAAGATGTCTTGATAGCCAAATTCCTTGTACAGGTACTCGTCATATGGACTTTATATTGTTGACTGTACCCTCAGAGTAAGAAAATTAGGGATATTTAATATCGAAAAATGTTGCTTAGCGTACATATTCTACGTTTTGTTACCTAGATGCCCCACTTTTATAGGTTAAACTTTAATTGCCTTCCAACAGATCTCAACCGTCTGTTTTATTTTATTTTCATCAAGGATAAATTTTCTAGATATGTCTCCTTTTATTACGGATGTGATAATTCCAATCACAATGTGGCAACTAAAAATAGGATCCATGTCACGTATGATTCCATGCTTTTGCCCTTCAACGATCATTTGTAAAATAATTTCATCAGCTGGGACCGGCTGTTTTCTTATTTTTTCTGGTATAAAGGGAGAATCACAATAATTATCTATTAATAACATTTCATGAGGGTGATTAAAACCGAATTCGACCATATTAAACAATATTGCCTTCATTTTTTCGTATGTTGTTAAAGTATCCTCATATTCTTTTAGGATGGATTCGCCCATATGCGCTCGTGCGTTAACAAAAACCTCACTCACTACGTCCTCCTTATTATTAAAATAATGATAGAACGTGCTTGAACCAACATTTGCTTTCGTGAAGATTTTTGAAAATGTTACCGATTGTAAACCTTCTTCAATTATTAAATCTAATGTTGCAGTTAATATATCTTCTCGTTTTCCCATGTTGCACCTCATATTAGAATATATATTCCAGTTTAGCACACGCAATCAATTAGTCAACTTTGGAATTTTTATTCTAAAAAATATAGAAGGGTCTCGTGGGGTAACGCTTGTGTACGTTGTTGAAAGTTTTCTCTTGCGTTGTTTTCAAAGATGTTATATGCTTTATTGGAATAAAAATTCTAATATTTATTTAACTTTGCTTTTAAAGGAGGCTTTCATTTGTTTGATTACAAAGGAAAAGTGGCATTAGTAACGGGTGCCTCAGGCGGAATTGGAAAACAATATGCAAAGGAATTAGCATCTAGAGGGAGTGATGTCATTTTAGTGGCACGATCAAAAGAAAAGTTAGAGGCATTGGCAGCAGAGTTATCCAGTACTTATCGAATTCGCACATATTCCTTACCAACAGATTTATCGAAAGCTAATTCAGTAGCATCTTTGGCACAACAAATTGTAGATCTCAATTTAAACGTTGACATTTTAATTAACAATGCTGGATTTGGCACTCATGGGCGTTTTGAAACGATCTCAAACGATGAGGAACAGGAGATGATAAACCTTAATATATCTACGATTGTTGGTATGACTCATCAGTTTTTACCATACATGCAGCAACAAAGGTCGGGAATCATTGTTAATGTTGCTTCGCTAAGTTCATTTCAACCAATTCCCTACATGGCTACCTATGCTGCTACAAAAGCATTTGTTCTATCATTCAGCGAATCACTTTTTGCAGAGAATCGGCACCTTGGGGTGAGGGTCTTGGCACTATGCCCCGGAACAACAAAAACGGAATTTTTCGATGTTATCGGCACACAAAATATGCCAGGAGGAATTAATGGGACTCCTGAATCGGTCGTGAAAGCTGGCTTTAAAGGAATTGATAAAAAACAGAGCTACATCATAGACGGCGTCAAAAATTATTGGATCGCTCAAGCTAGTCGATTTATGCCACGAAAATTTACTGCAATTATGGGTGAACGAGTGACTCGCCCTGCAAACATACAAATACCTGCTTCAACGGTAAAGCAATAAGTCAAAAGAGATTCATGGAGGTTGGGAGTTAGTTGGACGTGCGTTAAAGGATAGGCGATGATTGTTCCTAAACCTGAGTTTAAAGATAGATGGTTTTTTAGGAAGGGATTATGGGGGCAGGGTACTTGTCATCTTCACATCTGTGAATTTAATAGCAGTGAGTGGATTGAAAAATTATTGTTTCGGGATTATCTTAGGTTACACCCCAAAGTAGCCGAAGAATATGCTTCATTAAAAAAAGAACTTGCCCTTAAATATCAGCTGGATAGACCAACTTACACAAAGAAAAAGGAACCGTTTATTAAGACAATTATCGAAAAAGCTAAGAAGGAAATACATAGGGAGTAAAATAGCTTATTAAAGTAAAAGGTCAACCAGAAATATCTGGCTAACCTTATATTACGAACGGTGAGCTTATCTTGAATCGGACGCTTTTCTGAAATGAGGAAAGCGTCTTTCTTCATGAAAAGGGCCATTTAATGGAATAACACTTGGTAGTGAAATTGGATGTTTATGTTAAAATATTAGAGATTGTGAAGGATTGTACTTAATGCTAGGGGGAAATCTTATGGAGGACAAGAAAAAAGCTTTAATTATAGTTGATGTGCAAAAAGCTTTCGATGATAAGAAATGGGGAGAACGAAATAACCAAAATGCAGAAGAAAACATTAGTAATATATTACAATTATGTAGAGGGAGAGGGTGGTTAGTAATACATATACAGCATACCTCTGATAATCCTAATTCAGTATTTCATCCTAAAAATGAGGGGTTCGCTATAAAAGAAATCGTGGAACCTATTGATAAAGAAGTAATAATAAATAAGAAAGTAAACAGTAGCTTTATTGGTACAAATTTAGAAGAGCTTCTAAAAGAAAATGAAGTAACAACAGTTGTAATCACTGGTTTAACTACACCTCATTGTGTATCAACAACTACAAGGATGAGTGGTAACTTAGGTTTCGATACATACCTGATTTCAGATGCAACAGCTGCCTTTGGTATGAAGGACCAAAATGATATATATTATGATGCAGCAACTATTCATAATATATCACTAGCTACATTGCACGAAGAATTTGCCACAATACTTACAACAGAAAAATTGTTAAACGAGTTTTTTTAATAGGCTTATGTCACTAAAGGGGAAGGTTAGTGAAAGAAACATAAAAGGAAAAATTTTAAAAAGATATACTTTTAAACAGGGGGAGATAGAATGATTTTAGAAGCTGTTATGTTACAAGTTAAGCAAGGCATGGAAGAGGAATATGAGGAAGCATTTCGTGAAGCATCAAAAATTATATCTTCAATGAGAGGTTACATAACTCACGAATTACAGCGATGTATTGAAGTTAAAGGGAAATATTTATTGTTGGTAAAATGGGAAACATTAGAAGACCATACAGTTGGATTTAGAAAATCGAAAGAGTATCAAGAATGGAAAAAACAACTACATCATTTCTATGATCCATTCCCTATAGTCGAACATTTTGAAAATATTCCTCTTTAAAAAAATTATTGAACTAACGGGTTCGATGCTTTAACAAAGCGTCGCTTGCCTTATTGTGCTAACGTAAGCAGGTTTGTGGAAGATGACAAAAAATGAATGTGAGGGTCCCCTCGGTAAAAATAATTGATATTAATAATAACAAATACGCTGAAGATGTTTTAAATGTTCAAATACCGTCATATTAGGTAGAGGCAGAAATAATTGCTTCATATGAAATACCACTATTAGTGAAAGAAACTGTCGCTGCAATTATGTAGAAAAAGGGTGATTGCACAATGATGAACGAAACTTTTCGATTTAAAAAAACGATTGAAACGGAAGAACAATTACGACAGATGATTGGTTTTCCAAGTGAATTAGTAAATAAAAAAGTAATTTCATATCTTGACCATAATTGTTTAGAGTTTATAGCTAAATCACCGTTTTTGGTAATATCAACCTCTAATAAGTTTGGATTTTGTGATGTTTCTCCAAGAGGTGATAACGCAGGATTTGTTCAAGTGATAAATAAAACACATTTAATAATACCTGAAAGACCAGGAAATAGAAGAATAGATTCAATGAAAAATATATTATCGAATCCAAGAGTAGGTCTGCTCTTTTTTATTCCAGGATTAGGTGAGACATTAAGAGTGAATGGGAAAGCAAAATTAGTAACGGACGATGATTTACTTAATAAGATGGCGGTTAAGGGAAAAAAGCCACTTTTGGGTATTGGGGTAGAGGTAGAAGAGTGTTTTATCCATTGTGCAAAAGCCTTTATACGTTCAAGGCTATGGGAACCCAGCTCTTGGACTGAGAAATCCTTATTGCCGTCTGCTTCCAAAATGTTATTTAAACATGCTAAACTTCCTAATACAAGTGCCGACGCTATTCAAGAAAGACTCGAACAAAGTTATTCTAAAAGACTTTATTAAACCAAACGTGTACGTAAGAAGCTAAGGAGACTCTTATTCAAAGCAGTGATGATCCTTGTGTCTAAGAATAAAGCCTTTAAGTCTCTTCACAACTATTATACTACCCGTCCTGATAACCCATTAAAGAAAAAGCAATGAATAAAGAGATATTCCTATGGATTTATGAAAATAGAAAAAATATAGAAAATTCGATTTTCCAGAATGTTAAATAATACAGGTTATTGTGAATAATTGTATCTATACTAAGAGGTAGTTAAGTAGATAAAAAGTATAATGACAATTATTTATTAATTGATGATAGGATAAATAAAATTTAGGTTTAGAACAGGGGAGCGTTCTATGGAGGAACAACTATATTTAACAAAACCATCAATAGATTTAAAGGAGGAATATCTCTCATTTTATAAAGAATGGTTAGACAGTGGAGAGAATATGATTCCTTGGGTTATAGAAAAAGACCCATCAAATTTTGAGAAGATGGTTCAATTTTTAATGGATAATGAAAAGGGTGTAAATCTACCAGATGGATGGGTATCTGATTCGACTTATTGGCTATTAAATAATGATAGAAGAATAATTGGAGTTGTAAATATACGTCACCAATTAACAGAGTTTTTATTGAATAGCGGTGGGCATATTGGTTATGGTATTCGTCCTTCCGAAAGGCGAAAAGGTTTTGCCACTAAACTCTTGTTTTTATCTCTTGAAAAAGCTAAAGAATTAGGCATTAAAAAGGTTTTGGTTGTATGTGATGAAACTAATTTAGGCTCTTATATAGTTATTACTAAAAATGGCGGAATTCCGGATTCGGACTTTACAGAGGAAGATGGAAACATTGTAAATAGATTTTGGATAGAGTTATAAACAGTATTTCCTTCTTCAACTATCTGGTGCGTTCATTTAAGAAGGATGCTTTTTTTATGTTAATGACATGGTAATTAAATTATGGGAATAGAAGAAGCCTATAAAATGTGTGAAATAATTAAGCAACCCAGCTAATCCTCATGTGAAGGTAGCTGGGTTTTAAAGCGATACATGCAAAATAGCACTAAAAAAGGTGCAAAATAAATCCTAAAGTAACAATCAGTAAATACATAGGTTCTAATTATGAGATTGATAGAGAGCACACCAACTGGAAAATTAATATTAACGATCATGAGCGGTTTGGCTGAATTCGAAAGAGATTTGATTGTAGAGCGTACTCAAATCGCAATACAGAAATCAGATTTTCGTGAGGGATGACTAAAAGTTTATGATAAGGTTTGTTAGAGAATGGCAATTGTAAAAGTACATTGATTAGGGCTAAGCGAAAGAAAGCTCATATAAATATTTGCTATTAGGGGTTCTACCGACAAAACGCGAAAAACATACACTAAGAGAATTTTGGTAGGGGAAAAGTCGATTTTCCCTATGCTAAGGAATCATCGACCTTTAGTATTATTGAATAAGAGGGCGTAGTGAATGTAAACTTGCTACTTTATTCGAATTAAAATTGTATGGATATCATCGTAGAAACAAAATATCAGATTCTATCTGACATTTTAAAACTTTTAGCGAAGTGGATTCCGATTCAAAATGAAATAGGCTAAACCCACCCGCCTCCTCTTTTTTGCTTCCCTGTAAAGTAGTGCCGAAGCCGTTGCAACAACTACCGTAAAAACAATGTAATCAAAAGCTTCCTTAAAACCGATTGAGAAAATCATGCTTAATAGGAATACCAAAAGCAGGGCAAGACTAGCTAAAGCAGCCTCTTTTAAGCGAATACCACTTACCAATAAAACACCAATCACAACTTCTAAGAAGGTTACAAAATAACCTAGGATATCAGACACTACTCTCGGGAACCAAGGGTTCAAAGTAGCTGTATACTCCAAAAAGTTATCAAAGTTACCCCATACCACACCTGGATTTCCAACTGGACCCAGGATGCCTAAACGGTCAGCAACTACCCATAAATATATCAACCCCAAAAAAACTCTTATCAAGATAAAGCTTCCAGTTTTAATAGTCATAATGCCCTCCGTTCAATTAATTATACTTTATTTTTTTATTGAACTTCTCATGACTAAAAGTCACGAGATTCCTGCGTTGAACGCTCCAACGAGCGTAGATAAGCAGGCTATCCCCGTAGTTCAGGCGGCTTGTACGTTGGATTCTGCTCTCTAGCTTACTGCTTAGTTTTTGCTTTTCAGCTAGAGAGGGCGTTTGTGCTTGAACATGCATAGTACGTGGAGCGCTCCACTACCGGGATGCGCAGTTTTGGGGCTAAATAGCATACATGAAAATCAGGAGAGTTTGGCACCAAGCTCTCGAACGTGAGCAATCCATTTATCCCGCTGGCCAGATGTAGATGGTCTGATAGGACCAATCTCAGTTATACGTACTGGTTTGATACCGCAGAAATGAAGTACGTTTCGCTTCATAACATTCAGCCCGGCACGATGGTACACGAGTCGATTGTACCAGGCAGGGGTGTCGGACGTAACGATCAGGTGTGCAGATTTACCCAATAGAAGCTTATCCCATAAAGGTGAATGCTGCCTGTATTTGAATGCAAACCCAGGCAAGAATACCCGATCGATAAAGCCCTTCAGAATAGCTGGCGTGCTCCCCCACCATATCGGATAAACGAATATTAGGTGATCCGCCCATCGGATCATCTCCTGTGCTTCAAGAAGTTCGTTTTCCAGTTCCGTTCGCTTACCGTATCCATGTTGCAGATTCAAGTCAAAGGAGATTGAGCTTAAGTCGATAGTTCGGACTTGGGCTTTGCTGTTCTCTTGAACTCCTTCTGTATATGCTTTGGCCAAGGATGCACAGTAGCTCTGTGCATCCGGATGGCCGTTAATGACAAGCATTTTCGATTTCATTGCTTTTACCTCCTCGGTAATTTCATTGTGATATAATAGTGAAAAAGCAACCTTAGTATATACTGGCAACTAGCGGAATGAAATGATCAACAACGTACTTTTACTTGATAAATCACGCAAAGGGGAGAATTCGGTGATCGATTTGGGTGTTTCTGTTACCATGCTGTATCCAATCATGAAGTCGCTTGTCCATAAGGGCGTGGACACAGATTCGTTTTTCCGGTATGTATCGTTTGACAGCACTGTTCTGACGCAGCAGGATGTGCGTATCCCAACAATGGAGTTAGAGAGATTGACAAACGCGGCGGCGGTCTATACACAGGATGATTATTTCGGATTGCAGATGGGCGAATTTACGGAATTTGCCGATTTGGGCGTGCTCGGATACGTTATGATGCATTGCAATAACATAGAAGCTGCACTTAAGTCGTTTCAGACTTACAATGAAGTGTTATGCAGCGGGTTCAATCTGGATTGGGAGATCGTAGATGAAGATGTGAGAATACGCATGTTTACCCAATCTAACTGGAATTTTCCCCGCCATTGTGCAGAGGGTATGGCTACTTCGCTCTACCGTCTGATCGGAATTCTGTGTAATCGAACGGTTCCGTTACATGAAGTCAGGTTTATGCATGAGTCACCGGGGGGAATACATCCATATGAAACTGTGTTCGGAGTAATTCCCACATTTGGAGACAATTCCACAATGCTGTGTATGAGTAAGGACTTGTTGGAGAATCCGGTTCTGTATTCCGATACAAGGTTGTTATGCGTATTCGAAACGATTGCCAAAGAAGCCATTGAAAAGTTACAAGTGACAGGATCATTCTCGGATGAAGTATTACGGTGGTTGGAACACTGTCTTCCCACCCATTATCCGACCTTACGGCAAACGGCGGAACACTTTCAAATGAGTGTGCGAACGTTACAACTTCGTTTGAAAGAGGAGAAAACTTCTTATAACGAATTGACTATTCGTGTGCGAAAGCAATTGTCCATCGGTTATTTGGAACAATTGCATATATCTATAGGTGAAATTGCATATGCTCTCCATTTCTCGGAACCGAGCGCATTCAGCAACGCCTTCAAGAAATGGACGGGGGTAACGCCGTTACAGTATAGGGATAACCTGAAGTGCGAAACTGTAGATACAGAGTCATTTCGGGGTACTACCAACAAAATGCGGAAAACATAAGCTAAGAGAATTTTGGAATGAAAAAGCCGATTTTCCCTATAGTTCATAGTTTCCAACGTAAACAACGATAGGACTTTACTTGGAGGGGGGATGGATAGGCGGTGGTTACCCCCAAAAGTTAGAGTTTTATTATGCAGGTGATTGGCTAGATTGAGTTCGGTATTCTACCGGACTTAATCCAGACAATTTTCCTTTTGATCGTTCATTATTGTACCAGTAGATGTATTCTTCCATTCGTCTTTTTAATTCCTCATAGCTTACTAGTTTTTCTCCATAATACATTTCTTGTTTCAATATACCAAAGAAATTCTTCATTGAAGCATTGTCTGCATAGGTAGCTTTACGTGACATGCTTTGGAATACTTTATTTTCTTTTAATGTACTCACCCATTGGTGGTCTGGTAATGCCATCCTTGATCAGAATGGATAGTAGTGCGATAGGTCGCATGGCTCTTTATTCTTTCAATCGTTTCTTTCAAAGGTTTCATGACAAGATATAACGTTGGACGTTTCCTGATTTCAAACGCAATAATCTCACCGTTATAAAGATCAAGAATTGGATTTAAATATAACTTCTCTTCACCTAGACATTTGAATTCGGTCATGTCGGTTACTAATTTGTGAAGAGGGATAGGCGTGCAAAAGCGACGGAATAATCGGTTTTTCGTCACTTTACCTACGCTCCCCTTATAGGAATTATATTTACGAGACTTCCGCATAAATTTCACGCATTTTAATCCTAGTTCCCGCATAATACGATATACTTTTTTATGATTGATAGAATAATTTAATTTCTTTAATTCTTTTGTAATACGTTTATAACCATATCGCTCATGAAACTTCTTAAATAGCCGTGTAATGAGGTCCTTTAGTTCTGTATCCACTTCTTCTTTTCCAAAGTTCTTAACATGATAGTGATAGGTTGCTTCTGGAATACCTACTACAACAAATATATCCTTTAATCGGTATCCTTCCACTTTAAGTGCGAATGCCACCTTTGCCTGTGCTTTTCGTGGAACGCATTCGGATTTTCCCGAAAAGCTCTCAACTTTTTTAGATACGCATTTTCTAGCCTAAGTAGTTCATTTTCTCGTTCTAATTCTTCTTTACGTGTTAATTTTGTCCCATAACAGAACTATTAAGACATACCAATACACCTGATTGGCTTAACTTTAAAGAAGCATAGGTGTTGATATAACCAATCGTTTTTCCAAATCTTTTTGCTTTCCTATATTTGCGGATAAAATCCTAGTAACGAAACTGAAAATATAGCGAAAGACCTTTATCATCTTCCATAGTTCATTCGAATGAACATAGTAATGCCTTTTAGAATGTTATACTCTGAAAGAACACCTTTTACGATAACAAGTATTGCCAGTATTTCACTAGTTGTTGGTGGTATAGGTGAACGAGGGAAATAGGTATAGGTAAATCGATAGGTGCTACTAGAAAACAAATCTTATTTCAATTTTTAATTGAAGCCATTGTCCTTACTTCAATTGGTGGATTAATTGGAATAGTGTTAGGGTATCTTGGTGCATTTATTATCGCTCATTTTGCTGAATGGCCATTTCTTGTTACGATGCCAGTTGTTATAGGGGGAGTTCTATTTTCGATGCTAATTGGAATTATATTTGGTATTTTACCAGCAGATAAAGCATCAAAGATAGATCCAATCTCTTCCTTACATTTTGAATAATCTACTGTTCCACCTTTATATGTTACTACCATCTTAAAGGAGTGATTAAATTTGTTGAGAAAGAATACTAAATACGTATTTATTCTGGTTATCGTTGCGTTCGCAATTATTGTAATAGACTCAGGAGTCCGATCAGTCGTAACATCACCATTTATTTTATTTGATGCGAAGGATATAAATAATTCATCGGAACGAATTTTGACGGGCTATGCTGGAACCCAAGGAGACTTTTTCTTGAAAATAGGAGAGACAGAGTCTATAAATGGTGTGTCTCCTGTTGAAATTAGCCTTGGGGATACGTTATACAATTATTATGATTTAGGCAGCTTGCAGCAAGATGATTTGTTTACTGGATCGACACAACTAGATGTTGTTACAAGAAAAGGAATTAGTGCCTCTTTTGGTGAAAGAACAGATGCTATATTAGAAAGTAATAATGTATTATTTAATCGATATCAAGTGCAAGTTAAAGGAGACAACCCAATCGTTCCATTTGATTTACAAGCAGAGTATTCGAGCCCTTGGATTATAATTGTTTTATCAGCGGGAATCATCATTCCAGCACTGTATTTATTACTAATTAATATTACGTATGTAAAACTAAATCCTAATAGTAACTTTTCATTACTTGAACTATTTTTTAGATTTTTCGTTCCATATCTTTTAGCGTTCATTCTACCTATAGTACTTAACTATTACTTTGTATTTGGTCCAGTATTATTATTAACGAAATCTTATTTGCTTGGTCTTTTGATTTCTATTTTACTCCCTGTCATTGTTTCTGTACTATTAACAACTGTGGCAGATGATTTTTATCAAAAGATGTTTGCAGAGAATCGAGAGGATCTGCATGGTGAAAAAGAGGACCATGCCTCTGAAGAGATAGTCTTTTTTACAATGAGAGAGAAATTGGGAAACTTAGTTATTTTAGTGTTCCTTTTTGTGGATGTATATATAACAAAATATGTTCTACCAATTCAAATACAATCGATGATTTTTTATGATCTATTTTGGTTCTTTGTTTGGACATTCGTGTTATTTGTTATTATGTTTGTTGGATTCCATTATATTCAGTATTTTACTGGTAATTATCGTAAGGCAAATTCAAATGAGAGAATATATGCTGGTATTTCTGATGTGGAAAAGAAACTCCAAACTCCTGTTCATCTCATGGTTAAAAAGGATACAAAAGAGGACTACAATGCTTGGGTGTATGTTTTAAATTCTTTTTCAGAAAGACGCCTTTATATTTATGTAACAGAGGGGTTATTTAAAAAATTTAATACAAAAGAGATTGCATCAATCCTTTATCATGAAATTGGTCATATCAAATTGCACCACATGCGCTATGTCATGTTATTATCATCGGCGATCGTTTTACTTACAGGTGTGGTTATATTTTTTGGTAGAAAGATGAGTTTAGCTTCTGGGTGGTATCAATACTTATTTATCTTTATTGTAGTTATCTTACTTGGAATTTTGATTCAGCAATGGATCCCTAGCTTTGTAAGTAAGAAGCTAGAGCATAAAGCAGATGCCTATGCAGTTCGTTTGATGGAGGATAAGCACATTTATATTAATGCTTTAAATAAAATAACGGAACTTCACGATGAAGGTTCAGAATCTCGTTCAAGAAAAGAATGGAGAGAATCACATCCATCCTTAAAAAAAAGGATCGAATATCTCAATAAAATATAGTACAAACAGCCTGTCGGTAGAGTATTTGATTTTAAGCTATCGACACGCTGTTTGTACACAAAAAGGAATGAGTTTTTTGTGGGTTTTGTCTACAACTGTTAAGTCCTAAAAAATATGGGACTTATTTTTTAAAAGATTTATAAGATAATACTTGGATGGTTCCACGCTATGGATGGATGTACGAATTCGGACGTTCGGTAGAGTCAGTTAGACCTGTTCTACTTCATGCAAGAAACAATATGAACAACGAAAAAAATACTAAAGAAGTAATGAGTGCGATAGAAGCCTTAACTGAAGCATTAAAAAGTTAACTTATTAAACAAACGGGAGCATTCCTTCAATAAGGGAAGCTCTTTTTTATGCCAACAAAAGGAAATTAATGTTAAACTATAGGAGCAGTGAATATGGTAAAAGATAATCTTCTTACGGATGAAAATTCTCTTGTTGGAGAATAGTCTACGGTTTAGAAATTTCTTATTGTGCTAAAGGAGAGCGTTTCTGCAACAGAAGCAAGAACGTCTTCTTACTAACATGTCAGGTATATTTAACTTAAAATAAGGAGGTTCTATGAGAAAAACCAATATACTCCCTTGGACTAAAGATTGGGAAAAAGCATATAGCGAAGAAGAGAAATTACTAAAAGAAATATTTAAAGATGAACTGGTTGATATCTTCCACATTGGAAGTACATCTGTGCAAGCAATAGGTTATGCAAAACCGATAATAGATATTTTGGTTGTAGCTAAAGATATTGAAAAAATTGATTTATATAATGAAGAATTAATTAAAGAGGGATATGAACCTAAAGGTAAAAATGGAATATTAGGAAGAAGGTACTTTCCGAAAGGGAGAGAAAGTAGAACTCACCATGTACATATCTTTCAAGTCGGTAATGAAAATATAAAAACACATTTGGACTTCAAAGAATATTTACTGAAACAACCAGAGGATGCTATACGATATGGAAACCTAAAAATAAAATTAGCAAAACAGTATCCTGACAATCATCATAAGTATCAAACTGAAAAACAGGAATTTGTTAATGAGTTAGTGGAAAAGGCAAGAAGTTGGGCGTTACAATATATTTCTTATTAAATCAAGAAGAATATATTTATGGTTGGCTATAATAGATAATTATTTTAAATTTAAGTAAGGAATTGTAAGCAGCCAAAGAGAAAATAGATAAATATTCAATGGATTGGGGGGATTTGTGTGTTGAGGGCTTATTGGAAGAATGTGTTATACATACTTAACCATAAAATTAATGTTCTTGTTGAATGTTGGAAGGAAGGTTTATACTTCCAAGGGATTACCCACGATTTATCAAAATTTTACCCGAAAGAATTTTTTCCATATGCTAAGAAATTTTTTTCTGATAAACAACTAAGTGAAGATGATGAATTAAGGTGGAAATATGCGTGGCTGAATCATCAACATAAAAATAAGCACCATTGGGAATATTGGGTTGTTGACCCGAATAAAAAACTAGCAGTTCCAATGCCAAGAAAGTATTTACTTGAAATGGTTTGCGACTGGCGGTCTTTTTCAAGAAAGTGGGGAAGGAAGGTAAAGCCAGCGACTTTGGACCTTACTGATAAGATAATCCTGCATCCTGACACAAAAAAAGAACTCGAAATTATTATGATGAACAAAAGAAAGGCTGATGATAGGGAAGCTTCTTTATCATCAAAGAAGGTAACATAATTTGTAAAAGAATGTACTTAAACAAAAACGAAGGCATTTCTTCAATAAGGAATGCTCTTTTATATGTCTTCAAAAAAGGGAATTAATGTTAAACTAAGGAGTCAGTTTTCTCGAATAAGCCGTCAGAAAAATTGGAGGAGTTATTTGTGCCTGATAAAAAATATCACAGGGCTTTTGGTGTATAGTCTCGGCGTAACATTGGTTAAATAGCATTGGAGTATCCGGGATTGTTGCAGGTGGTAGTTTAGCAGGCACAACGCTGAGAGGTACAACAAACCAGTTGAATACGAAGCCGAGAGTGGATTCGGGGGGACAAAATTCAAATAGCACTGATGTTCGAGTTAATGGTGATCAGGGTACGGTTAACTTTAATGACCCATATATTGGTGTGAAACAAGCATCAGAATATTTACAATCACAAGGAGTACCGCGTCAATTTAGAAAGACTACACTAGAATCATTTGAAATCGATACAATTAAACTTGACGTAGCTGGATCGAATACTTATGGACTAAGGTTTTATGATGATATGAATGCTAATATGAAAGGGAGGTACTTATTTGAAACATTCTCACCTCAAGTTAACAGAAGTAATTTAGCACTTCCGCCAGAATGGAACAGGATGACTGGTATTCAACAGTCGCAGGTTAATCCAGTCACAGTTATAATTAAAGGAAAAGCAGGACCACAAACTCAGATGGGGAATCAATATATTTGAGGTGTTGAGCAATGGTATATAACGAATCTAGACGACTTAATAAAACCATAAAATTTAAAAAAGACGCAGAAAATGTAAAGAATAAATTAGAGTACGAAATTAAGGCACATAAATTAGGAGAAGGAAAAGACGGAACGATTAACCAGCTTGAAAAATTCTATAAAGAAATAGAACTAATGATTGATTCGCAAAGTTTTATCCCTTCATATCCAAGAGCTATTGTTGATACATGGGATTATAGTAGCGAACTTGGAAATCAACTATTAGATTTATATGAAGTATATAAGAAGCTAGGCTAACTTTAAAGTACTTGATTGTCTATTAAGAATATTATGCTTGTTAGAACAGTGTTCTAAAAGCTTCAAAACAAGTCTATTTAGGTTTAAGATTTAATCTACCTAATTAGACTTTTTATTACCTTGAATAGCTAAAGGAGCATTCTGGTGGGGGAAAAACAACAATAGTGACACACTTACATAAGAGTTCACAAAATTCTAAAACACTATAAGGCATAACAAGGACTTAAAGGCCTGGACTGCCACTTTTCTAGATCGACAAGTACTTGATCCGTCATATCCGATATCATTTCAGTTGATCTAGCGGAACACGATTTATTGAGTTTAGAAGATTTAGCGGTTACTAATTATAGTAGAGCAGGTGATTTCTTATTAGAGCATGACGGTTGGGATGTACTAACGATTGACTTTCCAAGTGTAGGTGAGGTTAGTATGCATCGTGCGGAAAAAGAAAGTAATGATGTCGGTGACTATTTCCAGACTTTAAGCATCGAGGATAAATTAGGAATAACATATTAATTGAATAAAAAGACTAAATTCGGG
>NZ_BAUU01000045.1 GCF_000513115.1 Halalkalibacter hemicellulosilyticusJCM 9152
GGACCAACGGGGCCAATTCGAAACAAACTGGCGGAGAAGGAGGGATTTGAACCCTCGCGCCGCGTAAACGACCTACACCCTTAGCAGGGGCGCCCCTTCAGCCACTTGGGTACTTCTCCGTGGCTCCACAGGTAGGATTCGAACCTACGACCGATCGGTTAACAGCCGATAGCTCTACCACTGAGCTACTGTGGAATGGTGGGCCTGAGTGGACTCGAACCACCGACCTCACGCTTATCAGGCGTGCGCTCTAACCAGCTGAGCTACAGGCCCACAGTAACTTGTTTTCAAAGCGGGTGATGAGAATCGAACTCACGACATCAGCTTGGAAGGCTGAGGTTTTACCACTAAACTACACCCGCATGTTATTTATCATGTTCTACCAACGATTTTTCATGTCTCTTCCTCTACTCGTATCGCTTTGATGCTTGCTGCGTCAAGACAACTCGGTGTTTGTTCAGAAGAAGTTCAGCTCGTGGCTGAGGTTTTACCACTAAACTACACCCGCATGTTCTCTTTTTTTCCTATATAACTGAGATTGAACAAAAAGCGGAAGACGAGATTCGAACTCGCGACCCCCACCTTGGCAAGGTGGTGTTCTACCACTGAACTACTTCCGCAATATGGCTGGGCTAGCAGGATTCGAACCTGCGCATGACGGAATCAAAATCCGTTGCCTTACCGCTTGGCGATAGCCCAACGTTAGATGGGGCGGCTGATGGGAATCGAACCCACGAATGTCGGAATCACAATCCGATGCGTTAACCACTTCGCCACAACCGCCATAGTGGTGGAGGGGGACGGATTCGAACCGCCGAACCCTGAGGGAGCGGATTTACAGTCCGCCGCGTTTAGCCACTTCGCTACCCCTCCACAATTTAAAGAGAAATGGCGGTCCGGACGGGACTCGAACCCGCGACCTCCTGCGTGACAGGCAGGCATTCTAACCAACTGAACTACCGGACCTTCTGGTATTGCGGGGGATGGATTTGAACCATCGACCTTCGGGTTATGAGCCCGACGAGCTACCAGACTGCTCCACCCCGCGTCGTTTTAAAGTTTATGGATGTTGCTTTTTCAAAGAAGAAAACATCTCCTCTTCTCGTATCGCTTCGGTGCCATCATGCGTCGATGTGACTCGGTGTTTGTTCGACGATGCGGACGCTCGTTGCTCCACCCCGCGTAGTTTTATCATGATGGCGGAGGAAGAGGGATTCGAACCCCCGCGCGGTTTAACCCGCCTGTCGGTTTTCAAGACCGATCCCTTCAGCCGGACTTGGGTATTCCTCCGTAATGAAATGGTGGAGCCTAGCGGGATCGAACCGCTGACCTCCTGCGTGCAAAGCAGGCGCTCTCCCAGCTGAGCTAAGGCCCCTAAGCAATCATTCATTTTTCAGTATATTCATCTTTCTATTAAAAAACAGCGACCTAATCAATGTAACATACAATATAAACCAAGTCAACAATTCAAAAAAAATAATCATCACTTTTCAGCGACGATTTATAATATAACACAATTCACCAAATAATTGCAACTAGAATTGATGATCTTTTTATTATATTAATACGAGTCACATTGTATTTAACATTTCATAGACAGGTAACAACGTAGCTAAAAATAAGAATAATACGATAAAACCGATTAGCATAAACATAATTGGTTGGATTCTATACAGACCTTTTTGAATCATTCGTTCTAATTCGGTATAGAGCATAGTACTATAATAAATTAAATCTGTCGCTATATAACCTGTACGGAAACCATTGGCGATGACTGAACTGAATTCTTTTTGATAAATAGGTGATTCTTCAATAACTTCTGCTAACGATTGTCCAAAACGTAGCCCTATCATTAAGCGTTCACTTTCTAACTTCAAAAATTCGACGTATGGCTGATCCTGTATTTGTTGCAACGCCTGTTGAATCGTCATTCCCGCCTTCAGCATTCGCCCTAATTGTAGTGAGAAGACATACGTAATAAGTAATTTTAATAATCGCCCTATTAATGGAATTTTTATGAAATGACTTATTTTATGAAGAGGAGATAAGCTTTTTAGACGGTTCATATAGAGTAAAAAAGGAGGATAACACACACACAGCACATAAGGAGAATAAGTGGAGCTTTTTTTAGAAGTTCAACAAATGTGAAAACAAAATCGGATGACGAAGTAGTTGAAATCATCTCACTAAAATTAGGAAGCACAAATAAATACATCATGCTCATTAACATTCCTGAAAATAGTAAAAGGAAAATCGGATAACTAACTAATTTAATAACCTGATTTTTCCATTTTAATTGCTGCCTTAAATAGCGGCTTGCTTCAATAAATCCTTTAGGTAAATCTCCCTGCTTTTCATAAAAATAAAGAAAAAGAATGATACTTCTAGGAACTCCTTCTACATCAAAGCTTTCATGTACTGAATACCCTTCTTGCAATGAATACATAACCTCTTTCATTCTCTCAACCCATTTATCTGACGCATATTGCGTCACAAACGACAAAGATATATCAAGCGGGTACCCTACTTCCAACAATGACCCTATTCGGTCAAGGTGGTCGATCATTTCTGCATTGATCATCATTTTCCTTCTTATCATGTTAAAAAACTCCGAAATTCCATTTCACTTATATAACCTAACACCCAAGCCTTTCTCGCTTGATCTTTAAAAGAACTTCTTCTCGTAAGTTGACCCTTTGCCAACAACTTCAGTTCCTCCCCTACTACAACTTCGACTAACGCTTTTCGTAAAGGCCTCTGACAACTACACCTTTCGTCCTCTTCAGCTTCGTGACAACATAACGGACATCGTAACTTTACCAATTGCTGTACCATAACCATTTTGGAACAGTCTATTAAATCCCTCGATTTCACCCCTAAATTCAGAAGGCGTAAAAACGTCGTCTGTACGTCATTGGCATGAACAGTCGCCAATACTAAATGTCCTGTTAATGATGCACGAACAGCTAACGCAGCCGTTTCTTCATCTCTAATTTCACCTACAAGAATAACGTCTGGATCATGACGTAACGCAGCTCTTAAAATCGAATCAAACGTTAGTCCAGCCTTTTCATTGACTTCAACTTGAACAATATCATTTAAAGGAATTTCAATTGGGTCTTCAATGGTAATGATTGACTTATTCCCACTATGACGAATATGCTCAAGAATCGCGTATAACGTTGTTGTCTTTCCTGATCCTGTTGAACCAGCAAATAAACATAAGCCACTTTGGAATGTACGTAATTGATGTAATTGAGAAGATGCTTGAGGAAATAAGGAAAGTGTAGCAATTGAGTGAGTCATACGATGGGGTAAAATACGAATAATTAAACCTTCTGACTGCTTATTTGGTAGAGTTGATAAACGAAGAGAATACGTAGAATACTTTCGTTTATGGGTTATGGCCATACTTTGAGGCTTCCGTTGTTCCCCTATGTCCATCCCTGAACGATATTTCAAATGACTAACTAGCCGTTCTCCTATACGTAACGGCAATTCTCTCCATTTCTTAAGCTGACCACTACTTCGATAAAAGATCGAACAGTGGCTATCATTCATTAAGAAATGAATATCTGATGCTTGTTTCCCAATTGCTTGGTTAATGAGTGACATACAAAATGGTTCTATATCTTCCAAAATTCATTTCACTCTCCTTTCTACACTTCATCACCTAGTTCGACATTTTATTAAGAAATCCTTCTTTATTTTTGAATAAATTTATCCAGTCGTCACATACTAGTCATAGTTAAGTCGATGGGCTATAGCCAAGCGGTAAGGCAACGGACTTTGACTTCGTGACTCGTTGGTTCGAATCCAACTAGCCCAGTCACCTCCCCAACGAGCCAATAAACATTTGGCTCGTTTTTCATTTCTTCTTTTCACTCCTTTGATGAATCGTTAATTCTAACTCTTTTCAAAAATGATAAACTTTATCTGTGTATGCTTCGAACATTTTTGCTACGATAGAGAAAGATGGTTTGAGAGGAGTTTATTTGCATGAACGTCGCATTTTATCAAGGGAAAATCATTTCCTTATTTACATATGAGCGAGAGCTTTGGCAAGCCTTATATCTCGCAAGTTTAAACAATAAAGTCACTTGTATTCATTGCCACACGCCGGTGCAATTACAACTAAGTATAGATGAGCCACCTACATTCATACATTCTCAACTAACGGAGCAATGTTTGGAAGCGGCTATCGAAATGGAAAAAAAGCTACAACAACCTGAGCACGGCACTACTCACGTAACAAATGGATTTCAATTGCCAAAAAGTCGAATGATTAGCCATCAGCAAGAGAATTCACACGTTTGGAAGAAACCTGAATTCGTCGAAGCGATCCCTCCTTTTCAAGCCGCCCAACAGACGACAAGCGGAAACCTTTCTGGATATAGGAAAGAACTATGTGAAAGAGGAATCCAGTTTGACGATTCACAATGGGAAGCTGTTACAACAACGGAAGGACCTGTTATGATTTTAGCTGGAGCTGGAAGTGGAAAAACTCGTGTATTAACAGCTCGAGCAGCTTATATGTTAACTGAGCTTCATTATTCTCCAAAGAAGCTCATTATGGTTACCTTTACAGCAAAAGCTGCTAAAGAAATGAAGGAGAGAATGGCCACATACCCGAACATGAATCAAACATTACTTAATCAACTAATGATCGGGACGTTCCATCGAATTTTCTATAAAATCTTATTACATCACGAACCAAAAAAATGGGCATCTCCATTGCTATTGAGTATGGACTGGCAAAGACAAGCCATTCTCAAATCCGCAGGTCGCGAAATAGACATAGATGAAAAAGACTTTGCCTATGATCAAGCACTCACTCAAATTAGTTGGTGGAAAAATCATATGCTTACTCCGGATCTTGTGAAAACGACAAATCCTTGGGAAGAAAAAGTACTCTATCTCTATAAACGATATGAAGCCATAAAAAGCGAAAATCAGTCGTTCGATTTTGATGATATGCTACTAGGTGCATATGACCTTTTCAAAAAACACCCAGATGTTTTAAGTCGTTACCAACGAAGATTTACATATGTATCTGTAGACGAATTTCAAGATACGAATAAAATTCAGTACGAGCTAATTGCAATGTTAACAAAGTCAAATAACCTATGTATCGTAGGAGACGATGATCAATCGATTTATGCATTCAGAGGAAGCGATCCTTCCTTCATGTTACATTTCGACCGATCTTATCCACATTTAAAAAAGGTGATATTAAATCAAAATTATCGATCAAGCCATGAAATTGTATCAACTGCGCATAACATCATTACATCGAATCGGACAAGGTTTCAGAAGCAATTAATCGCTCAGCAGCATTCTGAACAGCTTCCACTCATGTTCTACCCTTTTAATCAAGAAGAAGAAGCGACAATGATCGTGCAAGATATCAAACAAAAGATTCAAAAGGGTCATCAACCAAATGATTTTGCTATTCTGTTTCGAACAAATACAGCTGCTAGAGCCCTAATTGAACGATTTATTCAATCGAGTATTCCATTCCAACTTGAGATGGATGGTGAATCATTTTATAAACGACGAACTGTTAGAAAAGTGCTCGCATACTTGCGCTTAGCATTTGACGAAAATGATCCAAAAGCTCTTACAGATTTAGTTGGTGCCCTATTCTTAAAACAAGAAGTAATACAAGAAGTCAAGTCGCTCAGCATTATGGAGGACTGCTCATTCATAGATGCATTAGCTAAGGTGAATGGGATTCAACCTTTCCAGCAGCGCAAGCTACGCTCACTCCCTGCTAAATTTAACGAGTTACACAAACTCCAGCCATACGAAGCGATCGTATTTATTGAACGAGAAATGGGATTAGCCGATTATGTGAAGAAACAAGGAAATGAAGGAAACAAAATGGATCGTGGTTCTGATGATGTCAAAGATTTAAAGGAAGTTGCTAAGCAGCATGAATCACTAGAAGCTTTCTTACAATATGTCGATCATATGACCGCCAAATTTGAAGAATTTCGCTTGCAACGTTCAGCTACTAATGCTGTTCAATTACTAACGATTCACCGATCTAAAGGATTAGAATTCAAACATGTGTATCTCATCGAAGCTGTTGAAGGGGGTATTCCTCATGACTACGCCTTAGAAGCGCTGCGTGAAGGTGATAAGAAACCATTAGAAGAGGAACGAAGGTTAATGTATGTAGCGATTACGAGAGCGATTGATACTATATCGATCTCAATCCCTTCAAAACGCAGAGGAAAACAAGTCCAACGTTCTCGATTTGTTCGAGAAATGAATCAATTATCAACGAGAAAGCTCACTCATAAGGGAGGAACAAATACATGAATCAAGACATGATTATTCAACAAACAAGACAATGGGTTCAATCTAAATTAGAGAATGAATCCTCTGGTCATGATTGGCACCATATTCAACGAGTGACAACGCAAGCCGTAGAAATCTCCAAAGTTGAAGGTGGTAATCGATTTATCATAACATTAGCAGCACTACTGCATGATCTAATCGATGATAAAGTCGTTGAAAGTGAAGAGGCAGGGATCGAGGAAGTTACCAATTGGTTAGTGGATCAAGGTGTACCGAAGAATGAGCAGGACACGATCCTTTCCATAATAACAACCATTTCGTTCAAAGGTGGTAACAACGCACCCGTCACTTCATTGGAAGCACAAATTGTACAAGATGCTGACCGTCTAGATGCCATTGGAGCGATTGGAATTGCTCGAACATTTATGTATGCTGGCAACAAAGGACATTTAATGCACGTTCCAAAAGCTCATTACCGCGAATCAATGACCGTGGAAGAATACCGCCAATCGCCATCGAGTGCGATTGGACATTTCTATGAGAAACTGCTCAAGCTCAAAGGATTTATGAATACGAATGAAGGAAAACGTCGTGCTGAAGAACGCCATCAGTATATGAAACAATTTCTTTCACAATTTTATGATGAATGGGGAAATGAAGCCCCCTTCTAAACCGCCTTTAATGACCATTAAATACGTATAAATGAGAAGCCTAACAAATACATTTGTAGCTTTAAAATATAGTTTTACCAAGATGGATTCTATTTTTGTGAGTTAGTATACATTTTTTGTAAAAGGAAAGTTTGATCCTTTATGGCTTTGATCTTAAACAACCGCTTCCTTTTCTGAACAACAACATTTTCTTTTATTGATTTTTCATCCACTCTGACTTATTTAATTTATAATGATTATATAGTTCATTTTCTATCGTCTATTCAGATAGGTAAATCCACATTTTTCAATTTACAGATTCAAGATGAACTTGCTAATTAGCTCTTCCCCTTAACAACCTGACCCTTATTTGTAATAAGGACACAGGTACTTGTACAACAATCGTACCCATTTAAGAGCGTGTTCAAAAAGTATCTCAAGAAGCATAGCTATGGCTGCAAGGTTGTTCAAAAAGGTCAGTTTTTGACCTTTTTGAACAACCTCTTTAAGAAAATTCCTTTACTATCTTTACGACTTCTATATTGTCATCTATTAACGTTTCAATTAATTGCTCTTTACCAAATTTATTAGGTTTATTACTCCAGTAGTAATCTGCATTTCCTTCATTTTCTGCAGCATTATCAGTTCCGTCAAATACATTATACGCATCACCATCAAATAGCTTACCATCTGTTCGTAATTTAACAATTTGATAAACTTTTCTACCACTATTTATAAAAGAATTAGCCCACATTTCTGCATCTATTAAAGTTTTTGAGGTGTATAAACATGACATTCTAGAAGGATAGTTTGGATATTTTTCCTTTCTTACCTTTTCCAACGCTAATTCTCTGTATGTTCTAACAGTCCAGTATTCCAAATTTGAATTTATAAATTTTGAAAGGTGACCAATAGGCTTGTTGCCATCTAGTATATTTTTGCAAGCCATAACCCGAATATAAACGCCATTATACTGGTTATTATCAAAAATTATTATTTGTCCAAGCTTCATAGGTTTTTCGGTAACTACATGATACAAATAAATTCCAGCCATTATGGTATTCCTTTCTTTTTTTCTTATAAAAAAGCATAAGGATATGTCTTGTTAAACCAATGCTCTCGCAAGTACATACAAACCCTTGCACCCGTTAAACATTATGTATATTAACTACGACTTAACATGTAAATCCTTTTTTAAATAATAATGTTCAAAATCTCTACCTACATTATCTATACTACCAAACACTTGAAAGCCATTCTTTCTATAGAAATCTAACGCTTGAAAACTCAAAGTATCTACTTTTATGAAATCACATTCTTTATCAAAAGCAATTTTCTCAAGCTCTGTTAATAATTTAGTTCCATACCCAGAATGTCTTATGTCCTCATCCAAAATAACAGTATGTATTTCCAACCAATTCCAGCATACTGCACTTAGGATTCCACCACGAAGATTACCGTTATCATCCTTAAGAAATAAATTGATTTCCTCATATCTACCTGCCAAATCTTTTGGAAAGTGCTTCAAATTAAACCTGTAAAGTTCATCGTCAATATATTGTTTATCATTTTTATTTATTTCCTTACTAATATGAAGTTCCATTGTAAAACTCCCCTTTTGATTTTTTTATAATTCTATGATTAATACTTGTTGTTACTATATTAATTATATTTGACTTACATCAATCAAAGATACCTCATACTTAATTCATAAAAGAAATAAAGCCAATGCGGTAAAAACCACATTGACTTAATTCAAATACTGTTCTTGATCTTTTTTTCTTTAAGTATGATCCTTTGAATACTCTTTGAAGACAAATAATATTTTACACTTAAAGTATTTATATCTATTCCAGATAAATAATCGGTATAAATGTTAGAATTTCTTATATTCAATTCTCTTCTTGTGGAAGTATTCGATCCCCAACTTTTTTTATTATCTTCACTTCGAGGGATATAAATATATTCACCATCAACATATTCTTGTATTAACTCTAACAATTCCGACGGCAAAATATCCTTGGCTTTTTTATAGCTCATTTTTGCACCCCTAATAATTAATTTATATTAGAAAGAGCAAAGGCTATTTTTATTTGATTTTTTCACATAGCCTTTGCTATGCAAAAAATGTATTCTTTCTCATACAATAACCATCCTCCTTTTTTCTAAAATTTTCCCTTCAATGAAAATCATATCATAATTTTTATGGATTCCTAGAAACCAATTCTCCATTTTTTTAACTATTTGTTTTTCAATAGATGTTCTTTTTCTTTTGTACACTATAGACAGTCATATCCAAAGGGGAAAACGGTGCAACTTTTTTTATAAACAAATACAATGTGGTGGACATATATACTTCGCTTTCCGCGGAAAGCGTGCCTCCATTCCGGTAACAATTCGGAGTGACTTATCATAGTCATGCTCTCTAATCCAGAAAAGCCTTTCGACCGTCTAGCTTTTGCGAGACATTTTCGACAAGCTCAAACCACTGAAAGAATGACCTTTCAGTGGCATATAAACTATTCCTTTACGGTAGCTGAATCAATTTCCTTTAAAGAAAAAGATACTTGTTCATTTGATTTCGGATCTACTTGACAGAAGACCAGATCCCCTTCAAGTGATACTGTACCGATGTATACAGCATCCGCTACTTTAAGTTCAACTGGCTTCTTCTCCTCGCTTTGCTTCTTAAGCATACTTGCTAACGATTCAGGCTGTTCCAATACACTACTTAAATCTACTTCATAGTGCGGATCATCTTCAAGTTCGTTTAATACAGGCTCTCCTCTTTGAATATCTTCCTGACCATTCACTTCATCATGCTTCTTATAAACAAATTCTTGCTGCTCCGGCTCAATTTCTGCTTCTTTTTTTTGATAAATGTACAATAAAGGGAATGCACGTTTCCTCATGTTAGAGCTCCTTTCCCATACATGTTATTACACTATACGGTGTTCCAACGCATTATATGTATCTTTTTCAAAATGCTTACCAAGCTTTTACTTCTTGAACGAACGAGTAGGACATATACATGAACAAGATCTTATATGAATGAGAGGTGTTTTTTTATGGAGGATCAACAAACGTTCTTAAAGGAGGCATTTCAGCAACTACAAGAGGCTATTGAAGCTTATGAACGGACAACTGTAGACCGTAGAGATCGACATACATTAAGACGGATTAACATTTATTTAAAAGAGAAGGATCATCTACTTGAGGAACTAGAGGTAAACTCCATTCCTTTGGGTCATTCTGTTTTCACTTATTACAAACGAACACCTATTCACCAATTCGAACACTATACCTTCACTGCTCAACCTTTCAATCAATGGACAGCCAAGAAAGTTTGGCGAAAATAGTTGTCGGGCTTCTATTCTCTTCTGGATACTGAGTCAATAAGCTCTTAACCCGAAACACAAGAAGGTGCTTGCTTGAGAATAAGAATCTCCTGCAAACACCTTTTCTTCACTCTTACTATTTATAAAGATACAATATTGTAGCCACTATCTACATGAATGATTTCACCAGTAATCCCGCGAGACCAATCACTCATTAAGAATAAGCCTGTATCGCCAACCTCTTCCTGTGTTGTCGTTCGACGAAGCGGAGCACGCTCTTCAATTTCTTTTAAGACATCATTGAAGCCACCAATTCCTTTTGCTGCTAACGTACGAATTGGGCCAGCTGAAATAGCATTTACACGAATATTATCTTTACCTAAATCATTCGCTAAATATTTCACGCTCGCATCGAGAGACGCTTTTGCAACACCCATCACATTATAATTCTTTACGACTTTTTCTCCACCTAAATACGTTAACGTTAAAATGCTTCCGCCTTCAGTGAACAGTGGACGAGCTGCTTTGACAACAGCCGTTAGAGAATAAGCGCTAATATTTTGCGCTAGTAAGAATCCATCTCGAGTTGTATTTAAATACTCACCTTCTAGCTCATCTTTGTTGGCAAATGCAATACAATGAGCAATTCCGTGAATCGTCCCAACTTCTTCTTTGATTTGTGAGAACGTCTTTTCAATTTCAGCATCATCCGTTACATCACAAGGTAAAATAAGATGATCTGAACGATCTAACGTTTCTGCTAAACTACGAACATTCTTCTCTAGCCTTTCACCAGCATATGTAAAAATAAGTCTAGCACCTGCTTTTGCCAAAGACTGAGCAATACCCCAGGCAATGCTTCGCTTATTTGCCACACCCATGACGACATATGTACGATTTTCTAATGATAATTGAATCATCTCATAACCTCCATTATTAGTTGTTCTTAATACCTAGTACTAATTATTATAACAGATATTAAAATAGAATCCTACTCTACCTAAGAAAAATGAATAACTAATATATATCCTGCATAGTTTCAAACAAGTATGTTATCCTATAAGCATTATCGTATCTTCTCCCTACTCGAACGTTAAGTAGGAGTTTTTATGCTTTAGAACGTAAAAAAACAGACCCTATATAAAGAGTCTGTTTTTTAAACGATTTAAGATTAAGCAGATTTTTGAACGTTAGCTGCTTGAGCTCCACGAGCACCTTGCTCAACGTCAAACGTTACTTTCTGACCTTCGTCTAATGATTTGAAGCCTTCACTTTGGATAGCAGAGAAGTGTACGAATACATCGTCTCCATCTTCACGTTCGATAAAGCCAAAACCTTTTTCTGCATTAAACCATTTTACTGTACCTATTTCCATTTTTGTTTCCTCCTAGTGTGTGTTACCACACATTATATAACTATCCTTGCCCAAAGTATCATCAAGACGAAAAGTCGATATTCACACTATCCTTCATACCGAACAAAAATAATTCTTCTTTATCATAGCAGGAAAGGGAAAAAATTGCAAATCATTTAGCCCAAATAATAAAAACACCATAAAAAAAAACAATTATAAAATACAAGGAAAGCACTTATAATGACCATTCTAATTAAACTAATGACAGGGTGTTAGACAGTTATAACCAGCGCCCCTAGGAGCGAGCGTTTTTCCATATATAATTACCCTGCTCAAATGAAAGCCACTGAAAAAGTTTACACTCACTTTTTCAATTCTCTCATCATCATTCGTTTTTCTATTAATCGTATGACTTCTCCGAAAGAAACGTCTTAGGTACATCTAAGCCCCGCGTACCTCGTGAATCCACCTTACCTTCTTCTACAGGATACATCATAATAAAGCTTTTCGGAGTAGCATTTGCTAGTACACGTGGTAATCGCTCAAGTTGTGGATGCCATGCGATTGTACCTCTTCTTGCACTAAACACAATGACAATGTCATCCGTTTTTAAATGGGGTAAATATTCCTGATTCCACTCATTCCACGTTTCTAGCTTCGTTAATGTCACTTGGGCATCAGGCTTCACCTTTTGAAACCCTTGTTGATAAGATAAGGGTTGATCTTTAATAACGAAAACAGCAATCGTCGCCCCAATCTGATTAGCCATCCGTTTCACAACCTTAATCGGTTCATAAAATCCAACTTTATGATCAAAGCCAGAAGGAATCAATATCACAATTCGCTTCGTTGTATTAAGAGGGTGCCCTAACTTAGAGACAAGGATCATTTGAGAAGTCCGCTCAAGCAATTGATCCAGAACTCCTCCAAATATTTTCTGCGGTGTCGATAGCTTTCCATTCCATCCAATAACGACATTCGTTATTCTCGTCTCCTCTATCGCCCTAACAATCCCTGTTGTAATATTCGGATCAACACGAGTAAGCATATGAATCGGCACCTCAGCTCCAGCTGCGTATTGGACAGCATGACCTAACAGCTTCTCTGCTTCGACAACTTGGGCTGAAGAACCTTCTTCACTGCTTCTCGCAACAGATAGCGTGTATAAGGACTCTGATGAAGAGCCTCTTACCATAAACGCCAAATCCATTAACGATTCCAACGTTTGTGGATTCGCAATCGGCACCATCACTCTCTGTGGTGCATTGGTCGGTTCATAAGGCATTTGCGATTCTTTCAGTGCGAGCTTTCGGGCATTCTTTTCTACTAAATAAGGACCAATCATACACGTAACCAATATCATGACAATCACCGCATTGACTGTTGCTTGATCGAATAATCCAAGATCAAAACCGACCAAAGTCGCTGCAAGAGTCGCTGCAGCTTGTGGAATCGTTAACCCAAACGTTAACCACATTTCTTCATTTGAATAACGATATATTTTCCCTGTTAACCAAGCGGCTCCAAACTTCCCTACGATAACAAGTATAACGACAAGTGTTGCTGTAATCCATGCGCTAGGCTCAAGGAATAAAATCCGTAAATCCATTAGCATCCCAACTGATAATAAGAAAAAAGGAATGAAAATGGCATTACCAATAAATTTAATTCGATTCATTAGTGGACTTTGCTCAAAAATAAATCGATTTAATGCGAGTCCTGCTAGGAATGCACCAATAATGGGCTCCAAACCAGCTACAGTAGCAAAATAGGCTGATACGAATAGGACAGTCATGACAAAGACAAATTCCAAAACACCTTCACTACTAAATGAACGAAAGAAAAATTTAGCCACAATCGGAACAATGAGAAAAACTGCCGCTACATAAATGACCATAGATAGAAGCAGCATGAGCCAAAAGTCAAGCGTTAATGCCCCTTGTGTCGAACCAGCTACAACAGCTAGCACTAATAAGGCAAGAGTATCAGTCATAATACTTCCGCCAACAGCCGTAGTAACGGTCTTGTTTTTCGCCACACCTAGCCTACTAGCAATCGGATAAGCTAATAACGTATGTGAGCCAAGTAGTGAGCCAAGCAAGATTGCCGCTGCCAATGGATATCCATAATAATACGTCGCTAACACACCAATTAAAAAGGGTAAATGAAAGGATAAAAAGCCAAACGTCAAACTTCGCTTCCGATATTTTTTAAACCCTTCTAAATCAATTTCGAGTCCAGCAATAAAAATAATATACAATAAACCAACTGTTCCTAATAAAATGATAGTCGGATCACGATCTAGTAGCCCCACTCCATTTGGACCGACGATTACCCCAGCAAAAATAAGGCCAATAATACCCGGAATTCGAAGCTTCCTCATGATGAGAGGGGCAATCAGGAAAATAGTCATAGCAATCGCAAAGATTAACACTGGGTTTGTTACAGGCTCTAGCATACTTTAAGTAACCCTCCTTTTTACTACCTTATTATTCAATCTATAACTCATGATGAAAAGTCCATTAACCTGCAAAATAATATCGTTAAAATTAAAAATACTTATGGCTTGCAAACGAACACTTGAGCATTTGCGTCACTAATAGTAAATACGCTATGATAATGAACAAAACGTTTACAATGGAGGCTAGTATGAAACTTGATATTATCGGTGATATTCATGGGTGTTATGATGAGTTAATAAGCTTGCTGCAAAAACTAGGCTATAAACAAGATCAATTAGACTATGTACATCATGACTCCACTAGAAAGCTGGCATTTGTTGGCGATCTAACTGATCGTGGGCCTAATTCTCTTGATGTCATTCGCTTAGTTGCTCATCTTGTCAAACAAAACCGAGCTTTTTACGTACCTGGAAATCATTGTGACAAGCTTTATCGTTATTTTATTGGACGTAATGTTCAAATTAAACATGGCCTTGAAACGACTGTTGCAGAGCTGAATTCCTTAGACAAACAAGAATTTCAACAAATTAAGCAACAATTTACTCAATTAGTTGATCAATCTCCACTTTACCATATACTAGATGAAAGTAGACTCATTATTGCTCATGCAGGTATCCGTTCAAAAGACATAGGCCTATTCAACAAACGTGTTAAAACGTTTGTATTATACGGGGATATTACCGGCGAAACGAATGATGATGGAACTCCGATACGTCGAGATTGGGCACAGCACCATAGTGGGAATGAATGGATTGTCTATGGTCATACACCAACTAAGCATGTACGCTTTGTGAATCACACCGTAAATATTGATACTGGCTGTGTGTTTGGTGGAGCTCTCTCTGCGTTACAATACCCTGAATTAAATGTTGTCCAAGTCCCATCACAGCAACCATATCAGCAAGAAAAATTTCGATCATTTGAATCATAACGAACAAAGGAGTGTTCTGATGAAACAACGTCTTTTTCCCATCGCTATCATTCTTACTCTACTATTAAGTGCATGTGGTCCACAATTATCGCTTAACATTGATCAAGACGAGACGAAGATTTTTTTAAATGAGGAGGGAACACGATTCAGTGTATATGTACGCTATGAAAATACCGGACAGCTACCTAGCCCTGAGTTATATACTGTATTTTCATTTTCTCAACCTTTACAAGAAAAATTAGATGATCAGCAGTCTCTTCTATTCGCCAACCGTGACGGTGAACCTGAATGGTTTCAGATTGATGGTGGAAAAAGCTATGCGATCTCCTCTGATATTATTGAGGTCGATTCCATTTCTGCAGAAGTACTAGAAAATGCCGTCACAGTCGAACTATACAACGCTGACGATGAGCTCATTGCTAAATATGTCATTGAAACGATTGAAGTCACCGACTAATAGGTGCCATTTACTCATTAATCTTATAAGCTGTGAGGAAATAGTTCTATACCATTACAGAAGCTGCTTCATATCTTTTGGCAATTCCGAAGTGATCGTAACTGTTTCCTTTATAAAAGGATGCGTAAATTCAATTTTATTACAATGAAGAGCCTGACGAGAAATGTAATCCCGCTTTCCTCCATATAAATCGTCACCTAAAAGCGGATGCCCTAAATAAGCAAAATGGACACGAATTTGATGAGTCCTCCCTGTTTCTAATTGTATGGAAAGCAGGGAGTAATTTCGTTTCTGTGTTAAAGTATGATAGTGAGTAACAGCCTTTTTTCCATTTTCGGTAACCATCCTAGTAATAATACTGTCATCTGCACGACCAATTGGCGCATCTACCGTTCCATTAGGAGGGTGAACACGATCGTGAACAAGAGCTTGATAGTATCGTTTCACTTTTCCTTTATTCTGTAAATCTGACATGCGATCATGGGCAAAACGATGCTTAGCAATTATAAGGAGACCTGATGTATCTCGATCCAATCGGTTGACCGCATGAAACGTCGTTGGCAGTCCAATCCGTTCGTAGTAACCTAATATCGCGTTTGCTAACGTTCCATTAGGGTGTTCTCTTGAGGGGATTGTTAACATGCCCGCGACTTTATCAACTACAATAAAGTGATCATCCTCATAGATAATCGAAAGAGGGATATGCTCAACATCAAGTGATTCACTTCGCTTTTCTAACGGTAATCCGACCGTCACGACATCACCACATTGCAAAGGTGAACGGACCGTTGCTTCATGCCCATTCACCATAATCATACCACCATTAAATTTAATATGAGCTAGTCCTCTTTTTGAGAGCTGACATTCTTCTCTTAAAAAAGGGCGTAACAGCTTATGATGGTCGTTCGCTACCACCCATTCAAAAGTTGCTACAAAGTTACTCACGGATAAACGACTCCTTTACTCTCTTCCAAAAAGGAAATGATCGATAACGAGCAAAGCGAATTCTTTCATCTGCGACTCGACACTGCAACGAATGAATGTGCCGGTACTCTAACGTATAGTGATCAATTGTCACTTGCACTTCCACTTCATTCAATGGCCGCAATAAACAAACATGGTGCTTTGGCAACACAAGTGGCGAGCCGATGGTTCGATAGACACGATTATTAATAGAGGCCATTTCAGAAATTTGAATCGAAGCTAACGATGGATGCAAAATCGCTCCACCAAGTGCTTTATTATAAGCCGTGCTACCAGATGGTGTCGAAATACAAAGCCCATCTCCTCGAAACACTTCAAAAGTATCCCCCTTAATCTCAACATTACTAACGATGGAGCCACCTAGTCCTTTAATGGTTGACTCATTTAATGCTAAATGACGCTCACCTTCGTCTTGATTATGATGGATAATGACTTCTAATAATGGATATTCAACGACTTGAAAAGGCTTATGAACAATATCATCGATTAATTGATCAACCTCAGAAGGTACCCAATCTGCATAAAAGCCTAAATGCCCTGTATGTATTCCAACAAAGGCTGTTTCCTCAAGGCGCTTCGCATAATCATGAAAAGCTTGTAATAACGTTCCGTCGCCACCAATCGTAATGACTAACTCAGGCTCGTGCTGATTAAACACAAGACCATGCTTCATCAATTGTTCTTTTATTCGCTTTTGCAAGTCATTTGACAAGTCGTCTCCTCTTGAGGTTACAGCAAATTTCATCTTTCATCCTCCCAAATTGGTTACATTTTTCCGCTTTGCTCTTGTTTTGCCGTAATAATTTCTTGAGCGTCTCTCACTTCATCTCGAATAATGGACACTTCCTCATCGAGTTGAAAAGCAGCTTCAGCCGCACGCTTTAGTCGCATCTTAATGTCATGAGGAATTTCACCACTGTATTTATAATTAAGTGAATGTTCTATCGTCGCCCAAAAGTTCATTGCTAACGTGCGTATTTGTAATTCTACAAGGACCTTCTTCTCCCCATCAATCGTTTGAACCGGATAGCGTATTACTAAATGATAAGAGCGATATCCACTAGGTTTTTGGTGATTAATGTAATCTCTCTCTTCAACGATTTCAAAGTCCTTTCGATTTCTGATTAAAGATAATACTTTATCAATGTCCTCTACAAATTGAGTTACAATTCTTAAACCAGCTAAATCTTGCATCTCTTCTTCAAGACGATCCAGTGGGATACTTTTTCTTTCAGCTTTATCTATAATACTCATCACTGGCTTCACACGTCCTGTAACAAATTCAATCGGCGTATGCTTTGATGTTTGTTGATATTGTTGGCGAATTCCTCTTAATTTAACTTTCAACTCCTCAACCGCCTGTTTATAAGGTGTTAAGAAGATCGTCCAATTACTCATCCTATCACCATCCGTTTACCTCTTCTAGATGATTAGAAAAGATTTTAATGACACGTTAGTTCCTACTTAATGAAAGACTCGTTTAACAGCGTCTTCTAATTCCTCGCCATAATTTCCGTTTCCATCAATATTAGATAACAGATAATTTAGTTCTTCAAAGAGGTTTTTAAGCTCTACTTCAACTTGATCATTCAACTGAACGATACAACGTTTTGATTGCTCTTTCATGAGCTTTAAGGATTCCCATATAGGCTCAGAAAATGAGACATAAAAGAAGCCTTCCTCATTTTCTAGTATATAAATAAATTCAAGTTGATCTGAATCAACGAGCATTCTCTCTCCAGGCTTTAATTCCTGTGCTACACTTAATTCTAACGGTTCATCTATTGTTGCTACAGCTGTATCTGCAACCTCAAGCTTCGTAACATATATTTTCTTCATTATGTAACCTCCACACACGTTCATCATTCACTTTAAACTCATTACATTAGTAGTGTACCATAATCAGATTTCATTCGGTATGAATTGTCTATTTGATGCTCTCATTTAAATTATGAGATAATACATATATATTTCACTTTCATTAAAGAGTTAGGATGTGTCCAAATGAGTCAAGAAATCGAGATTGAAGTAAAATCAATCATTACCTACGCCGCTTATTACGAATTGATCCAGTATTTAAATTTAGTAGAAGAACAAGCAGTCTGTCAACACAATCATTATATAGAAACCCCTTCCTTTTCTCTTAAAAATAAAGGAGCTGGTTTACGTGTTCGAGAAAAAGAAAACAGCTACACATTTACCTTAAAACAACCACACAAAATAGGAAAGCTAGAGACACATCAAAAATTGACCGAGCAAGAATGGAACGAGCTAAAAAATCATCATCGGCTACCAAAAGGGGAGGTAGAAAAGCAGCTGCTTTCTCTACATATCCCACTTAACGAACTTACGTATGTTGGTACACTAACAACAGAACGCTTAGAACTGCCGTTTAATAATGGCTTACTCTGTTTAGATAAAAGCAGCTACTTTGATCAAATTGATTACGAAATTGAATATGAAGGAAATAGTGAAGAACATGCACGAGCAACCTTAACAGACTTACTTAATCAATGTGGCATTGAGCTAGTACCAACAGAAAACAAAGTAAGGAGATTTTTTAGACAGAAGGAAATAATGGAACGTTCATAATCACATTGTCGATTTTACAATGATTTGATATCATTAGATAAAGGACTTATACATAAATAGAGGTGTATTATGAATATAACTTCATTCTTACCATTACAACCGACATCTACGTCACACTCTACGACGTATTCACAACCTAATATAATGCAATCATTCTTTTCGACTTTTTTGCAAGAACAAATGGAACGATTACAAATGGATTCAACTACATTACCAAATCAACCAGCAGGCTTATTTCTCGATCCTTCACTAAACGTAACAAGAAATATACGAAACGTACAAGCGTCTTCTATTGTTGAGCAAATGGCAAATACAAAGCAAGCAAAAGGCGATATTCAAGCGATCATTGATCAAGCTGCCGAAAAGTATCAAATAGATCCGAATCTCATTCATGCTGTCATTAAGCATGAGTCGAATTTCAACCCTAATGCAGTCAGTCATGCTGGTGCATCAGGTCTCATGCAACTTATGCCAGCAACTGCAAAGATGCTCGGAGTCCAAAATATCTTTGATCCTACCGAGAACATCGAAGGCGGAGCGAAATATTTAAGACAGATGCTCGATCGTTACAATGGAAATGTTCAATTAGCTCTAGCTGCTTATAATGCTGGGCCTGGAAATGTTGATAAATATGGAGGCATCCCACCTTTCAAAGAAACCCAAAGCTATGTACCACGTGTGTTTAACACATATGCAACATTATAGGAATGACCATGGGTAGCGCAGGGCACTGAATAAGTTGGTATTTCACTTTTCTCAGTGGTCTTTAAGGTTAGACCTCTTCTCCACATATAAATTCTAATATTGTAATTAAAACAGGAGATTGTTTCATTATACAGTCTCCTGTTTTTTCATGGGACTATTCTCACCTATTCATTCATACAATCATCTCATTTGATGAACTGAGCTAAGCTTGCTAAAATAAGAACAATACGAACTCCTTTCATCAGTATAAAAGCTTATTGACCAATCAAATCGTTGGAACTTACTTCACTTTGCATATATACTTATCTCTAGCTCAATTAGAAGGAGAATGAATATGACACAAACTCCGTATGATTATATAGGAGAAGAAAAATTACACGAGCTTGTGGATGTCTTTTATTCACACGTCTCTGTACATGAAGAGCTTGCACCGTTATTTCCAGCTGATTTATCGGAAACAGCTCGAAAACAAAAACAATTTCTTACACAGTTTCTCGGTGGACCTATGTTATATACAGAAGAACATGGTCATCCTATGTTAAGAGCTCGTCACATGCCATTTGTCATCACGCCGCAACAAGCAGAAAATTGGTTATCCTGTATGAAACAAGCAATGGATGATGTTAATCTTTCCGGAGATATTCGTGAATATATACTAGAGAGACTAACGATGACCGCACATCACATGGTGAACCACCCTTAAGAAAGGAGAATGACCATTGAACCGTAAAGATACAACTACAACTTGTGATCAGCTACTGGGAATATGTGGTCTAGATCCTAATGAGAAGCATCACGTTAAAAAACATAAACCAATAGAAATTTATACATTTATTGATCCGTTATGTGCAGATTGCTGGGCATTCGAACCAATTTTAAAAAAGCTTCAGATTCAATATAGTCGCTATTTTCGAATTAGGATCCTCGTAGCCGGACGGCTTGAAGCTTGGAATGCTTGTAAGAAAACGGAAAAAGGATTGACAAAAACCAAACAAGAGATCGCCAAAATTTGGGAGGATATTGCATCAAAATCTGGTATGTCCTGTGATGGAGACTTTTGGCTTGAACATGATCTTAATTCTCCTTATTTAGCCTCAGTTGCCATTAAGGCCGCTGAGCTTCAAGGTCCTCATGCAGGAAAACGTTTTTTAAGAAAAATGAGAGAAGCTCTCTTTCTCGAAAAGCAGGATATTACAAATCAACAAGTTCTACTAAAATGTGCAGAGCAAGCTAAATTGGACTTAATTGAATTTAAACAAGACCTTACATCTAAAAATGCATTAGAAGCTCTACAAAGTGACGTTCACACAACTCATGAAATGGGTGTAGACGTTGTGCCGACATTCGTCTTTTTTAATGTAGACAATGAAGAAGATGGAATTAAAATTACGGGTAAATATCCCTATCATGTCTATGAAGGTATCCTAGAAGATTTACTCGGTTTTAAGCCAGAGGCGAACTCGATGATTTCGCTGGAGGAATTTCTACAACTATATGGATTCGTTTCGACCATAGAAGTCGCGGTTGTCTTTAACCTTACTGAGCAAGAAGCTGAAAAGAAACTAAAAGCATTAATGCTTCAGCAAAAAGTAGAATCGGTCCCTGTTAAATATGGAATGTTTTGGCGAACGTTAAACTAAATCATTTTTCATACAATCCAAAATATTTCCTTGAAATTTCATCGCTTGCTTTTGCAAGACCACTGAAAAAGTAAAATGCCCACTTTTTCAGTGGTCTTCTAACTTAGATAAACAGCATTCATGCTTCAGCCTGTCGACTTTGTCGACAGGC
>NZ_BAUU01000044.1 GCF_000513115.1 Halalkalibacter hemicellulosilyticusJCM 9152
TTTTGGGGTTCACTTCACTACGCACTACGGGGTCTCACCTTTGCTTTTCATCCCGCAGGAGTCTACGTATATTTCATCCGCTACGTTATCTAAGTTCGGATTCTCGGCTAAACACTTTTGTTTTGTCCCAGCCTCGTGTTTGGCGAAAAAACATGAAAGATCTGTAAAGGTTGTTGAATTATCGAAGAAGATCTTGCTAAATAGAGTGTGGACAAGGTATACTTGTACAGTTAATGAACGCATAAGGAGAGAGAAAATACAAAATGACCATTCGTAACGATATTCGTAACATTGCTATAATTGCTCACGTAGATCATGGTAAAACGACTTTAGTCGATCAGTTATTAAAACAGTCAGGGACGTTCCGTGAAAATGAGCAAGTCGATGAACGTGCTATGGATTCCAATGCTCTTGAAAAAGAACGTGGAATTACTATTTTGGCTAAAAATACAGCGATTCACTATAATGATAAGCGAATTAATATAATGGACACACCTGGACACGCAGACTTTGGTGGTGAAGTAGAACGGATCATGAAAATGGTCGATGGTGTTCTCCTCGTTGTTGATGCGTATGAAGGCTGTATGCCACAAACAAGATTTGTTTTAAAGAAGGCACTTGAACAAAAACTAACACCTGTAGTTGTTGTGAATAAAATTGATCGTGATTTTGCTCGGCCGTTAGAGGTAGTAGATGAAGTGGTCGATTTATTTATTGACTTAGGAGCTGAAGAAGACCAATTAGATTTCCCTGTTGTCTATGCATCGGCTATTAATGGTACAGCAAGTCTAAATCCAGAAAAGCAAGATGAAACGATGACAGCTCTATTTGAAACGATTATAGACGCTATTCCTGCACCTGTAGATAATAGTGATGAACCTCTACAGTTCCAAGTAACGATGCTAGATTACAATGATTATGTCGGTCGAATTGGAATTGGTCGTGTGTTTAGAGGAACTATTAAAGTTGGTCAGCAAGTAGCATTAATGAAACTTGATGGCTCAGTTAAGCAATATCGCGTTACTAAAATGTTTGGATTCTTAGGTCTGAAACGTATAGAAATAGAAGAAGCAAAAGCTGGAGATTTAATTGCGGTTTCTGGTATGGAGGAGATCAATGTTGGTGAAACGGTTTGTCCGCTTGAGCATCAAGACGCACTACCGATTCTTCGTATTGATGAACCTACACTGCAAATGACGTTTTTAGTGAACAATAGTCCTTTTGCTGGACGAGAAGGGAAATTCGTCACAGCTCGTAAATTGGAAGAACGTCTAAAAGCGGAACTAGAAACAGATGTAAGTTTACGTGTTGAAAATACTGATTCTCCTGATGTTTGGGTGGTTTCAGGCCGTGGAGAGCTTCATTTGTCGATTTTAATTGAAAATATGCGAAGAGAAGGTTATGAGCTCCAAGTTTCGAAGCCTGAAGTTATTATTCGTGAGATTGATGGAGTGAAAAGTGAGCCGATGGAACGGGTTCAAATCGATGTTCCTGATGAGTATACAGGTTCGGTTATGGAGTCATTAGGTGAGCGTAAAGGTGAAATGCTTAATATGACAAATAATGGTAGCGGACAAGTTCGTCTTGAGTTTTTAGTTCCTGCCCGGGGCTTAATTGGTTATACGACAGAGTTCTTATCACAGACAAGAGGATATGGAATTATTAATCATTCCTTTGATAGCTATGCACCTATTGCTGCAGGTCAAGTGGGTGGACGTCGACAAGGAGTTCTCGTCTCGATGGAAGCAGGCAAAGCTAGTCAATACGGAATTATGCAAGTCGAAGACCGTGGTACGATCTTTGTTGAACCTGGAACAGAGATTTATGAAGGTATGATTGTTGGTGAGCATACTCGAGATAATGATCTTGCTGTTAATATTGTAAAGATGAAGCAGCAAACGAATGTACGTTCCGCAACGAAGGAAAATACGGTAACAATGAAAAAACCTCGTATTATGACATTAGAAGAAGCGTTGGAGTATTTGAATGAAGATGAATATTGTGAATTAACACCTGAATCGATTCGTTTAAGAAAGAAAATCTTGAATAAATCAGAGCGTGAACGTGAAGAGAAGAGACGTAAGCTTGCAGCTAAAGGGTAGGTAGAAAGGATAGGTGACCGTAAATGTTGGTCGGTAGTCCACAAATATCTGAGGAGAATCTAGAACAGTTAACATGGTTAATGAGAGCAACAGCTGAAAACCCTTGGTATGGATTTTATGGGTTTTTGGCTATAGTGGCTTTAGCCATTATTGTTTTCAATTTAGGATTTGCTAAGAAATTGCCCATTTTAAAAAGGGTTCTTGTCTATATCACACTGATTATTGGTTGCTTTGTGCTTTGGTTTTTAGAATTTTTCTTTGGTGCACCAATCATTGTAGTGTTAATTATTTCAGGGATCGTTTTAGGTATTTATCGATTTCGCTTACACTTGCACCGTCAGCAGAAAAATGAAACATAAAAATAAAGGGATGTCCGAAAAGGTATGTTTTACCTTGGGGACATCCCTTTTGTTACAGGATAAGAAAGCATAAAATTCTTAGATGTTTAATTAAGGAGATAACAGCTTCTCTCGTGCCACGTTCCACTTTCAGAAATACTCAATTTCTTTGTACGGCTCAGTACGACCCAATAAAGAAACGTGTCCAATCTCTTATTGTGATTGGCGGCGTTGTTCTGTTTTCACCTTAATTCGGTCATAGCATTCGTTACACATATACGTATGAATAGGTCTATTTCGTAAACGTTTTGCCAGTGGTAGTTCGTCTGAAATCTTTTCGATTTTATCACACAGCACGCATTTTACTCTCATGTCAGTACTCCTCCTTATCACAGCAAACAAACGAGAATCATTCAAATGGTTTCTCACTATTACTTATATTGTAAGCAATGGGGACTAGAAAATCTACTTTTAAAATCGATCTGTAGAAAATATAAAAGTGAGTATACTTTTTCCTTCTAGATTAAAAAGCTTGATCATACATTTTTACAAACAGCTAAGAGCAAGATAACGAATCCGGTGATAGTGAAACTCTAGTCAGGAGGCAGAATGTTGAAGAAAATCTACGTTTTGGATACGAACGTGCTCTTACAAGATCCTTATTCAATTTATTCCTTTCAAGATAATGAAATCGTGATCCCGGCAGTGGTACTTGAAGAATTAGATTCAAAAAAACGGAACATGGATGAAATAGGAAGGAATGCTCGCAAGTTTTCAAAATGTATAGATAAATTAAGAGGTGATGGCAAATTACATGAAGGTGTCCACCTACAATCTGGTGGGGTTTTAAAAGTAGAACTAAACCATAAATCCTTTTTAAGATTGAAGGACTCATTTGCTGAAATGACGAATGATAATCGAATTATCGCAGTCGCTCTAAATTTAATGCTTGAAGAAATGGAGAAGGAGGACGGAAAGCAGGTTATTTTAGTTAGTAAAGATGCACTCGTTCGGGTAAAAGCAGATGCACTTGGTTTAGTTGCAGAAGATTTCTTAAGTGATCGTGTGATAGAGTTTGAAGATGTTTACCCAGGATATGTAGAAGTATATGTGGATTCAACTGTTATGAAGAGCTTTTACACAAAGGGAGAAATTACAATATCGGAATTAACCAAACATCCCTTCTATCCTCATCAATTTATTATTATGAAGGATGCACTTGGAAGCTCAAGTTCTGCATTAGGAAAGGTTGAGCCAAATGGTAAGAAGGTAAAGCCGTTTTTAAATGAACCTGAACAAGTTTGGGGGATTCGCTCACGAAATGTCCAGCAACGAATGGCACTAGAATTACTATTACGTGATGATATTCATTTAGTTACAATGATAGGCAAGGCTGGGACTGGTAAGACGTTATTATCTTTGGCCGCTGGACTTATGCAAACAGAAGATTTAGGGAAATATAAAAAACTAGTAGTGGCAAGACCAGTTGTCCCACTTGGGAAGGATATAGGGTTTTTACCAGGTGAAAAGGAAGAGAAGCTACGACCGTGGATGCAGCCAATCTATGATAATTTAGAATTTCTATTTAATACAAAAAAGCCTGGGGAGCTTGATCAAATTTTGGCAGGGATGGGATCGATTCAAGTCGAGGCACTAACCTATATTCGTGGAAGGAGTATTCCAGATCAATTTATTATTATTGATGAGGCACAAAATTTAACGAAGCATGAAGTGAAGACCATATTAACTCGCGTTGGTGAAGGTAGTAAGCTTGTTCTAATGGGTGATCCCGGGCAGATCGATCATCCTTACTTGGATGAATACAATAATGGGCTCACTTATGTTGTGGAGCAATTTAAAGACCAAACGGTGAGTGGACATATTAAGCTTGTAAAAGGAGAACGATCAGGTCTAGCTCAGCTTGCTGCTGATTTGTTGTAGGTGGCACAAAGCCACCCACAACATTATGGTAATTAATGGATAATTATTTTCTTAATATGACGAATGGGGTCATGCGCATTAGAGCCGTCTCCATAATAGAGATGTACGGGGCCATCTTCGTGTAATGGTTTTCCTTCCTTAGCAAAACCTAGTAGGGCTTTTTTGGCTTGAGCATATTGTAGCGTGACATTTTGCTCCTTGCATTCTACTTCTATAAATGTCGGTGTTTGAGAAGGTTTTGTATTTTCGATAAAAGGGAGCAGTGGCATTGCATATTTCCCATTGATTTCTCGTTGCTTCTTATGTTTAATTTCATTTCCATTTGTGTGAAGGCGAGGTGGTGCAGAGCTTCAAGGATTTCTTTGTCCCACTGTGCAGAGATCGCTTTCTTATAAATCGTATCTGCGTCTTCTTTGTTAGCTTGTTCATTGAAGTATGTATTTAAATCAACCTTCCGTTCATCAAATATCCAAACGGTTGGGTCAATCGTTAAAGGATGTTGCACGCGACCTTCTATGAAAAAAACAAATTCTTGCATAAACGTATCCCCCTTGACATGTTGTGTTTCAATAAAGTATAAATGGTTTCAATAGATTTGTCACATATGGGGGGATAAACGTGGTCTGTGAATACGGAAGTGAATTAAAGCGAATGGTAGAGGTCGCACGTGTACATACAGAGAATGGCAAGCTTGCCGATTATATACCTGCATTAACAAAGGCGAATCCTAACGATATAGCTGTCTCAATATTTGATGGTCAATCGACGTGCTTTAGTGAAGGTAACTACAATCAACGTTTTACGCTTCAAAGTATATCGAAAATTTTAACACTTGCGTTAGCATTAATCGATCATGGTGAAGAAGTGGTTTTCGATAAAGTTGGAATGGAGCCGACTGGTGATCCTTTTAATTCAATCGTCAAGCTTGAGGCACATAAGCCATCAAAACCATTAAATCCAATGATTAATGCAGGTGCTTTAGCCGTTAGTTCTTTAATATTAGGAGAATCCGCAAATGAAAAGGTAGATCGGTTAATTGCTTTTGTCTGTCAGCTTAGTGGTAATGATTTTTTAACTTACAATGCCGAAGTCGCTCAGTCAGAATTTGAGACTGCAGACTTAAATCGTTCTCTTGCCTATTTTATGAAGCAACATGGTGTCATTACCGAAGATGTAGAGGAATTACTATCATTTTATACGAAGCAATGTGCAATTGAAGTATCATGTGAGGACCTTGCCCGAATTGGCTATGTTTTAGCGAACAAAGGTAAAAATGAAGATGGAATAGAAGTGATTCCCGCAGATGTTGCTAGAATTGTAAAGACATTCATGGTTACTTGTGGCATGTATAATGCATCTGGTGAGTTTGCCATTAAAGTTGGAATTCCAGCAAAGAGTGGTGTAGCAGGTGGAATTCTTTGTGCCGTTCCGAATAAGATGGGGATAGGAATCTATGGTCCAGCACTAGATGAAAAAGGAAATAGCATTGCTGGAATGAAATTACTTGAGCTTATTTCAGAACGATACGAATTAAGCATTTTTTAGAATAAAAATAAATGAGAATGATTCTTATAACCAATGTTTCTGATTAAAATCATTGCTTTTTCTTGCTAGAAAAGATACTATTAAGACAAGATTATTCATGAGGGAGGGGTCCAGATGTCAGCTAAAATGTTGACTGAAGATAGAGATAAAGCATTTGCCCTTCTGAGATCAGATGCGGATAAAATTAGGCAGCTAATTGAGGTGCAAATGGAAAATTTAACGATGCCTCAATGCCCTTTATATGAGGATGTCCTTGATACACAGATGTTCGGATTATCGAAGGAAATTCATTTTGCTGTCCGATTAGGCTTAATAGAAGAAGAAGATGGCAAGCAGATTCTAGATGAACTAGAACGAAAATTAGCAGATCTTCATGATTCTACAACAAGAGCATAAAAAGTCAAGCTATCTATGATGGTAGCTTGACTTTTTATTTGTCTTCATAAAATTCATATACAAAGAATGTGATCTGTATAAGAACTTTATATTAAATGTTTAATATTGGTTCGATAGGCAAAGCTAAAAACGATACATGGTCAGCTTTTAACGATAATTAGTCCTTTCTAAGTAAAACCATAACAACATAACTAAGGACTGAAAATAGAACGGAGATTATAAGCGCATGTAACAAGCCGATTGAAAGAACTTCATTTTCTGTAAATACGACAGATACACCGCTAATTAATTGTGCAGTTACAAGTACAAAAGAAAGGATCGATGCCCATAATAATATTCGCTCATGCTTATAATGTTTAATCGTCCAGATCATTAAAGCGAGAAGGACGAGTAAAAGGAGGGTACCAGCTACCCTGTGAAAATAGTGTGCGCCTACTGGTCCAGCAAGCCCAGGGAAAAGCATGCCGTTACATAATGGAAACCCAGAACAAGCTAATGTTGCTTGTGTATGTTTCACATAAGCACCTGTATATATAACTGCATAACAATACGTGATCGTCATAAAGACAAAATATTTAAAGCGATTCGAAACTTGTACTAATACACGAGATCCCTTTGAGTCTTCATAGGCTAGAACGGTGAGTAAGACGACAGCAGCAAGTGACATCGCTGATATACCAAAATGTAAAGCGAGAATCGCCTTGGATTGACCGAAAACAACAGCTCCAGCACCTAAGAGACCTTGGAATATGATTAAAATGACTGCAAGTGTTGCCATTAATTTTGTTTCTTTTACGTGCTTTAACTGCTTCCAAGACCATAAGGCAAGAATAATGATAAGTGCTCCTACTAAACCAGAAACAATACGGTGACTATATTCGATAATTGTTTCAATAGCAGGATTTGTTGGAATCACTTCTCCAAAGCAAAGAGGCCAAGTAGCACCACAGCCTTCACCGGACTCTGTTTTTGTAACGAGTGCGCCTTGAATGAGTACGATTAACACGCCAATAGAGGTTAATGTACCAAAGATTTTTAATTTTTTATGCATAGACATCACCTTTCTTCTATAAAAATGCTCCGAAATATGCTAGAGTAAGCTATGATATATGACTACTTACCCATTGATCTTATGTAGAATCATAAGAAAAGTCAATTTAACAAAGATGAAGATTTTATGACATGCATAATTGTGAAGAAAATGTGAACCTGATGATTTTAGTGAAACTCGTAAGATTTTAAGATATAATGTCACTGTACTCGTTATTAGGTGGTAGGGTTATGCACCTAATTATTTTTTGTAATGTGGCTTGTTACCTTTAAAGGAGGTGAAGAATGGATGAATAAGTCAAATACGGCGTTTGAGGCAACTGAGGTGATCAGTTCTGACGCATCAATAGCTACAAGTCATCAAAAGTCTTGGAAAGATTATTTGGTTCTAGCTAAGCATGGAATTGTGACATCTAATTTGATTACGACATTTGCAGGCTTTTATTTAGCGGTTGTCTATACAGGAGTGGGGTTAGGATCTCAGCTTTCAACGATGATTTTTGCACTAGTTGGTGCAGCACTTGTGATGGCAGGCGGCTGTACATTAAATAATTATATTGACCGCGATATTGACCATATTATGGAAAGAACAAAGGAACGTCCATCAGTGACAGGTCGATTCTCAGCTAATCAAGTATTAGTATTAGGATTAGTACAAGCTGCAGCTGGTCTAGCTTTTCTTTCACTGACGACTGCATCTGCTGTTGTTATAGGTTGATCGGTTTGTTTATCTACGTTGTACTTTATACGATGTGGACGAAGCGAACAACGACGTTAAATACAATTGTCGGTAGCTTTTCTGGTGCAGTACCACCACTTATTGGGTGGGCAGCTGTAGATGGTGGCTTACACTCATATGCTTGGTTGTTATTCTTTATTATGTTCTTTTGGCAACCTCCTCATTTTTTAGCGTTAGCAATGAAGCGTGTAGAAGAGTATCGAGCTGCCGGTATTCCAATGCTTCCAGTTGTTGCTGGTTTTGCGATGACAAAGCGACAAATTGTTGTTTATGTAGCGGCTTTGTTGCCAGTGTCTCTTATGCTATATCCATTTGGGATTGTCTATACGATCGTTGCCTCTGCTCTAGGTTTGGGTTGGCTATTATTAGGATTAGCAGGCTTCAAAATGAAGGATGACATTAAGTGGGCACGTTATATGTTTGTGTATTCACTTAATTATTTAACAATACTATTTGTTCTTATGGTTGTTGTTCATATTTAAGGATATGAACCGACTAAAGATATAAACATTAATACGAATGATCGTATGAAAGTGAGGTTGAATTGTCTGATGAAACTTTGGAAAACATCTTGGCGTTTCCTGTCTCTGTCATTGCTCGTCTTTTTCCTTTCGGGCTGTCTTGGGGAGACTAACTTAACTGCCCTTGATCCAAAGGGACCACAATCAGAGTGGCTATTTGATAACATGCTACTTTCCTTGTATGTTATGGCATTTGTCACGATTGTCGTGTTTGCAATCTTTTTTATCATTCTTGCAAAATTTCGTCGCCATCCTGGAGATGACGAAATCCCTAAGCAAGTTCATGGAAATACAGCACTTGAAATTACATGGACTGTTATTCCGATTATCTTGCTTACTATCTTAGCTGTTCCAACCATTACAGGTACGTTTATGTTAGCTGATATGGAGCCAGACCCAGAAGTTGGGGAAGATACGGTCTACATTAAAGTAACGGGGCATCAATTCTGGTGGCAGTTTGATTATGAAGACGAAGAATTTACAGCTGGAAATGATGTATACATACCAGTTGGGGAAAAGGTTATCTTTGAACTACATGCTCAAGATGTGATTCACTCATTTTGGGTACCAGCATTAGGTGGTAAAGTTGATACAATTCCAGGGATTACGAACCATCTTTGGCTTGAAGCATCTGAGCCAGGAATTTACAAAGGGAAATGTGCTGAGCTATGTGGAGCATCGCATGCATTAATGGATTTCAAAGTGATTGCGCTTGAGCGTGATGATTATGATGCGTGGGTAGCTGGCATGCAGGCGGAAGAAGTTGAGCCAACAGATACATTAGCACAACAAGGTCGTGAAGTATTTGAAGAGCAATCTTGTATTGGCTGTCATGCGGTTGGAGGAATGGGTACAGCTGCAGGTCCTGCACTGACGGATTTTGCTAATCGTGAAACACTTGGAAATTACTTAGAAAATAATGATGAGAACCTAGAAGCGTGGATTCGTGATGCTGAAGCGTTGAAACAAGGCGCTGTTATGCCTGCATATCCTGAATCAGAGCTAAGTGATGAAGATATGGAAGCACTGATTGCTTATTTACGTTCTCTATCAATTGACTAGAAATAAAGGAGGTTAACCCTTTGGCTACACAGAAAAAGGAAAAAAGCGTCATCTGGGATTGGTTAACGACAGTTGACCATAAGAAGCTAGGCATCATGTATTTAATTGCCGGGACGCTTTTCTTTGTTAAAGCTGGAATTATGGCGTTATTTATGCGTATCCAGCTCATGTATCCAGAAATGAATTTTTTAAGTGGTCAAACATTTAATGAATTTATCACGATGCATGGGACGATCATGTTATTTTTAGCAGCAACGCCATTATTATTTGCCTTTATGAACTATGTAATTCCGTTACAAATCGGAGCACGAGATGTGGCTTTCCCATTTGTTAACGCTTTAGGTTTTTGGATCTTCCTATCAGGGGGATTACTACTAAGCATGAGTTGGTTCTTTGGTGGGGGTCCTGATGCTGGATGGACAGCTTATGTGCCTCTTTCAAGTCGTGATTATGCGGGAGTAGGACTCGACTTTTATGTATTAGGTCTACAAGTTTCTGGTATTGGTACGCTTGTTTCGGCTATTAACTTTTTAGTCACCATTATTAATATGCGTGCACCAGGAATGACGATGATGCGTTTACCATTATTTGTGTGGACGTCATTTGTTACATCAACATTAATCTTATTTGCCTTTACGCCATTAGCTGCTGGACTTGCGCTATTAATGTTGGATCGGCTGTTTGATGGTCAGTTCTTCATATCTAGCATGGGCGGTAATGCCGTGTTATGGCAGCATATATTCTGGATCTTTGGACACCCAGAAGTGTATATCCTTGTCTTGCCAGCGTTTGGAATTATTTCAGAAGTTATTCCGGCCTTTGCAAGAAAACGTTTATTTGGTTATACAGCGATGGTATTTGCTACAATGATTATTGCATTCTTAGGGTTCATGGTTTGGGCTCACCATATGTTTACAGTTGGTATGGGACCTGTTGCGAACTCAATATTTGCGATCACGACGATGACCATTGCTGTACCGACAGGGATCAAAATCTTTAACTGGCTCTTCACTATGTGGGGCGGGAAGATTACGTTTAATACAGCAATGATGTTTGCTTCATCGTTTGTACCTACGTTTGTATTAGGTGGGGTAACAGGGGTTATGTTAGCAATGGCACCAGTTGATCATCTTTATCATGATACGTACTTTGTTGTTGCTCACTTCCACTATATTATTGTTGGTGGTATTGTTCTTTCACTATTTGCTGGCTTATTCTATTGGTATCCTAAAATGTTCGGACATAAGTTAAATGAAACACTCGGTAAATTGTTTTTCTGGATTTTCTATATTGGTTTCCATTTAACATTCTTTGTTCAACATTTACTAGGGTTAATGGGTATGCCACGTCGTGTATACACATACTTAGAAGGTCAAGGTTTAGAGCTATTTAATTTAATTAGTACCATAGGGACGTTCTTCATGTCTGCAGGTATTATTTTATTAGTTATTAATATCATTTACTCTGCAATTAAAGGAGAGCGTGTAACGGTTTCTGATCCATGGGATGCACGTACGTTGGAATGGGCGACACCGACACCAGTGCCAGAGTATAACTTTGCTCAAACACCACAGGTTCGTTCATTAGATCCATTATTCTATGAGAAAATCCATGGGGATGGTAAGATGAAGCCAGCTGAGCCTGTTACTGATATTCATATGCCTAATGGATCAATTTTACCGTTAATCATTTCAGTTGGGCTATTCTTTGCTGGTTTTGGTTTCATCATGATGAATATGGAGAACCCGATTATTCATCCATTAGTCGTTGCAGTGGGTGGTTTGGTCATTACTTTTGGAGCGATGTTTGTTCGTTCTATTAAAGAAGATCATGGCTATCACATTCCTGCATCTCAAGTTAAAGCAGATTTAAATGAGAAGGGAGGAAACTAAGAAATGGCGGGTACAGTTGATACTTCAAAGGGGCTTCCCTCTCATCCCGAGAGAGCAACGCTTGAAGGGAAAAACAAATTTCTCGGTTTCTGGTTCTTCCTAGGTGGAGAAACGATTCTATTCGCAACATTCTTTGGTACGTACCTTGCGTTAAGGAATGGTGTTGCAGATGGTCCGACATCACAAGAAATGTTCCATCTTCCACTCGTTTTTATTATGACGATGATCCTACTTACAAGTAGCTTGACTAGTGTACTTGCGATGTTTGCAATGAAGAAGAATCAGTTTACGAAGTTTAAAGTTTGGATGTGGATTACCGTTCTACTAGGTCTAGCGTTTATTTCGCTTGAAATATACGAGTTCTATGAGTATGTTCACCAAGGATTTGGCTACTCAACAAGTGCATTTTCTTCCTCTTTCTATACACTGGTAGGATTGCACGGAGCTCACGTAGCCTTCGGTTTAAGTTGGATTATTGTTTTGTTAATTCGATACAATAAATCAGGTATTACGCTAACGAATGCTCCTAAGTTTTATGTTGCTGGTTTATATTGGCACTTTATCGATGTTGTGTGGGTGTTTATCTTCACAGTTGTTTATCTCATGGGAGTAGGAGGAGGTCATTAATATGGCGGATCATTTAAGTCAACCTTTTGAGAAGAGTGCAATGACCAATGAAGAAAAGAGACAGATCCAGAAAGAAATCAAAAAGCAAATTGTCGTATTTGTCTTAATGATATTCTTAACGGTCTTATCGTTTCTAGCAGTTGGTGCTGACTTAATACCACGTTCATTTGCGATTCCATTCATACTCATCCTTGCAGTGATTCAGTTTGCATTGCAATTAGTATTTTTTATGCACCTTAAGGATAAGGATCATGGCTGGGCAACTGCCTTTATGATTTCTGGTATTTTCGTAACAGTACCAACAATAGCTGCTTTAATGCTATTAATTGGAGTTGTAAAATATTAAGACAAAAAAGAGTGATCCAATTGGATCACTCTTTTTTGCTATAAGGTCGTGCTCAAAAAGTTCGCTAAACATGTGGCAATAACTTTGATCACAACACGTAAAATCACATAAGAATTTTCTAAGAAGTGTGGCTACGTTTATTGCTTCGAGGCTATTAAATTAGAACAAAATCGTTCATTAGTTTGTAAATGATTCACTGTCTGTAGATGTTTGAGTTTGTGTATAATAGGGAGGACATGTTTTGAAATAAGAGGAGATGACAGTATGGAGCAAGCAAGTTCTACGTTTAAAAAACGCAATTATAAACCTGCTATTATTATGATAACGATCGTCATTAATGGATTAGTCGCTTTGTTAGCTGGATTACCTGGAGTTGAAAATTTTGATGCATTTGATGTGACGATTTTACCGATGTTAAATGCTATCTTTAATAGTTTCACGTTCCTCTTTTTATTGATAGCCTTTATAGCGATTATTCGAAAAAATGTGACGTGGCATCGACGTTTTATATACGCTGCTTTTATTACGACAACGTTATTTTTAGTGACGTACGTGGCTCATCATTTTTTATCACAATCGACTCCATATGGAGGAGAGGGCTTCTTAGCAGCTTTTTACTATTTTATTCTTATAACGCATATCGTTTTAGCAGCAATTATCGTTCCGCTTGCGTTAACTTCAGTAGCTCGTGCATGGAATATGGAAAATGAACGTCACCGTAAAATTGCTCGTTGGACGATGCCGATTTGGCTTTATGTAAGTTTTACGGGTGTGTTAGTTTATATTATGATCTCACCTTATTATTAGAATCTTTTGAATACGTTAAACACGAATTGAGCATTTACAAAAGGAACTCTTTTGAAGCTTAATCTCGTGTTTTTTTTTTGAGTATTAAGTGCAAATAGTCATGTAAATAATGAGTAATTATTAGGGTTTGCATCAATCGTAACTATGATATTATGAAAGTGCTTACAATCAAGTGAAAGCTAAAAGTATTTTGATTTCGTTTTGAAAGGAGTACATAGATGACTAGTCAATCGAATGATCGTTATCCTAAGAGAGGAATAGTTAGTAAACAAGCAGCCGATCATTGGCAAGAGGCAATGATTACCGGAAATGGGGAAATCGGTGCACTTATTTTCGGCCAGCCATTGGAAGAAACAATTATTTTTAATCATGAAAAGCTGTATGAACCTCTACATGAGCAAATTATTCAAAATAACAATATGTCACCGTATTTAGGTGAAATAAGAGGATTAATGAAAGAAGGAAAATTTCGCGATGCTGCGAAACTTTTTTCAACTAAATCTGGACATCCATTGTTATTTACTGATGCCTATCATCCTGCTTTTGCTTTAAAGCTTCAAATGTCCAATTGTGGCCAAATTTGCGATTATGACCGATCGATAAATTTTGAAACTGGTGAAGTTACTGTTAGTTGGTCTGATGATCGAGGGAGGATTGTACGTAAGCAGTTTGTTTCTAGAGAGGATCATGTTAGTGTCATTTCTTTATCAACAACATCCAACGAAGAAATGAGTCTTGAACTGTCCATTGATGATCTTGTATTAGAAGACAGTGAGCGTGGGAAGCACATTAGTACAGATGAACGCTTTATTGCTTTTAGTTGTGCATATGCGAAAACAAAAAAAGGGTATGCAGGTGGAACGTCTGTCATAACTCCAATGGGAGGACATGTTGAAGTACACGGAAAAACGCTCTTTGTTTCAGGGGCAAAGGAGATCATCCTTTTAACAAAGATTAAACCAATTGATGTTTACGATCAACAAGCTCCACGGACGTTAGCGTCGATAAAGAAAGCATTAAAAGAGATATCTTCTAAGGGGTATGGTGAACTATTAACATCACATGTACGTATTCATGGAGAGTGGTTTAATCGTATGTCTCTAACTATATGTGATAGAGAGGAAACGCATAGGCCTACGGAAGAGTTGTTAGTTAGTGGTCAAGCTTTGAATAAACCATTGTTACAGCAAATGTTTGATATGGGGAGGTATGTATTCATCTCCTCATCAGGTGCTTATCCTCCTAACTTAGTTGGGCTATGGACTGGTGAATGGCGTCCGGCGTGGAATGGTGATTTTACAACAGATGCAAATGTGAATTTGGCTGTGTCTGGTGGTGGGATTGGAAATATGCCTGAAGCACTTGAAGGCTATTTTCAACTCATGGAAAAAATTGTCCCAGATTGGCGTATAAATGCTAAAACCTTTTTTGGATGTCGGGGTGTGTTAGCAGGATCAAAAACAGACGGGAACCACAATATTCACACCCATTTTGATGTTGATTGGCCGTTAGGGTTTTGGACTGCGGGTGCACAATGGTTAATGGTACCATTTTATGAATGGTATCAAATTAGCGGGGATGAAGAGTTCTTTATTCAACGCGTTTTACCAATCATGAAGGAAATTGCCCTTTTCTATGAAGATTTTTTAACAGAACACAATGATGATGGTACGTTTATGTTTATTCCTTCTTACTCACCAGAAAATACACCTCGGATTTCAACCGATTTACAAAAGGTAGGATGGCAGCCGAATCAAGCAAGTATTAATGCAACTATGGATGTTGCTGCGGCGAGAGAGTTGTTTACTTCGTTAATTGTCACGTGTAAGGAATTAGAAATAGAACAAGATAGTATTCCTAAATGGGCAGATATGCTTGCCCATATGCCCGATTACTCAATTAATGAAGAGGGAGCATTAAAAGAGTGGATTCATCCTCAATTAGATGATGAATATGACCACCGACATATATCTCATTTGTATCCAGTATGGCCTGGTCATGAAATCAACCCTGAAGATACACCTAAATGGTTTGAGGCAGCGAAAGTGGCATTAGAGAAGAGAGGTAGAGAAAATTATTCTGCTCATGGTGTTGTCCATTGCGCATTAGTTGCTGCTAGACAGAAGAATGCAGAACGAGTTGTCGATAACTTGAAGCTACTATTGCAAGAAGGGGACTATATTCACTCCAGTCTTGTGACGTCTCATAATCTGAATCGTGATATTTATAATGTGGATGCAAGTTGCAGTTTGCCTACTTTAGTAATGGAAATGTTAGCTTATACATCACCAGGATTAATTGAATTATTGCCAGCTGTCCCAGAGGAGATAGAAAAAGGAGTTATAACGGGGATGAGAGCAAGAGGTCAGGTGGTAATTGAGAAGTTAGAATGGGATTTAGAAGCGGGGGATGTAAATGTTTATTTGCGGTCTCTCAAGAACCAAGAGCTTACCGTTCGATTACGTCAAGGTATTGAGAAAGCATGGATCTCTGAAAGTGAAACCATATTCATTCATAACGATACAGACCTCGCTATACAACTAAATAAAGATGAAGAGAAATATATTAAATTAAAGATTTCTTAAGAAAGAAGGAGTGGAATCGGATGTTTACAAAAATGCCGTATGGCGGAGACTACAACCCAGAACAATGGGATAGAGCTACTATGGAAGAGGATATAAGAATGTTTAAAAAGGCTAACATTGATTTTGTCCGTGTTCATATATTCTCTTGGGCTCTTAGTCAGCCAGATGAAGCAACATATCAGTTTGAATGGTTAGATAAAGTGATAGACCGTCTTCATGAAAATAATATACAAGTCGGAATTGGGACAGGTACTGCAGCACACCCAGCTTGGTTAGCTAAGAAGTATCCTGATGTTTTACGTGTTGAGTTTAACGGTATGAAACGTAAATTTGGTGGGAGACATAATTCATGCCCGAATAGTCCTTCTTATCGAACATTTGCAAAACGTCTTGTTGAAAGATTAGTTGAACGTTATAAGGATCATCCTGCAGTTGTGTTATGGAATGTATCCAATGAGTTCGGTGGAGCATGTTATTGTGAAAATTGTGAAAAAGCATTTCGTGTTTGGTTAAAAAAACGTTATCGAACATTAGATGAAGTAAATCGTGTTTGGAATACGAGATTTTGGGGACATACATTTTATGATTGGGATGAAATCGTTGCTCCAAATTTGCTGAGCGAACATTTTGCTGAAAATCGGACTATGTTCCAAGGTATTTCACTTGATTATGCTCGCTTTAATTCTGATAGTATGCTCGAATGCTACAAAATGGAATATGATGTCATTAAGAAAGAAAGCCCTGATACGATTGTAACGACTAATTTAATGGGAGCCTTTAAACCGTTAGATTATTTTAAATGGGCTAAGTATATGGATATCATTGCTTGGGATAACTATCCGGCATTTGACACCCCTTATAGCTATACAGCGCTCATGCACGATTTAATGCGAGGAATCAAAGATCAACAACCATTTATGTTAATGGAGCAAACTCCCAGTCAGCAAAATTGGCAACCTTATAACTCGTTAAAACGTCCAGGTGTATTAAAATTATGGAGCTATCAAGCTATTGCACATGGTTCAGATTCTGTTTTATATTTCCAAATGAGACGATCAAGAGGCGCTTGTGAGAAATTTCATGGTGCTGTTATCGAACATGTTGGTCATGAACATACGAGAGTGTTTAAAGAAGTAGCGGAGATTGGTCAAGAGTTAGTTGACTTATCGAATACTTTCATCGGATCAAAGCTCCCTTCTAAAGTGGCAATCATATTTGATTGGGAAAATTGGTGGGCAATCGAATATTCTAGTGGCCCACACGCCGATTTAAAATATGTTGAACAAGTTCATAAATATTATGAAGCGCTGTATAAGCAAAATATTCAAGTTGATATCGTAAGTACAGAGTCTGATCTTGACCAATATGAAGTCGTTATTGCTCCTGTATTATATATGGTGAAAGAAGGGTATGCAGACAAGCTTGAACGGTTTGTCAAAGCGGGAGGATACTTTGTAACGACTTTCTTCAGTGGTATTGTCAATGAAAATGATTTAGTGACGTTAGGGGGGTACCCAGGAGAGCTTCGGTCACTACTCGGTATTTGGTCTGAAGAAATTGACTCATTAGCTCTTGAGCATAAGAACCAAATCGTTTTAAAATCAAAGCTTGGTCAATTACAAGGGAAGTATGATTGTAACATGCTATTTGATTTAATTCATTCAGAAGGTGCAGAGGTTATTGCTGAATATGGGGAAGACTTTTACAAGGGACGGCCAGCTTTAACCGTTAACAAATATGGAAAAGGCGAAGCGTGGTATGTTGCCACAAACCCTGAACAAGAGTTCATCGATCATTTATTAATGGAGATTTGTGAGAGACAAAACATTAAACGAGTATTGAACACTCCTTCTGGTGTTGAAGTGACGAAAAGAATGAATGATGAAAACGAGTTTGTATTCGTAATGAATCATAATAAAGAATCTAAAACGATTCAATTGCAAGGAGCTTATGAAGATTTGCTGACGGGCCAGTTGTACCAAGATCAATTAACAATTGAAGCGAATGGGGTCATGGTGTTAAGAGTATGATTGTATATGTAGAATGAAGAGGCTGGGACATTGCGAAAGTGTTTAGCCGAGAATCGGAATAACGTGCGATTGCTAGTAGATGAAATATACGTAGAATCCTGCGGAGATAAAAAGATGGGCACTGAAAAGTTTGGTTTTAACTTTTTTTAATGTTCTCATGGAAAACAAAGGTGAGCCTTCATAGTGCATAGTACGTGAAGGCTCACCAGTTTCCCTCGGAAAGCGAAGGATATTTCAGGAGCGATTAATTGCGTGGATGTGTATTTGTTTGGATTCTCTTTTATTAAAACACTTTTATCCCATCCTCTTTTTGTGTGGCTTCATTTTTGATTAGTAAATATTACATAACAAGATGTTGTCGATCAACGTTAAATTTTTATATGAATTCACTTGTAATTATGATGGTATTTCTCCTATAGTTAGTAAGGTATAATGATATAATAATTTTATGTTGAAAGCGCTTCCTTTTCAGGGAGTAGATTGAAACGTATTGGGGCAATCACGATGTTAAAGAAAATCATTCATAAAATAAATAATATTACTTTGCAAAGAAAGTTAATTTTGTCGTTTATAATAGTTGTTTTTGTCCCTTTGTTGATTGTAGGAGTTTTCTTAACACACGAGCTTAGACAAATCTCATTAAACAATGTTAAGGAGCAGTCTACTTCTGATATGAACCGTATACAAACTCGTATTTCAGAAGCGCTGTTACCTGCAGTCTATTTATCAAACCAATCATTGGCCGACGAAGGATTAAAGGACTTAGTCAATCGTGAGTATGAGACCGTTTTTGCGGTAGTAGATGCTTATAAAAACTATCCCGTATTTGAGCATAATATTCGTTTTTATAATGAAATAAGTAATATTCGTTTATATACGAACAATGAAACGATGCTTAATAATTGGCGTTTCATTCCGGTTGATACAGAAATAGTGAGACATACGTGGTTTCAGCAAACTGTTGAAGCTAAAGGTATGATGCGTTGGGAATATACAGATCACTTAAACGGGCGATTCGATACAAACTTAAGCTTGACCCGTTATTTAAACTTTCAAGATGATTTATATGGTGTACTAGTAATTGATGTTAATACGGATTATTTGAATTGGATTCTATCTCAAGAAGTACTACCGACTATGATTGTAAATAGCGATAATCAAATAGTCTCATCTAATAAATTAGATTTAATAGGTCGTAATTTAAATGAGGATACGTTTTCCAATAAGTTAATTAAGGGTGAAATCGGTATTTTTGAAGACACGGTTTTTGGTGAAAGTTCGCAAATTATGGTTGAGCCAATTCAATTTGAATACAGTACAAATCAGCTACGGATCGTTTCAGTATTACCAAATTCGGAGATAATAGCAGATGCGAACCGCTTAAGTCGTTTAGGATTTATTATTATGTTTATCAGTTCGATCATTGCCCTTATTCTCATCTATGTATTTTCTCATTTTATTACGCGAAGAATGCTCACATTAAGCAAGCAGATAACAAACGTAACGGAAGGGAATTTGTCAACAGAATTTAAAATAGCAGGGAAAGATGAGATTGGTCAACTATCATCACAATTTAATAAAATGACTTTGAGTATTCAACAACTACTTAAAGAAGTAGAAGCTAAAAATGAGGAAAAAAGAGTACTGGAGAAACGCCAAGGGGAAATTAAATTTAAAATGCTCGCAAGTCAAATCAATCCACATTTCTTGTTTAATACACTAGAAACAATTCGAATGAAAGCACATATGAGAGGAGAGAAAGATATCTCTCTCATTGTAAAATTGTTAGGGAAATTATTACGAACAAGCTTAGAGGTTGGTAGTAGTTTCGTTAGCTTGAAGCAAGAAATGGATATGGTTAAGTCTTATCTTGATATTCAAAGCTTCCGGTTTCAGGAAAGGTTAGAATATGAGCTAGTCATAGATGAAACAATTACTAATATTCAAATTCCGCCTCTTATTATTCAACCACTTGTTGAAAATGCTGTAATACATGGATTAGAAAACCATGCGGTCGGTGGAAAAGTGATTGTGGAAGCGAAGAATCAAGGAGAGTGGATCCAAATTAATGTTATTGATAATGGTGTTGGTTTCACAGCAGAAAGACGGCAGCGAATTATAGAATCACTCACCTCAACTGACGAGGAGCATCGTATTGGTTTACGAAATGTTCATGAACGAATCATTCTTTCTTTTCAACAAAGTGAAGGGTTAATAATTGAAAGTGAACGTGATAAAGGAACGTGTGTTTCATTTAGAATACCGAGGCAGTCAGAGGGGGATCTGTATGATGTATAAAGTATTGATTGTTGATGATGAACGAACGGTACGAGAAGGGCTTAATTCTTTAATTCCATGGGAAGATTATGGCTTTCAAGTCGTCGGACTAGCTAAAGATGCGGAGACGGCATATTCACTATTTCATGAGTTGTCACCAGATCTAGTCATTTCTGATATTCGTATGTACGGCATGAATGGATTAGATTTAATTAAACGTTTACGTGAAATAAATAAAGTATTTCAATGTATCATTTTAAGTGGATATGCAGATTTTGATTATGCAAAAAAAGCAATTCAAAATAATGTTGCAGGGTATTTGTTAAAACCGATCTACGAGGAAGAATTAATTGAGTATTTAGAGAAAGTAAAAATAGAACTATCGAAACAGCACGCAGTTACAGAGCTAACAGAAAGTGAAGAGACGAGGAGACGTGAACAGTATATTCTCTCATTAATCGGGAGTGATCACCACGTTTTTTCTGAGCAAGAAACAAAGCAATTTGATTTAGACTGGGATCGATATCAAGTGTTATTAATGAAAGTAGATAACTCCTTTGTAATGGATACAGATATGTTTAAGTTAAAAAAAGAAGTGGAGTTTTTAATTAACAAAGATATTGCATTATTTGTTAGTGAACCGTATATAGGTTTAGTTCTAAATGCCACTGAATACCGGACGAAAGAGGTTCAACAGCTATACCAAGATTTAAAACTTTCATTAGAAAGCTATGCTCATTCTATAACGTTTAGTCTCGGACAAGTTGTTGAGAGTTTAAATGGCATTCAACAGTCCTATAAAAGTGCCTTTCAAATGATCCAGAGAAAGTTTTTTTATCCAAAAGAACAATTACTAGCAGAAGGTATGCAAATTGATACACAGTATTCTGAAGGACAAATAGAGGTAGCAGGTATTATTGATAATATGTACTTTGCATTAGATCTAGGCGTGTATGATAGTTTACGTGAAACAACTAATGATATGTTTGTGTGGGCGATGCAAGACCTTTCCGAAAAAAATGTGAAAAAAAAGATTGTTTACGTCATGACAACAGTATTTAATAAATTGCAAAAATCAAAAGGAGATAAAGAGGATTTTTTCACTTCAATGCTAGAAAAGGTATTAGAGTTGTATCAGCAACCATCATTTGAAGATGTGAAAAACGTAGTTAATGAGCTGATGAATGATGTATTGAGTGAGCTTGAATATGCTGATAGCGATCATCAATTAAAGAAATTATTGCTGTTAATTGAAAATAAGTATAATGAAAATTTAAAGTTGGAACAGCTTGCGAAATTGTTCAATTACAACAGTGCTTATTTAGGAAAACTATTTAAAAGCTACACAGGTGAATATTTTAATACGTATGTAGATAAAGTCCGAATAAAAAATGCAAAGAAATTGCTTTTACAAGGACAGAAAGTGTATCGTGTTGCTGAGATCGTCGGTTATAACAATGTTGATTATTTCCATAGCAAATTTAAAAAATATGAAGGTGTATCTCCTTCAGCATATAAAAGAAAGATGATAAAAAGCGACTGAATTGGTTGCTTTTTTCTTTTGAGCAAAGGAGTCTCATTGTAACTAAAAAGACAGATCACTAAAAAACATAGTAATTTCTCTAATTGTTATAGTGTAAACGTTTTAAATGTTATTAAAACAATAATGAAAGCGCATTCTCGTATAAATTATTATATGAATTTAGTTGAAATCATTTAGGTATTTAGAAAGGTGCATTTTCGTTATGATTAATTTGTAAAGAGGAGGGGATAGCATGGACGTGAAACCAGAGAAAGCGCCTTCAAATCTAGAAGTCGTAAAAAAGAAAAAGAGTTTCTGGAAAACAATGAAGAATCAAAAAATCTTATATTTAATGTCAATCCCCGTTGTTATCTGGGTATTCATTTTTAATTACCTCCCTGTATGGGGCTGGACAATGGCTTTCCAAAATTTCCGACCAGGACGAGCTATTACGGAGCAGGAATGGGTAGGATTTGAGCACTTTATTCAATTATTTCAAGATGATCACTTTTATCTTGTTTTACGAAATACGATTGCAATGAGTGTTATGTTATTAATTGCTGGCTTTGCCATACCGATATTATTTGCTGTTTTATTAAATGAATTAAAGGATTCCTTATTCAAACGATCGGTTCAAACGATTTCATATTTACCTCACTTTGTCTCTTGGGTAGTTGTTGCTGGAATCGTAACAAAAATGCTTTCAACAGATGGTGGGATTGTAAATGACATTCTTGTTGGTTTGAATTTGATCGACAGACCGATACAGTTTATGGCTCAAGGAGAATTGTTTTGGGGCATTGTCACATTAGCAGATGTCTGGAAGGAAATGGGTTGGAATTCAATAATCTTTTTAGCTGCAATGGCTGGTATTGATCCACAGCTTTATGAAGCTGCAAGAGTTGATGGAGCAGGTAGGTGGCGCCGAATTTGGCATATAACGTTACCTGGAATAAGACCTACTATCATGGTTATTTTAATCTTGTCCATCGGTAGTATGATTAGTATTGGTTTTGAACGGCAACTTCTACTAGGAAACTCTCTTGTCAGGGAATACTCAGAAGTCCTTGAATTGTATGCGCTTAATTATGGAATTGGTATGGGACGATATTCCTATGGTACGGCAATTGGAATCTTTAATTCGATAGTAAGTATTACGTTGCTGTTATTGGCTAATGGCATATTTAAGCGACTTACGAAGACGAGTGTTATGTAGAGGGGTGATGAGTAATGAGTAAAAAATCAAGTTTATTTGCAGCTAGTACATCTGAAAAAATATTTGAAGTGATTAATTATATATTAATGTCTTTAGTAATCGTTGTTATGTTGTATCCGTTTTTGAATGTGTTAGCCATTTCATTTAATGAATCAAGCGATACGGTTCGTGGGGGAATTTATGCATGGCCGCGAGCGTTTACGTTAGATAATTATCAAGTCATTATGCAATATGATAGTCTTGTCACAGGATTTATTAATTCGGTGCTTCGTACAGTTATTGGTACAGTATTAGGCTTATTCATTTGTGCGATGGTTGCTTATGTGTTGAGTAGAAGGGACTTCCAGGCGAGACGGTTCGTTTCAACGGTCATCGTATTAACGATGTTCTTTAGCGGTGGGTTAATTCCGACGTATATGCTTATGCGTGATTTAGGATTAATTAATACATTTGCGGTTTACATTTTACCTTTACTCGTTAGTGCATGGAATATAATCATTATCCGTTCCTTTATGGATGGTTTGCCATTTGCTCTGCAAGAATCAGCAAAGATGGATGGAGCCAATGATTTCACTATTTTTTGGCGAATTATTTTGCCAATATGTAAGCCTGTTCTAGCAACAATTGCTCTGTTTATTGCGGTTATGCAATGGAACATGTGGTTTGATACGTATATTTACAATAGTGCTAACGCTTCATTAACGACTTTGCAATATGAGCTAATGAAAATATTGCAAAATACTTCTACAAGTGCAGGAATTGATTCTGTCAGAGGTGGGCAAGGTACTGAATTAATGAACCGAGTATCGCCCGAGTCTGTTAGAATGGCGATTACGATTGTAACAATTGTACCGATTTTACTTGTTTATCCATTCCTGCAACGATACTTTGTCAAAGGAATGACACTTGGAGCAGTTAAATAGTCATTTTTGTTTGTTACGAGA
>NZ_BAUU01000043.1 GCF_000513115.1 Halalkalibacter hemicellulosilyticusJCM 9152
ACTAGAAAAGAATAGATAGAGTATGACAGAAATAACAAAGGCTAAGGGGATAATCTTTTTCAAAACTAGTTACATGTGAGGAGAAGGTTATGGAAAGAAATAGACTCTACTATTTAGATAATCTTAAAATATTGTTAGCTATTTCGATTGTTACAGTGCATGTCGCACTTGCTTATGCTCCTGATATTTGGTGGTTTTTTAAAGATGAAACAGAGAATACAAGCCTTTTTGTTTATTATCAGCTGATTAACCCAATCGCGATGACGTTGTTTTTTTTGTTAGCTGCTTATTTCTTACCATATTCATTTGACCGAAAAGGTATATCTAAGTTTCTAAAAGAACGATTTAAACGTATTGGATTGCCATTTCTCCTAGGCGTTTTTCTTGTTATCATTCCTCTCCACTTTTTTTATCATGTACAGTTTAGAAATTGTGGATATGAGAACATTTGGGATTATACCGTAACCATTTTTTTTGGGATCGGTGGAGAGCAAGGGATTTGTCAGGATCGTTGGTTAACGGTATGGCCAGACTTGAAAGTAGCTCATTTTTGGTTTTTACAGCATTTACTCATTTATGCAGTTTTTTATGCGTTTTTTCGTTATATTCAACAAAAATATTCCTTTTCGCTTACACAAAAAAAGCTTTCTCCTAAATCAAATCACATTTTATTCCTTATTGGTTTGTTGAGCATTTTAACCTTTATTCTTAGGATTTGGTATCCTCTTGATTATTGGGATGGGTTTTTAGGGGCGATTCAAATTGAATATGCAAATTGGCCAAAATATTTCATCTTTTTTCTAGTAGGTCTGATTGCTTTTCGAATGAATTGGTTACAAAAATTCCCTACTAGGTCTGGATTTCAATGGCTTCTTTGCGGAGTGATTTTGCTTGTCTGTTCCTTTGTTTTCGATGATTACTTTTCCGTCGTTTTAACACCTGGTGGCTTTAATTTGGCTTCAATGATTTGGTCGGTATGGGATTGTACGATGACTACTTCACTTTGTATTGGACTCATTGTGTTGTTTAGGGAAACACTTAATGGAACGGGTAGACTGATAAGGTGGCTATCTGCTAATACATATGGTGTTTATATCTTTCATGTTCCTATTGTCGCGATCATTCAATTTTTGCTCATTCAATTACCAGTACCAATATTCGTGAAGGTATCGATTGAAATGATACTTGGTATCCTTTTTAGTTTTGCATTTAGCTTTGCTATCCGACAAAGCCGATGGGTACGAAAAGTCATATGAGTGATAAATGAAAATATTTTAGAAAAAGATTATCTTTTTTTTCGAGAAATGATAGGTTTGTCAGTTACTCTAACGATAAAAGAAGAAAATGATGGGAAGGTGTGGAGATATGCGAAAAGGAATTGAACGTTATGCGAAAACAACATATCAATTTCGTTGGGGAATTGTCGGTATATGGATCGTATTTGTCATCTTCTGTGCGTTTTTTGCAATGCAAATCAATGATTTATTGACAGGGGGAGGTTGGGCTGACCCTGAAGCTGATTCTACTAAAGCCTATGAATTAATGATTGAACATATTGATGGTCGAGATGCTACTTCTTTAACACTTGTTTTGACACATGATGAGCATGAGGCGGGTTCTGAAGAATATACTGAAATGCTCCAATCGGTTTCCAATTTGTTAGAGGATGAAGAAACGATTAGTAGTGTCAACACATGGAATGATGTATCGCCAGAGCTTCAAGAACAATTTTTAGGTGAAGATGGACGTACTAGCATTGGCTTTATTGGTATGAACATAGATGAGGGATTTGCTCAGAAGGTGTTACCAGATATACAAGAGCGATTAGTCGAATATGTCGAACCGTTTGGTTATGAAGCATTTATTTTAGGAGCTCCAGCATTTTGGGGTGAAACAACGAAATTGAGTCAGGAAGGTTTGGAGTTAGCTCATTTATATGCTCTTCCTATTATATTACTTGTTTTAATATTGGTATTCCGTTCTTTAGTATCTTCGGTTATGCCATTAGTTTTAGCTGGTTTTTCGATTGTTTCATCTTTAGGGTCATTGTACTTTCTTGCTGAACAAATTGAGCTATCTGTTTTTGTTTTAGACTCTGCCTTAATGTTAGGAATTGGTGTTGGAATTGATTTTGCTCTCATCTTTGTTAAACGGTTTAAAGAGGAGTTGGAAAAGGAAGGAGAAAACGTCATTCGGGCATTGTCCAATACATTTCAACATGCAGGACACTCCATTCTATTTTCTAGTATTACGATTATCGGTTCAATGGCAGCGATTCTTTTTACAGACATTTCAGCGGTTCGCTCAATTGCTTTAGGGGTCATGGCAGTTGTCTTCTTTTTAATGCTCACAACACTTACGCTATTACCAGCACTACTATCCATTTTAGGTCATAGAATAAATGCTTTAAGAGTGCCATTTTTCAAAAAGAAGGATAGGCAAGTTCAGCATGGGGTATGGTATCGTTTATCACATAAAATTATGCGGCGTCCTGTTATCTATTTAGTTAGTACAGTTTTGTTTTTATTAGTTATCGCGTTTCCTGCATTAGAATTAGAAGTCTCCACACCGGATTCGCGGATGCTTCCAGAATCAACACAGATTCGACAAGGTCTCAGTCATCTACAGAATGAGTTTGGTGTTGGGTTTGCATCTCCTATTCATGTTGTGATTGAATCTGAAGAGGAGTCCCTTGTTTCAGTGGAGAACTTAGATTATATTGCGGAGTTAGAGATGATGATCGAATCAATTGAACATGTCGATGAAGTTTCATCGTTTCTATCGTATTTCCCTGATATGGATCAAGAAACCATTCATCTATTGTTATCAGAGCAAAGGGATGAATTTCCTGATGATGTTGCACAAATGATGAGTCGCTCATTAAGTCAAGATGAAGGAATAGCTGTCATTGACGTCATTACAAATGATTATTCATCTAGCGATACGAATAGGGATATTGTAGAGGAAATAAGAGATATATTGAGTACATCGAATCAGTCGCTGCAAATGTATGTTGGAGGCGAAACGGCTGAAGGGATAGATACATCAGCCTCTTTAAATAGTGCCTTAATACAAGTATTAGTGTTCACACTTATTTTAATTTTTATTATTTTGACGATCACATTCAAAAGTATTTTATTACCACTAAAAGCGATGTTAATGAATGTGCTATCATTAGGCGCAACTTACGGGATACTTGTGGCTTTCTTTCAATGGGGATGGGGGTCCAGTATTTTAGGATTTGGTGATTTCGGTTTCATTCAGAGCTTTATTCCGATATTATTATTAGGTTTATTGTTTAGTCTGAGTACCGATTATGAGGTGTTTTTATTATCGCGTATACAGGAAGAATATGAAAATGGGAAAACCAATGAAGAGAGTGTGGCATTAGGGTTAGAGCAAACAGCCCCAATGATATCAGGTGCAGCTCTAATTATGATCGTAGTATTTGCCTCTTTTGCCTTTGCTGGAGTACTCCCGATGCAACAATTAGGTTTAGGGATGGCTGTGGCAATTGCATTAGATGCTACCATTGTTCGACTCTTATTAGTACCTGCGACAATGAAGCTATTAGGCGACTGGAACTGGTGGTTCCCAGGTAAAAAAAGAAGATCCCAAACAGGATATTCCGAAAGAAAAGGGGAAGTATCTTAACGGTGACTAGCACAAGGATATGACGAAAGTGTTCAGCTAGAACCTAGCGGATGAAATAAACGTAGACTTCTGAAGGTTGAAATGGATTCCACTGAAAAAGTGAAAATTGCACTTTTTCAGTGGACTTTAAGTTACTAGAAAGGACTATTTAAGGAGACGTTTATTTGCACCACAATGTATTTATTCGGGCTCTAATTGATTAAAACACTTTTGGCCGTCTCTCGTCTCAATGGGTTATACAGCAAAGGAGGACACCTATGTCAATTCGCTTGAAATTATTAATCTCGTATATATGCATGATTCTCATACCCATTGTACTAGTTATTTTATTTTTACATTTACTATTTCATTTATTTGTAGGCAATATTGAAGAAATGAGAAGTTATTATCATGTGGAAAAAACTTTTTTTGATGAAGTGATTAATGAAGATCTTTCAATCTATATAAATTTACAAAATTATGCGAATGAAGACCCAGAACGATTGAGAGATCGATATTTTTTAGAGCAATACGAAGAGAAATTGGATATGAGAAGAACCGTGCTTGTCGTTAAAGAAGAGGAGGATGTGATCTATCAATCGGGAAGAGTAGGTGATGAGCTTCTTGTTAACTTGTCACACGAATCTGCAACATATACAGGTTCTAACAATCATCAAGGCTTTTTAAACACAGATTTAGGAACTTGGCTGTATACGGCAACTGATTTTCATTTTACAGATGGGACTGAAGGCTCTTATTATTTAATCCTTGATATTGAACCAGTATACTCATTTGTTCGTACTGTTGTCCCTGTGTTAGTTATTATCTTTCTATTAGCATTTATGATCACAAATGGAGCATTAACGTATGTTGTCTCTAAGCATATCATTGAACCATTGAAGGCTCTCCATCAGGCTACTAATCGAATCAAAAGCGGTGATTTGCAGCATTCTATCTTTGTGAAAAGAGATGATGAGATAGGCGAGTTAAGTCACGCATTTGAGGAAATGCGCATACGTTTAAAGGATTCTGTGGAGAAACAAGTGAAATATGAACATAATCGAAAAGAGTTAATTAACAACATTTCACATGATTTAAAAACGCCTATTACTTCAATAAAGGGTTATGTAGAGGGGATTTTAGATGGTGTTGCTGACGATCACGATAAGCTCGAAAAATATTGCAAAACGATTCAGGCAAAAGCTATTCACATGGATCGCTTAATTGATGAATTATTACTTTTTTCCAAGTTGGATTTAGATAGTGTCGCTTTTCATTTTGAGAAAGTTGAGATAGTGGAATTTATTCAAGGATTACTCGAAGAAATGAAGTTAGATTTGAATAAGCAGAAAATTCATGTAAAGTTAGAGAATTCGTTAAACAAAGGTGAGTGTATTAAAGCGGATAGAGATAAACTAGAGCGGGCTCTTAGAAATATTTTATCTAATAGCTTAAAATTTCTTGATAAAGAACAAAAAGAAATTGTTATTTCTTTAAAACAGATTGATCATAACATTTGCATTATGATTAAAGACAATGGTCAAGGAATTAAGGAGCAAGATTTGCCTAATGTATTTAAACGTTTTTACCGTGGGGACAGCTCAAGAAATACAGAACATGGCGGAAGTGGCATTGGATTAGCTATTGTGAAACAGATCATTCAGGCCCATGGTGGGAAAGTATCGATCGAGAGTACTTATGGTAAAGGAACGTCCTTTTTTGTAACTTTGAACGTTTGGGAAGAAGGGGAGGACTTAAATGGGGAAAATATTAATTATTGAGGATGAGTTGAGTATTGCTGAGCTACAAAAAGATTACCTTGAGTTAAATGGGTTTCAAGTCGATATTGAAAATGACGGAGAGTCTGGATTAAACCAAGCACTAAAGCACCATTATGATTTGATTGTACTTGATTTAATGCTACCAGGTATAAATGGTTTTGATATTTGTAAAGAAATTCGTCAGTCTAAGGAGACGCCGGTTCTGATGGTTACAGCTAGAACGGAAGAAATTGATATTATCCGTGGACTCGGGTTAGGGGCGAATGACTATATGAAGAAGCCTTTTAGCACAAATGAATTTGTGGCACGGATTAAGGCACAGTTAGATCGGTATCGTTGTTTAAAAGGAGAACATAAAAAGGAGAAACCTGAAATTCGTATAAGAGATTTAGTCATTGATCAGTTATCGAGAAAGGTATATGTTAATCAGCATGATGTTTATTTTCGAGTGAAAGAATTTGAACTTCTGTTCTATATGGCATCTCACCCTGGACGTATTTTTACAAAGGATGAGTTATTTGAACATATTTGGGGCATGGATGCCATTAGTGACAATGCGACAGTAACGGTTCACATCGGGAAGATAAGAGATAAACTAGCTCAACATTCTACTAGCCATGAATATATTGAAACCGTTTGGGGCGTAGGTTATCGTTTTAATGCGTAAACTTATGTGGCTATATGTTTAAAAGATTTAAGCAAATAGCGCAAATTTTCGTCATCTTTGTGGGTGGGACTAAGAATAGGAAAAACTTGATGAGAATCAATGTATGGAAACATTCGTTTTAATGAATGTGCTATTACACCTCCTGGGCTTAAATCAATGAAATAGTCTGAAGTAAGATTTGTTTGACGAAATCCTTTTTCTAACTGAATCGGCTGACGAATAATATTCCAAAAATGAAGCTGCGGATGATGAAAATGCTCATTTGACGTACATGAAAGAAAAGGTATTTTTGGCGAATGAAACGATAGAGATTGTAAATAAGGTACGAAATAATCTTTAATTCGATCCATTTCGTGAGTATGAAAGGCATACTGAACTGGAAGCGATTGATAAGGAACTTTATTAGCTTTTAATTGCTCTGTCACAAAAAGTAAGTCGCTATGCTTGCCAGCGACGATGAAATGTGATCCGTCCCCTTTAGAAATAAGCGTACTATGATCAGATAAAGAATATTTTTGATAAAGGTCAGGTTGAGCAATAATAATGAGCATTCCCCCAAGTGAACAATGCTTTTCAATTAATTGAGCTTGATAAATAACAGCATCAAGTGCTTCATTTAGATTGAGCATTCCAGTAATAGCTGCTGCTACATATTCTCCTAAGCTCATTCCAATGACTTTATTTGGTTGAATTCCGCTTTGAATGAGCAATTGAGCTAGTGAATATTCGACGATAAAGATTGCCGTATGTGTGTGGAGTAATTGTAAAAAAGGTTGAGGCTTTTTTGTATACAAAATATCGATAATGGAGAAGGATAGTTCCTTTTGTACTAATTGATCTAATTCTGTTATTGTCGCTCTGAAAGTAGGGCATTGCTCAATTAAATTCTTTCCCATTGCAGGGAAATGAGAGCCTTGACCGGCGCAAGTAAAAATAATGGAGGAAGACATATTGTAACCTCATTTCATATTGATTTACTTGTAGAATACACGTTCAGCAATAACTTTTCAATGTTTAAAAGGTTTATCCATTTTAGAGAAATAATGAGGTGACAAGGTGACTACAACAATAAAGAAAATAATGATGGTAGGCTTTATGATTTTTGGTATGGTTATGTTTCTTCTTTTGATCATTGGTTTATATCTAGATATAAGTCGATTTGATGAAACGAGTGGAGGCTATGAGCCGCCGTATGAAAATTATTCTGGTGATCCAATTGACTTTAGTGCACTAGATGAATCTAATGAAGGCATTGTAGGGAGAGGATATGTGATTAATTTTCATTTAAATTGTACGACAGGAATGATTGGATTTGAATTGTATGGACAGAAAATCGACTATCGCGTTGTATCTGAAAGAGCGATTGTTGTTCACCAGCCTAGGGAAGCGTGTATGGAGAGAGGTTTTTCACCAGATTTTTAACAAATTTACTAATATGGAAGTGGTTAAATGGAGATTTATGCGTTGAAATTAAATAACTCGCTTTCCGATTCGTTGTTTGCCCAGTTACTTACAATAACATCGAGTGCTAAGCGAAAGCGGATCAATCGTTTTGTAAATCAGTCGCATGCAGAGCCTACATTAATGGCAGATGTATTACTCAGGTTTTTGTTAGCTAGAAAGTTACATATAGCGTTAGAGGATATATACTTTCAATACAACCAATATGGGAAGCCGTTCCTACGTGATAGAGAAAATATTCATTTTAATGTATCACATTCAGGAAATTGGATAGTTTGTGGCATTGATCACGTACCAATCGGGGTAGATATTGAGCAGGTTAGACCAATTGACGAAGGAGTTGCGAAACGCTTCTTTTCAACTAATGAATACGTTTGGTTACAATCCAAAGCAGAAGCAGATAGAGTACATTATTTTTATTTAATTTGGACAATGAAAGAGAGCATCTTGAAAAATATTGGTATCGGACTCTCACGGGCAACGGACTCCTTTTCTATCCAATTAAAAGAAGGTCAATATTATTCTACCCTTGATCAAAACCTGCAATTTAAACAATATAATATTGATCCTGCGTATGTAACATCTGTATGTTCAAAAAATAAGGAGTTTCCTCCGTATGTACAGGTTGTTGAGATAGATGAATTATTACAAAAGGTAATTCGATGCAATAAAGGTATGTGGTCGTAATAAGGGAATTTAGCATATACCTTAAAATCTGTAAGTTTAAGGTCAAGTTAGTCTTACCGGAAACAAAAAAGCATTTGTGTGAAATGAAAATTAAATCAACGAACATAGTAATTAAAAATGCGAATACATACGTTCGCATTTTTATATTTGCGTAGGCACCTTAACAAATCAACTATCGTGTTTTATCCTTCACATTGTTTTGAAAAACAACAAAACCTTACAAAAAACAATAAATAAAAAAGATTTAAAGGAAACGTTGAAAAGACGTCGAATGGAATTTCTTAATTAAGCACGTATGGTCATCATATTTGGCTTGAAAACTCATAATTTGATAGTAGGTTTGTCATAAAAAAGAAGGTGATGAGATGCTGACTAAGCTGAAGTCTTATTACGCTAACCTTAGGATCAAGTATAAGATGTTGTTCCTAATTTTAAGTGTGACACTTGCCTTTAGTACGGGTGGACTTTTTATTTTGCAGTATGCATTTAATACTTATAATGAGGAAATTTACCGACAATCTGCTCAGACGTTAGCCGTTTCGCTAGGATCCATTGAAAATGAGTTAATAAAAATGGAGAGACTTTCTTTTCAGATGTCCACGGACTTACAAATTCAAGATTCGTTACGCATTTTAAACAGTGATCGATCTGATTATGAAAAGTTTATGTCAAGTACCGATTTAAGAAAGCGCTTACTTGATGTGGGTGCATTAAATCAATATGTGCTCTCTCTACAAGTTTATGATCTTGACAATCGTGAAATGGCATCTGGAAATCAAACGGTTGCGGTTTCTGAGGATCGCTTATACAGGTTGAAGACGGAAGCAACAAATGAACATGGTGGGCTCAAATGGGTTTTACCTAATGAAGAGGATCCTTCATTAATTATTGCGCGTGAAATTCGTTCTTATTCTCCGCTAAGTCTTTCCCTTCATTCATTAGGTATCGCAATGGTTCGTTTAGATATTGAAGCGCTTGTGTCTCATTTTTCTCATAGTATAAGTGGTGATGGAGCTAATATGATGATTCTTGATGAACATGGTGATTTTATTTATCCTCTTCATTCGCCTTTTTCTGCTCAGTTCCTTAACGGCCAAATACACGGAGACAACGGTTATCATTTAATGAAGGATGAGGGAGAACGTTATTTTGTGACGTATCATCAATCGAATCGCACAAATTGGATGTATATGATTGTTACACCGTATAGCAATCTGTTTGAGGCTATTACAGCAGTTAGAAATGCAGTGATTGTTACTTACAGCCTCCTTTTTATCGTTGTGCTCTTTATAGGAACACGATTTGTTAGAAATATTACGAATCCAATTGAACATTTAAATCGCAAAATGAAATGGATTCAAACGGGTGATTATAGCATGTTAGAGGCTGATTATTTGAAGTTTCCTCAAGATGAAACAGGGCAAATGCATGAGAATTTTAAACAAATGATGAAACAAATTGAGTTTCTCATTTCTGAAAATTACAAAAAAATATCGATCATCAAAGATACAGAATATAAAGTGTTACAAGCACAGGTTAATCCTCATTTTCTGTACAATACGTTGGATTCAATTAATTGGGAAGCGAAAGTGAAAGGGCAGCATCATATTTCAAAAATGGCAGAGTCATTAGGCTTTATATTGCGATCTTCTATTAATGTTAAAGAAGCACTTATTCCACTTGAACAAGAGTTGAAGATCGTTGAAAGTTATACAACGATTCAAGCTTATCGATTTGAAGAACGTTTACATTTCGAAATGAATGTTGCTTCTGAATTGTATGCGTGTAAGGTTCCTAAATTTATCTTACAACCACTCGTAGATAATTCGATTAGGTATGGACTTCAACAAATGATTGGAACTTGTATCATCACTGTTTCAGCGAAGTCAAAAGGCGAGTGTATCTTATTTACAGTAGAGGACAACGGAATGGGCATGGATGGCCAGCTTTTAAACAAAATCAAAACCTGGGATTATGAGTCGCAAGGGAATGGTATCGGATTGAGGAATTTACAAGAGAGGATAGTGGCATTATTTGGAGATGAGTATGGAGTATCGCTCGATAGTGAAGTTGGTAAAGGAACAAGAGTAGAGGTTGTATTGCCAATGAATGGGGGAGATCGATATGTACAAAGTATTGTTAGTCGATGATGAACGGATGATTTTGGAAGGGATTTCATCTATTGTAGATTGGAAAAGTCAAGGTGTGGCGTTAATTGGAGCAGTTAAAAATGGAGTGGAGGCACTTGAATTTATTGAGAGGGAAGAGCCACATATTGTTATTACCGACATTACCATGCCTGGTTTAGATGGATTACAGTTAGTTGAGAGAGGCTCAAATCTATATCCGAATATTAAATGGATTTTATTGTCAGGCTTTAATGAATTTGAATATGCGCAAAAGGCGATGCGATTTGGTGTAAAGCACTATTTATTGAAGCCATGTAATGAGGAGATCATTTCAAAGGCGATTAGAGAAACTGTTAAAGAAATTGAAGTGTATACACAGGAAGCAAACCATTCTAGAATTAAGGAGTTTTATAACGGAATAAATGATATCACTTTAAACGAAGTAACGGCACCATTTAGTGAAGATGATAGTGAATTATATCGTTATGATGAACAAAAGCTAGTTCGTTTGTTAAAGTCTAAAAATATCAGTCAAGCTGTTGGTGAAATTGTAAATATGGTGGATCGAATAAAAAGCATACAGCTACACCCGAGTTTAGTGAAATCATACTTTACACATCTTTATTTATCTCTTGTTAAAAAAAGTGTCTCTTTTTCAAGTAAAGAACGAATTCGAGCAATCGTCAAAATGGAGGAGCTCGAAACGATAGATGAGTTTGTTTCTTTTTTTCAGGATTTCTTCACACGTTTCCAAACGTTAAATAATCAAGTGAAAAAAGAGTATCCTTCCGAAGTTATACAGAACATGCTCATGATTGTTGATGAAAACTTAGGGAACCCTCAATTGACATTGCAGTGGGTGGCTACGAACGAGCTGTACATGAATGCGGATTATTTAGGGAAGCTCTTTAAAAAAGAAATGAAGGTGAAATTTTCTTCCTATGTAACGAATAAACGGATAGAAAGAGCGGTTGAAATGATTGAGTCAGAAGGAGGGATTCGAGTATGTGAATTAGCTGAAAGACTAGGTTTTGGTGAAAACCCGCAATATTTTAGTCAACTATTCAAAAAAATTACAGGGTCCACTCCGTCAGATATTATGAAATATTCGTAATGATTAAGATGTTCTTCTAAGGCGTTTGCTTTTAAGGACATCTTTTTTTAGTATTAGAAATTTATCAAGGAGTGTATAGGTGAAGACGCTGTCGCTTTTTTTTTTGAAAGATCTGAATGTATAAATTTTATAAAGAAAATGTGAGAAGAAACCGAAGAAGAGAGCGGGCCAATGAAGAGCGTTGGCTTCGCTCGTTACGCGTTTTTCTGAAAGAATCTTACTTTCAAAAAAACTGAAAATCGCTGTAACGGCTCCGCATGCCGCAAGTATGGCAGAAGCGGGAGGTAAAGGTCACGTGCTCTATGCGGTTCCTCATTCCTCTATTCTCCTCCTCATTCTATGTTTCATGTCGTTACGGTTTCTCATTCCACTATTTAAGCTGAATGAGTGCAAAAGGAGCCATAAAAGCCAAGATAGCGGAATGAGGACGACATTTTCTTCTCAGGAAGCGTTTGTTCTCTGATTTAGAGGAATGAGGATTACCTTTGTTGGTTGGCGCTGTGCAACTAGGTTCGTAAAAGCTGTCGCCTACGCTTGATACTCTCATTTATGAACTAAACCCTATTAACGGCTCCGCACGCCGCTTTCTTGTAGGTATGATCCATAGGAAGACGATTGAAAAACGTTTCTCATCATGTCTAGTTTTTGAACAAAGATGTCTGTTTTTTATCTAATGCTTTCGGAAAAGTCAATGTTATAGTTGGTTTGTAATCGCTTTCAATTATAAAAAAGGAGGGTTTATTCAATGAAAAAATGGTTTGTTTTATTGATTGGATTCATGTTGATGGTGATGCTTGTTGCTTGTGGAGACAGTAATGATGATGCAGCAGTTGAAGCAGATGGTGATGAGGACAATGAAGCTGTCGAGACTGACGATGATGATACAGCAGTAGAAGAACAAGAGGATATTACATTAAGAATTGCATGGTGGGGTGACCAACCGAGGCATGAATTAACAAATGAAGTCATTGAAATGTTCCAGGAGCAAAATCCTCACATTAGGATTGAGCCTGAGTATGCGGGCTGGGATGACTATTGGCAACGACTAGCACCACAAGCGGCAGCTAATGAACTGCCAGATATTATTCAAATGGATTTATCTCGTATTACACAATATGCAGATAATAATCAATTAGCGGATTTAACACCGTATATTGGCGAGCGGATTGATGTGTCAAACATTGCGGATACAATTGTTTCAGGTGGAGAAGTGAATGATGGAATTTATGGGTTTAACCTTGGAGTTAATGCAGTTGGTTTTCATTATAATCCAGCTCTTCTAGAAGAGCTAGGGGTAGATGAAATCCCTGAAGATTGGACGTGGGATGACTATATAGAAATTTCGGAAAAAGCAGCTGATGCAGGCGTTTATTTTGATACAGGTATGAAAGCAGATGTGTTCTTCCACTACTACTTACGTACACATGGACACTCTTTATATGGAGCAGACGGTGGATTGGGATATGACGATGATCAATTATTTATTGATTTCTTTACTATGGTGAAAGATCAAGTTGAAAAAGGTCTTACACCGACACCAGATTATTTAGCACAATTAAGTGGTTTTGAAGATGACCCTGTTGTAAAAGGAGAAGGGGTAGGGATTTGGCAATGGTCCAATCAGTTTGTTGGACTTCAGCAAGTCGCAGGTGTGCCGTTTAACATGCATCCAATGCCAGGGCCTGGGGCATCTGATGGTTTATTCTTGAAGCCTAGTATGTATTTCTCCATTGCGGAAAACTCAGAGCATAAAGAAGCAGCAGCTCAATTTATTGATTTCTGGGTAAATGATATTGAAGCAAACAAAATCATTTTAGGAGATCGTGGAGTTCCGGGCTCTTCTGCAGTGAAAGATGCATTAGCGAGCGAGGTTTCTGAAGCGCAAGCAGCAATCTTTGAATATATTGAGTGGGCTGAACAGAACAGCTCGGATATGGGACCACCGGATCCAGCAGAGGCAGGACAAATCATTGACTTGCTTGATAATTTAGCAGAAGAAATGGCGTATGGTCAAGCAACGCCAGAAGATGCTGCTGATCGCTTTAGACAGCAAGCAGAAGGTATTTTGAATTAATGAACTGAAAGAGTTGCATTTAAGACGACTAAATAGAAGGCACTGATAGAGTAAACAGCTTACTCCTTCAGTGCCATTATTAACAGTTAATTTACTCAATTTTTATGAGAAAGGAGATGAGTACATGAATACTCGGCTAAAAGAAAACATCGATGTACCGCCGCAAAAGAACTTAAATCTACGGCTAAAAGAGAACTTGTGGGGGTATTTCTTTATCTCTCCATTTATTATTGGATTTTTAGCCTTTACGATCATTCCAATGAGCTCATCACTTTATTTTTCATTTACTCAATACAATTTGTTTGCACCTCCTGAATGGATAGGGTTTGAAAACTTCACAAAAATGTTTACAGACGATGCAAGATACATCCAGTCATTAACGATTACATTTATATATGTATTTGGTGGAGTTCCGTTGAGGCTAGCGTTTGCTCTTCTCATTGCGATGTTATTAAATGCCGGTTCGCGTGCAGTCGGTCTTTATCGGACGATGTATTATTTACCATCTCTAATTGGAGGAAGCGTAGCCGTAGGGATTATGTGGCGAAATATTTTCGGAGATGACGGAATCGTAAACTTAGGGCTTCGTTTCTTTGGACTAGATGGTATTGCATGGTTTGGGAATCCAACAGCAGCCTTATGGATGCTCATCTTTCTATCGGTATGGCAATTTGGATCCTCCATGTTAATTTTTCTAGCAGGGCTAAAGTCAATCCCAATCAGCTATTATGAAGCTGCGAGCGTTGATGGTGCCAGCTTTCTTCAGAAGTTTAGATCGATTACATTACCGATGTTAAGCCCGGTGATTCTATTTAATTTGATCATGCAAACGATCGCAGCCTTTATGACGTTTGTTCCTGCTTATATTATTTCAAAAGGAACCGGCGGACCGTTAGATGGAACATTGCTTTACTCACTGTATCTCTTTAAGCAAGGATTTGAATACTTCAACATGGGGTACGCATCAGCGATGGCATGGGTGATGCTAGTGATTATTGGTATATTAACAGGATTAATCTTCTATACTTCAAAATATTGGGTGCATTATGAATCAGAAGGAGGGAAGTAGCAGATGAATAAATTTACTCCAAAATGGTTTTTGTATCATCTGTTAGTAGGTGGCTTTGCGATCCTCCTTCTTTATCCAGTTATATGGTTATTAATGAGTTCCTTTAAAGTGAGTGAGCAAATTTTTATTACGGCTGATTCGCTTATTCCGAGACCTTTTATCTTAAGTAACTATGTTCAAGGATGGGAAGGGTTTGGTGGTCATCATTTCGGTGTTTTTATTAAAAACACAGCTGTTTTCGTTGTGCTAACACTAATTGGACATTTAGTCTCTTGTGCTCTGATTGCATACGGGTTTGCTAGATTGAAATTTGCAGGGCGGTCATTTTGGTTCGGTGTGATGATTTTTACGTTGCTACTACCGTATGAAGTCGTCATGATTCCTCAATATATTATTTTCTCAGAGCTTGGATGGTTGAATTCTTTGAAGCCACTAGTTGTCCCAGCTTACTTCGGGCATCCATTTTTCATATTTTTACTTGTTCAATTTATTAGAACGATACCAAGGGAATTGGATGAAGCGGCGACGATTGATGGATGTAATACGTTCCAGATTTTCTATCGAATCATTCTTCCTCTCATTACACCAGCATTAGCGACGTCGGCCATCTTTTCATTCTATTGGACATGGGATAATTTACTAGGACCTGTCCTCTATTTGAATAGTCCAAGTAAATATACGGTTTCGCTAGCGTTAAACATGTTCCTAAGCAACGAAACAGTTTCTAACTGGGGAGCGATGTTTGCGATGTCGATTTTATCACTTGTTCCAGTCTTCCTTGTGTTCTTTTTCTTCCAACGTTATGTCGTAGAGGGTATTAGTACAAGTGGATTAAAGGGGTGATGGCTGGAGTTAGATCCAGCTTATTCACCTGAATGAATGCGCCGATAAATGTGTTGAAAGTATAATATCTATGCAGACTTTGTTGAGGAGGATAAGGATGACAGCTTTATTGAACGTATTACAGTGGTTTACGAAACTCGTGTATCTCAATGTTTTGGCGGTGTTGTTTATACTTCTCGGTTTAGGACTGTTCGGTTTTTTTCCAGCATTGATTGCAACGTTTTTCGTTATGTATCGGTGGATAAATAAGAAAGTGGATGTGGCGATCTTTCAATCTTTTTGGCATGCGTATAAAACGTATTTTATAAAGAGCAATGTGTTAGGATATTTGCTTGGTGGTACGGGCGTTGTTTTGTATATTGATTTGTATGTGATGAATTCATCACAATATGTTATTTTACATTATTTAAGCATTCCACTGCTTGTTCTTGTTTTTCTTTATAGTTTGATGCTTTTTTATGTTTTTCCTACTCTTCTTTATGTTGAAGATGAGTCAATCCTTAATGTACTAAAGACGGCTTTTTTAACGATGGTTATAAATCCACTTCCGACAATCTTCATGGTCGCTGGTTCATTTGGGTTAGGGTATATCTTATTTATGTTTCAAGCGTTAATGTCTATTGTAAGTATGAGCTTGTTTGCATTTGTTGTGATGATGCCTGCTCATCATGCTTTTCTCATGATTCAACGAAAGAAAGGAACGTTAAGTGAAACAGAGAGAAAGGAAGTGAAAAATCGTGAAGCCTTTAGTCGCGAATGAAGAACAATTACTCCAGGTTATTGATCGAATGGTTGAACGAACATTTACAGTGGATTATTCGTGGGATTGGCCAGCTGGTGTCGCATTTTATGGCGTAGGTATTGCCTTTCGTGCAACAGGAAAGGAGCAGTATATTGAACGTTTACAGGAGTGGGTGGATGAATATATTGCGTTTGGTTTACCTCCGATGTCAGTGAACATCGTTTCGATGGGGCATACTTTATTAACTTTATATCAAGAGACTGGTGATACGCGCTATTTGGAATTAGCTCAAAATAAGGCTGATTATTTATTGAACGATGCGCTTCGCTTTGCAGAAGGAGTGCTGCAACATACGGTCGGAGTAGGACGGAATGATTTTCCTGAACAAGCGTGGATCGATACGTTATTTATGGCGGGCTACTTCCTTATTAGGATCGGTACAGAATTGAGAGATGAACGCTATACACAGGATGGATTCCTGCAATTTCAGGGACATGAGAAGTATTTACAAGATCCGATTACGAATCTATATTATCATGGTTGGGATCATGTTCAAGGAAATAACATGTCAAGTATTTATTGGGCGCGCGGTAATGCTTGGGCGGCGTATACGATGGCTCAAGTAGTAAGAATGATTGACGTAAAAGAACCTGCCTTTATGGAAATATACGGTTCTTTACGAGATCAATTAAGTGCTCTAATAGAGTTACAATCTGATAAAGGATTATGGCACACCGTCTTGACGGATCCAACGTCATATGAAGAAACGTCTGGATCAGCAGGAATAGGTGCAGCACTTGTTCTAACAGGTCATACACCTAAATCATATCGTGCTGCACAAAGGGCTTTAGAAGGCATGTTAGAGAAAGTTGATAAGCATGGAAATGTTTTAGATGTGTCAACAGGAACGGCTGTTATGAATACGGTTGAAGGATATTTACAAACATCGAAAAAAAGAATTGAAGGCTGGGGGCAAGGATTAGCATTGACCTTTTTTTCACATGTTCTCTTAAGAAATAAAAAAGCACAGTCTTATGAAAGAGTCAATACGAGTAGTGAATAAATCTTCTTATGTATCTATTCATTATTTTGTATAGAAATCTTTTGAAGGAAGGAGGAGAGATGAAAGAAAGGGTCTTTTCTAAAAAAGCTTAACTTGCTTGTAACGACTCCGTACAATGCTTATTAGAAAAGACGCTATTTCGTTTTTCTTAATTCATTATGGAATGTGAGGAATTAAAAAATGAGGAGGATGGGCATGGTCAAGAAAAAGATGACGGTTCTAATGATTATTTTAATGATTTTTTCATTGTTTGCGAGTAGTGGTGTCTTCGCTGAAACGACCATATTATCTGAAACTGAGGAAAAGCTACATTTGAAGTTCGATCTAGGAACGGAGACAAGCCCGGTTGCTGAAGGTTATACGAAGGTTTCACAAATGACAGGGTATACTAGTGAGTTAGGTTATGGCTTTGAGTTAGTGAGAATGAATGATTCTAGAGACCAAGAGAATCCAGATGATCTAAGACGAGATTTTGTATTAGCAAGCGGAAATCAATTTATGATAGATGTCCCAAATGGAGAGTATAAAGTATTTATTACGACTGGCTCCCAGTGGGACAATAACCGGACAAGCTATGCTCTTCAAGCTGGTGATGTGAAAGGCGGTGAGCGTACAGGTGGAGGGGAGTTTATTGTTTATGAGGACGTTGCACTTGTAGAGGATGAACAGATCACAATTGATTTCTCTGGTGAATGGGCAAGAATCAATGCGATAGAAATCATTCAAATAACTGAAGAAGAAGAGCTAGATTTACCTGAAGAGACTTTACATTTAATGTTTGATTTTGGGTCGGCCAGTAGTCCTGTTGAGGACGGGTATTTACAAGTAACGAATACGATGCAATATACTGATGAAAGAGGATATGGAATTAATAAGAACGTTGATCAAAGAGACCGAGGAGCTCCTGATCCACTTAGACGAGACTTCATTATTAATAATGATTATGAGTTTATGGTTGATTTACCAAATGGAGATTATTTCATTAGAATTATTGCTGGAGATGAGATAGCCTTTAATCGATCAAGCTTCGTCATTGAAGGTGAGAACCAAGGCAATATTACTTCAAATGCAGGGGAGTATGGAATATTAACAGCGATGACGACGGTAGAGGATGGTCAATTAAATATTGAAATTGGAGAAAATGGTCGTATTAATGGGCTAGAGATTATTCCGATGTCGGCAATAACGAGTCTTGAAGTAGTGGATAAGGTGTTATCACCAGAACCTGCCGTTACATTACGGTGGGATGAAGATTCTTCAGCGCAAACGTATAATGTTTATCGAAAATTAGTAGGAGAAAGCGACTTTACCCGTATTGACGAAGCAGAAGAAGGAATCTATATAGATCGTACGGCTCAGATTGGTTACGCTTACAATTATGCGGTTACGTTGGTTACGGAACTAGGGATTGAATCTGATTACAGTAATGAAGTGACTGTGCGAATGGTTGATGAAGGAGTTACAATTCCCAATGCTCCAACAGGATTAAGCATCGAAGAAGCTTTATTAGACGAAGTGACGATTTCGTGGGATGAAGTGGATGAAGCAACCCAGTATTATATTTACCGTTCTCGTTTTGATCAGTCTAAATATCCGAATTATGAAATCGAGTATACAAAAGTTGGAGAGAGCTCTGAGACAAGTTATACCGATGATTCTATCTTTACGTATAATCATTATTATTATGTTGTTCGTGCTGTGAATGCTGGAGGAATATCGGATCGTTCTGAACCAATTGAATCACCTATTACAGAACAGCGTTTACGACAGATGGAGCGTTTGAATCGTTCTTTAGTGGCGGTAAAGACTGAAGAGGGAGTTTATATCGGCTGGAGGATGCTTGGAACAGACCCTCCGCATGTTCATTTTGACGTTTACCGGGATGGAGTGAAGATTAATTCAGAGCCAATCACTTCTAGTACAAATTATGTTGATACAGATGGAAACATTGATTCGACGTATCAAGTGAGAGTTAATAATGGTAGTGGTGATCCGTTAACGGAAATTGTTGATGTATGGTCAGAGCAATATTTAAGTATTCCACTTGAAAAGCCAGAGGACGGGGTGACCCCTTCAGGTGAAGAATATACGTATACGGCAAATGATGCGAGTGTCGGTGATTTGAATGGTGATGGTAACTATGAAATTATTTTAAAGTGGGAACCCACTAACGCTCAAGATAATTCCCGGTCTGGTTATACGGGAAATGTCTATTTAGATGCGTACACGCTCGAAGGTGAGAGACTATGGCGAATTGATGCCGGACATAACATTCGCGCTGGAGCGCATTACACACAATTTTTAGTCTATGACTTTGATGGAAATGGCAAGTCAGAGCTCGTATTTAAAACAGCGGATGGAACTGTCGATGGTGTAGGTAATGTCATTGGTGATTCTGAAGCAGATTGGCGAAACTCAAATGGCTATATTCTATCAGGTCCGGAATATTTAACCGTGTTTAACGGTGAGACTGGTGAAGCGTTGGAAACGATTGATTATTATCCGCCACGAGGTAATGTATGTTCATGGGGGGATTGTTACGGGAATCGTGTTGATCGATTCTTAGCGACGGTTGCATATTTAGATGGGGAACGTCCAAGTATTGTGATGGCACGTGGTTATTATACAAGGTCCGTTCTTGCTGCGTATGATTGGCGAGATGGACAATTAACGGAACGATGGATTTTTGATAGTAATGATCCTGGTCATGGCGCTTATGCAGGACAAGGAAATCATAGTATTTCGGCTATTGATGTGGATGGGGATGGCTTTGATGAAATTTATTACGGTGGAATGGTTGTGGATCATGATGGCACGGGCTCCATACGACTGGATGGGGACATGGGGATGCGAACCATGTAACAGATTTGAATCCGAATCGTCCTGGTATTGAGGCATTTCAGCCTCATGAAAGCAGTGGATCGCCAGTTGGATATGGGATTCGTGATGCAGAGACTGGTGAACTACTATGGGGTGTACGTACTGGATCAGATGTAGGTCGAGGGCTTGCGGCAGATATTGATCCTCGCTATGACGGTGCAGAACTGTGGGCTTCTGATTCATGGGATGGAAGCTCAGGAGGTAGTGGCCTGTATTCTGTTGAGGGGGAATTAATTACAGAAAAAACGCCGATGTCGATTAATCATGCGGTTTGGTGGACAGGTGATTTATTACGTGAAATGTTAGATCATGATTTCAATCCAAATAGTGATCCGCATGGTGTTGGTAAAATTGAAAAATGGAATTGGGAAACAGAGGAACTTGAAACGATTTTTGTTCCAGAAGGGACACGTTCGAACAATTGGACGAAAGGAAACCCTTCTTTGCAAGCTGATCTATTTGGTGATTGGCGAGAAGAAGTGATTTGGCCATCTGCTGATAGCACCGAATTAAGAATATATACAACGACTTATGAAACGGATCACAGGATTTATACACTCATGCATGATCCGACATATCGTGTGGCAATTGCATGGCAAAATGTTGCGTACAATCAACCGCCTCACCCAGGATTTTTCTTGGGGCATGGTATGGATGAGCCTCCTACTCCAGCGATTGTAACAGGAGATCAGTATGTAGGGCTTGATATTTCTGAGTTTGAACAGTTCATTAAAGATGCTGAGCAATTTACAAATGAAGATAACATATATACAGAGGAGTCTTTTTCCACATTACAGTCAGCAATTGAGCAGGCAAAAGTAGCAGTGACAAGGATTAGAACTGAAGAGGAATTACAATCTGCGATAGCTGAATTAGAGGCTGCAATAAATGGATTAGAAATGGTAGACAAGAAAGGGAAAAAAGAGAAGAAAGACAAAAAGGACAAAAAGGACAAAAAGGACAAAAAGGACAAAAAGGACAAAAAGTGAGTGAAAGATGTAAGGGGATTTTGAATTATATTTAATGAAAGTCAAATGTTAATGAATGAGACGTCCTAAAGGGTCTGAATGTGACCTTTTAGGACATCTCTTTGAAGGGCACTAATTGCCCCATTACGCGTTTTTCTTATGATTCTTTTGACCAGCGATCGATGAACACATTTATTGCTCCATCGCCAGTTACATTTGTAGCAGTACCAAAGCTGTCTTGTGCCATATACAGAGCAATCATAAGGCCAATTGCTGCTTCATGAAATCCTAGAACGGATGTTAATACACCTAAGGCAGCCATAATTGCTCCTCCTGGAACTCCTGGGGCTGCGACCATAATAATACCAAGCATGAAAATAACATACAACATTTCTAAGAACGTTGGCTGAGTAAGCTCAGGGCTCATCGCCATAACGGCAACAGCACACATGATAATGGTGATGACACTACCTGACAGGTGAATCGAAGCACAAAGAGGTACACCGAAATTTGCTACACTTTCTTTTACTTTGTTTTGTTTGACTGATTTTAATGTAACAGGAATCGTAGCAGCGCTACTCATTGTACCGATTGCTGTGAAATAAGCAGGCAACATATTTTTCAATAAGGTAAAAGGATTTTGTTTCGTAACGATTCCTGCAACGGTATACTGGATGATTAGCCATACCCAATGAATAACAATCGCTAAAAGAAGAACAATTCCAAATACTTTCAATGTAGCAAAAACCGTTCCTTCTGAGCCGAGTTCGGCGAACACACCTGCAATATAAAATGGCAATAGTGGAATAATGACTTTTGCGATTACGAGTTCAATGATGTTTTTCCCTTCATCAAACATGTTTTTCAACCATTCGCCTTTTATCTTTGTGATCCCAATTCCAAAAACAAAAGCAGTGACAAGTGCAGTTACAACTCCCATAAGAGGTGCGATCTCCATTTCTAAAAATGGTTCTAAAGCGCTTCCTTCACTTACAGCTTGACTTTCAGTTGATATAAATGGAATTACGGTCATTGCTACTAAAAAGGCTAATAAACCAGCTAAAATCGTTGAGACATATGCTGTTCCAACTGTTTTTCCAACTAGTTTTCCTGAACCTTTCCCAAGACCAGCGACTCCGCTAGCAATGAAAAAGAGAATAATAAATGGAATCATAAAGTTGATAAAGCTGCCAAAGACGGACTTAATCGTAATGAGGATACGAACTAAGAAATCAGGACCGACTAAACCAATTGCAACTCCTAAAATAATTCCTAATAGTAACTTAAAGATAAGTTTCATATGATTAGCTCCTAACCCAAAAATGTGCATTTGCAGAAAACAAATGTATATTCTCATTCTACAGAAATCGACGTAATTCACAATGCTTCTAACTAAATTCGGAATAGTAAATGAATTGTAAAGATTAAGAGTTAACGAAATTATTTGAGAATAGCTGAGACTGTCTTTGACACAAAATGGCTCAAATCATTGAAGAGAAAACAATAAAAGCTTTCGAAAGATAGTAAAATTGTAGTAGGATAGGTGTAAGAATAGAAGAAAAGGTGCTGGTTGTATTGAATGCAAGAAACGAAGAAATGAACGTTATACTTTCATATATCCAAGATCATCTCTACGAACCTGTAACACTTGCTCAATTGGCAAATCATATCTCATATAGTCGCTATCATTTTGCTCGAATGTTTAAAAAGGCTACGGGTTTGTCACCGCTTTATTATGTCGCTTCGCTTCGTTTACAAAAGGCAAAGGATCTATTATTGCAAACAAACTTAAGTGTTCGCGATATTGGCATGGAGATTGGACAACAAAGCTTAGGAACCTTTACGACTCGGTTTACTGAAAGAGTCGGTGTCACCCCTGTTCAATTCCGTCACTCTATGAAGCAGGTAGATGAACAACTAGAATCTCTGAAACAATTAGAGAATTGGGAAGACACTAGCCAATGGTCTAATCCATCTTTGAAAGTAGAAGGAATGATTGATTCAACTCATGAATTCAAAGGGTTTGTATTAGTGGGTTTATTTGCTAAGCCTATCCCTGAAGGTTTGCCCCTATATGGAACGTTGCTATCTCGTCTTGGGCCATTTTCGTTTACAAATGTAAAGCCGGGTATTTATTATTTATTGGCTACTTCTATCCAATGGGGAATGGCAGCACAAGACATTTTACTTCCACATTCGACGCTTCGTGCAAGAGTCAAACAACCGATTGTGATTTCAAATGATCATATGGTTCAACCTCAAAGAATGACTCTACACCCACCGTTAATTGATGAGCCACCTATTATAATTTCTTTACCTGTGCTTATGAATCGTTTTCTTCAAAGGAAATAACCTTGTTACCCGTTAGACCATAAAAAAATAACTCAAGCAGCTGGTCGATATCACTATCTTCGTTTTCGTTTTGAACAGAGAGCTGGATGAATTCGTGTAAGTACATATTTAAATACCTAAGTAATACTTTATTTGAATAGTGTGATGAAATGTAACCTTCCTCTTTTCCTAATGCAACAAGCTTTAAATAAAAGCTTATGAATTTTTCTTCATTGTTCGAGTAAATAAATGTAAGCGGACTCACCGATGAATCATGTCCCTTAATGGAAGCGGCCTTTTTTAAGTTTACAGATTCGTGTGTGAATAGTTCTTTAAGCTTCTGATTAAAAGGGAGCTGAGAATACAAAATGTGCTCATAATCCGCTAGAACTTGGTCAATCCAATGATTCATCATATTTTCATAAAGATTTTCTTTTGTTTCAAAATAGTTAAAAATCGTAGCGGGTGATACATTCGCAAGTTCAGCTATTTCATTTACATTTACTTTTGAAAAACCGTGCTTCGTCATTAAGTGAAAGCAAGCATTATAAATTTGCTTTA
>NZ_BAUU01000042.1 GCF_000513115.1 Halalkalibacter hemicellulosilyticusJCM 9152
TAAGTGCCAAATTTTAATTGAAAAAGGTAAGCTCATACAAGATCGTAAGCATTACGATACATTTCTGACACAGCTACTCTTAAAAATTATTAATATGTGTTTCAATTTAACAAGCAATAACTGTGTCAAATTACTTGACAGTCACATGGAATTTTCTCCTATATAATATTAGAATGACTATAACAAAAATTTATCATAATAGGAATTATTTACTTTTTTCATATAAAAATAAAAAATAAATTGACATATTTGTAAATTAATAATATGTTTTAATAACAGTTACCAAAAAATGTTCTACTAAATATTTATAGGGGGCTGCCTTGTTATGAGGATACTAGTATGATTAATTTGACATACAAGATTTTCCAATTAAAAGCTGGTCCACCATCACTTCAGAATTATATGTATATTATTATAGACAACATGACATCAGAGGCAGCAATTGTCGATCCTGGATGGGACCTAAACCTAATTAAAAAGTTTTTTGTTAAATTTCAAGTCAAACCCTCAATGATATTATTAACTCATTCACATTATGACCATGTAAACCTTGTGGATCCACTAGTAAAAGAGTATAATTCGTCAGTTTATATGTCGAGGGTAGAACGTGATTTTTACAATTTCAAGTCAGAAAATTTATATTCCTTTGAGGATTTGGATGTATTAAATTTAGGTGAAACCCCTATAAAATGTATAGTTACACCAGGTCATACTACTGGTAGTACGTGTTATTTACTTGAAGATGCACTTTTTACTGGTGACACAGTTTTTATAGAGGGCTGTGGGTTATGTGATAAATTTGGCGGCTCACCTGAAGAAATGTATGAAAGCTTCCAACGCTTAAAGGAAATTATTCTACCTCATGTAAAGGTATATCCTGGACATTCTTATAGAGAACATCCAGGTACTAGTTTTAGAGATTTAAGTAGGTTTAATATATATATATTAATAGAATCGAAAGAACATTTTGTTCGTTTTAGAATGAGAAGAACAAAAGTGTTTTCAGGTAGTGATTTAAACATGCTAGACCAATTTAGGTTTTATAATTGATTTAGGTAATGAATAGCGTTTAATTGTCTTGATGGATTAATAAATTGGATAAGGACAGGAGGCCTAGAACTAATGGCGGAATATTCAGAAGATTGCGATAAAAAAAAGTTGTACTAAGTGTAAGCACCTTGAACAAGAAAACAAGTACGAAAGTGATGATGAAAAAAAGTATGAATTTATAAACCTGCCTACCGATTTTAATAGAAAGTCACTAATAAAGTCTGGTGAAGCAAAAGTTACTGTAGAAGTTGACCCTATGTTAACCCGAAAGGTGTATCAATTTGCAAAGAGCAACGATACGGATAGCTTTATTATTTTGCTAACAACATTTAAATTATTATTATGCCATTATACGGCTCAAACCAACATTACTTTAGGAATGCTAGTGAAGAATAAAAACATTATTTATAAAACTGAAATGTTTGCTAAACCGATTATAGTTAAAACTCAAATAAATTTAAATCGTACATTCACAGACCAATTAAGTGAAATCAAGGATGGACTATTCACTCTTATAGAAGAGGAGAGTACGTCTAAAAATAAAGAGTTTAATTTATGTAGTGGCAATAATACAAATCTTTATAATGTTATGTTTGAATCAAATGATGACCTTTCAGGAGAAGAAATAGAACATAACACTGATGCTCTTCATAACATAGATTTGAAACTAAATTCATCTGAAGGTGAAACCATTCGAGTTTCGATAGAATATAAAACAAATCTATTCAAAGAAGATACTATACAGAGGTTTGCTCAACATTTTAAAAATTTGCTACAAGAAATGATTCGAAGTCCAAAAGTCCCCTTAAAACATGTATGTTTTTTATCTAAATACGAGAAGAAACAAATTTTAAAAGTATTTAATGATAATTATACAAATTACCCCAAGAATAAAACCATTCATGAAATATTTGAAAATCAAGTTCAGAATTCTCCTGATAAAGTTGCTGTCACATTCAATGGTTTAAGTTATACCTACAAACAATTAAACGAACGATCTAATGAAATTGCTTATGCCCTAAGGAATGAAGGAATTAAAACTAATCAAATAGTTGGATTAATGTTAGATAGTCCACTAGATATGGTAATAAGTATGTTAGGTGTACTAAAGGCGGGAGGGGTCTATCTTCCTATTGATATGGCCTATCCAGTTAACAGAATAGAGTTTATAGCGGAGAATAGTGGTGCTCAGTATTTATTGGCAAAGCAACAAATATTCAAAACACTTTACTTTAAAGGCACACTAATCGATCTAGATAGGATCAATAATAGTCAGGTGCCTTTAAAGAATTTAAAAACGGATCATATCAGCTCTAGTGACTTAGCATATGTTATGTATACATCTGGGACTACTGGTAGACCAAAAGGTGTATGTATAAGCCACCGTAATGTTATTAGACTAGTTAAAAATACTAATTATATTCGTTTGAATTCAGATGTTAATATTCTACAAACGGGAGCTTTTGGGTTCGATGCAACTACTTTTGAGGTTTGGGGAGCACTGCTAAATGGTGGTACTTTAAACTTAATTGATAAACCAACCTTATTGGATATCAATTTATTAAAACAGAAACTTAAAGAAACAAGATCAGATACTATGTGGCTTACATCTCCATTATTTAATCAATTAGTAGATAAAGACTATACTCTATTTGCCCCATTAAATAATTTGCTTGTGGGTGGGGACGAGTTATCGACAAAACATATAAATTTGATTAAGACTAACTATCCTCAAATGAAAATTATAAATGGTTACGGGCCTACTGAGAATACTACTTTTTCCACTACGTATGAAGTTGATAGGATTTTTGAAGATAAAATACCTATCGGAAAGCCGATATCTAATACTAGTGCTTATATCTTAAATCAATATAAACAAATTCAGCCAATTGGAGTAATAGGTGAACTATATTTAGGTGGAGATGGAATATCACGTGGCTATTTAAATAATCCCAAATTGACAAATGAGAAGTTTATAGAAAATCCATTCAATAAAAACGAAAAGTTATATAGGACAGGTGACTTAGCTAAATGGCGTAGTGATGGGAATATTGAATTTTGTGGAAGAATTGACCACCAAGTTAAAATACGAGGGTTTCGAATAGAACTAAATGAAATCGAGACTGTATTGTTGTCTCACAAGGAAATTATTAAAGGTTATATAACTGTCAAAGAACACCCAAAGAATAGAGAAAAACAACTTTGTGCTTACTATGAAACTATTAATAACAGAAGACTAGATGAGGCAGATTTAAGGAAGTTTATTAATAATTTTTTACCAAGTTATATGATCCCTAAATATATGATTAAATTAGATCATTTTCCTTTAAATGCAAATGGAAAAATAGATTTAAATGCCTTACCTGAACCAGAATACTATGTTCCTATGGAAAATGAAAGCTATCCAAAGTTTAGTAAGAAAACAGAAGAAAAGTTGTTAACTATATGGGAACAAGTTCTGGAAATCCCTAATATTAATTTAAACGAACATTTCTATGACTTAGGTGGAGATTCCTTAACTGCTACTAATTTGCATGCTCGAATACAAAAGGAATTTGGAATTGAATTCCCATTATCGGAGATATTAATAAACCCTAGTATAGAAAGTCTTGCTAAGAAATTAAAAGAAAAAAGTACAAATACATTAATACCCATTCCATTAACTAATGAAAAAGATTATTATCCAATGTCTCCTCAGCAAAGCAGAATGTATATGCAACAAGAAATGCATCCAAATTTAACCAACTACAATGTTAAAATGATTATTGATGTAAAAAGTGAAATTAACGTCAGTCGATTAGAAAACTCCTTGAAAGAATTAATTAATCGCCATGAATCATTAAGAACTTCATTTTTATATCAAGAAGGTAAGATTGTCCAAAAAATAAACAAAGAAGTTGAATTAGAAATAGAAACTTATGAAGGAGAAGGTTTAAACGGTATCCCGACTTCTAGACCATTTGATTTATCAGTGGCACCTTTGATAAGGGTTGGTTTAGTTAATCAAAATAATATCCAAAAAATCATACTGGAATTTCACCATATTATTGTAGATGGGATATCAGTAAAAATACTCTTGCAGGAATTAGAAGAATTATATGAGGGCAAGGAACTTCCATCGGTCCAATTACAATATAAAGATTATTCCGAATGGTTGAATAATGATCGTTCACATAAGATTATAGAAAGTCAATCTGGGTACTGGTTAGAGACTTTTAAGGAAGATGTCCAAACACTAAATTTGCCTACAGATCGTAAAAAAAATAATGATGATTTATCCAGCGCTACATACAATTTTAGCATTGGTACTAAGCAAACATCATTAGTACGTGATTTAGCAAATCAAGAAGATGCAACGCTTTTTCAGGTCCTACTGACTATATATAACATCTTCTTAATGAAAATTACAAATCAAGAAGATATTACAGTTGGTACTCCAGTGTCCGGCAGGAATTATCCAGGACTAGAAAAGACCGTAGGAATGTTTGTAAATACATTATGTTTACGCAATTATCCACAACAGAATTTAAAGTTTAGTGATTTTTTAAATCAAGTTAAAGAGAGAATGGTAAGTGCTTTTGATAATCAAGATTATCCATTTGAGAGTTTAGTTCAACATGTTGTCAATGAACGTAAGTATAATGAAAATCCACTCTTTAACACAATGATTGCACTGCAAAGTTTTAGACTACATAATATGAAATTTATGGATGGTAATGTGAATATTTCTACTGAGCATAATCAATATGCAATGTTTGATTTGAATATGCAAATTTATGTCGAGGAGGATCATTTATTAGTTGATTGGGAGTATTTAAAAGATATATTTACTCTCGAAACTATGAAACAATTTGAAAGCTACTTTACTGTAATTCTAGAAATTGTAACTGTGGATCCTAATATTTTAATAGGTGAGATTAATATTCTTAATCCTAAGGAAATAAAGAAGAAGCAGGTGCCACAAATTAATTTACCTTTCTAATTTATTTCATATAGGTCTATCGCTGAGGAGTGAGAACGTTGAATAGAATAAATCATGTAAAAAGTAACCGAAAAGTTTTGGCTAATCTACAGGTAAGAGAAGGTGAATATTGGAAAGGGGAATTAAAAGATATAAATGAAGTTGCTTCTTTCCCGACTGATTTTATTATGGAAAAAGGAGAACTAACAAACCTCTCCTATAATTATACATTACCCAATGATAGATCAAGTGAATTAAAGAACATAAGTAAAGACAATTATCATACTTTGAATATTTTACTTGTTTCAACTGTTTTAGTACTTATATATAAGTATACAGGTTCAAAAGACATTATAGTAAGGCTACCAATACTTAAAGAACATCAAGAAAACGCCGTTAATGATGAATTTTTATTGCGTAATAAAATAAACCATCAAATGACATTTAAAGAGTTATTAGTACAGGTCAGACAAACAGTATTGGATGCATTAGAACATCAAATGTTCCCATTAGACGTTCTTTATGAAGAACTCAATCTGATAAATGCGGTTAAAGGGAGTATTCATCATGGTGTGTTAATACAACTTGATAATATCCATGTAAATTCTAATATAGGAAATAATAACTTTTCTTTTTCTTTCAACTTGGATAGTGATGGTATTAATTTGAAGGTGAACTACAATTCAAACTTATATAAAGAGACTACTGTTACTAGAATATTAAGCCATTATAACAAGATTTTAGATCAGGTGATGAATAATCTAAATATTAAATTACATGAGATAGATATATTAACTTTACAAGATATTGAATGGATTGAGCATTACAATAGTAATGAGTTGAGTTTAAAACAAGATAATATTATGAGTATTTTTGAAGAAATGGTTGCTAAAAACCCCGATAAAAAAGCAATAGTCTACGGTGATCAAACTTTAACTTATAGAGAGCTACTAAAAAAGGTAAATAGTCTAGCTAGAACTTTACGAGAAAAAGGTATTAACCGAGATCATAAGGTAGCTATTATAGCAGAGCGTTCTATTGAAATGATTATAGGAATTTTTTCTGTTCTTAAGGCAGGAGGAGCTTATATACCTATTAATCCTAACTATCCTAAAACAAGGGTTAATTATTTTCTTGAGGATAGCCAAGCGAATTTGGTGCTCCTACAATCAAAGTATAAAGATAGGCTCAGTAATGATAAATACAATACATTACTATTAGATGACAAGTCTAACTATTCTACAGACGAAAGTAGCTTGAGTAACATAAATACTAAGAATGACTTAGCGTATATTATATATACTTCTGGATCGACAGGAAAACCTAAAGGTGTAATGGTAGAGCATCGAAATTTGATTCATATTCTTAATGTATTGCAGGAAAAGTATCCAATTGAAGATAGCGATTGTTATCTATTTAAAACTCCATATACATTTGATGTTTCTATTAGTGAACTTTTTGGGTGGATTTTAGGGAGAGGACACTTAGTTATATTAGAGCCAGATTTAGAGAAGGATCCTGATAGACTTGTAAAAGTTTTGGACGACTCGAATATAACACACGTAAATTTTGTGCCAGCCTTATTAAATACGTTCACACAACAACTTGAGGAAAATAACAACAAGGGATTTAAGTCATTAAAATATCTAATGGTAGCTGGAGAGGAGTTCCCAAAAAAAGTAGCTCAAAGATTAAGGGGAATCCTTAAAGAGGTGTGCTTAGAAAACTTGTATGGGCCAACAGAATGTACAGTTTACGCAACGAATTATACGGTTACTGGTGATCGTATTTATTCAAGTATACCTATTGGAACTCCTTTACCAAATGTTCAAGTTTACGTTGTAGATGAGCATTTGAACCATCAGCCAATCGGAGTTAAAGGAGAATTATGTATAGCTGGAAGAGGAGTTACTAGAGGTTATCTAAATCGTGAAGAATTAAACAAACAGCACTTTGTTCATTGCCCATGGCAGCCAGAAATGAAAATGTATAGAACTGGCGATTTAGTGATTTTACGGGAAGATGGTCAAATCGAATATTTAGGGCGCAAGGATAATCAAGTGAAAATTCGTGGCTATCGAATAGAACTAGGAGAAATTGAACGAACTTTATTGGAACATTATTCTGTTCAAGAGGCGCTTTCTATTACTCGTGAAAGTAAAAGTAGAGATAAAAGTATTGTTACTTATGTTGTTTTGAGATCTAATGATAGCTTGGAACCAAAGGATTTAATCAATTATTTACAAGGGAAACTTCCAGAATATATGGTTCCATCAGCTTGTATAATATTAGATTCTTTCCCTCTAAATCAAAACGGTAAAATCAACCGAGATGCATTACCATTACCAACTATAGTGAACTATTCAAAAACTGATTATGTTGCCCCTAGAGATGAAATTGAACAGATCATTACTCAAGTTTGGTGTGATGTTCTCGAAGTAGAGCAAATAGGAATAAATGAAGATTTCTTTAATATTGGTGGACATTCTTTATTAGCAACAATGGTTATTCATCGTTTACGAACAATTCTAGATTTAAACCTTTCCATGCAAATATTGTATGAACAACGCAGTATAGCAAAATTAGCTGATAGTATAAGAAAAAGTAAAGATTTAACTCATGTTAAACCCAAACAAAAAATCCCTAAAATTTCACGAACTGAATATCGAATGAACTAATTATATTATTATTTAGTCTAAGAAAGGAGTAGATTAATGAATAATTTATCAGAAGAAAAAAAATTAGACGAGACATACTTATTTGAAGCATCTTATGCCCAAAAAAGGATTTGGTTAACTGATCAGCTCCTTAATGACAAATTTGTTTATAATATGCCTACTGCTTTAAGGATTCAGGGTAATATAAATCTTGATGCACTTAATCAGGCATTCGAATGTGTCATACATAGGCATGATACTCTTCGCACTACTTTTATGTATAGTGAAGAGCAATTAATGCAACAAGTTCATAATAAAATTGATTGGGCTATTAATAGTGAAGATATGACAACTTTAAATCATGATGTAGCCTGGGAAAGTGCATTAGAAATAGCAAAAGAAGAAGCAGAATTCTCCTTCGACCTAAGCAGAGGTCCGCTATTTAGAGTTAAGCTAATTAAGATAACTGTTGAAGAATTCCTACTAATTATTAATGTGCATCATATCATTTCTGATGGACTTTCGTTAGAGGTATTAAGAAAAGAATTATCTTTATTTTATAATGCCTACTTAAATGGAAGAAGAAATGAAATTGAAGAGTTACCCATACAATATGTAGATTTTACATACTTTCAAAAAGATTGGTTAGATAGTGAAGAATATATTTCACAAATCAATTATTGGAAACAGAAACTTTCTGGCGAACTGCCAATACTTCAGTTGTTTAAAGACTCATTTATTAAGGACATATCAAATAAGGGTAGCATATACAAATTTAAGGTAAATAGTCATATAAGTTCTGCAATAAAGCGATTAAGTATAAAAGAAGGTACAACTAATTTCATGACATTATTTGCTGCATATAATGTATGGTTGTATCGTTATTCTAATCAGAAGGATTTGATAGTCGGGGTTCCGGTTTCTGGACGTCAATGGGAAGAAGTTCAAGATTTAATTGGTTTTTTTATTAATAATCTTGCTATTAGAACTCAAGTTGAAGATAATATTTCATTTCTACAATTCTTACAAGATGTAAAAAAGAATATTATCGAAGCATTGGCTAACCAAGATGTCCCATTTGAAAAAATAGTAGAGGTCGTACAACCAGAGCGAGACGTTAACGTGTCTCCTATCTTTCAAAATATGTTTTCACTACGAGTACCTAGTACTGATTACGAATTAGAGGAACTAAAGACTAGTGAGATTGAAATAGAACGGTTTTCTGCAAAATATGACATACTTTTAGAAATGTCAGAATCAGAGGAATGCTTTGAAGGGTCAATTGAGTATAGAACAGATCTTTTTAATGAAGACACGATCAAAAATATGGTAAGTCATTTTATAAATATATTAGAAGGTATTACTGTTTGCCCAGATAAAAGCATTTCTCAATTACCAATGCTTAATAAAGATGAAATTCAGAAACAGTTAGTAGAATTTAATCAAACAAATGATGATTATCACTATATAAGTGTCCATAAAGCTATTGAAAATTGGGCAGCATATAGGCCTGAAGACACTGCTATCATCTACGGAAATGAAACTTACTCATATAATATTTTAAACAGTAAAGCTAATCAATTAGCTCATTATTTACAATCTCTAGGTGTAACTAATGATTCATTAGTTGGAATTTGTTTAGGAACTTCGCCACAGTTAATCATAACATTGCTTGCTATTCAGAAAGCAGGGGGGGCTTATGTTCCAATTGATCCTGTCTTGCCTCAAGAAAGGCAAAATTATATTGTAGAACACTCGGATATTAAGGTTTTAATTACAGATAATGATCGTATGCATAATTCCAAATTAAGAGGAGCCTTGGAAATTGTAAATTTGAATTATATGTCAAAGAAAATTGCGAATGAATCGAAAGAAAACTTAGAACTAGAAATAGATCATATGTGTCGGATGTATGTAATATTCACTTCAGGTTCTACAGGTAAACCAAAGGGTGTCAATGTTTATAAAAAGGGTTTTGAAAACCTTATGCAATGGTACATCGGTGAATTTCACATGTCTGAACTGGATAAGATGCTGCTAACTACATCACCTAGTTTTGATATGACGCAAAAAAGTATTTATGCGCCTTTAATGACTGGTGGGAAGTTGGTCTTATTAAAGTCTGAATTTTATGATGCTACTGAAATATCTAATATCATTGATAAACAAAAAATTACCTTAATAAGTTTGACACCAAGTGCATTTTATCCTGTATTAGAAGAAACTGAAAAATTAAATTTTTCGAAATTGTCTACTTTACGTCATGTATTTCTAGGAGGAGAACCGATATTAGCCAATCGGTTAGTGGAGTGGTCAGTATCTAGTAATTTTAATGCAGTGATTGTAAACACTTATGGTCCAACCGAATGTACAGATATAACCGTATTTAAGCGATTATCAGATTTACATGAATATGTAGATAAACCAATGCCTATTGGTCGTCCAGTCCCTAATAATAAGACGTATGTTCTTAATAGTGGATTGGGGCTAGTCCCATTAGGTATTGCGGGCGAGTTATGTATTGCAGGTGTACAAGTTAGTGGAGGTTATATTGGGAATAAAGAGGTTACAAAGGAGAAGTTTGTTGAAAACCCTTATGGAGATGAGAATTCGTCAACTTTGTATAGAACAGGTGATATTGTAAGATATTTGCCAGATGGAACAATACAATATTTAGGGCGTTCAGACCATCAAGTGAAAATTAGAGGGTTTCGTATAGAAATAAGAGAGATAGAGGTAGCTCTAAGAAGTAATTCCCGAGTCTCAGATGCCGTAGTCATGGTAAGTGAAACTCAATCTGGAGATAAGAGATTAGTGGCTTATTATGTTCCTAAAGAAGACTTAAGAAAAAATGAAGAAGCATGCTCAATTGAACTGAGAAATGAACTTTTAGAAATATTACCTGATTACATGATCCCGTCAATTTTTATTCGTATTGATGAAATCCCTTTATCAACTAATGGAAAGATAGAGAGAAAGGCTTTACCTAGTCCAGACTGGGCTAGCTCAAATACTCTGTCTTACACAGAACCTCGAACAGAACTAGAAAAAGAATTTGTCACGATTTGGGAAGATCTACTGAGTTTAAGTCGAGTGGGAGTAAATGATAACTTTTTTGAAATTGGTGGTCATTCATTATTAGCAACACAATTAGTTTCTAGGTTGAACTCAAAGATAGGTATAAATATGACCATTCGTGATTTGTTTGAAAATCCAACAATTGCTCAACTCGCTAAACTTTCTATTCTTTTACAAAATGAAGTTAAGCACGGAGGAGTTATTAAACCAACCCTTTATAAAAAAGAAATTCCATTATCATTTTCACAGAAAAGAATATGGTTCTTGAATCAACTTAATCCAGAGAATGTAGCCTATAATTTGAATGCCTGTTACATAATAGATGGAGCAGTAGATAAGGATGTATTGGAAAGATCCTTCAATCAGATTGTGGAGAGACACGAAATTCTTAGAACTACATTCAAAGATTCTAACGGACCAGTGCAAGTCATTTCACCTAAATTATATTTACCTATAAATTTAAAGGATATTAGCCGACTGCAAGAACACACAAAACAGTCTGAAATAGAGAAGGTCATTACAAGTCAAACAAATAGACCTTTTGATTTAGAAAATGGACCGCTTATAAATATGAGTTTGCTAAGGTTAAGTGAGAAAAAGTTTATCTTAGTATTATCAATGCATCATATAATCTTTGATGGATGGTCAATAAGTGTATTGATGAAAGAATTAGGGGATATTTACACTTCTTCGCTTAAAGGAATTAATTCGAGATTGCCGAAATTGGAAATCCAATACGCAGATTATTCATTGTGGCAGAAAACTAATGAGGTTAATAGCCCCCAAAATTATGTGCAGCTCAAAAATTATTGGATAGAACAATTAAGTGGCGAACTCCCGATATTAGAGCTCCCTACAGAAGTTTCAAGAAATAAAAATGAGCAAACATATGATGGAGAGAAAATAACAAATCGAATAAATACTAATACAGTTAGAAAAATAAAAGAGTTTAGTCGTAATAAAAATATCACTGAATTTATGATGTATTTTGCAGTATTTAGTGTTTTATTGAGTAGATTAAGCAAACAAAATGACATAATCATTGGGGCTCCAATTGCAGGGAGAAATCATTATGAAACTGAACCATTAATTGGTTGTTTTATTAACACATTAGCGTTGCGCATAAATGTTTCTGAAGATTACTCTTTTGATTCTTTCTTAAAGCAAGTGCGTAAAATATGTTTGGACGCTTATGCACATCAAGAAATGCCCTTTGAAAAAATTGTAGAAATTATTCAGCCTGATCGTAATATAAATCGAAATCCTATTTTTGACGTAATGATTAATCTCGTTAATACGCCAAACAGCGATTTTCAATGGGATAACCTTCACTTGTCTCCAATGGATATAAAGGAACAAGAATCCAAGTTTGGGCTTACATTATATATACATGAGATGAATAATGAGATTGACTTTGAGTTTGTTTACCAAAAATCACTGTATACTTCGAAAATGATAGAAGAGCTCTCAAATCAATATACAACATTATTAGAGCAAATATTAAAGGACAGTTCCCTTTCTATAAGTGAGTATTCATTAGTTACAAATAACAGTAAGCATTATTTGCCAAACCCAATAGAAAAGATTGAAGAAGCTTCTTATCCAACTGTTCCAGAGTTATTTAATACCATTACATTAAATAACCCTAACACTGTGGCAGTAAGGCATCGCGGAATTCAAACAACATATTATGAATTAGCGGATAAAGCTTATAAGATTGCGACTGTTCTTCAGAAAGAGGGATTGGAAAAAGGTGAAGTAATAGCGATATATGGAAAAAGAAGTGTCGGTATTATTGCCAGCATGTTAGGCGTATTAATTGCGGGAGGAACGATATTTACTATTGATAAGAACATATCATTAGACAGAAGAAAAGACGTTATTCACTTATCTAAGGTTAATAAACTTATTTTTGTTAGTGAGGATCATGGACATGAGGATTCTATTTTAACATGTATGAATTGGGCAAGAGTGTTAAAAATTCATTCTATAGATGGTAGATTTATAAATTATTCTAATCAGGCAATTAATCCAAGTTTTTCTGAAATGAAAAAACCGGAACCGAAAGACCCTGCTTATTTATTCTTTACATCTGGAACAACAGGAAGACCTAAAGGGGTTATTGGCAAACATAGTGGACTAGCACATTTTCTTCAATGGCAAAAGAGAAAATTTGATATCGGTTTCGGTGATCGAGAAGCTCAGTTAACTAGTCTATCTTTTGATGTTGTATTAAGAGATATTTTACTTCCCTTAGTTAGTGGGGCAACAGTCTGCCTCCCTGATATGGAGGAGGATTTATCTGCTAGTAATGTATTAGCTTGGATGGAAAATGAAGAGATAACGTATTTTCACTCTGTGCCTAGTCTAGTTAATACGTGGTTAGGTATTCAGGGTATCGAGCTTAATAAGCTACGCTATGTTTTCTTCGCAGGTGAGCCTTTGTCAAGTGATTTAGTTCAGTCCTGGAGGAAGGACTATGGAGATAAAACAAAAATTGTAAACCTTTATGGTCCTACAGAGACAACAATGGCCAAATGCTATTATGAGATTCCTGATAAAACAGGTCTAATGCCTGTATTACCAATAGGAAAGCCACTGCCTGAAACACAAATATTGATTCTAAATAATCAGCTTAAGCAGTGTGGTATTGGTGAATTAGGAGAAATATATATTCGAACCCCGTTTATAACATTAGGCTATTTAGACAATGAGAAAAATAATCAATTTATGGTAAATCCTTTTACTGGAAACCCGGACGATATCATTTATAAAACAGGAGATTTGGGATTGTATAGTAATGATGGAATATTAGAAATAAAAGGGAGTGGATGATCAAATAAAAATTCGTGGTATTCGTGTTGAACTTGGAGAAATAAAGTCTATTATAAGTAATCACCCTCATATACAAGAAGCTGTAATAACTGCTGTTTCAACAGATAACTACGAAAAAAAAATAATTGCGTACATTGTACCTAAGAGTAACCAATTAGATATTAAAGAATTACGAACATATACTCAGCAAAAAATGCCTTTATACATGGTGCCAGAGATATTTATGAAAATTAAATCGATACCCTTAAATTCAAACGGTAAGGTGGATCGTAACAGGTTACCTGAGCCAACTTCTGATGAAGTTAGGATTTCAGATGTGAATGTTCCTCCAACTAATATAACAGAAAGAAAAATCAAAGAGGTTTGGGTGGATATTTTAAAACAGGATAATATCAGTATAAATGACAACTTCTTCGATGTGGGAGGTCATTCATTATTAATCTTGCAAGTTAAGACAAAATTAGAGCTAGTATTTGAAAAGAAGATTGAATTAATGGATTTATTTCAATACCCTACGATTGCTACTTTATCTGCAAGAATTAACAACGCTGGATTAGATAATACTCCTTTTGAGAGTTTAAGAGCTAAGGGGAAAGATCGGAGGCGAGCTCTACAAGACCGACGTAAACGAAGAGAGAATTTAAATAAACAAAGATAACTATGAAAGGGGTATTAATCTGTGACGAGTACTTATGAAAATGGCTCAGAGATAGCAATTATTAGTATGAATGGTAAGTTTCCAGGAGCTTCAAATGTGGAGAGGTTTTGGGATAATTTAATGAATGGTAAGGAAAGTATTAGTTTTTTTAGTGATGAAGAACTATTAAAAGAAGGAATTGATCCTTCACAGCTCAACAATACAAATTATGTTAAAGCTGGAGCTTGTATAGATGATATTGAAATGTTTGATGCTTCCTTTTTTGGTTTTACACCTAGAGAAGCAGAAATTATGGATCCACAACAAAGGCTTTTTTTAGAATGTTGTTGGGAAGCGTTAGAGTTAGCAGGACATAATACAGAGAATTATCGAGGGCGTATTGGTGTATACGCAGGGGTATTTTCTAGTACGTATTTATTTAACTTGTATAATAACAGGGCTCTCTATAACTCAGTCGGGGAACTAAGCATTCGTCATGGAAATGAAAAGGATTATTTAGCAACAAGGGTGTCATATAAATTAAATCTTAAGGGACCGAGTGTAAATGTTCAAACTTCATGTTCCACATCTTTAGTTGCCGTTCATAACGCCATTCAAAGCCTATTAAGTGGTGAATCTGATATGGCACTTGCAGGAGGAGTTTCTATCGTTACTCCGCAAAAAGAAGGTTACATGTATCAGGAAGGTGGAATCTTATCCCCTGACGGACATTGTCGCCCATTTGACGCAAATGCCAAAGGGACAATTTTTGGGAATGGTATGGGAGTTGTAGTATTAAAAAGGTTAGAAGATGCTAGAAAGGATAGAGATAAGATTTTTGCTGTCATAAAGGGTAGTGCGATAAATAATGACGGTGCCGACAAAGTAGGATTTACTGCCCCTAGTGTTAATGGGCAAGCAGAAGTTATTGCAGATGCAATGGGGTTGGCGGATGTTGATCCACATACTGTCGGCATGGTTGAGGCTCATGGAACAGGCACACCACTTGGCGACCCTATAGAAATTACTGCAATATCAAAAGTGTATCGTGAGCAAACAGATGAAAAAGGCTATTGTGCCATTGGTTCAGTAAAGTCAAATATAGGTCACTTGGGAGTAGCATCAGGTGTAGCTGGATTAATTAAAACAGCTTTATCTCTATATCATAAAAAAATACCGCCTACTGTAAATTTCGAAGAAAGTAATCCTAATATCGATTTTGAGAATAGTCCTTTTTATGTGAATACAACTCTTAAAGACTGGTATGGAAATAAGGATTTCCCTCGACGTGCAGCTGTTAGTAACTTTGGTATGGGAGGAACTAACGCACATATTGTATTAGAGGAGTACAACCCTATGAAAGAAAACTTTAACCAAAAAACAGAGAAGGAACAGCTAATTGTCCTTTCAGCAAAAAGCGAGGAAGCTTTAGATGACTCCATTCAGCAGTTAAGGGAATATTTAAAGGCTAACGTAGTGGATTTAAATCATGTAGCTTACACTCTTCAAGTGGGGCGACGTGAATTTTCTCATCGTGCCACTGTTGTTGCTAAAACAGGTGAAGACGTTATTGAATTGTTTAAGAATAATAATAGAGTATATAGGGGAGTCAGCAGTAATAAAAGAAAAGTGGCCTATGTTTTTTCTGGACAAGGTTCACAATATGTCGAAATGGCAAAAGGCCTCTATGACAATCAGCCTGTATTCCGTAAGACTTTTGATTATTGTTGTGAGCAACTATTACCAATCATCAATGTTGATATTCGAAAACTATTATATTTTCCAAACCAAGAAGCTCTAGATTCTGAGGAGCTTATGCAGACTGAGATTGCACAGCCGGCTATATTTGCCTTAGAATATTCGCTCTCAAAAATGTTGGATTCCTTTGGGATAAGACCTCAAATCATGATGGGGCATAGTATTGGAGAGTATACTGCGGCATGTTTAGCGGGTGTATTTTCCTTAGAAGATGCGTTAAGTTTGGTAGCTATAAGAGGTAGATTAATGCAAGAAATGCCTTCGGGTAAAATGTTATCAGTAGCTCTCTCTGCTGAAAAAGCTAAAGTGCATTTATTTGGACAGCTTACAATTGCAGCTGAAAACACAGATAATTTGTGTGTAGTAGCTGGAACAGAGGAAGAGATAGCAATATTCCAAAAGAAGATGAATGACATAAAGGTTCAATCGAGATTGTTAGTAACGTCTCATGCTTTTCATTCAGCAATGATGGACCCTATTTTAGATACATTCACTCATGAAGTATCGAATATTCAATTGAATAAACCGAAAATACCGTATATCTCTAATTATACGGGAACATGGATTAAAGATGAGGAGGCTATGAGCCCATCATATTGGTCGAAACATTTAAGAAATACTGTCCGTTTTAAGCAAGGTATAGATACATTATTGGAAGACGATGTAATAATCTTTGAAGTCGGTCCTGGACAAACACTTACTGGTTTTATAAACCAACAAAAAGCTAAATTTAATTCTAAGTCTAATCCAATCCATTTAATAAGGCACCCAAAAAATTCTCAGAACGATATTAATGTATTATTAACTGCAATCGGACGCTTTTGGGTAGAGGGAGGAGCTATAAACTGGGACGAATTACATGACCTTAGTCAGGTTAGAAGGCTGCCACTTCCAACATACCCTTTCCAAAAAGAGAGGTTTTGGATTACAAAAGTAGTGTCCAATACAAATGATGTACATGAATCATCAAGTTGTATCGCTTTGAATATAAAATTTGATAAAGAAATAGAACATAATGAAACTATTGAGAAAGAAGTTGACATAACGACAAATCCTGAAACAAAGAGCACAGAAGAGCGCGTAGGGTTAATTTGGTCAGAATTATTCGGCATTGAGTCTATCGGTATTAACGATGATTTCTTTGAAATTGGCGGACACTCATTATTGGCGATTCAATTATTTAATCGCATTCAAGAAGAGTTTGATGTCGAACTACAGATAGAGGATATGTTTGATGAGCCTACAATATTAGGTCTAACCAAACAAGTGGAAAATGTATTAAGAAATCGAACAGGCACTGAAGAAAATATAGACGAGAACTCGATTGAAGATATTGAGGCAATTTTAAAGGAACTTGAAGATACAGCTAGATGATAGGGAGGAATGAATTTTGCAAGAATTAGTTGAAATTAAAGAAGTTAATCATATAGATAATAAGATTTTGAATGATCTGACTCACTTACTCATTGATGTTGTTAATGAGGGAGCATCAATTGGTTTTTTACCTCCTATAAGTGAGGGTGAAGCTGAAGCTTATTGGAAAGGTGTTTTAAAGCAAGGTATTATCTTATGGGTAGCTAAAATAAATGAAGAAGTATGTGGAGCTGTACAATTACATTTTACCGATAAGGAAAATGGTCTTCATAGAGCAGAAGTTGCTAAGCTGATGGTCAATTCAAATCATCGCAGAAAAGGTATTGGTAAAAAATTAATGAATGTTTTACATGAAAAAGCTAAATCGCATCGTATAAAACTATTAGTTCTTGATACTAGGTTAGGTGATCCCTCAAACAAGTTATATAAATCTATTGGATATTACAAAGTTGGAGAAATTCCAAAATATGCAAAATCTTCAACTGGAGAATTAGATGCAACTGTATTTTATTATAAAGAGCTCTAATAAATGACTAGAAGTACAAAATAAGATTGAGATAACGGAAGGGTGAAATGTATGGAGCGAAGTGCTACATTGCTTTCTGATTCTGAGAAGGGCAATAGTCCTCTTACTGTGGAGCAATATAGAGTATGGTTTTTGAGTCAGATGGAAAGAAATAGTACCCAATTTAATATTAACTTGGCTTACAAAATATTTGGTGACTTGGATTATACAATCTTGGAGAGTAGTTTAAATCTTATAGTTGAACGACATGATACTCTTAGGACTGTATTTCGTTCGAATGGTAATGAACCTGAACAGGTAGTAATGGAAGACCTTTGGATTCCCATTAATATAATTAAACCAAATATAGTCGAAATTGAAGATCAAGCCATTGAACTACAGGCTCTTGAACTATTAGAAAAAGAAATAGAAAAGCCATTCTCTTTAGAAAATGGTCCTCTTATTAATTTGACCATCTATGAGTTAAATTCTAATGAACGATTATTATTATTTAAAATACATCATATTATAGCAGATTTTCAATCTTTAGAAACGCTAATAAAGGAGCTTGGTTATAATTACAATTTAAAATTAAAAGGGGAAGAATATAATCTACCCGCTTAAAATTCAATATACAGACTATGTTCGTAAACAACAAGAAAATATAAAAAGTGGAGTTTATCAGAAACAATTGAATTATTGGAAAACAAAGCTAGAGGGAGAGCTTCCAATTCTTCGAATGCCACTGGACAAACCGCGAGGTGTTGCTTTGACCCAAAGTGGCAAGCGGATGCGTATAGTAATTCCGTCAAACCTTACCCTTCAATTGAAGAGTTTGAGTCGTAAGAGTGGAGTGACGATGTTTATAACGATGTTATCAGCATATTTGACATTGTTAAAAAAGTACTCTGGGCAAGACGATTTGTGTGTTGGAACCTCTGTGTCAACTAGAAGTAATTCGGATTTAGAAGAAATTATTGGGCTTCTAGCAAATAATATTGTTCTAAGGAGTAATTTGGAAGGTAATCCATCTTTCGGAGAATTGTTAAAGAGAACACGTAAAGTGGCCTTTGGAGCATTTGCAAATAAGGAAATACCTTATGAAAAATTAATTGAGGAATTACAAACAGATCGTGATATGAGTCACAATCCGTTCTTTCAAACTATGCTAACTTACTTAGTAGCAAATGATGAAGTAAAACAACCCTTTCAAGGGCTGACAATGGAACCTATTACTCTACAGAAAAAAGCAAGTACTTTAGAGTTGAGTTTTACTATAACTGAACAAAATGATGAATTAATATGTACGATGGATTACAATACGGATTTATATAATGACGACACAATCGTGCGTTTACTGGATAGTTTCGTGAATTTATTAAAGGTGTGCGCTGTTAATCCCGAAATTAAATTAGATGATATTTCTTTATTATCCAATGAAGAAGAAATTGAAATATTAGAGAACTTGAGTGGTAGAAATAATCTTATAAACCTTCCAGGTGAAAGTGTACATGAGCTGTTTTCTCAACAAGCTATTAAAACTCCAAATGCGGTTGCTGTTCGATCAACAGACGGACAATATACTTATAATGAGTTAGATGAATTGTCTAATAAATTTGCAAATTTTTTGCTTAATAATGGCATAGGTTCACATGGCTTTGTAGGGGTATGCATGGAACGATCATTGGAAATGTTTGTAGTAATTTTAGGGATTCTCAAGTCAGGTAATGCATATGTACCGATTGATCCTTCCTACCCTCAGGAACGAAAGTCTTATATGGTTAAAAGTTCAAAAGTTACAGTTCTAGTAACGTTTGATGGTACAGAATTTAAAAATCAAGAAAATCATGACTATTTCAATGTTAATATATGTAATATATGGAATGAAATTGTTTTGGAATCTAGTAAGTTAAATACAATAAGTACTGATTTATTGTATATTATTTATACTTCAGGCTCTACTGGTAAGCCGAAGGGCGTCATGGTATCACATAAAAGTGTTGTTAATCACTGTTTAAATATTATTCATATCTTTAAATTAGATCCTCAACAGAAAGTTCTTCAGTTTACATCAATAAGCTTTGATGTAGCCATCCAAGAGATATTTCCAACTCTTCTATCAGGAGCTACTTTAGTTTTATGGAAAGATAAGTACATTTCAGGAGGGAGAGATTTTTTACATTGGGTAAATGATGAAAAAATTTCAGTGCTAAATATGACCACTGCATATTGGACTAATCTTGTAATGGAGTTAAAAGCTAATCCATCTCTTCTACCTGCGAACTTAAAATTAATCATAGTGGGGGGAGAAAAGGTTTCAAGTGAAACATATTTGGATTGGAAAAAAATATCGAATGGTAAAGTGAGATGGATTAATGACTTTGGACTCACTGAAACGACCATCACAGCTACTATGTTTGAGCCAGATTTTGACTGGGAACCACTAAATGAAATTCCAATAGGTAGACCGTTGGCTAATGTTGAGGTCTATATATTAGATCATAATCAAAAGCCTGTACCTATAGGAGTTCACGGAGAATTATATGTTGGGGGCAAGGGATTAGCAGAAGGATATTATGGAAATCCAGATTTAACTAAAGCGTCCTTCATAAAGAATCCGGTGATTACCAGTGGTGGGAGTAAATTATATAAGACGGGCGATAAAGCAAGGTTTTTGCCAGATGGAAATATTGAGTTTATCGGTCGTTTAGATAGTCAAATTAAAATTAGGGGTTATCGAATAGAAGTTGGTGAGATAGAAGCGGCGATAAAACAGATTGAAAGCATATCTGAAGCAATAGTTATAGCATTTCAACAGAAGAATGGAAGTACACAGTTACTAGGTTATATAGTAGTAAATAATGATGATTTTGAAGTTGATTCATTAAGTGCTGCTTTAAAGAAAAAATTACCTAATTATATGATCCCGTTACATTTCATTAAAATTGAGAATGTACCATTAACAATTAATGGGAAAGTTGATGAAGAAAGATTACCGAAGCCTAAACTAGATGAATTAAGAGTGAATAGTTACATTCTTCCAAGAACGACAACTGAAAAATTAGCTGCGGGTATTTGGGAAAGTATTTTGGAAAGTACTAGTATAGGTATCTCAGATAACTTTTTTGAAATCGGGGGGAACTCTTTATTAGCAACCCAAATAATATATCGGGCCAATAATATTTTTGGTATCAATGTTCCACTTAAATCATTATTTGAATATCCAATATTAGAAGATTGGGCTAAAGAGATTGATCGTGTAAAGATAAACAGTCTTAAGAGCCATCAAGTAAAACGTTTTGAAAAGAGCATCGTAAGAATACAAAGTAAAGGGAACAACACTCCGATTTTCTTCGTACATCCAGTAGGCGGGACTGTAAGTTGTTATTTTTCATTAGCACATAATCTTGGTATAGAACAACCTTTTTATGCTTTTCAAGATTATGGTTTTGTTAATGAAGGCTTTGAACTAGATAGTATTGATTCAATGGTAGAGCATTACATCAAAGAAATCTTTGAAATACAACCTGCTGGACCTTATCGTATAGGAGGTTGGTCGATGGGCGGATTTATTGCTTATGAAATCGCCAAGAGGTTAAAAGAATCTGGGTATGAAGTTAGTCAGTTAATAATAATTGATAGTTATTTATCAAAAAAAGTAAATAGAAACAACGATTCTATTGTATATAATTTCATTAAACAATTGTCTGAACTTTCTGATAGGAAAATTGATGACTCCTTAATAAAGAATTTAATTAACTTAAGGGATTTAGATTTATATCAAGAGCTAATTAATGTTGGAATAGTTCCTCAAGGTACATCAATCGAAGATATTACCAGATTGTTTGTCGTATATAAAAGAACAGCAAATGCGTTCCATAACTATAATCCTTCTCAAAATGATAAATTAGATATTCCAAATACGCTTCTCTTTCGAGCAGATGATTCTCCTGAAAATGAAGGTATTTGGCAAAGGTTAGTGAAAAACTTATCCTTAAAAAATTTAAACGCTAATCATTTTACAATTGTCCATTCGCCTCTAATTGGAGCGATTGTAAATGAAGAGTATACGGCAAGAAAATAAATATTTTATATTACCAATATTAGTTTAAAGGAGAGTTACTATGATATTTATTTCTAAACTTGTTCTATATTTTTTATTATGGACTTTATGGTCCTATACGATACATGTAATTGCTCATATCCCCCATAAGAAGAATGTATTAAATAAAATTCATTTAGCTCATCATAGATATCACTATGAAGAATCTATGTGGCCACCATGGCATGATTTCTTTTTTTGGTTTGGTGGATGGAAGGAGACACTAGATGTTTGGATTACTTTTACAATCCCTATCATTGTATTGATATTCTTCGACCCTTTATATGGGGTGATATTACTAATATTTCATTATTTCTATGAAATATTTTTATCACGTAATGTTTTAGATCATAACCCAAATATTAAGTCAAAAATAACGAATTTGATTCCTATTGGAGTATTTCATATGAAGCACCATAAATATTATCAATGTAATTATTCATTCTATATTACATTGTGGGATTATTTATTTCGAACAAACGATAAAAAAATGATGGAAAGAAGAAGACAAAGAAAATTGCAAAAGAAGAAAACTGTTTAAAGTGGGGGGATTAGATGAAAAGTTTAGATGAAAGAATAGCGGCATTGAGCCTGAACAACGTGCAATATTAGAGAAACGCTTAAAAGAGAAAGAAAATTTAAAAGATGAATATATGACTAATGATAAATTAAATATTTCCAAAAGTCTTCAAGAAAAGGGAATGGATTTCTCGTTAATTTTCTTTTCAGGTGAGGGTGCTTCAAATAATAAAGATAAATACAAATTATTAATAGAGAGTGCTAAATTTGCAGACAGAAATGGTTTAAAAGCTGTTTGGACACCTGAACGACATTTTCAAGAAATTGGCGGATTATATCCAAATCCTTCAGTGCTAGCTGCTGCTTTGGCTACAGTTACTAAAAATATTGAACTTCGAGCGGGAAGTGTTGTTTTGCCTTTACATAACCCTTTGCGTGTAGCTGAAGAGTGGTCGGTGGTTGATAATCTTTCAAATGGTCGTGTTGCCATATCTGTTGCAACTGGTTGGCATCCTGCTGATTTTGTATTAAATCCAGAAAACTATGAAAATAGGAAAGAAATTATGTTAAATCATTTAGAGCAAATACGTCAATTATGGAGAGGGAATAAGGTGACGTATAGAGATATCACTGGTGAAGCAATTGATATTACCATGTTACCGCGGCCAATACAAAAGGAATTACCAATTTTTCTTACAGCTTCAGGTAATCCAGCTACTTGGGAGAAAGCAGGAGAGATGGGATTTAATATACTGTGCTCATTGTCCAATCATCCTGCAGATGGGTTGAAGGACAGGATAAAACTTTACCGTCGAAAGAGGGAAGAAAGTGGTTTTAATCCTGTTACTGGTAAGGTAGCTGTAATGTTGCATACTTACGTTGGAAAGGATGACAATAAAGTTAAAGAGTTAGTTCGAAAACCTTTATATAATTACTTGGATACTTTTCTAGAACAATATGACACCTTAAACCCTAACCGTGATGAGGAAATAGGTGGTATGTTGCATAGTAGTCGAGAAGATATTATTAAATTTGCATTTGAAAAATATTTTCAAATGAGTTCTCTGATGGGGTCTAAACAAAAATGTGCAGGAATGGTTGAAAGACTACATCAATTTGGAGTAAATGAAATTGCATGTCTACTTGATTATGGTTTAAGTAATAGTGAAATATTGGAAGGATTAGAAGGCCTAAAAGAGCTAAATGAGTTGTTTATGCCCCAAAAAAGCACATCCGAAGTTTAAATGTATTAGATGAGGCTGGGACATAACAAAAGTGTTGAACTGATAATTCGAACATTAAGAGTAGTGAATGAAATATACGTATACTCCTGCAGGATGAAAATGAGGGCACTGAAAAAAGTACAAATCGACTTTTTCAGTGCCCATGAGTAGCACGAGGAGGCTCACCAGCTTTCTGCGGAAAGCGGAGTATACTTCAGGAGAGATTCATGTGTTCATTGTGTATTTTTTCGGTTTCTCATTTATTAAAATACTTTTGTCTCAGCATCATCTAACAGGAATTGCACTTAATTATTAATTTAGAGGGTGATTTTATTAGTACTTTGCAAATGGAAAATAAACCGAAAACAACAACAGTTAATAATAAACGAAGTCTCTGGAAAAATAGAAATTTTATGATATTCTGGAGCGGCCAAACGTTGTCCTCCTTTGGCTCACAAATTACTTTAATGGCATTGCCTTTAATTGCATCCGTTACTTTAAATGCTAATCCACTTGAAATGGGGATTTTACGTACTGTAGAGTTTCTTCCTTTTCTATTATTTGGTCTTTTTGCTGGTGTCTGGGTGGATTACTTACCTAAACGTTTACTAATGGTTTTTATGGATATAAGTAGAGCCGCTATATTGTTAGTGATACCTTTCCTTTTTGTGATAGGTTCACTCAATATGCTATCTTTATGGATTGTAGCTTTTCTAACAGGCATTTGTACAACGTTTTATGCTATTTGCTATCAATCTTTTGTTCCTTACATTTTAGAGAAAGATGAATTGACTGATGGGAATTCTAAATTAGAGTTAAGTAGATCGGTATCTGAATCTTCAGGACCAGGATTAGCGGGAATGTTAGTTCAATTATTATCAGGTGCCTTTGCTATACTGGTAAATGCTGTTTCTTCGATAATTTCTGGTATAATGCTTCTCTTGTTGAAAGTAGATGAGCCTAAACAGGTAAAAAATAAGAAAGAAAACACTAGTGTGTGGAGAGATATAGGTGAAGGCTTAAAAATTGTATTTAAAAACAGGTACCTTTCTGCAATAGCTGGTTGTTCAGCAACTACAAATTTTTTTTTAAATGTAGTATTAGCTATTCTTGTACTCTATGCAACTAAAGATATTGGTCTTAGCCCGGCACTTATTGGATTATTAATGACTTTAAGCTCTCTTGGAGCAGTTATCAGTGCTTTTATAAGTAATACTGTTATTAATAAGTTTGGATTTGGTAAAGCTATTGTCTATTCTTCATTGTTTCAAGGAATAGGTGGGTTGTGTTTTTTGGGTGCTATTGGAAATGAATTTGTTGCATTTATGATGATGTGTTTTGCATTGTTTTTCATGACTTTTTTCATGACTATCTATAATGTTGCACAAGTTAGCCTGCGTCAAATGATTACTGAAAAAAGAGTTTTAGGTCGTATGAATGCCACTATGAGAACTCTTGTATGGGGGAGTATACCTCTTGGTGCTTTCACAGGTGGATTATTAGGGACATGGATCGGTTTATATCCGACAATAATTGTAGCTGCATGTGGAGGAATGCTCCCATTTTTATGGGTGTTATTTTCTCCTGTTAGAAAAGTTACTGACGGGAAAATCATAAATGAAATCTCATAGAAGTAATAGATTATATGCCTGACAAGGATAAAGTGGGATTGAGGTTCGCAATGGACCAGGTACTAGACTGCAATAGTTTCTGACTGGGAATTAGGCTGCTTGATATCATCACGATGCTTTAATAAGGCATCGCTTGCCTTGTTCTGCTAACAAAGCAGGTTAATGTAAAAAAAGAGAGATAAAATTCCATCTCTCTTTTTGCTTTCACTCTTAACCTTTTAAACGTAGAAATGACTATGGAAAATATTCTAAAAAAAGGTGCCGGTTATGGTACAAAAAAATGTTTGTATTTACTAA
>NZ_BAUU01000041.1 GCF_000513115.1 Halalkalibacter hemicellulosilyticusJCM 9152
TTTGAAAATAATATTGACACGATTAATATTCTGCTGTAGCATTTGCATTGTTAAATTGAATACCTCGTTAGGTGAGGCTCCTGTGCAGGAGATACGCTGCTGCCCAAAAATGTCCAAAGACGCCAATGGGTCAACAGGAACTATCGACATAAGGTGGTTCTTAATGTAGCTGGATCATAGATCCTATGCCGCACAGTGCTAAAGCTCTACGAATGGAGGGAATGGACGCTTAGTTTGCTGTGTCTTAATGGTTAGCATGTTAATGCTTATCGTTTGATGCTGCTTAATTTTGCTGTGTGTTAAGACATCTTCATTCGTTGAAGATGTCTTTTTTGGTTCCTTTTAATACTTGACGAGGCAGTTGGAGGTGATGTGAATTGGATAGTGGTCCTGAACCCGAGTCATATATGAACGATGTGAAGAGAAATGGAAATACAGATGATATGAAGTTTGATTCATGTCACTTGGAAGACTGTTACATCGTTAAGAGTAAGATAAGTATTTGAAGTATAAGTGTCTTCATAAAGAAAAAGGATATAACTAAACAAACTATAACCAAATTTCATTTAGTAGGAATTCCGTTATAACAAGGAGGATTCATGATGGTTAAATTAAATGAACAAAACCGTGAGCAATATGAGCAGCTCATTTTAGATACTCTTGAAGCAGGAGATCGCAAACAGTTTTTAGATACTTTTTTAGAGTTGCATCCAACTGACCAGGTTGATTTCTTTATAAAATTAAAGGATGACAGAAGAAAACGTGTATATGACTATTTATCACCTGAGGATTTTTCTCATATTTTTGAAGGGTTAGACATTGATGATCAGAAGCGGATCTATCAAGAATTAGATGAACCGTACTCGTCTGAGATGTTTAACAATATGTTTGCTGATGATGTCGCTGATTTCTTAGAGGCTATGACTGGTGGAAAAGCAGAAGATATTCTACAGAAGATGGACCAAGAAGAGGCGCAGGAAGTAAAAGAATTAATGGCATATGCTCCTGAAACAGCTGGTGCTGTTATGACGAAGGAGTATGTTAGTATTACGTCAACAGAAGTCGTGTCAAATGTAATTGATACGCTAAGAAAGGATGCTCCTGATGCGGAAACGATCTATTATTTATATGTTGTTGATGAAGTAGAAAGGTTAGTGGGCGTTATTTCTTTAAGAGATTTAATTACAGCTCAGCCGACTGAAACGATTGAAAATGTGATGGGGACAAGAGTCGTTTCTGTCGATGATGATATGGACCAAGAGGACGTTGCGCAATTAATTAAGAAATATGATTTCTTAGCCGTTCCTGTTGTTTCCAAGCAAAACCATTTAATCGGAATTATTACAGTTGATGATGTAATCGATATTCTTGAAGAAGAGGCGACGGAGGATTTTGGAGAAATTTCAGCAGCCAAAGGAGCAACGGATGTCAATGTTAGTTCATTTAAAGCTGCTCGCAGACGTTCACCATGGATTATTATGCTCATGTTTTTTGGGCTTATTACAGCTGGGGTTATTGGTCAATTTGAAGAAACATTAGAAGAGATTGTTTTATTAGCCGTTTTCATCCCACTTATTATGGACTCAGCTGGTAATACTGGGACACAATCATTGGCTGTGGCAGTCCGTGGCTTAGCACTCGGAACAATTAAAAAAGGAAGTATTGGTAAGATGGTTCGTCGAGAATTCGGTACAGGTATTATGCTTGGCTTAATATGTATGGCTGTATTAGCGATTACCGTTACGATTATGTATCAGCACTGGATGCTCGCACTCATTGTTGGATTTTCTATTTTCTGTACACTAAGTATTGCGACTGTGATTGGGGCGACCGTCCCATTAATTATTAACAAGTTGAAGCTTGATCCTGCTATTGCCTCAGGTCCATTTATTACGACAGTTAACGATATACTTGGTTTGTTAATTTATTTCTCAATTGCAACGGCACTTCTTGATTTCTTATAAAGGGGATAAGTTGTTCCCTTTCTAAATATAAATCATCTCACATTCAAAAGGGTGCTCGGCTTGTTGTTTAAAGGTCACTGGAAATGAATGATGCTTCTTTTTCAGTGACCTTAGTTATATAAATAAATGTGAAATAAGGTGGAAAGTCATATTTTAATGAAGAAAGAAGGTGAGTTCAATGGTATTTGAAGTAGAAATTGTCATGAAGTTAGCTCTTGCTTTGTTCTTAGGATTATTGATCGGGATAGATCGTCAGTTGAAGCATAAACCATTAGGATTAAAAACGTGTATGATTATTTGCGTTGCGAGCTGTATGGTTACGATTGTTTCAATCGAATCCTTTAACAAATTTGCAACTCCGACCTATCATGCGATGGACCCTATGCGTTTGACTGCTCAAATTGTGAGTGGTGTCGGTTTCTTAGGGGCCGGTGTCATTTTGCGTAGAAATAACGATATCATTTCGGGGTTAACAAGTGCGGCGGTTATTTGGGCTGCTTCTGGTTTAGGCATTGCTGTTGGAGCTGGATTTTATTTTTTACCTATTACAGCCATTGTATTGATGATTTTAGCGATTAATGTTATTCCTCCTGTCTTAAAAATCATTGGACCACCTGCTCTGCGTCAACGTGACGTCCTTGTAAAAGTCGTGATGGAGCCGAATTTGAAAATAACGGAATTAGTTAAAGCTATTGAACGTAAAGGACAGGGATTATCTGAACAAGAAAAAAGTGACATCATGATTAGAAATTTGAAGTTAAAGGATCTTGAAAATGGTAACCAACAAATTGAACTAAAGGTCTCTGCTCCAGAAAAGCAATATACAACTGAAATTTATTATCTGATAAAAAAAATAGATCATGTTATCTCTGTTGAAATAGAACACTGACCTTAATTTTGTAGAAGGGGGGGAAGGGTATGAAAAAGGATATGATGAAAAACCGTGAGGAGTATACGTATTATCTGTTTTTATCTTTAAAAAACAAACAAAAAGAAGCTTTTCGTGAAGAGTTTCTCGATTTGCATCCAACCGATCAAACTGAAATTTTCAAACAGATGAGTCATGAAAAACGAAAAGCTGTTTATGATTATTTACGAGCTAAGGAATTTGCCGAACTTTTTCAAGGACTAGCGTTGCATGAACAGAAACAAGTATTTACGGAGCTTGAAGATCAGTATGCCCTAGAAATGCTAAAGCAGTTACCAGCTGATGATATTACGGATTTCTTTAGTGAAATTCCTGATCATATTTCAACGTATTTATTAAGTAGTATGAATGTTGAGGAGGCAGAAAATATTAAATTTCTTCTTTCCCATCAGGATGATTCAGCGGGCTCTCTCATGACGACTGAATTTATAAGTGTATCCCCGACTGCAACGATTGACGAAGTGATGGAGCAATTGCGTCAAGAAGGGATGGGAGCGGAAACGATTTATTATATATATGTGGTCGATCAGTCTAACAAGCTTATTGGTGTTGTTTCGTTACGTGAGATCATTTCAGCTCCGTTACAGTTAACGATTGATCAAGTGATGAAAGAGCAAGTGGTGACCGTTTTTCCGACGATGGATCAAGAACGTGTATCAAAAGTGATAAAAGACTATAACCTATTAGCTGTACCTGTCGTTAGCGAAGATGAGCAGCTAGTTGGAATTATAACAGTTGATGATGTGCTTGATGTGCTTGATGATGAGGTGAGTGAAGATATTGGCGAGTTCGCTGCAGCTAGAGGGGCTGTCGATCTAGATGTAAGTTCAATGGTTGCAACAAAGAAGCGTTTGCCGTGGTTAGTCCTGTTATTATTAATTGGGATGCTAACAGCTGGGCTAATCGGTACGTTTGAGGCTACGTTAGCTGAAGTTGCTTTATTAGCAATGTTTATTCCACTCATTGCTGATATGGCAGGAAATACAGGAACACAATCGCTTGCTGTCGTTGTTCGCGGCTTAGCATTAAATCAATTTAATCGAGATACGATCATACGACTAATAAAAAGAGAAACGGCTACGGGTTTAATGATGGGAATTGTATGTGGAATAATTGTTTCGATGATTGCATTATTTCTATCACAAGGAAGTCCAATTTTAGGCTTCATTATTGGTGTGTCTCTATTTGTGACGATTTTATTTTCTACTCTTTCGGGTACGATCATCCCATTACTTATTCATAAGTTAAAAATAGATCCGGTTGTTGCATCTGGCCCTTTTATTACGACGATTAATGATATTATCGGGTTGTTTGTGTATTTTTCAATTGCAACGTCCTTGCTACATTATTTTTGAAGGTGAGTGTATTTACTATTGGAAACTTGGGCGTGATCTAGTAAACTAATAGGGAACTGGAAAATTGTAGCTAGGGTTCCGCTAGTAATCAGGTCTGTGACCGAGGGCTACATCTTTTACGATAAGTAAAAGGCACCTATTGACATAAAAGGTCCGAGGGGAAAGGTTCAGTGTATTTGTTATACACTGATTTCTTTCTTTTCGGATCTTTTTTTATTCAAAAAGGAGGAAAAAGAAATGAAGCAAATTGATGAGATTCGAGCAGGTGTTGCGGTTGTAGTATTGGATCAGGAGCAAAGGGTTCTCCTGCAAAGAAGAGCAGATGTTAAGCTATGGGGGATTCCTTCTGGTCATATTGAAAAAGGTGAGACTGTGGCCGAGGCAGCAATCCGTGAAGTGAAGGAAGAAGCGAACTTGGACATACAAATTGTGAAACTGATTGGTATATATTCAGAACCAGAATCGCAAGTGTTTACGTATCCGAATGGAAGAGTCGTACATTTTATTACGACATGCTTTTTAGCAAAAGTTGTCGGTGGTTCGTTATGTTGCTATTCGGATGAATCGTTGGAAATGGATTTTTTCGATCAAAAAGAGCTACCAGAAGATTTACTGACGATGCATCCGAGGTGGTTGGAGGATGCGATGGCTGAGAGAGATTTAGCGTTTATTCGTTGATTGATTACGATCATTAACAAGGAGACTGACATAGGTATAGGTGATTTCAGTCTCCTTGTACCAAGATATATTACAAACATTCACTTATTTTCAAGGTCGGATCATATATTGATAATAGGATGAGCTCTTTGGCATTCGTTTAATAAGAGACAGGATGCTTAAATCAATTGAATGAAGAACATGTGTCCCTATCCAGCTTCCAGGCAGGAATTGTGGTGGAAGCATGGGGTCTATTTCAATCAGAGCATCTCGTATTTCAGTTAATTGTAAATAATTAGATAAGAGTGTTGAAGGTTCATTTAAATCTAGTGAATCATGATATTGTTGCTCTAACCATTTTTGTTTTTCTTTATATGCTTGTTCAATTTCCGTGAGGTTCCAAATCTTACTTGCTTGATTAGTGCCCGAGCCTCCTTCTGGGCTAATGGAATTAAAGTGAAACGTATCGCTCGATAGAATCGTGACATAGTTTTCTATTTCGAGGGAATCGATGAGCGCTAATACTTTAGATGTGATGTCCCAAGGATAGATATACACTCCTTTATATAGCTGGCCAAAGCCAAGCTGGGTAACCTTTAGACGAAATGCATCACGCTTGTTTCGTATTGATTCTGGAATTTCAATGAAAACAAGGTACCACCTTTCGTCCCATTGTTTGTCGTAGAAATTTTCTTTGCTGTTAAAGAGTTGATATAACTCAAATCCGTTTGTAGTAATGGAGTAAGTACCTCGCTTTGGTGAGGTTACATACGATTTCTTTTTTAATTTGGATAATGCGTTTCGAATCGATTGGGGTGTGTAATTCATTGTCTCTAATATGTCAATTAATTCTTTTCCTGATATGTCAGCTTTTATGGAAAGTAAGCGCAATATTTGCTTTTCTACGGCCAATTTATTCACCTCTTATCACAAATGATAACGGATTTCGCTAATTATTCAAGTGTGAAAGAATCGTTGACATCTCTTTCATAATTATATAATATAATAAAAGACGATCGTTATTTATAAAATTATATAATAGAGGTGTGACTAATATGAAAGACGTACAAGGTAGTAAACATTTATATGAACGGATTATGCTTATTAGTGAGGAGGGCAATCTAATAAATCGTGATAGACTGCCAGATATGAAAGCAGAGGAGCTTCAGCTATTAATGGAAAGAATGGTATACACACGTACAATTGATCAAAGGTGTATTTCATTAAATAGGCAAGGACGTTTAGGCTTTTATGCTCCTGTTACTGGTCAGGAGGCAACGATGATTGGTACGCAATTTGCTTTAGAGAAGGAAGATTGGATTTTACCCGGTTATCGTGATTTACCGCAGCTACTTTTTCATGGAGTTCCTCTATCACAACTGTTTCTTTGGTCGAAAGGTCATTATAAAGGAGGGCAAATGCCAGATGATGTCAATGTGACACCTCCACAAATTATTATCGGAGCCCAAATTGTTCAAGCTGCTGGGGTAGGTCTCGGACTAAAAAAGAAAAAGAAGCAGAATATCGCCATTACATATACAGGTGACGGTGGTTCATCTCAGGGAGATTTTTACGAGGGACTTAATTTTGCTGGTGTTTACAATGCGCCTGTCATTTTCGTCGTTCAGAATAACCAATTTGCTATTTCGACTCCAGTTGAAAAGCAAACAGCTGCACAATCGATAGCTCAGAAATCTGTTGCAGCGGGCATCAAAGGTATTAAAGTAGATGGAATGGATATTTTGGCAACGTATTTAGCAACAAAGGAGGCAAGAGAAAGGGCAATAGCAGGAAAAGGGCCGACTTTAATTGAGGCGATTAATTATCGATTTGGACCACACTCAACCTCTGGCGATGATCCAACAAAATACCGAACTGAGCAGTTAAATCAAGAGTGGGCGAAAAAAGATCCAATTGTTCGTTTTCGTAAATTTCTAGAAAGGCAAGGTCTTTGGTCGAACGAGCAGGAGCAAACGGTGATTGAACACGCTAAGGAAGATGTGAAGGAAGCAATTAATAAAGCTGAGTTAGAAAAGAAGCAAACAGTTGTTGATTTAATGAATCATATGTATGAAGAGATGCCTATGCATTTAGAAGAACAATTAATAGAGAGAGGATAGGCGCAAGTTATTATGAAGCCGCGTGTAACAAGCTAATGCCGAAATTGAACGTTGCTATTCTATTGGTGATCGACTAGACATCGATGCACTAGCAAGTACAAGGGCAGGAATGAAGGAATTTGGCTTAATCGCAAGAGGGAAGTGCTTTACACCGATGTTCTCCTCATTAATGGATTAGATGAATTTGGAGATATGATTGAATGAGTAAGGTCATTCAAGAAGTAGGTGGCTCGCCCGTTTCACGTTTTGTGAAAGAATGCACTTTCGTAAAAACTTATGTAACAGCTTCGTACGCCGCTTTAAAGAAAAGATGCAGTAGCGTTTTCTTATTTCAATCTTTCTTCACAATTGCATGCTAAAATGAGGAAGTATAGGTATGTAAATTCTTAATAGGAGGACAAAATGAAGCGTTTCGCTATAGGAGTCGCTTTTTTCCTTATCGTGTTAAGTAGTTGTGATGAGCAACGGTTGGAAACGCCGCGTGAAGCTCCTTATTTGATGGCTGCGCATGTGAAGGAAGAGGCGCTAGTGTTTATTGATACAGACCGTTATGAGGTGCTACTAAAAGATAAAAGCCCTGTTGCGATTACAGAGATGGTCAGTATTGGGGATGGACAAGTATTAGTAACAAGTAAAGAGGAAGAATCGGTAATGATCATTCATTTTAAGGAAGGCACGATTTCGCCTTTTGTTCATTTAAATGAGGGATTAACGACACTACTTTATGATGAAGAGCAAAGACATGGGTATGTCGCAGATACGGTGAACCATGCTGTGCATTTGATTGACGTTAGTCAGCAGGAACGTATGGCGAGTATGGAGATAGGGATACACCCAGTAGACTTTGCTTTAACGAACGATGAGCTGTTTGTACTCAGTGGAGATGAGCATGAGGTGATAGTCGTTGATCGGGATTTACAGGAGGAATTGCGTGCGTTTTCAGTCGTTGAACGACCAGCAGGATTGTTTCATGATGGAGAACAGCTATGGATTGGGGGACATGGTCCTTTCGGTGAGTTGAATCGCCACATATATTCGTATGATCCGAATAGTGGTGAGCTCTTAGACGAAATTGAAGTAGGACTAATGCCAGTTGCCTTCTATGGAGATGATACATCTCCATATTTCTACGTGCTTTGCCATGGCGAGCATGCGATTTTTCAAATTGATTCAAGAACGAATGATGTCGTCGATAAACTTGAGGTAGGACAAAATCCGAATCAAGTCATCGGGAATAAAGAATATTTGTACGTATCCAATTTGGACAGTGATACGATTTCGATTATTGCGCGTGACACATTTGAAGTAATAACGGAGCTTGCAGTAGCAGCAGGTCCGTATGCAATGGTGTTGGAGGAATAAATGGATGAGCGAGCTTACGTATGTATTAGTCGTTGATGATGAAGTGGAGCTATTAGAGCTAGTGAAGACGTATTTACAAAAAGAATCCTATGCGGTTCTGACAGCAACGAGTGGTCGTGAAGCGATTGAGTTCATGCACCGATATAAAGTTGAATTTGTTGTACTAGATGTGATGATGGATGATATGGATGGGTTTACGGCCTGTGAACGAATAAGGTCTTTTTCCCAGGTTCCGATTTTGATGCTCACAGCAAGAAGTGGTGAAGAGGATAAGGTGAAAGGTCTAAAGCTTGGTGCGGATGATTATATGGTGAAGCCGTTTAGTCCTCGTGAACTCATTGCACGAATAGAAGCAGTACTGCGACGATCTGAACGAATGAACGTGCAGACCAATCGGTTAAAGATGGGTGAGCTTGAGGTTGATGTGAATGGGAGGATGGTATTTGTTCATCAAGAGCCAGTGCGACTAACACGAAAGGAATATGACTTGCTACTGTTTTTGCTGGAGCATAGGGGACAAGTATTTACTAGAGAGCACCTTCATGAACGAATATGGGGTATGGATACGGAAATGGGGACACTACGTACGGTTGATACACATGTGAAAACGATACGCCTAAAGCTAAAAGCAGCAGGGGCTCTTCTGCAAACGGTTTGGGGAATCGGTTATAAGCTTGAGGAGCTCTCATGAAGCAAAAGTCGATTCAATTCAAGGTATGGTTTGCGATTGTTGCGATCATCGTCGTCGTTATTGGAGCAGCGGTTTGGCTCATTTCATTTTTGTATGATGAGCTTTATATTGATAAGCAAATGGAATTGCTTATCACCGAAGGGGAGCATTTAGCTGCGTATTATGAAAGGTTCGGGATGACCGATGCTTTCATTGAACGTTTGGAATGGTCAGCTGAAAATAGCGGATCGGATGTTATCTTTTCAAATGATCCGATGGAGCTTGGAAGTGGCTCTCCCTTTGAGCCATCTGCTGATGAACAAATGATTACGTTTGCTGAACGACAGCAATTACTCGATGGAGAGACGGTTGTGATGATACGATCTCACCCTCATTTTAATCAAGATATTCTTGGAGTGGCGATTCCGCTATTTGAAGAAGGGCAACTATTAGGCTCCATTTTGCTATCGATGCCGCTATCGGAAGTGTATGAACCATTTGTACAAATCAGAACTCTATTAATCGTGTCAATTCTGATCGTAATGGTCGTCATTGTCATTATTGCAGTACGAGGTATCCATCATGTTGTTTCACCTATTAGTGAAATGAAGCGCGTTTCCATGCGGATGGCGGAGGGGGATTTCTCGGAACGGATCGAAGTGAAAAGTGCGGATGAGCTAGGTGAGTTAGCGCATTCGTTTAACCGATTGTCACAGGCACTTGAGGAAGTAGAGGATAACCGACGTGTTTTTTTAGCGAATGTTTCTCATGAGCTTCGTACTCCATTAAGCTATATGAAAGGATATGCAGAAGCGATGGAGGAAGGGATTATTGCACAGGAAAAAGGATTGAGTATGATTCAGTCTGAATCCAAGCGTTTAGAGAGACTAGTCAATGATTTGCTCGATTTGGCTCAGCTTGAAGGTGAGTCATATCCATTATCCTTAGAACCGATTGCTCTTGCACAGCTTGTGCATGATGTTCTTGAATCGGTTGAAGTTGTAGTAAGACAGAAGCACCTGCAGCTTGAATTGAAGTTGGATGATGAGAGCATTATTGAAGCTGACCGTGATCGAATCGAACAAGTTATTTGGAACTTAATGGATAACGCGATTCGTTATACGGTAGCTTATAAGAAAATTAATGTGACATTACACGTTGAGGATCAGTGGAGTGTGCTAACGATTGCTGATGAGGGTATTGGTATTCCAGAGAATGAACTGAAGGCGGTAATGGAGCGTTTTTACCGAGTGAATCAGGCAAGATCACGAAAAAGTGGTGGAACGGGTCTAGGTCTAGCGATCGTATCGGAAATTGTGAAGAAGCATAATGGAGAGTTTGAGCTTCATTCTGTTGAAGGAAAGGGGACAGAAGCGGTTGTCCGATTAAGAAATTTAGAATAGGAGGTCGATAGGAATGGTTTGATCTCCACCGACCTCTTCAAGGACGCGTTCAAACAGCACCAAAAAATATGAAAATGGCTCCATTCACTGCCACTTACCCTTGGTCAGTTGCTCACCTTTAGATACGATAACATATTTCGTTTGTCCGATTTCAAAAAGCATAATCTAGAATCAGGCCTCTTTATCTATTTCACTTTGGTAACGCATACGCTCTTTTAATTGTTCGACCTCCACATGATGTAGGGCGGGCTTTTTTTGTCGAAGAAAGTGGCTGCCTACTGAACCGATTGCTACACCCATTAAGTAAGAAATTAATAGTGGATCCATCGATTCATTTGCCGGGTTTTCTACGAAAAAGAACATGAAAAATCCAATAAAAAAGTAAACAATATTGACTTTGTAACTAGATTTTTTCATGGAATAGTTGAAAAGTAAGTAACCTCCTATAATAATCGCATATGCGGCTATTAAACCATAAATCGTCAAAAAATAAGGTGAATGAAACTTATTTATTCCAAAAAACTCAGCCTCAATCCAATAGATTGAATAGAAAAGGAAAAGCTGTAAGACGATGACGTGCCATGGCTTGATTGGAAACAGAACAAAGCTCGAAAAATCGACTGCTTCTTTCGTATTCGGCGTATATTCATGTCTTCGGTGATCATTTCGTTGATTTGGGTTAAAATAAGCTGTAATCGTTCCATTAAAATACAACTTCTGCTTATAAACGCCATTTTCAATTAAGTCAGGTGCATCTGGTAATGTGATAACTTTATTAATCGCTTCATCCGTTATGTCTAGCTGGAGTCCGGCTGCAATAGCACTATTTAACCAGAAGTTCGTATCTTCATTTGATTTGAATGAGATCATGTGATAAAGCTTTTGATTTCCATCCTTAAATACAACTAGAATGACAGGATTGTCTGAGTATTTCGTAGTAGTCGAGTGACTTGTTCGGTATGTATGCATGACTTGATATGGCGCAAGCAAAACAATCGTTATGGCGTGAAACGGAATTTCAATTGAAGTTAGCGGATCACTCACTCCCTTTTGCATTTGTGCTTCCCAAAGGACTTGGCGTTCTTCGTCAATTCCATAGGCGAGATACTTATTTACGGATTTCATCTTCTTTAATAAAACAACGCTAAGAAATAGAATGAAAGCAGCAAGTACATACATAGAAATTGATCCGACTGTGTCTTCCATTAAAAATGCTCCAAATAAAAGTCCCGCTCCAATAAGAGCAATAAAGGTAATTAATCCATAATAAAAGATGATGCTTCCTTTCGTTTCTTCTAAATCGTGGGTTTTACCGTGTAGCATGCTTTAATTTCCTCCAGTTAACAGTTTTTATCCAAGGATAAAATGTCGTTATCTTGTATACGAATGAGTGATAGAAATGTTTCATGAGTAAGGAAATCGATTTTTTAGATGAGAACGTATAAAATTCAAGGAAGAAATGAGAGAAGAACCGAAGAAGCTAGTGGGATCACGCAATTAAGAAAAGACGCTTTGCGTTTTTCTTAAACTTCATTTTTTCTTCACATTCTTATTTTACACTAAAGCATGGAGAATGATTGAGTTGTGGAGAGGGAGTTTAAGAGTGGTGAGGCAGAAAGAGACGAGACTTAAGAGGAAAGAGACAAGATACTTTTCCTTATACCGAACTGTATGGCGCTGGCATTTTTATGCAGGTGTGATTTTTGCCCCGTTTTTATGCATATTGGCATTTAGCGGAGCTGTTTATTTATTTAAGCCACAAATTGAGAATATGATGTATAAGGATCTTTATTTTGTTGAGGATCAAGGGGAGGTTATGACGTCATCCTTACAATTACAGCAGGTTGCAGAAATGTATCCTGAAGCTAGTATTCAGTCAATACGTTTTCATGAAGAGACTCGTTCGACAGAAGTGACGATTTTTGATCAAGGTATTGCAAAATCGGTTTTTGTTAACCCTTATGATGGTCATGTAAAGGGAGAGCTTATAAATGAGGAGAAACTAACTGAGGTTTTTAAACGTCTTCATAGTGAACTTCTAGTTGGTGGTACATAATGGGCGAACAAATTAATCGAGTGGCAACAATGACAAATACGGGCTATCCTCCATTTGCACTAAGTTTTAGAGAAAAGCCAGAATCGTCAGTAAGAACGGGTGATGTAGCGGATGATGTTCCTTGGGCAGCGGAACAGTTAGACGTTCCGACATCGCAAGTGAGCACGTATTTGCAAATACCGTTAGAACACGTTGTGCAAATTGCTAATATTGAAGACATTCAAAAGCCGTATACAATATCATTACCTCAAGGCGAAACAGGCGTGTATACAATTGCAACTTCTCATACACGACCTTTAGATAATGCAACCTTACATATTGATCAGTATAGTGGTGCGGTGTTGACAGATGTTCGATTCGATGATTATGGTATGATGGCTAAAGCAATTACAATTGGAATTGCGCTTCATGAAGGAAGATTATTCGGTTTACCGAATCAAATTCTCGGATTACTGACGTGTATTGGATTAATTGGGCTTATTGTTAGCTCGTTTATGATGTGGAAAAGGAGAAAGCCAACTGGGAAGTTAGGGGCTCCACCAACGGCAAAGGATCGAAAGCAGGCAAGGGTGATCTTTTTTATTATGCTTGCTTTTGGTATAGTAATGCCATTGGTAGGTATTTCGATTGTTGTTATGTATGTTGTTGATCGTTTTCTACTTTCAAAGTTTCCAAAGTTAAAGGATTGGTATTCTTAATATAGATAAATGAAAGGAATATTATAAACATGAAAAAGATTTGCTGGAGTGTCATATTAGTAATGGTTGGTTTGTTAGTAGCTTGTGCTGGAGAGGAGCAGGGGGACATTCAAAATGATGGAGTCCCTGAAGTTGTTGAAGTCGATATTATGCTACCAGAGATTGTTCCGGGAGAAGAAGTAATTCTTCAAACAAAGGTTACACAAGGTAATGAGAATGTTGACGATGCCGAGGAAGTGGAGTTTGAAGTTTGGAAGCATGGCAAAAAGGATGAAAGTGACATGATTTCAGGTGAGCACCAAGGTGATGGGATTTATGAGATTTCGTATACGTTTGTTGATGATGGGGTATACAATGTGACGAGTCATGTTACGGCAAGAGGGATGCATGTGATGCCAACGAAGCAAGTGATTGTTGGAGATGTTTCTGAGGAAGAGTTGCAACAGTTAGAGGAAGATGATGCACAAGATGAAGAGAACGAACATGAACATCATCATTAGAACGTAAGTGGGAAATCAATGAGCGTCCCCATCAGGTAGTGGTGGGATTTCCCATTCCAAGTAACGATGTTTAAAAAAGAGAATGATAGGAGAGTCACTGAAGAATTTGGTTTTCAACTTTTTTTGGTGACCTTCAAGCAACAAGCTAAGTCATTGCTATTCAAATGAAAGGAACTGGTAGGGTGATTTTTTATATAAGCTTGTACGTTATATTTTTCACTTTTCTTCTTTTTGTCGTTGGTCTTACCTCTTACAAAATGATTAAAACTAAAACCATTCCAGATAATAACTTTACGCCATTTGATTACATAATGGCACAATCCCCTGTTGAACTTCATGAAGAAAAGGAAGTTAGAGAAGAAGAGGATGAACAGGGAGATGGTAATGTCCGTTTATAAAGAACAAATAAAGTATGCTCTCTCATCTTTGTAGGATAGAGAGCTTTGTTGTTCGAGCACAATAGATGAATGAAATCTCCGTAATGAGAACTATTACAATAATGATGTGCTTATTACATGAGAATGATCTTGTACATTATACCAATTTTCAAAAAATACTGATATAATCTTAACTTCATAGGATATTTATAAAATAACGGTTATGTCATAATTCAGTTGTAAGCGATTACAAATGAATTGGGGGAGATGCACGTGAAAGTGAAAAGTTTCAATAAGGTCTTATTATTCGGGTTGTTCGCTTTGTTGATTGCCCTTTTAGTGGCATGCGGTGGGGAAGAGACTAGTACAGATGATGAGGAAGGTACTGCTGATGATACGAATAATAGTAATAATGAAGGAGAAGTGGTCGAGTTAAGTTTTTGGGCTTCTGCAACCCAGATCGTGATGATTTCATTTATACGATGGATCGAGTCGAGCAATTTAATGAGGAGCATGATCATATTCATTTAAATGTGGAGACAACGGCACATGCTGATTACCGTACAAGATTAAATACGCAAGCGGCTGGAGGACAATTGCCTGATATTTTTCAAGTGTTTCCTGGTGCTGAATTAAGTCCACTTGTAGATGGAGGTGCGGTTCATTCACTTAATCACATTAGAGATCATTGGCTCGATGATGGATTGTTAGATGAAGTGGCACTTGAAGATTTTAGCTTTGATGGAGAGACTTATGCGATACCCTCTGTACAAAATCCAACAAGCTTTGTGTTCTATGATAAGGATATGATTGCTGAGCTTGGTTACAGTGAATTTCCAGATACGTATGATGAGTTCTTATCGTTAATCGTTGATTTACGAGAATCAGGTACAACGCCAATTTCACTTGGTAATTCAGCGCCGTGGGTATTGCAGTCAGTATACATTTCAACGATTGCTGATCGCTTTACAGGAAATGATTTCTTAGAAGATGTTTTTGCAGGAGAGCGTGCGTTTACTGATCCTGACTTTGTCAGTGCTCTTGCGGTAATTGAAGAATTAACGGAGATGGGTGCATTTAATGAGGATTTAAATACGATGGATTCAAATCAAATGATCGAATATTTCTTGCAAGGACGTTCAGGTATGGTGATTGACGGAAACTGGGGTGCGATTAGTATCCTAGCTAATAAACCTGAAGATAAAAATGTGGGAATAGCGATTATTCCATTAGGTGATACAAATACAGTTTCAACGGTATACGGGAATGCTTGGTCATTAAATTCTAACTTAGAAGGAGAAGAGCTTGAAGCTGCAGAAACGTTCATGAAATGGATGTTTAATGAAGAGCATTATCAAGGATTAATTGGTTTAGGAAGAGTGGTAGCAGCAGATGTCGATGTACCGGAAGATATTGAATTTGATGAGTTGTTTGCAGAAATGCTAGAGCTAACGAATACAGCTCCACCAGCACCTGTATATGACGCTGTTTTACCACAGGCTGTAAATAATGTCCTTGAAAATGAGTTACAGGCCATTACGATTGGACGGTCCACACCTGAAGAATCCGCTCAGAAAATTCAAGAGCAAGTGAACACAGAGTGATATAATAGATGATAAAGTAGGGTATTTCTTATCGGGAGTACTCTACTTTTACTAAATGAGGCCAGGAGAATATCACATATGAATAGATGGAACCCTTTTTATCATTGGAGCTTAAAGAGAAAATCAATGGTTATTATGCTGTGCTTTATCTTATTACCCACGTTGATTGTTAGTTTATTAATTTACCATCAGTCGAATCAACTATTTAAGCAACAAGTGATTGATCGGACTCAGCAAAATTTAAACAATATGGAATCAAGTTTGGTATCGATCATGGAGGATGTTGAGGATATATCTGGCTATATTATTTTTAGTAATGAATTCCGAGATTTCATGACCCTACCAATGGATGATCAAAATTATTATGAAGATATCCATCGTCTTCAGGATCATATTAAGGGTTTTTTTACTTTTCACTTAAATAATAAAAACTATTTTGATTCAGCAAGTATTCAAGGGGTCAATGGGACCGATTTGCATGTTGGTGAACGCTTAAATAGTGATGAAACACAATGGGATCAGCTAGCGATTGAGCGTGAAGGACGTATCTTTTGGAGTGAGCCATATGAGGTCTCGAGAACGGGCTGGGGATATGATGGCCAACAAGTGATTTCATTAGTTCGTGTGATTAATGATATTTATGAAATTAAAAAGCCGAATGGTTTAGTTCGAATTCGTTTAGATTCACGCGAATTAATGAAATCAGTTACAAATGGTTATGCCGATGAAAGCAATGAAACCTTTTTATTAAAAGATAATGGGGTCGTCATGTTTCATCAAGATCAAAGCAAAGTGGGCAAGCCTTATCCGAATGAAAAGTTAGTTGAGGTCGTTGATCAGCAAGAGGCTGTCGTAACATTTCAGCATAATGGAGAAGATCATTATGCGGTGATTCGTAACGTCAATGATCAGCATATAGGAATGTCATTAGTTTCATTAGTGCGAGAAGATTATATTTTAGGAGAATTTGCTGGCATTCGTTATACGATGGTTATAGTGATTTCCATTGTAATGTTGTTGACGATTGTTGCGTTTGTTGGGTTTGTATGGACGATCGTTAAGCCAATTATTGAATTGACTGAGCAAACAAAGCGATTTGAGTATGGAAATTTTAATGCGAAGGTAAAGGTAAGAACAAATGATGAAATTGGCAAGCTTGGCACACATTTTAATGCAGCCGTTTCTCATATTCAACGATTAATTGAGACGAAGTATAAGCTAGAATTGCAAAATAAGGAATCAGAGCTAAAGGCATTGCAAAGTCAAATTAACCCACATTTTTTATATAATACATTAGATATGATTCGTTGGACAGCACGAATTGAGAATGCACCTGATACAGGGAAAAGTATAGAAGATCTTTCGCGACTGTTTCGAATAAGTTTAAGTGAAGGTAGAGTGTGGATTACCCTTAAGGATGAATTCGCGTATGTTCAAAGTTATCTTGAACTTCAGAAAAGGCGGTTAGCTGGACAGCTTCATTACTTTATAGCAGTCGAAGCAGGGATCGAGCAGGCACTTGTGATGAAAATTATCGTTCAACCATTAGCGGAAAATAGCATTCAGCATGGCTTTAAACGAACCCATCCAAATAAACGAATGTATATAAAAGCCTATCGTACGAAGCAAGGAATAGCGATTGATGTGATTGACAATGGAAAAGGGATGAATGTGAATGAAATCAAATATTTTCTATTTCACTCACAAAAAGAACGAGATGGTGGAGGATATGCATTACGAAATATTCACAATCGAATTGTACATGCATTTGGGAAAAAGTATGGATTGGAATTGATTCATCAAGAAGTAGGGACATGTATCCGAATTCATTTGCCGTTTATAGAAAAAGACTATGAGTTACAAAGAATACTAGAGGGGAAGGATGTCAATGATGATTAAAATGTTAATTGTCGATGATGAACCCATTATATGCCAAGGGTTAGCGACAACGATTGAGTGGGATACGCTTGGGATTGATTTAATTGGAATGGCACATGATGGGCAAGAGGCGTTACCTTTTTTAGAAAGAGGGGTCGATCTCATTCTTACGGATGTATGTATGGAGGAAATGGATGGTTTAGAGCTTTCAAAATATGTCTGTGAGCATTTTCCGAGTACGAAAATTGTGATGATTAGTGGATATGATGAATTTCAATATGCGAGGCAGGCGATTCGCTTAGGGGTTGAGGACTATTTATTAAAGCCTGTGAACATTGATGAGCTTGTTGATTTGACAACAAAATTGAAGCAAGAAATTATTGAAAAGCAAAGATTGACTCAAGCAGAGCAACCGAAGCGTATTTCGGAATATGTGATGCATCAGCTTTTTAATACCCCTTTCTCTTCAAGCGTTGCAGAAAAGAAGCAGCTGTTAACGTCTCCTTATCGGTTAATGATAACAGAGTGTGTCGATTATCATTACTTATTGGAAGTATTATCGAAAGATGAGCTAGACCAGTTTAAGCATGATTTTAGAGTTTCACTTGATGAAATGTTGACTGAGTTCGAGGTTGAGCATGTGACATTTTCTGGGCATGAGAATGAATGGGTAACGGTTTGCTATTGTCATGATGAACATTTGCTCGATTTGAGTCAATTTCAACAGTTATGTGATAAGCTGCAAAAAAAATTAGCTCATCCTATTCGCTTTGGTATCTCTAACCTTGAAATGGAATTATCGAATGTATTACGTGTATATGAACAAGTATCGGATTTGCTCACTGAGGGACGAAGTGAGAATACATTACTATTCTCTGTTCAAATACAGAGGTCCAAAAAGAAGGAGCTTTCCTACCCGAAGGAGGCTGAAGCTCAGCTTCGACAAGTGATCATGGCAGGTGATGACTCGTTATTACAGGAAACGGTTGATCAGCTGTTTCTTATGTGGCAGGAGCAAGGAGTGATTTTAGAGCAAGTATTATATACGTGTCGTGAAATGGAATTAATGTTAAAAAGTCGGATCAAGGAGCTCACCTCGTCAAGTAAAATGGCTCAAGTCACCTTTCATCTCCAAGAGCGAGTAGATCTGCAAATTGTCAATTCAATGTCAGCAATGAAGCGGTTATTTATAGGTGATTTACGCTGTTTGTTGCAATGCATTACTCATCATGAAGGTGAAAACTGGATGATGGTTCAAATACAAGACTATATAAATAAACACTTTCAACTAGATTTGAAAGCATCTGATATTGCTGAAAAGCATTTTATTACACCGAATTATTTTAGTGTACTTTTTAAACAAGAAACAGGAAAGAGTTTCTCGGAGTATGTAAATTCATTGCGAATTAGAAAAGCGAGTGAACTGTTATCAGAAACATCGAATAAGGTTTTTGAAATTGCTGAATACGTCGGTTATAAAGAGTATAAATACTTTGTGCAAGTATTTAAAAAGCATGTAGGTGTAACACCGACTCAATTTAGACGTATGCATGCGAATAAATAAGAAAAATACGGATGTTTTCTTAATTATGAGGATTTTTTGTTAAGGGTGTCACCTTTATAATGGTATATGAAAACGGTTACAGATCATTGTAAGGGAGTGAGACGATGCATTTATTGAAAAGTCCGTGGAAAATTGGATTAGGGATTATTCCTGCATTACTTATTTATTGTGTGTTTAGTATTATTCCGATTTTTATATCGTTTTATTATTCATTCATGAGTTGGGATGGATTTTCGCCAATGCAATTTGTTGGTCTAGATAACTTCCGGATGCTATTGAATGACCAAATCTTTTGGTTATCAGTTCGGAATAACCTACTAGTTGTTGCCTTTTCCGTGTTTGGACAAATACCGATTGCGTTAGGGTTGGCACTACTATTAAATCGTAAAGTGAAAGGTGCTAAATTCTTTCGTACGATCGCATTTATACCGGTAGTTATTTCAACGGTGGTTATATCTTTAACATGGAGAATGATTTTCAATGCGGAGCAGGGGATGCTGAATCAATTATTGTCAAATATGGGGTTGGAAACATTAACTCAAAATTGGTTAGGAAATCCTGATTATTCGATGTATGCGATTGGAGTCGTGATTATTTGGCAATTTGTAGGGCTTTACTTTATCATTTTTCTTTCAGCGTTACAAACGGTTTCAAAGGATATTCTAGAGGCGGCAGAGTTAGATGGTGCAACGGAGTGGCAAAAGACACGTCACGTTATTATTCCTTCAATCTGGAATATTATACTTATTGCGATCGTGCTTTGTATTAGTGGAAGCTTAAAAACATTTGATTTAATTTATGTGATGACGGGCGGTGGTCCAGCTCATGCGACAGAAGTGATGGCGACGTATATGTATAGTGAAACATTTAGAGGATTGAAATATGGATACGGAAGTGCCATATCGGTTCTGATTTTCATATTTAGTATCACGTTAATTCTCTTATGTCAAAGACTATTGAGAAGACGAGATTCTTAGAAAGGTGGTAAAAAAAATGGAGCCTACTCTAAATAATAATACGAAACCAAAATTGAAGCGCAATGAGCATTTCGACCGTGGAGCACGTACGAAGAAAAGAATATCACGAGTGCTCATATATGGTGTGTTAATCGCTTTTGCACTCATTAATTCATACCCTATTTTATGGATGATCATGAACTCTTTTAAAACAGGTCAAGATTTTGCGTTAAACCCATTTGGTTTACCGAATGAATGGATTTTAACGAATTATGTGGATGCTTGGGTGACAGCGAATATTGATACGTATTTCTTTAATAGTGTCTTTGTCTCGATTGTAGCTGTGATTGTAACCATTCTTGTAGGTGCTTTAGCCTCCTTTTTCTTGTCAAGGTTTGATTTTAGAGGGCGGAAGTTATTGTATGGCTTTTTCGTTTTAGGCCTTCTTGTACCCATTCATGCGACGCTCGTACCGATGTTCATTTTAATGCAAAGACTGGGACTCATTGATACGTATTTGGCGTTAATCTTTCCGTATATTGCTTTCAATTTACCGATTACGATTTTCTTATTAACAAGCTTTATGAGCTCATTTCCTAAGGAAATTGAAGAATCTGCTATTATGGATGGATGTGGTGTATTGAAAGTATTTTGGTCAATTATTTTGCCGATGACAAGGCCAGCTTTAGCAACGGCGATAATTTTGAATTTTATTAATAACTGGAATGAGTTTTCTTTTGCACTCGTTTTAATTAATAATGATGAGCTAAGGACATTACCACTTGGTTTGGCGAATTTTGCTGGACAGTATGGGACGAATTATACGGCACAAATGTCCGCATTAACAATTGTTCTCATTCCGACAATTATTTTTTACCTTGTGATGGAAAAGCAAATTGTTCAAGGGATGACTCAAGGTGCTGTGAAGGGCTAATAACTGATGATAGGGGAGGTGTTCTATATGGAGAAGATCGTTGTTTTTTATGACGAGACGTTTCCATATGAAGGGGAGCGTCCTTCAAAGGAAATGATTGAGAGATTAAGAGGGAGCTGTACCTTGGCTGATGCCAAATCACTGGAACAGTCATTGGATGAAGCCACTTGTTTAGTTCATTTGCACGGATCCTTTTTTTCGAAAAGCAGTTGGCCAGAGATTTTACGTTTTTTGAATAAAGGAAATGGACTTGTACATCTAGGAGGTGCACCATTTAAAATTCCTGTATATGAGGAGAATGGGGAATGGAAACGTGAAGTTGAGCAGCTCGGTTATCATCGACAGCTTCATATTCTTGAGACGTTAGAAGTAGCAGGTGATCAAGTTAAGCATTATATGGCAAATGAAGATTTTGATTTGTTTCAGGGGAAAGAGTCTTTATTTGACGTGAAGTCAACTTATAGCATGCAGCTACACGTTACTCGTACAAAAGATGTGCCGAATGAAAATGGCTCTGGTGGGCCGATGGATGCACATTTTTATCCACTATTAAAAGGAGTTTCGAAAGAGGGACGACATGTAGCTGCTCCGGCAGTATTGTTAGAGCATACGAAGGGAGAATTTACAGGTGGACGTTGGTTGTTCGTGAATCAGGAAGTGACCTCAACCTTTTGGGAGCAAGGTGGGGTTGAAGCATTAGTTGAATGGGCTGAATTTGCCAGTAAGGGAGTGACGGAAGTATGGGTGAAGCCAAACTATTCAAGCTACTTTCCTGGTGAGAAAATCCGTCTTCATATCCAAATACAAGAACTTCAAAAGAAAAATCAAGGTCAAAAGTGGACGTTTCATCTGCAATTAACGTCAGTGAAAACAACTTATAAATGGAGCGAAGCAGTGACGGTCATCTCTAGTAGCGATATTCAATATATTCAACATTCGATTCCTTTTGAAATTGAACCTGGCTATTATGAGCTCATTTGTCAGCTTGAAGCCACTGATGGACAAAGGAGAACGTTACATCAAGGGATTTGGGGTTATGATCAAGATTTGTTAATGAAAGGAGAACCTCTATCATGTGGTCGTGATTATTTCGAGAAGGAAGGAAAGCCATTTCCGATTGTTGGTATGACATACATGACATCGGATGTGGCGAGGAAATATTTATTCTTACCTAATGCGGCCGCATGGGATCGTGATATGCGTCATATGAAGAAGGCAGGCATTAATTATATTCGTACAGGGTTATGGACTGGCTGGCGACAAGTGATGTTTGTTGATGGACACCCGTATGAAGAAGTGATGCGTGCGATCGATGCGTTTATTCTAACAGCCAAAAGGCATGATCTAGAAGTGACATTTAATTTCTTTTCATTTACGCCTGAACGTTGGGAGGGGGAGAACCCGTATCTAGACCCACGTAGTATCGAGGCACAGAAGCGCTTTATTTCAGCCGTTGTTTCGCGACATAAGGAAACAACTAATATTCAATGGGATTTAATTAATGAGCCTTCCATGTTTGATGAGAAGCGAATTTTCAAAGGGCCAATGACGTCAGGTGATCGCTTTGAGCATGAGGCATTTAGGGATTGGTTACGAGAGCGACACTCAACAATTCGGCAGCTTCAAGAGCATTGGGATATGACACCAAATGAATTAACGAGCTTTGAAAAAGTTGAATTACCTGAGTATGACGAGATTAACTTCAGTACTACAAATAAATTAGAAAAAAGGGCAATCGCTGGCTTGATTATTCGCTATTTTCGTTAGACATGCACAATCGTTGGGCACATGAGCTAACGAAAACGATAAAGAATCTTGCTCCGCAGCAGCTAGTAACAGTTGGGCAGGATGAAGCACTTGGCGGGAAGCGACCTTCTCCGCTCTTTTATGCAGAGGCTGTCGATTATACGACGGTTCATTCATGGTGGCTAATGGATCATTTAGTGTGGGACAGCCTTTTTACGAAAGATCCGTTAAAGCCCAATGTCGTTCAAGAAACGGGAATCATGCATGTGGAGCGACCGGATGGCCGTTCAAAACGATCAGAGAAGGAGCTGAAGTCCATTCTAGAGCGAAAATATGCTTATGGCTTTGCGACTGGTGGGGCTGGGGCTGTGCAATGGTTATGGAATACGAATCATTATATGGATAATATAAATGAATCGAATATTGGTGCGATCCGTTCAGACCAAACAGAGAAGCCAGAGACGGATGTTTCATATGACTTTGGCGCATTTGTGAAAAAGGTCTCTGAGCTATTTTGTAACCGTAAGTTAGAGGAGGTTGCAGTCATTTACCCTTATTCGAATGATCTTTCTAACAGAGAATTTGCCTTTGCAGCAACCGCAAAATTAACGCGCGTCTTAACCTATGATTTACGAATTCCGTTTCGGGCATTTAGTGAATATCATTTAGATGCTTTAAGTGACAGTCCTCCAAAACTAATCATTGTACCAAGCGCTCATAATTTCCATACAGCGGCTTATGAGAAGCTATGCCAACATGTTAGAAAATTTGGTGGAACGATTTTGTGGACAGGTCCTCTTCACTTAGATGAATATTGGCGTCATCGTCCACGTACAACACTGTTTGGTAAGACGATTCCAAGAAATATATTACGAGAGGAAAGGTTAGAGATAGATGGGGAAATATATCCTGTATCTTTTTTAACTGACCAGCAGTTATCTGTTACGTTTGGCAAAAACCGTTTAGCTGAGCTTGAAACCGAAGTTGGAGTTGGTGAACAGAAATCAAAAAGTCGAGCTACGCAAATCCGTACAAAGGAAATGGGAGAAGGGACATTTGTATGGTGCCCATTACCGATTGAATTAAATAATCGAGATGATGTACTCCGAGCTCTTTATGAAACAGTACTGGATGATGCTAATGTTACGAAGGATTTGCATTGGGAAAAAGGAAGCAACTCTTTAGGTATATATGGACGAAAATTGACCTTTGCTAAAGGAAAATTATTTGTATTTGTGTCGGAGGAAGCCCATGATGTAGAGATTCAAGTGGAGGATCCTGATACAGGAATTTCTTATCAATTTACGCTTGAAAGTGATCGTTCGGTTTTATTTGTCACTAACTTAACAGGGGAGGTTAAAGCCGTTTATCGTCCAGATGAGGTTGAAATTAGAGTGCTATAACAATAGAGTGTGTAAATATGAGGCCACTGAAAAAGTGAAAATCTCGCTTTTTCAGTGGCCTTTGTAAATATAAGAGGATGATACAAGTTTAGATTAAATCGTTGCAACACTCTCTTGTTGTCCTATTCCTCGTCTTTAAATCCACCAGCGATCATGTCATATTTTAATTTCTGTTTAAAAATGAGCTTCTTGTTGACATATACTTTGCAATTTAAGCTGAACCAGCCACCTAATTTAACCTTAACAGTGATTGGAGTGGTTGCATCCTCGATGTTTGCTTTCAACGTTTGATATGGGATGAACCATGAATACCATTGATTTCTAGTCGATTCTGATACGAGCTTTCCGTCAATGAATAACTGCTCTTTGTTATATTTATTGACGATATGGAGTCTATAGTTATCATATGAAAGATCCCATGATTTTTCGAAGTCTTTTTTCACTTCCTCCATCATCGTACTCCATGACTCCGGATCCTCTTCTTTCGTATCTTTTGAGGGTATTTTTTTCTTTAAAGCCGAAAAGATTAATTCGACCGCGAAAATAAAAATGAAAAGAGAAAGAAGCATGATGAGAAAGTTATCAAAGAAAGTATCTTTTGTTAATGACCCATATGAATAGCCAATGAAAAAGAGAGTAGCTATGTAAATAGCGAGCTTTGTAGCTTGTAACATATTTGTTTAAACTCCTCGTTGTATAAAAATTCCTGTTTATTATATCATAGCAATTCGAATTCGCGAATAGGTCGTTATTGAGAATCGTTGATTTGTTTTGAAACCTTTCTTTTTTTTATTCGTAAAGATAGGTATGTACACAATGGGTGATCCTTTTGCAAAGTAGGAGGGAAAAGGATGTTGAATGTAAAAAGTGGCGATCGTGATGGGTAATCGAGGGTTGGTATCTGTTAGAGTCTTAATAATTGTCATGTTACTTGTAGGCTGCTCGTCTTATTCATTTGATATAGATGAGATAGAAGACTTAGGAAAGGAAATAGTTGAGCTACTTCTTAATCAAGAATATGAAGTTGTTTATGATGAATACGGTGCTGATGATTGGAAAGAATCAACGTCACTTTCAAATGTTGTTTCTAATTGGGAGGAACAAATTGAATTAGAAGGTCAATTTGTTCAATTGACATCAATCGATGGTTCCGAGCGAGGAGAGCATAGTGTAGTAGAAATAGACATTCAATATACAAATATGAGTGTGGGAGTTCGAATGATCTTTAATAAAGAGCAGGAACTGGCCGGCTTACATCGATCAAGCGGACAGCTCAACGCAGTGATGCCTGATTCGATTATTGAAGAGGCTCTAATAGTTGGAGAAGATACGAATTTTGAACTTGAGGGTATTCTCACAATGCCAAGTGAGATCGATCAAGCTCTACCAGCAGTTGTTCTCGTACAAGGGTCAGGTCCAAGCGACCGAGATTCAGCTGTTCACTCATATAAGCCATTTCGGGACATTGCGTGGGGACTGGCTGAACGTGGAATTGCTGTATTACGCTATGATAAGCGTACGTATTCATATGGAGATCAATTTACACCAGAAGAAATGACTCATTTTACCGTGCATGAAGAAACAGTGGAAGATGCTGTTTTAGCTAGTAACTTGTTAAAGGCTGACGAACGAATTGATTCAACCAATGTTTATTTAGCAGGGCATAGTCAAGGCGGGATGTTAGCTCCGAGAATTGACGATACTGGTGGAGACTTTGCCGGAATCATGATATTAGCTGGTTCTCCTCGTCCAATGTGGGAGATAATTTATGATCAAAATATCGCCTTTCTTGAAAGTGATGCGATTGAAGAATCAGAACGCAAGTCATTATTGCAAGAGATCGAGCAGCATTATGAACGAGCGCAAAGGCTAGATGATTTATCTCTTGAAGATATTGAATCAACCCAAGTGTTTGGCTCCCAGCTTATTATTTACTCGATATGGCCCAGTATAATCCGGTTGATCTGTTAGCAAGCAGTAGTAAGCCGTTACTGATCCTTCAAGGAGAAAGCGATTTTCAAGTCACGTATGAAACTGATTTTTTGGCATGGCAAGAAGCGTTAGAAAGCCGAGAGCAAGTTACGTTTAAAAGTTACCCACAATTAAATCATTTTTTCATTGAATCACAAGGTGACGATCAAGGTACGGTTGATGAATATGAACACGCAGGTATAGTAGCAGAGAAAGTTATTGAAGATATGGCTCAGTGGGTATGGAACCAAATGGATTGAGAAGATGGAGGGAAGTAGAATGAACATGAAGAAATATGTGTCTGTTTTTGCAGCAGGATTAATAGCTTTAATGTTAGCTAGTTGTGGGAATGAAGAAGGAGATGCAGGGAATACAGAAGGAGTGGAAGAGAAGGAACGAATAGCGGAAACCTTTATTCAGCAATTAGCTGATGGAAACTATAACGAAGCAAGAGAGCAATTTGATGAAACAATGAGGGAAGCTATTTCTGAAACGGAATTAGCACAGACATGGGAAGAGATTGAGTTGCAATTAGGTGCTTTTATTGAGTATGAATACCAATCAACAGAAGTAGAGGATGGATTCACAATTGTTTTATTAGAAGGCTTATTTGAAGGACAAGATGTGATTTTGAGTGTGTCGATTAATGAAAATGACGAAATTTCCGGTTTTTACATTCATTAAACATTAAGTTACACAAGAGAATAGGAGCAATGAAAAGTTTAAATTCGAATCAATAGTTAGTACCCTATATAAGCGCATAGGTGAAAGGGAGTGTCTAAATGTTATAGGCACTCCTTCTTTAAGTATAGTCAATTTTTATTTAACGGATATCGATCCGTTGTTCATAACACGAATGGTAGCAATGATACTTCGACAAAGAAGAAATTTAATAACTAAACTGATAAAAGAATGGTACCAGTTCCAGCCTTTTTTCCAAGTAATTAAGTGTGTTTTCTTAGCAGCCCAAGTCTCGACGATAATTAGAGGAATGATAAAAGGAAACAGCTTTAAGATACTGCTAAAAAGTTTGCTATGAAGAGTCCACTGGTTATAATATAGAAGCATTAATGGATAGTGGATAAAATCAAATGGAAAATGAATCGAGAACAGCCTTTTAAATGGTCTCACATTGTAACTTAAGTAGCCTTTAGAGACTAAGTAACGATCGATGAACGAATTACCGATAACACTTACTAAATACACAATGATCCAATCCTTAAAAGAACGTTTAATGATGGCAAAAGGCAGAAATACAATGGAAATGACGGTTATGATGAAAAGAAAGCTTTGCTCTTGTTTTTTTGACATAATGGTTCACCTCCTGTTGTTAGAGTGAGTTGTTTTCGTAAAGTTATGCATCCACTTATTAAGAGTGGGGAGTGAATGAACGAAATATCCATCGGAAAATCGATTTTCTTTAGAAAAAGTAAACTTCGATTGAAGAAAAATTTATCTAAAGCGATTCGTACTGTAATGAATGTTCGTGAACCTAAACGTGAAGCTGTATAGAGAAATTTCTGATACAAAATAAGAAAAGAGTAGGAATTGTAATCATAATAGGTGAGTTTCGGTTTGTTTTAAATATATATATTTGCAAAGTACAAATAAATGCTATATAATTAAAAGTGAGGTAGGTGAGAAGAATGGAAAATGTTCGCGAACTATTTCAGATTATGACACGCCGATTCGGCTTTCTTGATAAAAATTGCTGTTCGGTCGGTGGTACTGATATTTCGTTAAGTCAAAGCCATATTCTTTATGAAATCGACCGTCAGCATCACCCGTCGATTCAGCAGGTAGCCGAAGCTTTGGGCACGGATATAACCACGTTCAGTAGACAAATTCAATCCTTAATTAAAATGAACTTGGTGCAGAAGACGCCCGATCCGGCTGACCGCAGAGTATCAATTCTTTCCTTGACGACTGAGGGAAAATATGTGGCGACAACTATTGACGAACAAATGAAGATGTATTTGAGCGAAATTTTCTCCCACATGAATGAATTTGAAAAAGAAACGGTGATACGTTCCATCAAGCTACTTAATGACGCCATGGAAAAATCCGGAACGTGCTGTACGCCCCCTGTGGGTGATTCCTTTATTTTATACTTGCAAAATGCGAATAATTAGTTGGCGGTAGGTACTCGGTTTCTAGACTCATACTCAAAAGGCGGTATTGTAGCGTATGACAGAAAAAGGTTTAAAACTTTCAGCATCGTCGTCGCAGGTGAAGTTTGCTGCGTTCATAACGGCAATATGTTTATTTGGAGACATGATGCTTTATGTAGTTTTATCGATTCATTGGGAGCAATGTATCTAAGTAAACGTATCTAATAGTTGTAAAATGCATATGAAATAAGGGGGGATTTTGATGAATAAAATGTGGGATGTCATTGTTATTGGAGGAGGGCAAGCGGGGCTTGTTTCCGGTTATTATTTAAACAAGAAGAAGCTGCGGTTTTTGATACTGGAGGCAAGCAATGAGGCTGTCGGTTCGTGGCCTCGTTATTACGACAGCTTGAAGCTCTTTTCGCCCGCACAGCTCTCGTCTATGCCGGGGCTGAAAATGCCAGGGCACCGCACGCATTATCCTTTACGAGATGAGGTCATTCAGTATTTAAAGAATTACGCTAAAGCCTTCGACTTGCCGATTCAGCCGAATCAAAAGGTCATCCGGATCGAGAAGAGCGACGGGTTTACGATTCATACGGAAGCAGGGGCCGTTTACCAGACAAAAGCGATAATTAACGCTACCGGATCGTTTCATAATCCGTTTACTCCGAACATTACGGGTAGAGAGATTTTTAAAGGGGAAGTTCTTCATTCTTTCGAGTATCGCAATCCGGATCGTTACAAGGATCAACGAGTTTTGGTAGTCGGAAGAGGGAATTCAGCGGTTCAAATTGCGATGGAACTGACGGAGAGCAGCCATACATCCTTAGCGGTTTTACAGCCTGTGCAGCTTGTGAACCAGAAAGTATTTGGCATTGACTTGCACTTTTGGATCAAGGCTGTTGGCTTAGATACGTTTCAATTTTGGCGTTTCGGTAAGCAAGCACCGATCCCTACGGCCGCGGCTGACTTAGGTGACTACAAATCGAGATTAGAAGCAGGAAAGCCCGATCAAAGGGATATGTTCGTTGCTTTTACCGAATCCGGAGTCGTTTGGCCGGAGGGGTTACAGGAAAAAGTCGATACGGTCATCTTTGCTACCGGATACCGTCCGAGTCTTACGTACTTGCAGGAAATTGGTGCACTTGATAGGAAAGGAAGGCCATTGCATAAGGCGGGCATTAGTCAGAATGTACCGGGGCTGTACTTTGTAGGCTTGGAAGGTCAGCGTTCCTTTGCTTCTGCCACCTTAAGGGGGGTGGGTCCTGACGCAAAATACGTTGTTCGTCATATTGGACGTTTCTTGCAAACAGGACTATGGACAGGAAGGAGAAGGCAATTATGAAGATTCTCGTAAATATTGCGCATCCCAATATGCAGCGTTCACGTGTAAACGCTAGTTGGAAGCAAGAATTGGAGCAGACCCAGGCTGTTACGATTAATGATCTGTATGAACAATATCCCGATGAAACGATTAATGTTTCTCGCGAGCAACAATTGTTGTTGGCTCATGACCGAATTGTGTTTCAATTTCCGTTGTTTTGGTACAGCTCTCCCCCTTTGCTTAAAAAGTGGATGGATGATGTCTTGATGTATGGTTGGGCATATGGAACTGGCGGTAGCGCTTTGCATGGCAAAGAATTGGTTCTAGCGATCTCGATAGGTGGCCAAGAACAAGACTACCGAGCAGGTGGAAAAAATCTTTTTACCGTAAGCGAACTGACAAGACCGTTCCAGGCGACTGCGAATTTAACCGGGATGAATTATTTAGTTCATTTTGTGCTACATGGAGCTGTTTGGCTTGATTCTGCCTCGATCACGAAGAGCGCAACATCATACGTTGAACATATTACCGATAGACAGCTTAACCCCTTAACGTATAGCAGACGTACGTGAGGACAATCCAAAATAAAAGGAGAGTTAACTTTATGAGTCAGGAAGTAAGCAAAGATCAAATCCGTCAAAATGTGCGGAGTCGTTACAAAGAAATTGCAGTTCAAAAAATGGAAGCTTCTTCGTGCTGTAGTAATTCCCGAAATGTCACATCAACGAGTGGTGCATCGGCTCAATTGGGGTATTCACCTGAAGAATTAACGACGGTGCCAGATGGTTCAAACCTTGGGTTAGGTTGTGGCAATCCGCAAGCAATTGCTGCCTTGAAGCCTGGTGAAGTTGTGCTAGATTTGGGCAGCGGCGCGGGATTCGATTGTTTTCTCGCTTCTAGAAAAGTGGGCGAGACTGGGCGAGTTATCGGAGTAGATATGACACCAGAAATGGTTAGCCGTGCGCGTCATAATGCGAGTAAAGGCGGGTTTGTGAATACGGAATTTCGTCTAGGGGAAATTGAATATCTGCCGGTACTGGATAAGACGGTGGATGTTATCATATCCAATTGCGTCATTAACCTCTCTCCAGACAAACAACTGGTATTTGATGAAGCGTTTCGAGTTCTAAACTCCGGCGGTCGCCTTGCAATTTCCGACATTGTAACGACAGCCGATCTGCCTGATCCGATCAAAAATGATCTAGATCAAATGTATGCGGGTTGCATATCTGGTGCTTCGTCTATCAAGGAAATAAAGCGCATATTAATCCAGAGCGGTTTTCAAGATATCGAGATTGAAACGAAGAATGAATCAAAAGCGTTTATTAAAGATTGGGTTCCTGGACAGCCGATCGAAAACTATATCATTTCGGCTGTTATTCAAGCCGTTAAACCATAAATATAAACCACGTACCACAAACTGTAGTCGTTTACTTCTGCGATAATTTACGTGTCAGCGGATCGAAGCGACGGACGTTTGCGGTACATTGCAATGTTTGTATTTTATATTAATCACGTAATTAATTTATTTCGGTCTTGGCTTTCGGTTTGAGCCGTGTCTAGTCTAATTAATCGTCTGCAAGTAGTGAAATGGAGCGGAAGTCACTCGACTCCTGCGGGAAATAGAGGTAAGGGCGATACCCCACAGGCACAGCCGAGGAGGCTTGGCACCTCCATGCGGAAAGCGAGTGGCTAGAGCGCAATGGAACGTTCCTGTGGCGGCTACATATTCCGTAAAATATGCGGTAGAGCCCTAAAAAAATTCCACCGGCTTTTCATTTCAGAGGAGGGTTTTGTCACAGCCTTATTTTTTATTCCTTGATAACATATGGAGAGATAAAATATTCATCTTAATGACTATGATCTTATCTATTTT
>NZ_BAUU01000040.1 GCF_000513115.1 Halalkalibacter hemicellulosilyticusJCM 9152
ATGAATGATTGATCAAATGATTTATTTTTTCATTTGATGAGTATATAATAGTCTTTAATCATGTCAAAAAATGATACTGTTTAGGGGGGATCCGATGAAAAAAGTTGAACGGATTAATATTTTAATGCGGTATATCAACAACCGATCCCGCTTTACAATTTCTGAAATCATGCAGGAATTTAACATCTCACGTTCGACTGCTATTAGAGATATTAGAGAAATTGAAGCCATGGGGATGCCGCTTGTCGCTGAAGTTGGAAGAGATGGGGGCTATTTTGTCCTGAACAATTCTGTCCTGCCTACCGTTCGCTTTACCGACAATGAGATTAAGGCTCTCTTTATTGCTTTTATGGCGACAAGAAATCAACAACTTCCTTATTTAAAGAGTCGTCAGTCTTTAGCTGAAAAATTACTAGGGCTCCTTTCAGAAAACCAGCAAGATGACCTTGTTCTATTAAATCAAATCTTGCTTTTTGAAGGGACTAACCCGAATAATCCCGACCTTCTTGAACTGTCAGATCTTCCACATCCTATGCTAGAAAGGCTTATCCAACTTCTCCTTTTGGATAGCAATTTATTGATTACGATCAAAGAAGAGCAGGTCATAAAGGCTTATTACATTTTTCTCTTGCACCTTTATAATGAAAAAGGTCTTTGGGTGATAGAAGGGTTTGACTTAGAAAATGAAAAGAGGAGGATATTTCCTGTTGATCGTTTAAATGATGTCAAATCATACCCTACAACAAAAAGATTAAGTAAGAAAAAAATATTAGAAAAACTAAGTAAGCAGGAAGAAGGCATCAACCTTGTCCTTGAACTTGGTCCGAAGGCGATTGCACAGTTCAAAAAATACCATCCTTTAAAAGTTTCCATTTCCTATACGAGTCCTTACCAAACCACAGCCATTCTAAAGACTTTTATCAATGTTACTCATACAGAAGAATTAACTGAAATAACGAATTGGCTCCTTTTCCTTGGTGGCGATATCAAGTTCATAGAAGTGCCAGAAGAAGTTTATAAACAATTACAAGAGAGATTATGTTTATATAGCCCATAAGCGCATAATAAAAGCAAAATTGCGTAAATATTGAATATAAGTAGCTTTTCTGATCAATAATTGGAGGGGTGTTAATGGTTTAAATGATAAGGGTATGAACATGAACGTGAAGCTGGAATTGAAATTCTTGCTGTATTAAAACATGCCTTAGCCTTACTAGATAAAGTTAAAAGAGTAGTGAAAATTCAAGGGTCTGTTAAGCAATGCCTGAAATGTTACAAGTATTCGGAGCTAATGGTCATTATGCCCATTCGGTAATAGGTGCAGTTTCTGTTAGAGACAATCTACTAATAATCGTGGATTCTATTTTGAAAAAGAATAGAATGATAAAGTTTAAGGTAACACAACTTTTCAAAGAAGAATAAGAAGAGTTTTTGGATCGGTATTTTCGGGTAACTATTGAGAAAGACTAGTAAAAAGGAGAAGTGGTATGCAAGAAACGAATAAAGTACTGTTAACAAAGGATGATATGACAAACCCAACCGTCGTTCCTGAATGGGTTCTACATGAGTACAACACCTTCCATCAGATTGTAACAAATGAAACTTTCCCCTGTTATTTTGGCATGAAAGCAGAGATGAAAGGAGAACTTCGTTATGCCTATATCACGCAAGAGGATTGGTCTAATCTACCCAATGCTGTAGAGAAATTTTTAACCCTTTTTGTAGAACCGCCTTACGTTCGTCATGGTCTTTTTGTTTTTGTAGAACCTGAAGAAGAGAAGGATGACCTCGAACATTATCGTAAAAGGTTTTGGGAGATTTTGCAATACTTGCATGAAAACGATAAACAGAAATGGCCAGACAACAAACCTAAAGATCCCGAACATTACTTATGGGACTTCCATTTTGGAGGAGAACCGATCTTCGTGTTTGGAAATGCTCCTGCATACAAACAACGAAAAACACGTGATCTCGGTAACAGCCTTATTCTTGGTTTTCAACCACGGAAGATTTTTGAAGGGCTTGAAGGAACCCAAAAGGGTGGAATTATGTCTCGAGAAAAAGTGAGAAAACGAGTAGAAAAATGGGATAACCTTCCTAAACATCCCGATATTTCTCACTTTGGAGACCCTGATCATAATGAATGGAAGCAATTCTTCATTGGAGATGATGTAGAACCGATACAAGGAGAATGCCCTTTTCAACATAAAAGTCAGTAATAAGAAGCCTCGCACTATGCAAAAGTGTGAGGTTTCTTATTTTGTGAACGGGAATGATTAAATAAACCACAAATGGAAAGTGAAGAAACTGAATTGGATCGTAATGATAACATTACGTTAAACCGTTATGAATGGGGAAGTCATTCATGTAAGGGACGGTCAAGAAACGATCGAAACAAATGTAATACAACTATACTCAGGGGATATGATCGTAACGAATGAAGATTCAGCAGCTAAAGCTGAAATGGATTCAAGCGAAGTGTTTGTCATTGGGGAGAATTCATCGGTTGAAATGGAAAGAATTATTGACGATGAAAGCAAGTCAGTATGTGTTTGTTGTTTAAATGGTGATCCAATGAAGATATGAGTTGGTTGAATAGCTGTAACTGTTATTTGAAGGGTTTGCTATCATGAGTTAGGAGTTTTAAAAAAAGTTATAGCATACATTTCATTTCGATAAACCGAATTAGTGATAAAGCAGAGAATCGACCAACATGTTGATTCTCTGTTGCTATATGCACTACTAATCATTGAATCTAACTTTGGGGAGACATCGATTTAAAAACGAACGATCCCAATAAATATCGTTAACATAAAGAAGACAATGTTAACGCCGATTTCACGATATTCCTTACGTGCGATATGGAATAGGGCGCCGAGAAGAACGATTGTGGCCAGTCCGGCTGCGTCAATATGGGCGCGATAGATCGTTCAAGGAATGAATCCGATGAACTTAGTTGAAGCTAAGTTCATCTTTCTACTATTTTTTCTAACTGTAAAAAAGTATCTTGAATATGTTGAAGTACGACTTGAGCGTCTTCTTTTGCTTGGTAATCTTCTAGATTGATTGGTTCCCCAAAAACGACTGTTATTTTCTCTCTCTTAAATAGTCCTTTTAAAGAAGTAGGGCCATTGTATACGGCTGGAACAATAGGAACCCCCGCACGTTTAGCGATGACAAAAGCGCCGCGTTTCAGGCCTGTATTTTCTACTGATCTCGTTCCACTAGGAAATATCCCTACTACCTTTCCTTTTTTTATTAGCTTCTGGGGGATTTTTAAAGTGCTCGGTCCTGGATTCTCTCTATCTACCGGAAATGCATGTAATGATGTGAAAAGCCAATTCGTGAACTTAGATTTAAAGAGCTCCTTTTTTGCCATATAATACAAAGGAGTAGGCTTCATCGCGATCCCTAATGCAACCACATCGATCCATGTTTTGTGAGTGCATACAACGACATAACCATTATGTTTTTTTGCCAAATGGTTTCGATTAATAGTGCGAATACCTCCACCAAAGACGACTAGAATTATTTTCATCAAGCTTCTACCAAACCTATACAATCTTCATACCCCTTTCAAGTAAGCATACATCTGGAAATGTTGTACATTTCTATTGCCTCATTTTAATATAAACGTTGGAAACAATCCTTGTAAATGATTAAATATGCCTTTCTGTTTTACCTTGTTTCTCTATTTTATTATTTTTTTTAATGGGAAAATATATAAAAAGGCAACGTTGGTTTCCATAAACGTTGCTTTTCTAAAAAGATAAGAATGTATAAAATTCGAGGAAGAAATGTTGGGATATTCCATGAAAACCGTTGTAACTCGCACAACGCAATTAAGATTCTTATTCTTTACTCAACCCATTCTACAATCTCTTCAAGTGGCTTTCTCGTTTTCGGTCTTGGTTCTTTGGCGCGATAGCCGAATGCTACCATGACGGAAACAGCTAAGTGACCATCTTCTAGTAAACCTTCTTCAGCAAGAAGTGACTGTACCTCGTCATAATCAAACCCTTCAATAGGACAAGAATCAATGCCTATTTGGGCGGCAGCAGTCATCATATTCGCTAATGCAATGTACGTTTGCTTGCTAGCCCAATCAAACATCGAACGTTCACTTTCTAATAAATGGAGATCATCCTCTTGAAAGCTTTTGTAGCGAGCTTTCACTTTTTCAAAAAGGTCCTCTGGCATCTGTTTTACGTTTATCATTTGGTTTCTTACATACTCGCTATCATATTTCGTATCTTTAATGGTTCTAGCGAGAATGATCACGAAATGGCTGGCAGTCGGGAGCTGTCCTTGTGCACCCCATGTGATTGGACGTAGCTTTTCCCGTAATTCTTGATTTTGAACAACGACAAATTTCCATGGTTCATACCCTACAGAGCTTGGAGATAGCCTTGCTGTTTCTAATATGAATTGGAAATCTTCATCAGATATTTTTTTTGTAGAGTCAAATTCCTTCGTTGCATGCCTAAAATGAAAGGCATCAACAATTTCTTGTTTTTTGTGAATCATATTCATTTATTATTCCTCCTCTTTTTAATGTAGAGCTCCATAACTGCGGAGTCTGCTTTTAGTGTTAACAATCGTATCAGATTCAATAAAATATTTCATGAAATAGGTTTTAATTAATTTAGATTGGATTTTGAGTGAATGTAGAGGTAAAGACCGATACTAGGTAAGCAACGAACTAATCTGGAGAGACATGTATCAGTTATCTCCTTCTATAGGGTTATGACATACACTATGCATTTAGAAAAGTCTAATTCAATCAGAGGGAAAAATTTGTCGAAAAGTGTTGATTATAGTAAAAATATAGTATACTATGATTATATTGAGAGTCTAAAGTCTTACATTGAGGGTCGAAACTGAATAATAATAGCCACATATTTATAGGCGCAAAGTCCTTATATTTTGTTTTGTGCTTAGTGAATTTGTAATTATTCGACATAAATATACAATTTAATCTATTAATCGATTTTATCTTCATTGAATGCTTAATATAATGCTTTGTACTAATACCGTCGATTTTTGGAGTTAGTGATCGATATATTTAAGTTCATACATTTTAAGAGGGAGTGAAAGTAATGAATTTTTTTAGTAGTCTGAAGTTTAAGTTTATGCTAAGTATGCTGTGCCTCGCGCTTATTCCGCTTCTATGCTTAGCCACTTTACAATCAAGTCAGTTTAGTTCTTCTATACAAAATAGTATTAAAGAGCAACAAACGTCACTAGCTGAACTGAATAGGAATTCGTTGAGTGATTGGCTTGACAATAAGGCAGCGCAGCTTTCGAACAATCTCGATGCTCATCCTGAGTTTCAGGAAATGGATATGGAATACATAAGGTCGGTTCTTCATTATGTGGAAGTAAGCGATTCCGATGTAGAGCTTGCCAGCGTTGTGGACAAGGATGGGAATATTGGTACAGCTGGTATCAATCTGAAGGAAAGGGATTATTTCCAGGAGGTCGTTGAAACGAAAGAATACGCAGTTAGTGATATCATTATAAATAGCGAAACAGGAAACGAGCAAGTCGTTGTCGCTGTACGGTCCTGGATCAAGAAACTAATTTTAATGGCTTAATTGCTAGCTATGTCGGACTAGGTGTACTTTCTGATACTGTCGGACAAATTGAAGTGGCCGATTCTGGCTTTGGTTATTTATTATCGTCACAGGGCGATTTCATCTATCATCCTGATCAGGACATGGCAGGTGAGAATTACAACAATCTTGGTTTAAATGAAGAAACATTGCAAGTCTTTAATGAAGAAATATTAGCGAACGATACGGGCTTCGTGACTTACACAAATAACCATGGGGATGAACAGGTTGCAGCATTTTCCACTGTTGATAAATCAGGATGGAAAATCGTAGTAACAGCACCTGCTAGTGAAGTATATGCTGAAGTTCAAACCTTGGCTCAATCATCAACGATTCTCATATCGATTGCCGTCTTACTTGTTATCGTCTCAGCCTTCTTCTTAGCGAATTGGCTGGCTAAGCCGATTAAGCAAGTATCAAATCACCTAAATATACTTGCAAACGCAAACTTCACTCAAGCGGTACCTGGAAACCTTATGAAGAGGAAAGATGAGATTGGTGTTCTTGCAAATGCCACGAGCAAAATGCAAGATTCATTAATAGATGTAATCAAAAGCGTGTTTGGTGCATCCGATAAATTGTCAAGCAATAGTGAAGAATTGACTCAATCAGCAAGTGAAGTGACAGATGGAAGCAAACAAATTGCCTCAACCATGCAGGAGCTTTCTTCAGGGGCAGAATCACAAGCTAATAGCTCTGGAACGATATCTGAGCTAATGGAAGGCTTTGTTGAAAAGGTAACGGAGGCTAGTAATAGTACCCAACATATGAGAAAAGAGTCAAAAGGTATTATTGAGCAAACGGAAGAAGGCAAGGAATTGATGGGACAATCCGTAGCTCAAATGGATATGATTCATCAGATCGTACAAGGTGCCGTAGAAAAAGTACGAGGTCTTGATCAACAGTCGAAAGAAATTTCAAAACTAGTAGAAGTGATTCAAGGGATTGCAGAGCAAACAAATTTACTTGCACTTAACGCCGCTATCGAGGCTGCACGGGCAGGTGAACACGGCAAAGGGTTTGCAGTAGTCGCAAATGAAGTTCGAAAGTTAGCTGAAGAGGTTACATCATCAGTTGGGGATATTACAAACATTGTCAACGGTATTCAGAAGGGATCAAATGAAGTAACGAGTTCACTTCAAAATGGTTATCAAGTGGTCGAAAAAGGCTCTAAACAAATAGTTGTCACGGGTGAAAGATTTGCGGGCATTAATCAATCTGTAAGTAGTATGGCAACCATGATCGAAAGTATATCGAGCCAATTAACTGAAATTGCAGATGATAGTGAAAAAATGAGTCAGTCAATTGAAGAAGTTGCATCGGTTTCTGAAGAGTCAGCTGCTAGTATTGAACAAACAGCTGCTTCCTCGGAACAATTACTTGGCTCGATGGAAGAGGTCACAAATAGTGCAGATCAATTAGCTCGACTCGCTGAAGACTTAACAATGAAGGTTAGCCACTTCAAAATCAATTCATAATGATCGAGCTAGTATCATTCATAGCTACTAACTATTGATTTTAGTAGTATATAGACATTCTCTTTCATTTGATGTGTACACTAAATTGGTAGAAGTGAATAGTACCTTGTACAGCAGAAGCTTGTTTCCGAGATGGAGACGAGCTTTTTTGTGTTCCGTTTTTAGTAATATTAGCAATAGTATGAATTTAATGTCATTTCATTGTAAATGATTCAATCTTAATAAAGGAAAAAGTGCTATTTAAACTATGTGTGGACAAGTAATAGATAATTAAGGAAGAAAATCATAGACGAGTCACGCATGCATGTTAGGTATATTTTTAGTTGACAAAAGGAAAAAAGCAATTTACACTTCCTTATATATTCAACGTTGAATAAACAAAGGAGAATTAACTTTGACTAAATTATTAGTATTAGCAATGCTCAGCATTAAGCCGATGTCTGGATATGAAATCAAATCCATGCTTGAATTGAATGATGCACAACGTTGGGCTGGTGTGTTGCCAGGATCGATCTATAATGCACTGAAAAAATTAGAAAAAGATGGGTATATTGAAATTGAAGGCCTCGAAAATAACGGACATAGACAAAAGGCCATTTACAAAATGACTGCTACTGGTGTGGATTATCAGAAACAACTAGCTTTAGAATGCCTTGGAAATGCCAAAGTCCACTATCCAACCGATTTGTATTCGGGAATTTCCTTTGCTCACCAACTACCAAAAGAAAAAGCTGTAGAGCAATTGAAAAAGAATAAAGAGCAATTATATCTAGAATTACAAGCTGTTAAAACGGGATTGGAAGCAAAGGAAAGAGCACTACAAGGTGACATTCCACAACTTACGATTATCGTATTTGAGCATATGTTTGAGATGATTGAATCACAAATAAGGGTAATAGATCGAGCATTGGATGTCATTGAAGGCTAAGAAAAAATGTTTAAGCCATATGTAGTGGCTTTCATTTTTACTTATATAGTCAAAGTTGAATATACAAAGGAGGGTATTAGATATGAAACTTATTGAGTTAACACATGTGGAGAAAAGCTTTAAAGGAAGAAAAATGATTGAGGACATGAATTTTTCAATCTATTCAAATGAAGTGGTAGCACTAGTTGGAACAAATGGAGCAGGCAAAACGACTACCATTAGGATGATTTTAGGTATTACTAGTCCTGACCATGGAGAGGTATTTCGCTGGTCAAAAGATTTTAATAGAAGAGTAGGTGTTCAGCTTCAAGCTACTCCTTTTTTTGAAGGGTTTAATGTAGAAGATAATTTGAAACTATTTTCTACATTTTATCAAGCGCCATTAACGAATGAAGAATTGGATGCCATCTTAACAAAGTATCAGCTGTTAGATGCAAAAAGGACCAATGCCTCTAAGCTGTCTTTAGGACAACAAAAACGGCTGGCTATTAGCATTACCACTTTACACAATCCGGATTTTGTTATTTTAGATGAACCTTCTGCTGGACTCGATCCAAGTGGACAGCGTGAAGTACAGAACATGATTCATCGTTTAAGGCAGCAAGGCAAAAGTGTTTTATTTTCCTCCCATGATATGTTAGAAGTCAAAAATACAGCTGATCGAGTATTGATTATGGATAATGGGAGACTGGTGGAAAATGGGAAACCGTTAGAACTGCTAGAAAAATATGATGCAACAGACTTAGAGAATTTATTTCATATCTTGACTAGGAAGGAGAACCAATATGTTTAATGTTATCCGCATTACACTATATAAAAATATGCAAGATGTTTATTTATTGTTTTGGTCTATTTTTCTTCCGTTAGCAGCTTTATTTGGGTTGTATTATTTTAATTTGGATGTAGCAACGAACACTTTGCTGGGAGTGTTAAGTATGAGTATTTTCTTCTACTGTTGTATAACGAATGCCTTCTCAGTTTATTCACAACGAAAAAGAGGGGTCTTTGATTTATTAAGGATCACACCATTCTCATTATGGAAATATCTTTCTGCTATAACGCTTAGTCATACTGTTATTGCATGCTCAGTTTCAATTGTTTTATTACTCGTAGAGAGTAGCCTGTTTGAGTTCAATATGGCAGTCTTAAGTATCGTTCTTTTCCTACCGTTGCTTTGGGTAGGGTCGGCTATGTTCACATTGTTAGGATTTGCACTTTCGAGCTTGCCCAAAAATGAAGGGCAGTTAAGTATGACGACAAATTTAATTATGCTTCCTCTAATACTATGTAGTAGCATCTTCTTAAATATTGCAGAAGCCCCTAAGTTCGTACAATGGATAAGCTGGATCAATCCATTTGAATGGTTGCAGCGAGGTTATCGAGCTGCTTTAGAAACGAACCTTAGTTTTTGGGCTCTTTCAATGCTGATCCTTATCGTGATGCTAATTATGCTTCTTATTGTTGCTAGAGTAAGCTTTCGAAATAACGAAAAGTAAAGATGGACCCAATGTATTAGTATGAGTAAGAAGCGGGTGATGAAACGCTCTAGATATAAAGCTTCATGTCGTCATCGGTGAACGATATCAACCACTGTATCCACTTGCTTATCGCATTGACAGTGAAATAAAGTGGTCACTATAATGAATGTATGAAGATGCCAATTATATCTACCAAACTATCTACTCCGCTAATTCGGTCTAACGCTGTTTCTCGTCCCCGACTCATTGAACAGCTGAACGAGGGGATGCACTACAAGCTTACCATCATTTCTGCCGGTGCCGGTTTCGGTAAAACGACACTTGTGAGTCAATGGCTTACTAATTGCGAGCAGCCGGTTACGTGGCTATCACTGGAAGAAGGAGATAATGTTCTTGCTCGCTTTCTTACATACCTCTTTGTTGCTTTACGGAAGATTGAAGCGAATATTGGAGAAGGAGTTATTGGTTTACTTCAATCCTCACAATTGCCTCCAATAGATTCCATTCTTGGCTCGCTGATTAATGATCTTTCTTCCGTTCAAAGCGATTTCATTCTTGTCCTTGACGATTACCATGTGATTAATGCACATCCGATTGATCATGCCATCGAATTTCTACTTGAGCATATACCACCACAGATGCATCTGGTCCTTACCACTCGTGAAGAGCCGCGTCTATCTATAGCGCGGTTACGTGCCCGGGGTCAATTGACAGAAGTGCGTGCAGCTGATTTGCGTTTCACCTCCTTTGAAGCTGCTAAATTTCTAAACTATGTGATGGGTTTAGATCTTTCCGCAGAAGAGATCGCCTTGCTTGAATCTCGAACAGAAGGCTGGATTGCGGGTCTACAATTAGCCGCACTGTCTATGCAGGATCATAAAGACGTTAGCGGCTTTATCCAAACTTTCACAGGTAGTCATTATTTTATCTTAGATTATTTAGTAGAAGAGGTGTTGCAAAAGCAACCTCAAAACATTCAGACGTTCTTGCTACACACATCCATCCTTGAAAGGTTGTGCGGTCCTCTTTGTGATGCTGTTCTTGGTTGGGGAGATGAAGAACACATAACGTCCCCAGGACAAGAAGTACTAGAAAGACTGGAAAACGCTAACCTGTTCATCATTCCTCTAGATAACGAGAGGCGTTGGTATCGCTATCACCACTTATTTGCTGAAGTGCTACGACGACAGCATCTTTCGTCGATTGCGGATGCGAAGAGAAGCATAGCTCCATTACATATACGTGCCAGCATATGGTATGAAGATAATCACTTTGAGCTTGATGCTTTTCACCATGCCATTGCAGCTAATGATATTAGCCGAGCGGCTCGTTTAATAGAGGGAGGAGAAATACCACTACTCTTTCGTGGAGCGGTGACACCTGTACTAAATTGGCTTGAGTCATTGTCAATGAAAGAACTTGATGCTAGACCTTCCTTGTGGGTAATGTATGCCTCTGCATTGCTGTCAGTTGGTCAAGTGGCTGGTGTTGAACAAAAACTAGTATTTGCCGAAAATGCTCTGCAAGATATTGAACAAGACGTTAAAACTTTGGATCTTATCGGGCATATTGCTGCTATACGAGCAACATTGGCTGTAAGTAAGCATCAAGCAGAAACGATTATTGATGAGTCGCGTCGAGCGTTAGACCATTTGCATCCGGATAACTTACCTGTTCGGACTGCAACAACCTGGACAATGGGATACGCATACCAGCTTCAAGGCGATCGTGCAGCAGCTAGAAAGGCTTATATTGAGGCATTATCGATCAGTCAGAACATTGGACATGTGATTATCACGATTATGACTACGCTCGGTCTGGGAAACATTCATGAAGGGGATAATCAGCTCTATGTGGCGGCTGAGACTTATCGACAAGCTCTAACATTAGCAGGGGACCCGTCATTGCCGGTTGCTTGCGAAGCACACCTAGGTTTAGCACGTATATATTATGAATGGAATGATCTCGATAAAGCTGAGTGGCATGGACAACAAGCTATTCAATTGTCACGGCAATTTGAAAACACCGACAGATCGGTAGCTAGTGAGGTGTTTCTCGCTCGGTTAAAGTTTGTCCAAGGAGAAGCTGCAAATGCAACGGCAATATTGGATAACGCTGAGCAGGTGGCACGGCTAAATCACTTTAGCTATCAAATTTCAGAGATTGAAGCTGTTAGGGTTCAGATATTTCTTGGGCAAGGTCAGCTTGACCGATTCGCTCAGCTAGTTACAAAATATGAACTCCCCATAAGTCAAGCGCGGATTCATCTTGCGCAAGGAAACGCATTCTCCGCCCTGACCTTGTTAGAGTCGCTGCTCCAGGAGGCAGAAGAGAAAGGATGGAATGACGAGAGGCTGAGACTAATGGTTTTACAAGCTCTTGCTCACCGGGCCAATGGAGAACGGGACAAAGCTATTCAGGTTGTAGGTGACATTCTTTCCATGGCAAAGTCGGGCGGCTTTCTCCGACTGTTTATTGACGAGGGATTACCGATGAAATCGTTATTAACTGAAGCTGCTATTCAAGGGATGATACCGGATTATACACGAAAATTGAAGCTTGCATTTGAAATGGAGCGAAAAAGAGTACTCAGTCAAGGTAAGCACACTCATAACGAGCCACTTATCGAACCTTTGAGTGAACGAGAGTTAAAAGTGTTGCAGCTTATTGCTGAAGGTTACTCGAATCAGGAAATAAGTCAAATCCTATTTATCGCTCTTGACACAGTGAAAGGACATAACCGCAGAATATATGGCAAATTGCAAGTACAAAGACGAACGGAAGCGGTTGCCCGTGCTCGCGAATACGGCTTGCTGTAAATATACACGAAAGTGTCTATCTAATATCGATACAATGGCGCTATACTTTTTCCATATGGAACAAGTGAAGCCTATGATAGATCAGCGTACGGCCAATGGTCACCTACGGACCGAGTAAAAAGGTTGGTTCGACGTGATGACCTGCACAGTTGAAGCAAACGGTGTTACACTGTTAATCAGTTTGGTAGCTGATCAGCTAGGTATACTCTTGATTTCAGTCAATCGTGTGAAGGTGCACAATTTGTTGAATAGGAGGAAGCTGTCCAATGAAAGCCATTCAAGGGAATAGCGTGGTTACGGTGACAAAGGAGAATAAAAAATGAAAACCTACAAAACGACCGCGGTATTGTAGGCATCCTCTATATCATCGGAACTTTATCAGGAATTTTAAGTGTTGCTGTTACAAAGGATCTATTTGCTGGAGAAGATTTCTTAACCAAAATTGCCGAAAACCAATCTCAACTTAATTTGGGCGCATTAATGGTTCTTATTATGGGGCTGTCGTTAGCGGCGATGCCTGTTTTTCTGTATCCGCTTTTCAAAAGGAAGAATCATGCTCTAGCCTTAGGGATGGTTGTTTTTCGAGGACCACTAGAGGGAAGCACATATATTTTAGTCGTAGTTGGATGGTTATGGTTAGGTGTGTTCAGCAAGGAGTTTCTGGCCGCTGGGGCAGAGGCAGTTCCTCTGCAGGTTGTTGGTAACGTGTTTCTTCAGACTAAGAGTATTGTTACACCTGTCTTGACGATTGTCTTTATCATTGGGGCAATGCTGTTATATACCCTTTTTTATCTTACTAAGCTTATCCCTCGTTGGTTATCTGTGTGGGGGTTAATCGCAGCTGTTTTCTATGTGACTGTGGACTTAGTGATATTGCTTGGATTTAACATTCAATTGGATGTGCTGTATATCCCATTAGCTGTGCAGGAAATGGTCATGGCTCTTTGGTTGATTAGCAAAGGCTTCAATCAAGTGGAGCTTGATCGGCTTTTAACCGATCGGAACCGTGTATAAAAGGGGTGCGTAATGATGAAACCTGATAGGAAAACGGCTATAATTATTGGAATATTACTAATATTCAGTTTTATATTTGGGGTATTTAGTTCTGTTCCAGCGTTAGAACGTCCAGATTACCTTGAAGCATTGCCACAAATCGAAACGCAGGTTTTGGTTGCGACAATTTTGCAAGCTGCAATGGCCGTCGTATATGTTAGTATCACAGTGTTATTATATCCCATACTTGAAACATACAATAAAAAACTAGCGGTCGGATACTTCGGTTTTAGGATTATCGGAGCGGGGTTTCTATTTGCTGGAATAGCTTTTCTTCTCCTTTTATTATCGTTGAGTCAGAGCTTTGTTACATCTAGTCAAGCTAGCTCATCGTATTTTGAAATAGCTGAAATGCTAAGACAGGGAAGAGATATTCTCAATCATATAGGAATGATATTGCCATGGAGCATTGGAGGAGTCATTCTCTATTATTGCTTCTTTCATATGAGGTTGATCCCACGATGGTTATCAATATGGGGTATGATCGGTTCTTTCTTTACACTTTTTGCTACGCTAATGTTGATGTTAAATATCATCCAATTAGTGAGTCCGGTCTATTTTATTTTAAATGCACCCGTAGCCTTTTGTGAGATTATTCTAGCTATCATGTTAATAGTTAGAGGGTTTCATTCTATTGAAATAAAAACGAATGAAAAAGAGGTTAGAATATGAGAGTACTCGTTCTTGGAGCAAGCGGTGCGACCGGTACACTAGTCGTCCAACAATTAATGAAAAGGCAAATCAAAGCTAGGATTCTTATTAGAAAAAGTGCCACTCTTCCTAAAGACATACGTAACCATCCATTAGTTGAAATTGTGACGGGAAATGTCAATGAATTAAATGATTATGAGATGGATGACCTTCTACATGATTGCGATGTCTTAATTTCCTGCCTCGGTCATAATATGACATTCAAAGGGATATTTGGTAAACCGCGTTATTTAGTGTTTGATGCGATAAAACGAATGAGTGAGATAGTCAAAAACAAGACTGACAAAGAAGTAAAGCTCATTCTGATGGGGACAACCGGTTACACGAATACGTTATTGGGAGAGAAAAATTCAATAGGTGAAACAATCGTCCATTTCTTACTAAAGCTTGTCCCTCCTCATCGAGATAACATAAAGGCAGCTCAGTATTTGATAACCGAAATTGGTTCATGCGAAAAGGTGGAATGGGCCATCGTACGGCCTGATACATTAATCAACCATGATGAGGAGAGTGCATATAAGATATACGAATCTCCTATAAGAAGTCCGTTATTTGATGCTGGTAAAACGAGTAGAATCAATGTTAGTCATTTTATAGCAGAACTTGTAGTAAAGGATGAAGTATGGGAGGAGTGGCGATTTAAGACACCAGTTATTTATAATCAATAATACGGGTGTCTCCACAGCAAGCGTCAGAAATAATGAAAAATAAAAATGAATTCAAAGTAAAACCTAAATTCAATTTTTAACCTCCTACAATAATGATTCACAAATTGTCGGGTATAAAAATGCTCGGTTTGCTAATATGGGTGAGAAGGGGTGTGATGATTATGAAACTACATCATTTAAATTTAACGGTTACGGATGTTGCAGCTTCTCGCGCATTTTTAGAAAAGTATTTTGGTATGGAGTGTGTTAGTAGTAGAGGGAATGGGTTTGTGGCTATGTTTGATGATGACCGTTTTGTTTTGACGCTGATGAAAGGGACTAACGTTCAGTACCCAGAGACTTTTCATATTGGCTTTCCCCAGGAAAACGAAGAACAAGTAAACATGATCCATCTACGCTTGAAGGAAGATGGTTTCGAAGTGGAGTCTCCGCAATATTCACATGGATATACATTTTATGTAGAGGCGCCTGGGGGATTCACAGTTGAAGTTTTGTGCTAATAAAAATTGTGACGATTATGAAGCAGGCACTCATTTCGAGGCCGCTGAAAAAGTGCGATTTTCACTTTTTCAGTGGCCTTTACTCTTCTTTGAGTTGCTAGAAAGGACTTTTTTAGTGCTCTCCTCATTTGTGAGTGTCTTTTTTTGCTTGCTTCATATAGTTAGAGCTACACAATGATCAATATAAAACCTAGTAGCAAGTATTCCCCTTCCTTAACATATAGATTTAGATAATGGTTCCATCTGATAATTCTAAAAAGGAGAAGTTTGTTTCTGTCATGTTCTTATGAATCAAAATGAAGTGGGGGATGATATGATACAAGTTGCAGGAAGGCCATTTTCACAAGAGAATGCAGGGGACTTTGGAAGTGTAGGACATGTAATTCTTCAACAAATGCTCGAATCACCTGAATTATTTGCCTATCCCTCGATGAATGGGCTTCGCTTTGACATCAACATGCGAATACACATTTTAGATAGTTCAAAAGAGATGAATGCGAGTCAAGTTACGTTTACGACCTTTGAACATGCTCAATGTAATCCCGCATACTGGACTTTGACGTATGCGGGAGGGTTTTTATTAAGAAATGATGTACGGCCATCTGAGGCTATTCTAGATATTTATCGCAATAGCTCCCTTTATGCATTTGAATGCGCGACGGCGATTATCATTATTTATTATCAGGCCATCTTAAAAAGTATCGGGAGCCAACGGTTTGATACGATTTTTCAAAATCTTTATTTATACAGCTGGCATACAGACCCAAACTTAGAATTAAACTCTTTCTACTCTTCAAATCGTTTCTTGCCTGGAGATGTTGTGTATTTTAATAATCCTGATTTTCATCCTCAAACACCCTGGTATCGAGGTGAAAATGCGGTTGTGATGAGTGATGGAATGTTCTTCGGTCATGGTTTTGGGATTATGACTGCCGAAGAGATGATCGAGTTTTTAAATACACAAAGGTCTCCAGGAAGTATGCAATCCGCATATTTAACCAATTTAATAACAAGGATCTCTTCTCAAACGATGCAGATGCTCTTCACGTTACAACGGGGTCGTCTCATCTATCGAAGTGCTAAAAAGGTTGTTCACCATAATCTTTGTTCAATCTCCTGTATTGATTATCAATATTTTCTAAATGGGCACTAAATCTAATGGAATTGCAAAACTTGTGACATTCACCCATTTATTAGGTTGACAGGTTCACTTTCTGACTAGGTGAGTATACTGTAGTGTAAATAACTAACCTAAAAGGAAGTGTTAAATATGTATGATTACGCAAATATGCCCCCTAATATGATGGCAGGAGCTAATGTCCCGCCAAATGTCCCTCCGACGATGGTTGCTGGCGCAATGGATGCACCTATGCCATATTATGGAGCTCCTTCATACGGCTATGGTTATGCTGAACCTGCTAAAAAGAGTGGCTTCGTATTAATTGTTGTCTTGTTTATTTTGTTAATTATTGTAGGAAGTAGCTTTCCTAAATGCTAATATAGGCGCGTGAAAGGGTGGTACTCGGTCATTTGTAAAATCGAGTATCGCTCGTTCTCTACCCGTCACCTATCAAATTCGATAAGTGGCGGGTATTTCTCTTTGTAGGAAAGCTCACACTATGAAGAAGGTACATATGAGTAGGAAAAGAAGGTGTGTTTGTTGAATAGGAAACTAGTGCGAATAATGGTTTTATTTGGAGTTTTACCACTTGTAGGCTTTGTCTTACTAACTTATTGTGTTGTACAAGGCATAACCGCTTCATTCGATAAACGGATCATGTCATCTATTCGTTCCGCTGAGCACCCGATTGTTACAAAAGGAATGGTTGGACTAAGCTTTATCGGTAACACATGGCCAGTCGTTATCATCTCACTCTTGCTCCTGCTTGTTATTTATAAATTGTACAGAAAACGTGATGAGGTGATCCTATTTATGGTCGTCTCACTAGGTTCAATAGGGTTAAATTTGCTGTTAAAGTATATATTTAAGCGAGAAAGACCATCCATCGACCCTCTTATTATAGAGACAGGCTACAGTTATCCGAGTGGACATTCAATGGCTGCATTGACGCTATACGGGGCTATCACCTTTTTAATTTGGCGACATATCCCAACTTCAATCGGAAGAGCATGCTTAGTTGTAGTTAGCACGGTGATGATTATAGCTATGGGTGCTAGTAGAGTATATCTTGGTGTCCATTATCCAAGTGATGTGGTAGGTGCTTATTTAGTAAGTGGGACTTGGCTCTTTGTTACGATTTGGGTGTACCAATTTCGTAAAGATCGACAGACTTCCTTTAAAATGAAAGCATAACAAGGATTCTCTTCATTTTTGTAGAAATATAGTACAAATCATAGTTGATCAAAGGAAATGAGGGAGAACTAATGGGAAAAGGAACAACATGGCCGAGTGAGAAGAGTACATTTTCAGATCCAATAACAGGAGCCTCCATTACGCAATGGACCGATTACCTTGCACATAGTTATCATTTGTATTTCACGAATAATGGTTGGTATGATGGCGGGTCAAAATTATTAGTTTGTTCTGAACGGGAAAATGCAATCAATCTATATAGTCTGGATACAACAAATGGACAATTAACACAACTGACGGACTTAGATAAAAAGCTTCCAATAGGTATACAAGGAACGTATATCAATCCGCAGAAAGATGAGGCGTATTTTACATATGGAAAGTCGATAGTTGCGATTCATCTAAAGACGTATGAAGAGACCGTCATTTACACAAAGCCAGATGGGTATCAATTTAGTAACCTTAGCTGTACAGCAGATGGTCAAACGCTTTGCTTTGGGCTTTCTGAGGATTTATCGCAATCGATTAGTACGAATTTATCAGGAGGATATGTTGGCTTTGAGGAGACAGAAGCGGCACGACCTCATTGTCAAATTTATTTGCTGACGCTTGCTACAGGTGAAGCGAAAGTCATTCATGAAGAACAACGTTGGATTGGGCATGTGAATGCGTCACCGACACAATCGCATGTGATTAGCTTTTGTCATGAAGGACCGTGGGAGAAGGTCGACCATCGGATTTGGGCGATGAATATTGAGACAGGTGAAGTTTGGAAAATAAGAGACGGAGAGCCGAACCAGTATGCTGGTCATGAGTATTGGCATGCAGATGGTATTCATATTGGTTATCACGGTTTTACTGATTCTCTCGCTCGAAACGATGGCAAATTTCTAGGTTATGCGAAATATGATAATAGTACGTCAGAGGAGTTTGAATTTCCATACCAGAATATGCACATCCATTCCAATGACGCAACCCTTATTGTAGGAGATGGGCAGCAAGCGAGTGCTTATCACGGCGAACGGTATCAGGATTGTATTTTCTTATGGAAGAAAACCGCTGACGGGATGGAAGGACCGCGTGTCTTATGTAAGCATCGCGGGAGCTTTCAAGTTCAGAACGTTCATGTCCATCCTCGTTTGACCCCGGATGGAACGCAAGTACTGTATACGAGTGACCGTACGGGTTACGGCAATGTCTATGTTGTAGATGTTCCTGATTTTTACAACTTGCCGAAAGTAATCGATGGACGACTAGTGAAGGATTAGTGTTTACGATTGTTTGATAGAGGGACTCAGCATTCCTTTTATCAAGCTATTTTTTGTTAGAAATCTCATTCAATCTTAACCTATGTTAATGCACCTTCACCAAGATCCACTTAATATAGACGTAAATCCTTATAAGGGGGCAATTGTCTATGAAGACTTTATTACCACCTCATTTATTTCTCATTTGTTGCTTTGGCATGGTTCTGTTTCGAATGTATGATCCTTATTATTTATGGGTTTCGACACCTTATAATCTAATAGGACTGGTTCTTCTGGCAGCAGGCTTGGTCGTATCTATCATGGGTTCGAGGACCTTTCGCCAACACCGGACTAACATTCATACATTCAAAAAGCCAAACCAATTAGTAGTGGAGGGCTTGTTCAAATATAGTAGAAACCCCATGTATGTAGGCTTTTTGATGGCGTTAGTCGGCCTGTTTGTTGTATTGGGTGCGGTTTCTCCCGCTCTGTTTGTTTTATTGTTTCTAATTGTGACAGACCGATGGTATATTAAGTATGAGGAGAATATATTGAACGAAACGTTTGGAGTAGAATATGAGAGGTATAAGTCTTCAACTAGAAGATGGATTTAACGTTTTGGACTGTTTGGGGTGACGCGATTGAATAAGACCTTATCGCCATTTTTGATCTTACTTGCTGCTATTTTGTGGGGGACAACGGGTACAACTCAAGCATTTGCACCAGAAGCGGCACACCCTATTGCGATTGGCGCAACCCGCTTAGCCGTTGGGGGTGTTTTTTTACTTTTACTAATTGAAGGGCAACTGAATTTGAAGCATTGGTCGATTCGGTCAACATTGCTAGCTGCATTAAGTATGGCTCTTTACCAGCCGTTCTTTTTTTCTGCTGTCCTTATGACGGGAGTCGCTATTGGTACCGTTGTAGCTATAGGTAGCGCCCCAATACTGTCTGGTGTGATCGAATGGGTGTTTAAAAGAAAGCACCCTACTAGAGTTTGGTGGTATGCCACTCTTACGTCCATTGTTGGCTGCTTATTGCTCTTTATGAATCAAGGTTCTATCGATGTTGATACGCTTGGAATCATATTGGCTATTGGTGCAGGATTAACGTTTGCGGTTTTTACCGTTGTTAGTAGCGATTTGGTTGAAAAGCATTCATCCCTATCAGTTATGGCTGTCGTGTTCACCTTGAGTGCCATCTTCTTATCTCCATTCTTATTCATTTATGATATGTCTTGGATAGCTAGTTTTCAAGGTTTTAGTGTAAGTCTTTATCTAGGAGTTGCAGCAACAGGCTTCGCTTATCTCCTTTTTGCAAGAGGATTAGTGTATGTGTCTTCTTCAACTGCCGTAGCACTTTCGTTAGCTGAACCATTAACAGCAACTTTATTAGGTGTATTTTTACTAGGGGAATCCTTACATGCAACTTCATGGAAAGGAATGGTGCTTATTATAGTAGGTATCGGGATGTTAGTAGTATTGGCAAGAAAAAGCGAACATGAGTAGGAAACGTTTCATTTGGAAGAATATTTATCGGATTATTGATTTTTTTACATAACATAACGTGGTAGTTATGACTGTCTAACTCACTTTAAAGGGTTTGGCAGTTTATTTTTTGTTAAGGCATCCTTTATGCTGATAGGGAAGTTGGATTTATGAGTGTATAATTTTTGTTTAGTTGGAATAGATGGTTTTAATTCGAGATTATCCTTATTAAACGCAATGAATCGTAAGTAAAAACAGATAAACCTCACTCTCAGTCAAAAATCTATCCAATAACCTCAATCTGAGACAAGACAAGCATCCAATAATCATTCACAATTTAAGTAATCACCTACATACATAGCGGTGTTGGGCATCTAGATCGAGAGGATGATTGATATTTGAATGAGAGGAGGGGCGTGATTACCCAAAAATGACAACGCTTTCATTGTGTTAGAAGTAAAAATAAATTAACATAGGAGCGATTAGATGAAAAAACGTAAACAGCTATCGGTTTTTATGGTGTTTGTGATGATCTTTTCCTTGTTTTCGACGAGTGGATTAACAGTAACAGCTGCTACAAATGGAGAAGATCGTCTTCATTTAAGCTTTGATTTCGGAACAGAGACAAGCTCTGTTGCTGACGGATTTACAAAGGTTTCTGATTTGAAGGAATATACGAGTGATCAGGGCTATGGGTTTGAAGAAGTAAATGAAGGGAGCGCTGAAGATCAAGGTGACGATTTACGTAGAGATTTCGTTTTAGCGAGTGGTCACACGTTTATGGTGGATTTACCTAATGGTGATTACGATGTTGTCATTATTACGGGATCGAATTGGGATTTTAATACGACGAGCTATCGAATCCAAGGTGGGGAGGACCAAGGTGGATATCCTACAAATGGAGGACATTTTAGGACGTATGAAGATGAAGCAACTGTAACGGATGGCCAACTTACGATTGAGTTTTGGGATGCATGGGCACGTATTAATGCGATTGAAATTACCGAGCAAGGCTCTGATGATCCGCTTGCGTTTAAGTTCGATCTTGGGACAGAGACAAGTCCTATTGCAGAAGGGTATACTAAAGTCTCAGAAACGACGGTCTATGACAGTGACCTCGGATATGGCTTAGATAGCGCAGCTGGATCACGTGACCAAGCGAATAACCTAACAAGAGATTTTGTTAAAGCTGGTGATAATAGCTTTAAAGTTGATATGCCAAATGGCCATTACAAAGTTTTGATCACAACAGGATCAGAGTGGGATGAGAATACGACAAGCTATACTATTCAAGATAGTGAGGTGAAAGGTGGAGAGGTAACGGCTCCAAGACAGTATATCACGTATGATGATAATGTTGAGGTGATAGATGGTCAATTAGTTATTCAATTCTTTGATGATTCACGTATTAACGCGGTGGAAATCATTCCTATTTTAATGATTACGAGCTTAGAGGTCTCTGAGGTAGCTCTTGGACAAGACTCTTACGTTCATTTAACGTGGGATCGTATGGAAGAAGCGCATTCATATGAAGTGTTCCGAAGAGCAGAGGGAGAGAACCGTTTTACATCGATTGGTGAAACAACTGAATTGAGCTTCATAGACGAATCACCAGAACTCGGCTATACGTACACATATGTCGTTACACCTATAACTGATTTGAATGTTGACACGGAGCCAAGTAATGAAGTAACGGTGACGATGGTCGATGATGACGTTTCGGCCCCTAACCGTCCACAAGGTCTAACACTTGGTGATGTGGTAGAAGAGGAAAAGGTGACGTTCTCATGGGATGAAGTAGACGAGGCGGAACGTTATTATGTCTATCGAACGCGCTTTCAACAAGATCAGATTCCTCATGTAGAAGATTCCTATGAGTTCATTGGTATGACGAGTGAGCTTGTGTTTACGGATGAGGATATTTATTCGACGAATCCATATTACTATGCTGTAAAGGCTGTAAATGCTGGTGGAATTTCGGAATCATCAGAAATGATTGTCGCGCAAGAAAGAGAAACAGAGTTCCGAGAAACGCCTGATTATGATTCGTATGATGCTCAAGTTTTCCAAACCGATGATGGTTGGGAAGCGGTTAATGGGGAAGAGGTTGTCTATTCTGGAGATGACATGTATGAAGCGATGCAAGCGGCGGTTGATAGTTTAACACCTGAACGTACAACGCAGGAGAAGGTTGTTGTTCATGGTTCTGGTACGATTCAAGGTGATCAGTCGGTTGAGCTACCGAGTCATACGCTTTTTGAGGTAAATGGAACGATTCATGTAGAAGGGACAGGTGATGGCTTTAGTTATGGATATCAAGATGCGGCAGTACGTGTCATGCACGCTGAGAATGTATCGATTCCCAAATTAAGTGTAACAGGTACTCCGAACTTTGGTATTTTCGTTCGTACATCTGAAAATGTTCACTTAGGTGATATTACTTACGTCTAGATGGTGGATTGGGTATCCGAATTGATAGTCGTGATGATGATAGTGTGTATGGTGTTCGTGATGTCCAAATTGATCACGTTTACGTATCTGGAACGAGCGATCATGGTGTGGAAACGTATGGAGTTGATGGCATTAAGATTGGTGTTGTGACAGCAGTTGATACCGGATATGCTGGCGTGCTGTTAAATGACACAATTAATGCGGAGGTGGATACGGTCTATGGATTTGGCGCAGGAACAGGTACGGGGTATGCAGCGTTCCGGATGGCCAATCGAAATGGGAATATTGATGATGAGTATTCGAAAAATGTTTTTGTTAATGAAGTTGTTGCTCGCGGAGGCGGTAGAGGTATCTTCAGTGTGTCTCGAAGTGGTGGAGCGGTCATTGAACGTGTTGATATTAAGAACACAGGGAACAACGCAATGCTAATTGAAAACAGCTTTAGTATTACAATTAACGGTGGGGTTGTTGAAGGTCCTAGCGGTATTCGGATTGCAGCTCGTGCCGATATGCCGAATACAAGAGATGTTCTGATGCAAGATTTAACGATACGTGATTCTTCTATTCTTGAAAGTCCATGTGGTGAGAACGTCTTCTTTAGAAATATTACGTTAGAGAATAGTACGATGGATGTTTGTCAAGAAGGTGAAGGCCCAGGAGAAGGTGAAGGCCCAGGAGAAGGTGAAGGCCCAGGAGAAGGTGAAGGTCCAGGAGAAGGTGAAGGCCCAGGAGAAGGTGAAGGTCCAGGAGAAGGCGAAGGTGCTAGTAATGGAGATGCATTACCACAAACAGCCACTTCCATGTTTAATTACTTATTAATGGGGATCTTCTTGTTTGTATTTGGAGGCATTCTCTTTATCGGCTACCGTAGACAACATTCGGTTAAGTCACGTTAATTTTTACTAGAATAAGCAAGTAACAATCTAGATGATCCATGTTTCACTAGTGTTTTGCATAGTGAAACATGGATTTTTTAATAGAAGTAAAAGTAGGAGATAAGCACGAAGGTGTAGATGTATTTGGGTGTAGTATCGGCGTTGTGCGTTTTTCCTTTACCAAATGGAACGTCATTCCGTTAAATAGAAGAAATACTCCGTTTATTCGTTCGAGAATGATGAATGTGACCGCGCGGATGGCGCTGGTTCTGTGTACACCACTTTGGTCTTTGTAACAGCGTAAATTAGAAAAGGCTGTTACACAATTTACTCCTATTCTTGATAAACATAGGGAACGATGTAAAATGAAAGTAAGGTATATGATGTACGACAACGAATCAATCATTCAATTGGTTCAGCATTTTATGGTAATCAGTTGTGGTACTATGAGGAGCCGTAAAATTATTACTGTCTAGAGATACTAAAGCAGAGAGGAGAGGACATCATGGAACATCTGATAAAGGTCGCTATTGTGGATGATCAAGCACTTATTAGAGAAGGATTAGCTACGATGATTGACCTTAGAGAGAGGTTTCAGGTCGTCATACAAGCAAAGAATGGGGTCCATCTATTAGACATGATCCATATAGAGAAGGTTGATTTAATTTTGTTAGACATTCAAATGCCAGAAATGGATGGAATGGAGACATTGAAGGCACTAAAGAAGATCGAATGTATGGCTCCTATCATTATGCTAACAACATTTGTCGATGAACAGTACATATTAGAAGCCATGCGACTTGGTGCAGCTGGGTATGTGTTAAAGGATATTGAAATCGACGAGCTTATTTTGTCGATGGAAAGAGTACTAAATGGCCATATGGTCTTTCCTCAATCGGTACAGTTGAAATTGATGGAGCAATTAAGCAGTCAGCATAAGATGAGCGTTAGAATTAAAGAGGAACTTCAAGAGCATGATATATATATAAATGAGAGAGAGGAAGAGATGTTGCAATTAATGGCATTAGGATATTCCAATCAACGTATAGCAGAAGAAATTTATTTATCAATAGGTACAATAAAAAATTACAGCAGTAAGCTTTATGAGAAATTAGGTGTTAAAAACCGTGCCGAACTAGTATCATATTTGCATCAGCTTTTAAACATTTGATGATTATCGATTAGAACTCTTACGTTGTAGGTAATCAGAGAAAGATAAACATTGTCTAGACAGCTTTAACCCTTAAAGATATAGGGCTAGAGCTGTTTTATTTGACCATTAATTTAAACTATACAAATGAGTATGTGGTGGTTCATTAACAGGGGAATTTATTTGAATCTGAAACTGAATCGAATACGTTAACCACAAATAAACATTTTAATTTTTAAAATAATAGTGATACACTAGGATATATAGGTGTATATTTGATCCAGAAATGATGTGGGAATAGGTCGCTCCCTGCTTGTAGGAACGCCTGACATCCTTTCTGTAAATCTTAGGGGATAAGGAAGGTAAAAATGAGCAACAGACAAACGAAGACAGATGTTATCTTAATTGGTGCTGGAATTATGAGTGCAACTTTGGGGTCACTGTTGAAAGAGTTAGCTCCAGATTGGGAGATTACAGTGTTTGAGAGGCTCGAAAGCGCAGGAGAGGAAAGCTCTAATGAATGGAATAATGCTGGTACTGGGCATTCCTCATTATGTGAGCTTAACTATACCGCGGAGAAACAAGATGGATCAGTAGAGATTAGTAAAGCGGTTAAAGTTAATGAAGAGTTTCAAGTGTCGAAGCAGTTTTGGTCTTACCTTGTTAAGAGCAATCTCATTCAAAACCCGCGTGACTTTATTATGCAGCTGCCTCATATGAGTTTTGTTCAAGGGGAACGAAATGTATCATTTTTAAAAAGGCGATTTGAAGCGTTATCAAAGCATCCACTTTTTGAAGGGATGGAATTTTCTGATGATCCTGAGCAGCTGAAAGAGTGGATTCCACTAATGATGAAAGACCGTAAAGTGGATCAACCAATGGCTGCGACAAAAATTGATACCGGGACCGATGTGAATTTTGGTTCGTTAACACGTAAGTTATTTAACCATCTAGAAAGTGAAAACGTTCAAATAAATTATAAACACAGTGTTGATGATATAAAACGGACAGATGACGGTGCTTGGGAATTAAAGGTACGTAATCTGGATACAGGTGTGAGTGAACGCCGTACAGCCAAATTCGTCTTTATCGGAGCTGGTGGAGGAAGTTTACATCTGTTACAAAAATCAGGTATTCCTGAAGGTAAAGGAATCGGTGGATTTCCTGTAAGCGGATTATTTTTAGTTTGTAAGAAGTCAGAGATTGTGGAGCAGCATTATGCGAAGGTTTACGGCAAAGCGCCAGTTGGGGCACCACCGATGTCTGTACCTCATCTTGATACAAGGCTGATTGATAAGAAGGAATCATTGTTCTTTGGGCCGTTTGCCGGTTTTTCGCCGAAGTTTTTAAAGACAGGCTCCTTGTTTGACCTATTTATGTCGATTAAAATGAATAATGTATCGACGATGACATCGGCAGGACTGAAGAATTTCGCATTGACGAAATATTTAATTAATCAAGTGATGCTGTCAAAAGAGCAACGCATGGAAGCATTACGTGAATTTATTCCACATGCTAAGAGCGAGGATTGGGAGCTGCTAGTAGCCGGTCAACGTGTGCAGGTGATTAAGAATACGGATGCTGGAAAAGGGACATTGCAGTTTGGTACGGAAGTGATTCATGATGCTGACGGATCAATTGCGGCCCTACTTGGTGCTTCTCCAGGTGCTTCAACCGCCGTGTCCGTTATGCTCGAAGTTATTGAGAAATGCTTCCCGCAACAAATCAAAGAATGGGAGCCGAAAATAAAAGAAATGATCCCTTCATATGGAGGAACATTAAGTGAACGTATAGAACTGATTCGCGACCTGCGTGATTCAGCAGCTGAGACACTTGAACTAGTGAATAAAGAAGAGGATGCTGATGAAGAAAGACGCATCTTACAGGAGGTATAAGCTGCCAAATGGCAGCTTATGCTTTTTTTGCTGTTCCCTATTTATTTGAGGCAACGGTGATAGTAGTTATTTCTCGCAATAAACGTTAGTATCAATTTAAGGTGTTCCCTATCACCTTAGCTAAAGCTTCTTGAGAGGCTGTTTTTTCAATTATATTGTCAGTGTGTTTTTCTTTATGCATAAGAATTGAAATTGCTTCTTTTGGTAGCTCACTTGCATCAATCATTGCTAATGCCCAACTGCACCAAAAAAGGGTGTTTTCATCCTCTGTTTGTAGGAGTGCGTCTTTTAAAAGAGAGATACTTCCTTTTCCAATTCGGACTAAACTAAGGCTTGCAGCCATTCGTAGCTGCTCGTCTGTACCTTTAAGTTGAATGATTAAATCAGGCACTGCAGAGATAGCATCTTTTCCTATTTCACCTACTACAACGATAGCGATTGTTCTTAACGAAAGGTCATCGTTGCTTCTAATCGTTTCTCTCAAAATAGGAATAGCTTGCTCCCCTTTTGATCCAATGGCTTTCATTGCTTTTATCGTTTCAATTTGATTATTACTTTGTAAAAGTTGCTTTATTTCAGAAAGAGCTAGTTCATGATTGTTTTCCAAGTGTATCAATGCCTCCTTTTCGGTATACTCTAAATTTATTTCATGTTTCATCATAGTAAAATATTCGCCATAAGGATACATTTCTCCTTTGTAACAGAAAAACATCACGATTATGACGTTCAAGATTTGACGCTCGACTGATGGTTAAACCGTGGGCTTTTGTCTCGGAATCTCCTGTGGTATAAAAAAAGAGCACTGAAAAAGTATATATACCAACTTCTTCAGTACCGTTATGAAACATGAGGGTGAGGTTCCACATTGCATAGCAAGATGGTCTCTCCAATGTTTAAATCCATTATTCATAAATTTTAATAGAGCGGCGTTCTCTTATTGTTGTTGCAAGGCTTGAAGGACTATTCACCGTTATGACTCTCCTTTATGTAGTGATATGAACTGAACTAAAATTATTAAAGATAATGACATAAGCTAAGGAAAAGTGGAAGTGAAAAGGTATAAAAAAAGAATGCCTCAAATGAGACATTCTTCTTAATTATTACTTTAATTTCGAATCAAGTAATCAAATGCACCTAATGATGCATTCGCTCCTGAGCCCATTGAAATGATGATTTGGTTATAAGGATTATCTGTACAATCACCAGCAGCGAACAAGCCCGGTACGGATGTGCCATTATGCTTATCGATGACAATTTCACCAATACGGTTTCGTTCCACCTCAGAGCCTAACCACTCAGTGTTAGGGACTAGACCGATTTGAACAAATACACCTTGCAATTCAATATGCTTCACTTCTTCTGTATCGCGCTCAATATAGGAGATTCCATTCACATTGTCTGTACCAGTAATCTCTTTTGTTTGAACGTTCTTGAGAACCGTTACGTTTGGAAGGCTATATAGACGTTTTTGTAGCACCTCGTCTGCTTTCAGCTCTGGCATAAATTCAAGCACTGTCACATGCTTCACGATACCGGCTAGGTCAATCGCAGCTTCAATACCAGAGTTACCACCACCAATAACGGCAACATCTTTCCCTTCGAATAAAGGTCCATCACAATGTGGGCAATAGGCGACACCTTTGTTCTTGAACTCTTGTTCACCAGGAACACCGACGTTACGCCAACGAGCACCTGTTGAAATGATGACAGTCTTACTCTTAAGGGTAGCACCATTTTCAAGCTCAAGCTCGAATAAGCCGTTCTTTTCTAGCTTGCTTGCGCGTTGTAGGTTCATAATGTCAATGTCATACTCTTTCACGTGCTCTTCAAGGCTTGCAGCAAGCTTAGGCCCCTCAGTTTTCTTCACGCTAATGAAGTTCTCGATGCTCATCGTATCAAGACTTGTCCGCCGAAGCGCTCTGCTACAATTCCTGTACGAATGCCTTTACGTGCTGCGTAAATAGCAGCGCTAGCGCCAGCAGGACCACCGCCAACAACAAGAACATCAAATGGCTCCTTTTTAGAAAGCTCAGCTGCATCGACACCAGATCCCATTTTTGCAAGAATCTCCTCAAGGGTCATACGACCGCCACCGAAGAATTCCCCTTCTAGATGAATCGAAGGAACCGACATGACGTTTTTGCTCTCAACCTCATCCTTGAACGCAGCACCATCAATCATTGTGTGCGTAATATTTGGGTTGAGAACACTCATCATATTCAAGGCTTGGACAACATCTGGACAGTTATGGCAGCTTAGGCTGACATATGTTTCAAAGTTGTACTCCCCTTCGATTTTTTTAATTTGATCAATAACACTTTGATCAACCTTTGGTGGTCTTCCACTCACTTGTAAAAGTGCAAGCACTAGCGAAGTGAATTCATGTCCTAAAGGGATTCCAGCAAACGTTACGCCTGTATCTTCACCAACACGGTTGACACTGAAGCTTGGTGTTCGCTTTAATTCAGTCTTTGAGACGCTAATTTTCGATGACATGTCAGCTAGCTCTTCTACGAAAGCAAGCATTTCCTTGGATATGTCATCAGATCCTGCACTTACCTTAAGGAGGATATCACCTTCTAATAGTTGAAGGTATTGATCTAACTGTTGCTTAATTTCTGTTTCAAGTCCCATTTCTTGCTCTCCCTTAAATCTTTCCTACAAGGTCAAGACTTGGCTTAAGTGTTTCAGAGCCTTCTTCCCATTTAGCTGGGCAAACTTCACCTGGGTTATTACGCACATATTGCGCTGCTTTGATTTTATTAACAAGAATACTTGCGTCACGACCGATACCACCAGCGTTGATTTCAACCGCTTGAATCACACCATCTGGGTCAATAATGAATGTACCACGATCTGCAAGACCTGCTTCTTCATCTAGAACCTCGAAGTTACGAGAGATCTTTTGAGAAGGGTCACCGATCATTGTGTAAGTAATTTTGCCAATGGCTTCTGAGCTATCATGCCAAGCTTTATGTGTGAAGTGAGTATCTGTTGATACAGAGTATACTTCTACACCAAGATCTTTTAATGCTGCATATTCGTTTTGAAGATCCTCAAGCTCAGTTGGGCATACGAAAGTGAAATCTGCAGGATAGAAGCAGAAAATGCTCCATTGACCTTTTAAATCTTCGTTTGTGACCTCAATAAAATCACCATTTTTGTAGGCTTGTGCTTTGAATGGTTGTACTTCAGTTCCGATTAAAGACATATTAACATCTTCCTCCTAATAGATAATGATTGAAAGAATTACTAACTAAACGATTTGTTTAGTAATAATAATTCTAATTGAGAATAGTGTAACAAATAGTATAGGCTCTTTGTCAAGTGATAACCTATAAACTTGATGTTAGGGCATGTAGTAAAACGTGTTGGTTTTCATAAAACTAAGTTGAAGAAGGTAGTTTATAGAAGCTGGTTGTAGAGAAGGTTATAACAAAGAAAATGTCATTCCATTACCTATAATGATTTACATTTGTAACAATTGTAAGTGTGCTACAAATGATATCAATTTATACGTCCTTTTTATGAATGTGTCGATAATGTGTCATTTAATCAGTGGTATATCGGAGTCATTATCATAATGATAAAAATGGGCAGAAAACAGTCATTAGAAGAGAGAGTCAATGCGTGTAATAGAAGTATCATTCTTTCTCATTGAAAGCGTGATAAATGATAATTTTACTTAGCTATATCAAATAACTCCACTTTGTAATCTCCAGAAATTGTATGTGGGTGTGTGTTTCTTTGGTTTGCTCTTATGAAAAAGCGTCGATGTCGAGGGCACTGAAAAAGTACGCTTTTCACTTTTTCAGTGCCCTCTCGATGTCGTCTTTTTAGTTTAACATGAAATCGTTCAACAACAGGTGAGCTGGTGGTTTATGCATCTTGAACGGAGAAAGATCAGCAAGCAGAAGCAATGAAAAATTAGAGGAAAAGGAGTTCGGCCAGTTGAGGCGAATTTTTGCACAAACTTCTTCGCTGGTTGTATGGATACTTGAAAGTTTGATTTGTGATTTATTCTTGTTCCTTAAAGGTAGAACATACACTTGGCAAGCGATATTTCGTTCATGAATGATCGCTTGCCAAGTTGTGTATGTGGCTATGCTACTCTTCGCTTAAAGTATAGTTCACTCTTCCAACTAGATGGGTCGTTTCTTCTCGAACAGATTGAAGATATTTAGTGAATTCTTCTCTATTATCCTCTGGGCTTTCAAATTGACCTAGTTGTCCCCACATCATTTGGACGGTGGCCATGTTATCGTACAACTGAATGTCGAGTAAAGACTGCGGAGCCGGAATCAGGACATTCGGTGAACCGAGCGTTTTGAACTCTTCTAACAAGGTTGGTAGTGCTTCATGATCGTATAGCTCATGCTTTGCAATAGAATCAAGGTCATTTAATGTTGGTGCAATTAAATAGACGATTTGAATAATCGAGCGCTCTAAATTTGTTGCTTCGTCCCAAGTACGATATTCATTAAGGTCTGTCCCTAATAGCTGAGCGGGAGGGTTGTTAATAAAGAACTGATAGGCTTCTTCTATTACTTCTTCCTCAAGCTTGTAAGCCTCTGCGGCTAATATGTCGATCATCGTATCACTATAATTCGTAATATGAATGACATTTTCGTCGTAACTACTAATAATGCTTCTGATCGGATTGTCATCTAGTTGAAAATAAATTCTGCCATCTTCATCGATAAATTCATCGACGATTTCAAATTCAGTATGAACGTGAGGAATATTCCCTTCATCATTGAATGGAGATTCAATTGGAACTGTCGGAATGCGGAATTCTCCTTTCATTTCTTTTTGTATGTCTTCCCTTTTAATCTGATCTTCAACTGCTAGATCGTCCTTGGCGTCCACCGTTACTGCTGGTGTGTTACGCTCCTCCGTTTCTTCAGTTTGTTCCTGTTGTCTCTCTTCACTACATGCAATTAAAAAGCACGTTATAGCTAGCATGATGATTTTCTTCATAAAAAAATCTACCTTTCATCATTAGCCTTGCATTAAGTTTTATTAATTTTGTCAAGTAGTTTCAAGTAGAAAATTATGGTTTTAAAACAAAAAAAAACTCCTTATAATTAGGTTTGGTAGTTCTGTCCAAATCCCAATTAAAAGGAGCCTTCCCATGGACAAGAATACCATAAAATCTACAATAAATGAACTACTAAAAGTCATTGATGAACGTACTTTTTCCAACCTGATCAAC
>NZ_BAUU01000039.1 GCF_000513115.1 Halalkalibacter hemicellulosilyticusJCM 9152
TTTTGGGGTTCACTTCAAAGCACGAGGAGGCTCACCAGCTTCCCGCGGAAAGCGAAGTATAATTCAGGAGCGGTGCATGTGCTCCACTCTAGATTTGTTCAGTATCTCACTTATGAAAATACTTTTGTCCCAGTCTCTTACTTGAAAATAAGATTATAATATTATAAGCAGCTTCACATAAGGAGGGTGTAAGTGAATCAGAGGAAAGTGTTGGATTCGCGCGTTATGCCTTTTGAACGAAACGATCAATTAGTGTAATGCTTATTCCGTCATACTCACTCCACCATCCTCACTAATTTCAACAGTAGAATAGCTATTGAATGGTTCATTCGATATGATAGTGTGTTCTAGCGGCTCTTTTAGGCTTTGCATGTACTCTTCATACGTTTTTCGATCTTTAATGATGTGATAGTAATACACCTTTGTTCCGTTAATCGTGTCAATTTCTTTAAATTGGATATTGTTTGGGAATTGCTTATGAAACCATAGGCTGGCTTCATTATGATTGTGGAAATCTGGCATCTCCTCATACAATTCCAATAAATTCAGTTCCATTTTCTCCACTCCTTTTTCATAGGGACAAACTCTCTCTTTTTCAACGACCTATCTGATTCTAGCTCCACATTCATTTTACTATAGAAATTCATTCATTGTCCTTATGTACTACTAGTATATTCAAATTTCGATCTTTGTATGTGTGTGTATGTCTTTGTATAATTTATATTTTTGCTCACATGATAAAAAGGTTAAATGATGTCTAAAGAATAGGTGAGCAGAATGGAATCAAGCTGGTTTGCGATTGTTCCTTTTTTATTTGTGATTCCCATTGCGATTTATACGAAACAAGTTCTCCCAGGTTTATTCGTTGGTCTCTTAGTAGGGTCTTATTTAATCGAACCGACCTTATTAGGTGGAGTTCAAGCAATGTTTATTTATGTTGTTCAAGCGTTAATTGATCCAAATAATATTAAAATTATAGTCTTTCTATATTCGTTTTCTGGATTAGTTGGTATGGTAAAAGTGACTGGTGGGATTAGAGGGTTTGTAGAGAAGGCTGCTGAACGAATTCATACGAGAAAGCAAGCGTTAGTTTTGACGTATGTGTCCACAATTGGGACCTTTAGTGCTCCAACGTTTCGCTTTGTTACAATCGCACCGATAATGAGGGCTTTGTTGAAAAGGGTGAAAATGACGACTGCTGAATTAGGATTTATTATTGAAACGACAGCAACCCCTGTTATTGTCCTCATTCCTGTTGCGACGGCATTTGTCGGATATATGGTTTCCGTTATTCAAATGGCAACAGAGAATGAAGGGCTTGAAATCGATTCTTACTCTCTCTTTATTCAAAGTATACCTTTTAATTTTTTTTCTATTGTCATGATCGGTTTAGGAATTTATTTAAGCTTCTTTCATCATGCAAAGAAAAAGTCAACAGCTCCGTTGGAAATAGCAGAGCAGGAAGAGGATGACGATTGGCATGAATGTCATCCAGTCGTTTCAACGGAATTACCGATTAAACCATGGAACTTAGTTGTTCCACTTGTTTTAGTAATTATTTTGACATTATTTTTGACATGGTGGGACGGGTATGAGCGTGGAGTAGGTCCACTCGAAGCGTTTATTCGAGCAAATGTTCTCGATGCAATGGTCGTTGCGTTATTATTGACGACGATGGTCACGATGCTTTTTTATCTACTACAGAAATTCAAATTATCTGATTTAATTGAAAGCTTTGTGTTTGGTGGAAATGAATTAATGAGTGTCATTATTCTCCTTTCCGTCGTTTGGGGTTTGTCATCTGTCACAGATGATTTAGGTTTTTCTAGCTTTGTTACAGCGCATACTAGCTGGATTCCACCGCTTTTTATTGCTCCTTTGGTCTTCCTGTTCGGTGCTGCCGTTTCGTATTTTATTGGTTCTGCATGGGGAACGTGGGGAATTCTCATGCCGCTCGGAATGGCTCTTGCAATAGCTGGTGACGTTGCATTCCCACTTGTTGTAGGTGCGGTTTTTGCAAGTGGAGCATTCGGAGCATTTGCTTCCCCATTAAGTGATGATACGAACACAATTGCCAAAATATTAGGATTAACGGTTATTGACTATGCGAAATATAAATTAAAACCTGCATTAATAGCCGCTGCAATAACGGCTTTATTGTATACAGTTGTGACATTTGTTGTATAGGCACTTTCCTTCAAACTATGTATGTTGATGACTAATTTGAGATGGATCCTTTTATGGATTTTTATGTTAATATTGTTAGTGAATGATACAATCTAGTGTATGCTCTTAAAGATTCAAGAGTTCTATGGTAATCAATCATGCTGTTGCTTGCTATGATTATAGGTTTAGTCACTTTATTGGCTATAGATTAATTGAGAGGTGTACGATTGAGAATGAAAAAGGTTCTTATTATAGGATCTTCTGGTATATTAGGAAAACTTGTTTGTGCCGAGGTACTTAGCATAATGAAGAGCGAGGCACAATTAATTGTAGCTGATTATCACATAGAAAGAGGAAAACAATTAGCTCAATCGTTAGGCAATCAAACCGATTTTTGTTATGTTGATTTAACGAATCGAGCTAGTATTGAAACGGCTATTCATTATGTAGATGTAGTTATCGTCGCATTAAAGCAAGAAGAACCAACTGTACAGAAACTTTGTATAGAGAAGCAGGTACATTGCATCGATGTGAATCCTTTTTCATCGTTTAGCAAACAAGTAGAATTGTTCCATAATCAAGCTCTTGAAAAGGAAGTTAGTTCTGTTATTATGTCTGGATTTTACCCTGGGTTATCTGCGTTACTCGTGAAAAAAGCAGTGGAACATTTTGATGAAGTAATCAATGTGGATGTGGCATTGCTACAAAATACAAATGCTAAAGCCGGAATAACGGGTATGGTGGATATGCTTCGAATTATTTCAAAACCTGTAACAAAAGACGGACAGCTAACGTATCCTGGATTTACAAAACATAAGAAGCTTCCTTTTGGTCGTCAACAGACGTTAAAGACTGTTAGAGAGATTCATCATGATGAAAAGGAATATGTAGCTAGAAAATTGGGTGTAACATCCATGCATTATTGGACTGGATGGAATAGTAATCGTTTTAATCATATTCTTTCGGTCTTGAAAAATACAGGTTTATTAAAGCTAATCGTTACAATGGAAAATCCGAAACGGCTGACACGTTTTGTAAATCATAATGAGTCAAAGGGAGAAGAGGCCTTTTTAACAGTTGAAGTGACTGGTAGGATATTAGGAGAACAAAAAAAGAAGGCGTGGGTATTATCAACGCCTTCTGATTATCAATTAACAGCAATGGTTACAGCTGCACTTGTTAAAGCAGTTGGCAGCCATCATGCAGGAGTTGTTTTCCCATTTGAACTAACGGACGTTGATATGGTGTTAACGCTCATAGACTCTCCAAAGATAAGCTTATTAGAATGGTAGAATTAAAAAGATTCTGTAAACCCCCTTGACAGATAAAACGATAAAGCGATAAAATGAGTAAAATTAAAAATTTCAAAAAGTTCTAAAAACGCGAGGATTGGGAGTATTAAGGAGCCCCTGTTGTGTAGAGAGCTGTCGGTCGGTGAAAGGCAGTCAACAGAATCCCCAACTTACCCAGGAGTGGTGAGGCTGATAAGGCCTTAACGGATGACATCCGTAATCAGTTGTTGAGTGGATTTGCTTATGCAAATCAAGAAGAGTGGTACCACGTAGGTTCAGCCTATCGTCTCTTAAGGAGATGATAGGCTTTTTGTTTTGCTTTATTTTGAAGGAGAGGATGTTTGTCATGGAAAGTTATCGAAAGTATACACGAACGTATTTTATGCCCCCTGAAAAGTGTACAAATTGGATGGAGAAGGAATATGTAACGAAAGCACCTCAATGGTGTAGTGTTGATCTTCGTGATGGGAATCAGGCATTAATCGTCCCAATGAACTTAGAGGAAAAGCTTGAATATTTTCAAACGCTTGTTGATTTAGGCTTTAAAGAAATTGAAGTCGGTTTTCCTGCTGCATCTGAAACAGAGTTTACTTTTTTGCGAACACTTATTGAACAAGATTTGATTCCAGAAGATGTAACCATTCAAGTGCTGACACAAGCACGTGAGCATATCATACGTAAGACATTTGAATCGTTAAAAGGAACACAGAAGGCAGTCGTTCATTTATATAATTCAACATCAGTAGCTCAACGTGAGCAAGTATTCCGTAAGTCAAAAGAGGAAATTATTAATATTGCAGTTAAAGGAGCAGAACTCTTAAAGCAGTGTGCTGATGAGACAGAGGGAGATTTTATTTTTCAATATTCTCCTGAAAGTTTTACAGGGACAGAAATTGATTTTGCGCTGGAGATTTGTAATCGAGTGTTAGATGTTTGGAAGCCAACTACAGACAATAAGGTGATCATCAATCTTCCAGCAACCGTATCACTTTCGATGCCACATGTATATGCGAGTCAAATTGAATACATGAGTAATCACCTGAAATATCGTCATAATGTCATTGTCTCGATTCACCCGCATAATGATCGGGGTACAGGTGTAGCTGATGCAGAGCTAGGAATGCTTGCTGGAGCAGATCGTGTTGAAGGTACTTTATTTGGTAATGGTGAGCGTACTGGGAACGTTGATATTGTCACTCTTGCTCTTAATTTATTCTCACATGGTGTTGATCCAGAGTTAAACTTAGACAATCTTCCTCGTGTTATTGAAGTTTATGAGCGCATGACGAAAATGAAGGTACATGAACGTCATCCATACGGTGGGGAGCTTGTGTTCACGGCGTTCTCAGGCTCGCATCAGGATGCTATTGCAAAAGGAATGAAGTGGCGTGAATCACATGAAGGTGATCATTGGACTGTACCGTATTTATTAATTGATCCAGCTGATATTGGCCGAGAATATGAAGGTGATATAATTCGGATTAATAGTCAGTCAGGAAAAGGCGGTATCGCCTACGTGTTGAAGCAAACGTACGGATTAGATTTACCGCTACAAATGCGCGAAAGCTTCGGTTATCGAGTGAAAAACGTATCGGATCATCAAAACAAAGAGCTGAGCACCGAAGAAATTTATGGGATTTTCAAAGAAGAATACATTAATGTTGAAAAGCCAGTTGAGTTTCTTCATTATGCGTTAGGCGATCACGGCTCATCATCTGTTAAAGTGAAGGTTAAGGTAGATGGGGAAGAGGTAGAATTAACTGGCATTGGTAATGGAACGCTAGATGCGATTAGTCAAATGCTTCAAGAAAAGCTACAAGTTCCATATTCAAATCTTGCTTATTCTGAGCATGCCTTAGAAGCGGGATCACAGTCTCAGGCCGTATCATATGTCGGAATTACAGCTGGAAATGGTGATGTCTTTTGGGGCTGTGGAATAGACGCTGATATTATGACTTCATCAATTAGAGCATTATTCAGCGCAGTTAATAAACTCGTAATAGCGAGCCGGTAAAAGGCAAGGAAGAGCGATACTTATTGTAGGTATCGCTTTTCTTTAAAAGATAAGAATGTATAAAACTCAAGGAAGAAATGGGGGACACGGCAAAGAGGGTGTTGGCCAATTCACAGGAGAGCATTGGCTTTGATCGTTACATGTGATTCTGAAAGTGGGGTTCTTTCAGAATCACTGCAAACCGTTGTAATGGCTCCGCACAATGCCATTATGAAAAGACGCTGTCGCGTTTTTCTTAAACTATATTATAAGCAATTGCTTAATTTATGGAGGTGAATAGATGGCTAAAAAAGTGAAAATCGATCAACCGAAATTACATATGAGCTTAAGAGAAACGACTATTCACGAACTATATGACGACGATGAACATGAATTAATACAAGCGCAAATAGAAGGAGAAACGATTGAAGATTTTTCCTTAAGTAAAGCAATTATGTCTAAAGTGTTCTTTAAAAATATCACCATTCACAAAGCGAATCTTCCAGCAGTTGATTTGACAGATGTCGTATTTGAAAATTGTAACTTAGCAAATGCCAGCTTACGAGAAGGGTTGATTCATCGAGTTGTGTTTAAGGATTGTAAATTAACGGGGATTGATTTTTCGGGGGCTCACATTGGTCATGTGACTTTTGAAGAGTGCATCATCGATCTCAGTCAATTTACTGAAGCAACTTTAAAACAAGTACATTTTGAAAAATCATCGTTAAAAGGGGCGAATTTTTACGGTTGTCAGTTTAAAAACATCAACTATGCTAAAAGTGATTTAACAGATGTTGATTTTATCGAGACAAGCTTAAAAAGTGTGAATTTAAGTACCTCGACCTTCGAGCAGCTTCATGTAAGCTTTGATGCGTTACGAGGGTGTACTGTATCAAAGGAGCAAGCAGTGGGGTTTGCAAAATTACTCGGGCTGGAGATTGTTGATCACACGTGAATTTAATTTTAGAGCCAGTTAAAGGTCAGAAAAGTATGGAATGCTGACAAAGAGCGTGCTTCTTCTACTTTTTAAGAGAGATAGGTATTTTTGAATAAGAACGTAAAGAATTATTCTTATTAAGGGAGCTGAAGTTCAATTAGAAGAACTCAGCTCAACATGTACAGTGAATTTATTAGAATTATTTTATTCTCTATGAAACAAATAAGCTAATCGTGAGCAGGATGACTGTAAAGATTCCTGGGTTTTTTAAGCTTTTCTTATTCATTATACATTCCCTCCTGAATGTGTCGTACATTTGATTACTTATATCCTAGCAAAAAAATATGAGACTGTAAGAGATTGCGTCAGGTAATATAACAAGCTTTTTATGTGGCAAATCTCGAGATTTACTTCATATAGCTATTGATGATATGATTATGGAGAATAAAAATAGAAATTGCTAAACAGTACCTCTAATGATGCTGATTGTTTTGTTAATAAAAGAAGCCAGTTTCCATTTGAGGAACACTGGCTTCAACTTATACATATGTGTGATGTTATAGTAAACCATTTATGATGTAAATAAACTAATCGTGAGAAGGATGACTGTGAAGATTCCTGGGTTTTTTAAGCCATTCTTTTTCATTAAATGTTCCCTCCTGAATGTGTCGCTCATTTAATTACTTACATCTTATCAAGGATCGCGAGGACTGTAAGGAGATGCGTTAGGTAATATGACAGCCTTTTTGTTTGTTTTTACTAAAAGAGTAGAACTAGACTATGTATCGTTTCCCTAATTAGGAAATGAATAAGAGGGGGGTATTAAATTGGCAGTAACGATTACGTATGAAGCGATTGATCGACCATTAACAGATAAAGAATTAAATCAAGTAGATGTGTTACACAAAACGGTCTTTGGTCCGTCTCACTCAATTATTGATAAAATGACAGACAAGCCACGAATAATTGTTCATCTTGCTCTCCATCAAAGTAAACCAGTTGGTTATAAAATAGGCTATGAGCTGGACAATAAGACCTTTTACAGCTGGTTAGGCGGTGTGGACCCAATCTATCGAAAGCGTGGAATAGCGGCAAAGCTAATGGAAAAGCAACACACTACATTGAAAGAGTTGGGCTATGAAAAAGTACAGACAAAAACGATGAACAGATGGCGACAAATGCTTTTGTTAAATATTAAAATGGGTTTCGATGTGATCCGAACCTATACGGACGATAAGGGTAGGCACAAAATTGTGTTGGAGAAGACGTTGTAAGTAGAATGAGTTCAAAGCAAGTAAATCGCTAAGATTGGATTGACAAATCGAGTCTTAGTGATTATAATTTAATTAATTAAGAAATTACTTAATTAATTAAATATCCGTAAGGAGGTTTGCATGAATTGACAATTAATGAACTGTTTAAAGCTTTATCAGATGAGAATCGAAGAAAGATTTTGGATATTTTACGTAACGGAGATATGACAGCCGGTGAAATAGCTCAACATTTCAATATGAGTAAGCCAGGGATATCTCAACATTTAAATGTTCTAAAAAATGCTCAGCTTGTCTTTTCGATTAAAAAAGGTCAATATGTTTACTATTCTTTAAATTCTACTATTTTCCAAGATGTGATGAAATGGGTTGTTCAGTTTAGTGATAATCATAAGGGGGAAACCAATAATGAAAATAATTAGTACCATCTTACTCGTACTAGTTTCTTTTGGAATAAGTTTATATGTGTATGTAAATTCTATTATAATCGATGAAGCAGCTTTTGGGAGTCGCTATGTAATCTTGTTTATATTACCTGGAACTCTTTTACTTGTTTTAATACAACTTTTACTAATGCCCAAATTAATAAAAAATCAAACATTTTACTCTCGATATAAGGATGGCTTTGAAAATATATTTTTGAGTTTAACATTTTTACTCTTTCTTCTTCACGGTGGAATACTTCTTGTAGCTACTGGTGTGGACTTTCAAATACTTAGACTTATCCCAATTATTGTAGGAGTTGTTCTAGTTACTACTGCTAATACACTACCTCGGTTTATAGTGGATGTTGACCAACAGTCAAAAAATCTTCCTCAAACTATGAACGAGGCATGGAATGTGATTCTTCGACCATTTTCATTACCTTTATTTATAGGTGGAATCATATTAGTGATGTGTGCATTTCTACCTAGTCAATTTATACTTTTTGGTTTCTTGTCTGTTTTGGTTGTAACGCTTATTATTTCGTTTACCCACTCTTATAGAGCATACAAATTAAGGATGAATTTTAAAAAATAGGTATAGATGAGCAAAAGCGAACGAAATTGATTTGTACTAGTACAGTGTCAAGCAACTGACCTTTCGTTTCTATCAAAAGCCAAAACGATTATATTGTAAAGGATAAATGAAAATAGCATTCATCAGAAAAATTCATGATGGATGGTTATTTGAGAGTCTCTAACAATGAGGCGCAGGAAAAGATTGTATCTGGGAAGAAATGCATATCAAGCGGACGGGATGGGGTGGCCGTCTCCAGCAGGAGGATAGGGCTAGCTGAATTCCACTGGCGTAGCCAGTTAGTTCAGCACCCACTAGCAGGATCGTGCCCCCATTCCGGTTGCGGTCGGTTTTCCACTTTTAATTGGTAAGGGTGATTACATATTTTCGGTTTTCATTTGGTTTCACGCCTCTTCTTTCATTACCTTTCTAAACTCTTCCGTTAATAGCGGTACTATCTCGAATAAATCACCGACAATTCCGTAATCAGCTATTGAAAAAATCGGCGCATCAGGGTCTTTATTGATAGCGACAATAATCCGTGATTGACTCATTCCAGCAACATGCTGGATGGCACCACTAATCCCACAGGCGATGTATAGGTCAGGTGTGACAACTTTTCCTGTTTGCCCTATTTGTAATGAGTAGTCGCAATAGTTTGCATCACAGGCTCCACGAGATGCACCAACAGCACCATTTAAAACGTCGGCTAATTGTTCAAGTGGTTTAAAACCTTCAGCACTTTTAACTCCTCGACCGCCGGCAATGACGATTTTTGCTTCGGCCAAGTCAATCTTTCCAGTTGTTTTTTGGACAATGTCTATAATTGTAGATTGTAAAGAGGGAGGCTTTTTAAATGATATATTCTTTACTTGAGCAACGTTACCCTTCAAAGTACTTGCTGATACATTGTTTGGTCGAATCGTTAAAACCCACGGTGACTGGTGGAATATTTTTTTTTCAAATGCTTTACCAGCATAAATGGGACGTGTAATGACAATATGTTCTTCAACACATTCAATTGAAGTAGCATCAGAGATGAGCCCAGCATCTAGTGTTGCAGCGAGCATCGGTGCAAGATCACGCCCGATTGCTGTATGTCCACAGATGATACCGGTTGGCTGGCATTCTTCGAGGACCTCACCCAAAGCATGAGCATAAGCCTCAGGAATATAATGAGATAAGGATTGATCATCAATTGTGAAAATCGTATCAAGTTCATAGTTCGACAAGGTTTCGACGACTGTCTCAAGCTTGTGCCCAATGGCGACAACGTTAATGGAGCTAGCATCGACGATTTGTGCCGCTGTAATCGCTTCAAAAGTCACTTGGCGGACCTCGCCATTTCGGTGTTCCGCAATAATAAGAATCGTTTGGCTCACAATTATACCCCCTTTACAAACGGATTTGATCTTGTAGCTTAGCAATCAAAGATTTGACCTGATCAGGTGGAGCTCCATTTAGACGTTCGCCAGCTACTTTTTTCGGTGGTGAGAAGACAGTCTGTTGTGTTGTTTTGGCAATTAAGTCGTCAGAAGATAAGTGAAGATCATCAATTAGGAGCTCTCTTAAAGGCTTGCGCTTTGCTTTCATAATTCCAGGCAAGTTAGGGTAGCGGGGCTCGTTTAATCCTTGTTGAGCGGTGAATAAAGCTGGTAACGTGACGTTAATCGTTTCGAGGTCCCCTTCAGCGTCTCGTGTGACTTGTGCTGAACCTTCATGTATTGAAAGTGAGGTAATCGAGTTGACATGAGGGAGATTGAGTGCGTGAGCAAGACGAATAGCCACTTGACCACCACCATTATCAATCGAAAAGTAGCCTCCAAGTATTAGGTCAATTTCCTTGTCTCGAAAAAAGGCTGACAGCACTTTCGCTATGCAGCTTTCATCTTCTGGTATATTGTCATTTAAAAGATGAATGGCTTCATCAGCACCCATCGCTAGAGCTGTTCGTAATGCTTCACTTGATCGCTTTGGGCCAACGGAAAGCACCGATACGTTTCCGCCATGCTCATCTCGTTGGCGAATCGCTTCCTCGACGGCGTATTCATCATATGGGTTGATGACAAATTGAGCATCGTCCTCTGAAACCCTTCCGTTTTCAATGAAGATTTTCTCCTCAGTATCAAACGTTTGCTTCAATAACACAAAAATATTCATGCTCGACACTCCTCTCCTTCTTAACTTCTATACATCTATGTTGCTTGCCTATGCAAACATGCTTACTTTTAGAAGAATGATGTAAATTGACTAGAACAGCTTGTTTCCTATGAATATCTTCTATTCATCGACAATATAAGTGTACAGACAGAGAGTTTGTAGTATTGGAGGGGGGAGAGGGATGGCTCAATGGCTGCAGTTGCTGGCGTTTCTAACTGTATGCGTTTGCAGCTTTTATTTGTTCGTAAAGGTTGTCTATCATCGTTACCTCTATATGAAGCTTGGCAGGAAAACAGAGCTGAAGGCGGATTTATCGAAACGAATTCGTGTGTTTGGTAAGGAAGTGTTTGGGCAAACAAAGCTACTGAAGGATCGAAAGAGTGGCTGGATGCATCTGTTGATCTTTTATGGTTTTATCATTTTGCAGTTAGGGGCACTCGATCTTATCATAAAGGGGTTTGGTGTTGAGAAGCTGCCAATACCTGGATATGATGTCTTTGTTCTTGTCCAAGAAATGACGGTATTACTCGTATTACTGGCAGTTGGTTATGCAGCATACCGACGCTACGTTGAGAAGCTACCACGATTAAAGCGAGGAAAAAAGCCTAGTATCGTCATTTATTTTATTGTCTCATTAATGATCTCTGTCTATTTAACGTTAACCTTCGAGCGTGTGATGCATGATCTAGCTTTTTCAGCTTATGCTCCAATTTCTTCATTTTTGGCACTTCCGTTTAATAGTCTTCACTCTACAGTTGCTTCGGGTTTATTTTTTGTTAGCTGGTGGCTCCATTTACTGATTTTATTAGCTTTTCTCATCTATGTCCCACAATCAAAGCATTTTCATTTGTTAACAGCTCCAGTGAATATTTTTCTGAAAAGAACTGAGCCTGTCGGAAAATTGAGTAAATTAGATCTTGAAGATGAGAACGCAGAATCGTTTGGAGTCAGCCAAGTGGAGGATTTCTCGCAAAAACAGCTGCTTGATTTTTATGCTTGTGTGGAGTGTGGTCGCTGTACGAATGTTTGTCCCGCTACAAACACAGGAAAGCTCTTGTCTCCGATGCATCTTATTACGAAAATGCGTGATCATTTAACGGAAAAAGGTGCAGCTGTTACTTCCAAGACAGCATGGGTGCCGGCATCATTATTTCAAAGTGAGACTCATTCATTTCAAAAAGTGAGTGGAGACGTGCTCCATGATCATAACCAAGTTGGAACATTAATTGAGGCAACGATGGATATGCAGCAGCAAAGCTGGAGCGCAACTGATCAAGATCCTCAATCTGTTCGGTTAATCGGTGATGTCATGACAGAGGAAGAAATATGGGCGTGTACGACATGCCGAAATTGTGAGGATCAATGCCCCGTTGATAATGAACATGTTGATAAAATTGTTGATCTACGACGTCATTTGATGTTGATGGAAGGAAAGGTTCCTTTTGAAGGTCAACGAGCGCTGCAAAATATTGAACGACAAGGAAACCCGTGGGGGTTAAATCGTCGCGATCGGGCAAATTGGCTCTATGACTTAGACGGTATTCACATTCCGACTGTAAAGGAAAATCCACATTTCGATATTCTGTATTTTGTAGGCTCGATGGGATCTTATGACACTCGTAGTATAGCTGTTTCAAAAGCGTTTGCACGTTTACTCGATCATGCAAGAGTAAATGTTGCGATTTTAGGAAACGAAGAAAAAAACTCAGGAGATACGCCGAGACGAATGGGAAATGAATTTCTTTTTCAAGAGCTTTGTCAGGAAAATATCGCTACCTTCCAAAAATATCATGTGAAAACGATTGTAACGACATGTCCACATACGTATCATACATTAAAAAATGAATATCCTGACTTTGGCTTAAAAGAGGTGGATGTTCTTCATCATACTGAGTTATTAGAAAAGTTAGTAAGAGAAGGTAAGCTAATACCAACATATAAGGTGGACGAACGAATTACGTATCATGATTCTTGTTATTTAGGTAGATATAATGCTGTTTACGAGCAACCAAGAAACGTATTAAGGTCCATTGAAGGTGTAGAACTAATTGAGATGGAAAGACATCATGACAATGCGATGTGCTGCGGTGCAGGAGGAGGAATGATGTGGATGGAAGAGACGGTCGGAAAGCGGGTGAACGTTGCCAGAACGGAGCAGGTACTTGAAGTGAATCCGACTGTCGTGAGTAGTGCATGTCCATATTGCTTAACGATGATTGAGGATGGAACGAAGCAAAAGGAAGTGGAAGAGAAAGTGAAAGCTCGTGATATTGCTGAAATTTTGGAGCTTGCCGTGTTCGGTGAGGGGAGGGGAACAAATGGAAAGAGTCATTCGTAAAGTGGCTGTCATTGGCTCAGGTGTGATGGGAGCTAGTATTGCTGCTCATTTAGCGAATGTTGGTATTTCAAGTTTGTTACTTGATGTTTGCCCGAAGGAGTTGACGGAACAAGAACGTCAAAAAGGTTGGTCACTTGAAGACAAAGAAGTTCGAAATCGTCTTGCTAAGCAAGCAATTGAACGATTAAAGAAAACGAAACCAGCTCCACTATACACTAACGATTTTGTAAATAGAATTAGACCTGGAAATATTGATGATGACCTTGAGAAAGTGAAAGAAGTTGATTGGGTCATCGAGGTGATTGTAGAGAACGTGCAGGTGAAACAACAGTTTTTTGAACGGTTAGAGCAGGCTTGGCAAGAGGGAACGATTGTTAGCTCAAATACATCAGGTGTGTCAATAAATGAAATGATCAAAGAAAGAAGTATTTCTTTTCAATCACATTTTATAGGGACGCACTTTTTTAACCCTCCAAGGTATATGAAGCTGTTGGAAATTATTCCTGGTGAGCATACGAAGCAAGAGATTGTGAAGAAAATGGTTCAATTTGGAGAAAATCAACTTGGAAAAGGAGTCGTTATCGCTAAGGATACACCGAACTTTATTGCTAATCGGATTGGGACATACGGTTTGTTAGTGACGCTTCAAGAGATGAACGAGTATGAGTTATCGATTGAAGAGGTCGATGCAGTGACAGGACCGGCCATGGGACGGCCGAAGAGTGCAACGTTTAGGACGTTAGATTTAGTCGGAATTGATACGTTTACCCAAGTTGCAAACAATGTTTATGAAAAGGTCGAAGATGAAGCTGAGAAGAGCGTATTTGCACCTTCAAAGCTGCTATTGAAATTAGTAGAAAAAGGTTGGATAGGTGAAAAAGCAGGGAAGGGCTTTTACGAAAAAGTAAGGACTGGAAGCGGCAAGGAAATAAGAGCGTTGAATGTTCATACATTAACGTACGAAAAAAGAAAACAAGTAGACGGAGCATCATTGGAAGCAGCAAAGCTTGCTAAGGGCGCAGGACAACGATTACGAGCATTACTTGCAGCGAATGATCAATATTCAGCTTTTGCTTGGACAGTTCTTAAGAAAGTACTGCTCTACTCAGCAGAGAAGATAGGGGAGATTGCTGATTCAATTGTTGAAATTGATCAGGCGATGAAGTGGGGCTTTAATTGGCAGCTTGGACCATTTGAAACGTGGGATGTCCTTGGCGTAGAAAAAACAGTTGCAAGAATGAAGCGAGAAGGGGAGGTCATACCGAATTGGGTAAATGAATGGCTAGCTGCTGGACATACGTCTTTCTATAAAGAAGAGGGGCAACATGGCTATTTTGTGAAAGATGGTGGGTGGCAAAAGAGGAAGGTACATGATAAGAAAATCTCGCTACATCCATTAAAGAAAAAACACACAATAACAAGTAATCAAGGAGCTAGCTTAATTGATCTTCATGATGGAGTCGCTTGTCTAGAGTTTCATTCACCGAATAATGCGATCGGTGCGGATATATTACAAATGATTGAGAAGTCTGTTGAATTAGTAGAACGTGATTATATAGGGCTTGTATTGGCGAATGAAGGAAGGCATTTCTGTGTCGGTGCTAATTTAATGATGCTTCTAATGGAAGCTCAAGATGAAGAGTGGGATGAGGTTGAGCATATTATCCACATATTCCAGCAGACGATGCAAAAGTTAAAGCACTGTGTAAAGCCTGTTGTTGCAGCTCCGCATCAAATGACGTTAGGTGGTGGAGTGGAGGTTTGTTTACCTGCTGATCAAATTGTTGCGCATGCTGAGACGTATCTTGGATTAGTAGAGGTCGGTGTTGGTTTAATTCCTGCAGGTGGAGGCTGTAAGGAATATATACGTCGAATGAATACGGAGATCGATGTTCAGCCTGCTTTGAATGAGTTATTTCAAACGATTGGAATGGCGAAAGTGTCCACTAGTGCTGATGATGCTAAAAGATTAGGTATTTACGTCAAAATGATCGAGTGATTATACATGAGGATCAACGAATCTACGAAGCGAAACAGACTGTATTACAGCTCGCTAGAAACGGATATCAACCTCAAGAGGAACAGATGATCCGTGTCGCTGGAAGAGAAGGAGCTGCCATTATGAAGCTCGGAGCAAGACAAATGATGCTAGCAAAGGCAATAAGTGAGCATGATCATTTAATTGCTAGCAAGCTTGCTTATGTATTAGCTGGAGGGGATGTGAGAGCTGGTACATTGGTGAGCGAGCAATATATGCTCGACTTGGAGAGAGAAGCATTTTTAAGTTTATGTGGCGAACCGAAGACACAAGCGAGAATGGAGCACATGCTAATGAAAGGGAAGCCATTACGTAATTAGAAAGGGGTGAAGAAGATGAAGGAGGCTGTTATCGTATCAATTGCACGAACCCCAGTTGGAAAAGCCAAAAAAGGAGCATTTGCTGAAACGAGGATTGAGGATTTAGGAAAGGTTGTGCTACAAGAGGTTATTCGTCGGGCACCGGGAGTGATGAATGAGGATATAGATGATGTCATTATCGGTTGTGCAATGCCAGAAGGGGAACAAGGATTGAATATGGCACGAACGATTACTTTATATGCTGGTTTTCCTGTTTCAGTTCCTGCAATAACGATTAACCGTTTTTGTTCATCCGGGTTACAGTCGATTGCCCTTGCTGCAGATCGTATTCATGCAGGTGGAGCAGAGACGATTATTGCTGGAGGGATGGAAAGTATGAGTCATGTGCCGATGACTGGCTTTCATTTTTCTCCCCATCCAGTAATGGTTGATGAGATGCCCAATATATATATGGGAATGGGGATGACAGCGGAAGAGGTGGCTGAACGTTTCCATGTTAGCAGAGAAGAGCAAGACCAATTTGCGGTAAAAAGTCATCAAAAAGCGGCAAGAGCTTTAGCGGAGGGGAAATTTACTGATGAGATCGTTCCTGTAGAGACGGTTCGAACGCAATTTGTCGATCATCATTTGCGTAAATGGAAGGTAGAGGTTAAGCAGGATGAAGGTGTGAGATCAGAAACGACTGTGGAATTGTTGAGAAAGCTTAAGCCAGCGTTTAAACAAGGAGGAACGGTCACAGCAGGAAATGCTTCACAAATGAGTGATGGAGCAGCTGCTTCTATCGTTATGAGTAAGGAAAAGGCTAAAGCACTTGGATTAAAGCCGCTAGCGACGTTTCGGTCTTTTGCATTAGCGGGTGTGGAACCAGACATTATGGGGGTAGGGCCTGTAAAGGCGATTCCTAAGGCGTTAGAAATGGCTCAACTTAGTATTGAAGATGTTGATTTATTTGAAATTAATGAAGCCTTTGCCTCTCAATGCTTGCATATCATCCGTGAGCTCCAGCTTGATGAAGATAAGGTTAATGTGAACGGTGGGGCCATTGCCCTTGGGCACCCGTTAGGCTGTACAGGGACGAAGTTAACGGCCACCTTGATTTACGAGTTAAAGAGACGAGGGGGAGGAATTGGTGTTGTTTCAATGTGTATCGGAGGAGGTATGGGTGCTGCTGCTGTGATTGAAGTGAATGGAGAGAGGGGGAGAGAAAGATGACAAAGTATGTAGCAGGTGGTAGTTATATGTTAAATGAAGTGAACTATCAATCTGTCATGACACCAGAGGACTTTCAGACGGAACAACGAATGATTGCAGAAACGACGAAGGAGTTCATTGAGGGAGAAGTTATTCCTTGTGATGAAGAGCTTGAGGCACTTAATTATGAACGCACGGTCGAACTTTTACAAAAGGCAGGTGAAATTGGGTTATTAGGGGCAGAAGTTCCTGAAGAGTATGGTGGTTTAGACGTTGATAAAATTAGTTCGACCTTAATTAGTGAACGTCTAGCAAAAGGTTCTTCATTTGCACTTTCATTAGGAGCACATGTTGGTATCGGCTCTTTACCTATTGTTTATTTTGGAAGTGAAGCTCAAAAGGAAAAATATTTACCAGCTCTTGTTACAGGAGAAAAGATTGCCGCTTACTGTTTAACAGAGCCGTCCTCTGGTTCTGATGCCCTTGGTGCAAAAACGACAGCGGTTTTATCTGAGGATGGAGAGTATTATGTCATAAATGGTACAAAACAATATATTACTAATGCTGCCTTTGCTGATGTCTTTATCGTTTATGCGAAAGTAAACGGCACGGAGTTTAGTACATTTATCATCGAACGCTCGATGGAAGGTGTCACTGTTGGTCCAGAAGAAAAGAAAATGGGCATCAAAGGTTCATCAACATGTCCACTTATTTTAGAAGATGTTCGTGTCCCTGTTGAAAACCTACTTTGGGATATTGGGAAAGGGCATGTAATTGCATTTAACATTTTAAATATCGGTCGCTTTAAACTAGCGGCAGGGTGTCTCGGTGCTGCCAAGGAAGCGATTGAACTGAGTGCTCATTATGCGAATGAACGTACCCAATTTGGCAAGTCGATTTCGTCTTTTCCACTAATCCAAAAGAAATTAGCAGAGATGACTGTTAACACTTATGTGTTAGATAGTGTTGTTTACCGAACAGCAGGTCTAATGGAGGAACGTCTTAATCAAGTAGAAGAACAGCAGGATGTTGGTACGACTTCGGCTAAAGCTATAGCTGAATATGCAATAGAGTGTTCGATTAACAAAGTATTAGGATCCGAAACTTTGGATCACATTGCCGATGAAGCCGTACAAATTCATGGAGGTTATGGCTTTATTCAAGAATATAAGGTTGAGAGGATTTATCGTGATTCACGAATTAACCGTATCTTTGAGGGGACGAATGAGATTAATCGCTTACTCATACCAGGTACATTGCTTAAACGTGCGATGAAAGGTGAGCTTCCTCTTATGGAGAAGGCTCAAGCATTGCAAAAGGAATTGCTTTCCTTCGTTCCAGCTCGGACGTTTTCAGGAGCACTTGATGAGGAACGTCATTTAATAGATAGGGCGAAGAAAATCTTTTTAATGGTCGGCGGGGTAGCCGTACAGAAATATCAGCTACAGATTGAGAAAGAGCAAGAGCTTCTAAGTCACCTAGCTGATATGATGATCGCCATTTACGGAAGTGAAAGTGCTTATGCGCGAACGATGAAAATGATGGATGCAAAAGGAGAGGAGAAAGCTAGTCATGCCATGACGATGACGAAGGTCGCTGTTCATGATGCTTTTACGAAAGTGGAGATGTTAGCAAAGGAAATGCTTATCGCAATGGAGGAGGGTGACTTGTTGCGAACAAACCTATCGTTGTTGAAAAAACTCTCACGACGCTCACCTGTTAACACGATTACCTTAAAACGACAAATTGCTGAGAAGGTTGTGACAGCTGAAAAGTTTATTGTTTAATAAGTCGTATAGGAAGGGGTGTCTGCGACGAGGCACCCTTGTTGACAACAAGAATATGGATAAAGGGGTGTAAGGGATGTCTGAAAAGGTGTGGCTAAGTACGTACCCAAAAGAAGTGTCACCGTCCTATGAATACCCGAAACAAAACCTCGCCCAATTTTTGATTGAGACTGCCCAAAAGTATCCAAAGAAGAAAGCGCTCTATTTTTTAGGGACAACGATGACGTATGAAGAATTATTAATAAGGACATACCAATTCGCAAACGCTCTAAAGAATATCGGTATCCGTAAAGGAGATCGTGTTTCAATAATGCTTCCGAATAGTCCACAAGCTATTATTTCTTATTATGGATCATTAATGATTGGAGCGATTGTTGTACAAACGAATCCAACTTATGTCGAACGGGAGCTTGAATATCAGCTAAATGATTCTGACGCAAAAATAATCATTGCCCTCGACCTTCTTTACAAGCGTGTTCAACGAGTGATTCCACAAACGAATGTAAAGTATCAGATTTTCACTTCTATTAAAGATTATTTACCATTTCCGAAAAATATCCTCTATCCATTAAAAGTAAAAAAAGACGGTTTATCGATGGATGTCACGTACAGTGACACAATCTATTCCTTTGCTAGGCTACTGAAAACAACTTCAAGTACACCAAGTATGATTGAGCTCGATCCGATGAAGGATTTGGCATTGTTACAATATACGGGAGGAACGACGGGCGTATCAAAAGGCGTGATGCTTACCCATTACAATTTAGTTGCTAATACGTTGCAAACGAGAGCATGGTGTTACAAAAGTGAAGAAGCTAAGGAAAAGTATTTGGCAGCGCTACCGTTTTTTCATGTATTTGGAATGACTGTTTTAATGAATTTATCGATGAAAATGGCTGGAGAGCTAGTGTTGTTACCAAAATTTGATATTGATATGGCTTTAAAGATGATTGATAAACAAAAGCCAACGATCTTTCCAGGGGCTCCAACGATGTATATTTCGCTGATCAATCACCCTGAAGTGAAAAAGTATGATTTATCCTCTGTGAATATATGCATTAGTGGTGCAGCTCCTCTCCCTGGGGATGTACAGGAAACATTTGAACAGCTAACAGGAGGAAGGCTAACGGAAGGTTACGGCTTAACAGAAACATCTCCAGTCACACATGCCAATACGATTTGGGAAAAGCGAAAGTTAGGTTCAATTGGAATACCATTTCCTGATACTGAAGCAAAGGTCGTTGATCCCGAAACGGGTGAGGATGTCGATAATGGTCAAATTGGTGAGCTCGTTATTCGAGGTCCACAGGTGATGCTAGGTTATTGGAAAAAAACTGAAGAAACAAGTCAGGCAATTCGAAATGGATGGTTCTATACAGGAGACATGGCGACAATGGATCATGATGGTTTCTTCTATATTATCGATCGAAAGAAAGATTTAATTATTGCTGGTGGCTTCAATATTTACCCTCGTGATATTGAGGAGGTTTTGTTTGATCACCCGAACATTATTGATGCTGTTGTCATAGGAGTACCTGATGAATATCGTGGTGAAACGGTAAAAGCGTTTCTTGTTCTGAAAGAGGGAACGATGTTGGGTGAAGAGGAGATCGATTCTTTTTGTCGTGAACGGCTTGCCTCTTATAAAGTTCCAAGAATCTATGAATTTAGAGATAGCTTACCAAAAACATTAATTGGTAAAACGTTACGGAGGGTATTAATTGAAGAGGAAAAAGAAAATCAACGATCAAATGGAAATGTTTGAATCTTAATTGAAAAGGGAATAAGATACAGGAGGGGATTATGCTCAAATATGTATTGAATGGGGAATAGGAATGAGATACAAAAGAGATGAATCATTTCGCTATGAATTTAAGCAACCGTTAGATGGTACGTTTACAATCTTAACGGAGGGGGAGACATCAAAACCAGCTTCTATTCATATTCTTGATGTGAGTCCAGGAGGGATAAAGTTCACGACAAAGCTTGATCTTCCGATTGAGGAGAAAGGGTATCGTTTAAAAGTAGAGATGGTGTTAAGTGATGAACAGATCGAGATAGTAGGGACGATTGTATGGAAAAAGCCATCACACGGTCAGTTTGTATATGGGTTTGAAGCAGAGGAAGATGAAGAATTAGAGAAATATTTAATTCATTTACTAAAAAGATACATTAAAACAATTGAAGAATAGAAATTGGAGGATGCTTCATGAGTGTGAATCTCTTGAAGCATTTTTGATGTGAAGCAAAATAAGATTATTAGGTTGATTTGGTTTTTATGTAATACCTTTGAAGAAGTAAAGAGCGTGCCTTTCATTTGAGTAGTTTTCGTGAAAAGTTTATATGAAAGCTTTCGTTATATAAGTAGTAATGGAGGTGTAGAAGGTGATTAAGCGAATCGTGGCAATAGGTCTAGTTGTAATAGGGTTAACGGCATGTGGAACGGGGAATCAGGGTGAAAAAAGGTCGTCAGTAGCAGCAAATGATTTAGATGTGTATAACGTTCAACAAACCACAGTTGAAGTGACAGAAGGAGATTTTATTTATAGGCTAGTTTCTAAAAAGGATCACTATAAGGATGAAGAGGTACAACTGTATGCAGAGCTTGAATATGTTGGAGAAAAGGATGAGATTGCGATTTATCACGCTGCCTCTCCATTTTATTTTCCAATGAAGGAAGAAATGCGAGGCTTTAATATTAATTATCCAATGAATGAACCATTGGTCGAAACAATTCTACAACAAGGTGAGCCATATCGTGAGGAGTATCAAAGAAGTGGATGGTACAGTGACCAAGACGAGGAAGAATATCAGTATTTTATGAAGGACTTTCTTGAAAATGGTTTTCCAAATGGCTACTACATTGTGAATGGCTTTGCTGATTTTTATGTTGGTCCTGAGAATGAGGAAAAAGATATGTATCGGATGGAAGGACAAATTGATTTTAAAGTTGGTGAATCATAAAAGCGAGAAAAGACATAATTAAGAGGAGTGGTCATTAAATGAATGATCACTCCTCTTCCATATCGTTTTTTAATTTAGTGCGCCATAGGTGAGCATGTGCATGCATGTCGAGTTTTTCATATAAATCAATCAACTGTTCGTACCATTCAAACGTTGGGAGCACTGAATTGATTTTCTCAACAAGGTGCAAGGCGACTTGATTATAACCATTTTCAAGAACTTTTTTTAAATGCGAATGAACAAGTATCATAATTCTCTGTTCAACTTGTGAACGAAATGTATGAAACCATTCATCATGGTGAGATTCAAAGATTCGTAATGGCATATTTTCGATAAATTGAATCACTTTCTCTTCTTTTTGTTTATCGTTTTTCTCAATCTCAGCCTCATGTAATCGTTCAATGAAATCTAAACCGTCACTTTTGATTTTTCCTTGAAGCTTGATTTCATCTCTTTCAACAACAAGAAATGAAAAAGAAGCCTGACGTAATGTTAATTGTTGGCGTAAATAGGACAAGTAAACCCGCAAATTCTTTTTCGCTTGTTGAAGAGAAATGTTAGGCCATAATGTATCACATAATTGTTCTCTTGATGCGGTTCGCTGAAAAAGTAAATAAAGTAAGATGGATTTAGCAAATCGTTTATTCCAGCCTCCGGATACTTCAACCCCATTCATATACACATGAAAATTTTCAAGTATATCGACTTGCAATACATTTTCATCAAAGGTGTAAGCCCCTAATTGTTTTGATGTATAATCATAAATTTCTTTTCCTAATCTTGCTAAGAAAGGATCATAAGGTTGATCACGTCTTTTTAATTCGTCTAACCACTCTACTAATAGGTTAGCGATATAACCTGGTCGATCGATGACCATTAAACTTGAAGCTTTCGAAATGGTTCGAAATGAGCAATGTTCTAAATAGATTGTATGCAGTTGTAAATATTGAGCGGGAAATAAGATTTCCTTTGAACCAGTCAATATTATTATCGGACAATTAATGGTACGAATGTCGGCTAAGGGTGTTGAACTGACTGTAATGTCCATTACTTTTTTGTATAAATCGTAAGGAATTGCTTTTGCATATTCACGAAGCTTCATTAATTCTGGATGCCCTGAATCTAGTATGGTTGCATGCTGTTCAATGTAATCAAAAGGAATTGAAGTATAGTTATTGGCTAGCTTCTGACGATGTGCTCGCACTTGTTGAATTAAATGAGGCGGATGACACGGTACCGTCATCAGTGTTAAAGAGCCAACATTTGTCGAGAAGCGTGACGTATAACGTGTGGCAATAAGAGCGCCCATCTGCAGACCTACAAGGTGAATATGGTCTAGCTGTAAGTGCTCGATAAATTGGTGCAAGTCATCGGAAAAATGATCAAGTGTTAATTCATCAATATTCACATCATTATCACTCATGCCGTATCCTCTTAAATCATATTGAACTATGTGATATTGAGCGCCTAGATATGAAATCATAGTATCAAATATTCTCATATCGACAACATTAGCATGAATAAATAGAATTGTTTCTTGCTTATGTTGAAAATACTCACGATAATGAATGTTTATTCCATTTATACGAATGAAGTTATGCATAGTAGAAATCGCCTCTTATAGGATGATGAATTCGTCTCTCTTTGTATATTATAAAACAAAATGGTAAAAAAACGTAATTTTGTAACGTTCGTGTAACGCCATGGGTGATATTCTGTTGTCAGGGTGCATGAAAACAAGTTATGGATGAAGGAGAGGAGGTTCCTGTTAAGATAAGTTATTAGGTGAAGAAAGAGGTTGGGAGATAACAAAAGTGTTCATCTGATAATCCTAACATTTAGAACGCGAAGTATATTTCAGGAGCGGTGAATGTGCTCCACTGTGTGTGTTTGTTCGGTTTCTTATTTATTAAAATACTTTTGTCCCAACCTCTTTTTTGTGAAAGGAAAACTGAACGAGTCTTGGTTAAACTTATAAGAACTTAGTACTTCTCATTCAAACAACGGAAACACGAAATTAACGAGAAACCATAGGAATCCAAAGAAGATAATGATATACGTAAGATATTTTATTAAAGTAGACCCAATTTTACTAACATCATTCTTTTTTTCAACGGTTTTCTTTTCCACATCAACTTCTTTACTCATAAGTGATCCCTCCTAGTTAGTGATGAAGCTTACATAAGCAATACCCGATATTTAATTGGTTAAACAATTAGGCGATTGAAAAAGTCAAATTGGCTTTCTTAATACGTATGCTTAAAAAGAAATTTATAAATGTTACAAGAGGTTTTTATCAGGTTTTGTAGAATAATATATTATGGAAGAGAATTGAAAAGGAGGAACTATTAACATGAGACGAGTAAAGTTGGATTCGTTTTATTTTGCTGGTGTAGGAACGAAAACGAGTAATGAGAAGGAGGTGACAGCTGAGGGAGTCATTCCGAAAATGTGGGAACAATTTTATCAACAATCGATTTCAGACGTGATTGAAAATAAGAAGGACAATACGGTGTTAGCTTTGTATTCTGATTATGAAACTGATGTAAATGGTCCGTATTTTTTCCGAATTGGTCATCAATTACAGTCAAGATCAGATCAGAACGGAGGAATAGAGTTAAAGGAAATACCTGCTGCGGAGTATATTGTGTTTACATCTCAAAAAGGGCCTATATCAGAAGTTGTACCACAATTATGGCAAGAAATTTGGAACTATTTTAGTACTTCATCAGAAAGTCGTTCATATTCAGGAGACTTCGAAATATATGATGAGCGGGCGGCAAATCCGAATGAGGCGATAGTAGACATTTATATTGCAATTGAGGGTAAATAGATGCAATGCATTTTCATATTTGGTCCACAAGCGGTTGGAAAGATGACGGTCGGCCGTGAATTGGAGAAATTGACAGACTATAAGCTATTTCATAACCATATGACACTAGAGTTGTTGCATCCGTTTTTCGGGTTTGGTCAAGAGACATGGCGGTTGTCGACATTATTATCGAAAGGAAATCTTTCAAACAATCGTAAAGGAAGGTCAATTAAAAGGGATTATCTTTACGTTTGTTTGGGCTTTTGATGAAGAAGAAGATTGGGAGTATGTAAATGAGATAAAAATGTTATTTGAGTCAAATCGGTCTAATGTAGTGTTCATTGAATTAGAGGCTGACATTAAAGAAAGGCTGAAAAGAAATCGTACGGAATATCGATTGCAAGAAAAACCTACGAAGAGAAATGTGGATCTATCAGAGCAAGAGCTAAAAGAGTCTGTATTGAGGCATCGTCTACAATCGTTAGAAGGTGAAATTAAACACGAGCAGTATTTAAAAATAAATAATATGCATTTAAGTGCGAAAGAGGTTGCGGATATAATTCAGCAACGTTTTATTACGTAACAAAATGGCTCAAAGGCTTATATTCCTTTGGGCTTTTTTCTTATTAATTATAAAGTGTAGCAGTCTAAAAAAAGTCGATAACAAGAAGGACTAACAAATTTTATATAGGTTTAATTGCAATTCTGTTATGAATCATTTAACCTACTTAATATAGGACTTATTTCTTGTGTATAAAGTTTCATTTATTTTGATAAATAATGTAAAGGCAAAGCTTTCATAGTGTAAAAAATGAAAAGGTTACTATATTAGCACGACGCTAACTAGATGTATTTTAAGAAAGCATGCCTATTTTAAACGAATGCTTTTCTCTCTTGTAAACCCATCAATATAAAGGTTGTGTGATACATGCAGAAGAACGAAACAAGCTATGAGAATTTCGAGAAGAACTTTGAAGCAACAGGACAACCGATTCTTTCAATTTTGGAAAATATACACGATGGTTTTTTAGTCATGGATCGTCAGTGTACGATTATTTATTTAAATAGAGTGACTGCCACTCATCTGAAAATTAAACGTGAGGAAGTAATTGGTAGGAATCTGTGGGATGTACTACCAAAAGCTGTGAATAGTGAATTCCAGTATCAAATGTATAAAGCGATTTCATTAAATAAAGCTTCCTGCTTTGAAAGTTTCTATGAACCGTTACATACATATTTTGAGATGACTGTACACCCGACAAAAGAGATGGTCGTTATCTATTGTAAGGACATTACGGAACGAAGACAAAGTGAAAAACTGATTGAACATATGAACTACTATGATATGCTAACAGGTCTCCCAAATTTAAAACTGTTTCAAGATCGACTTGAGCAAATGATGATGTATTCAAAGAGCCATCATGAATCAGTTGCGATCATGATGATTGACTTAGCACGTTTAAGAAGCTTTAAAGATCCACTAGGTTTTCAGATCGGTGATCATTTATTGAAGGAAATAGCAGCAAAATTGAAGGAGCTTATTTCTAACAGCGGAACTGTCTCGCGCATGAATCGAGATAAGTTTGTATGCTTTTTTGTACATTCAGAACGACAAAGATTGGTAAAAATACTGGAGAAAATACTGTCATTGCTATCAAATCCTATTCTTATTCAAGGAGAAAGTCGTTTACTTACACCGAGTATAGGGGTTAGTATGTATCCTTTTAATGGAGAGACTCCCCAAATACTACTTTCCCAAGCCGAATCAGCGATGACCCTTGTGAAAAACAAAGGTGGCAACCAGTACTACTTTTTTAAACAAGAGATGGATCGCGATATAAGAAAAAACTATGTACTAATGGCTGAGCTATCTAAAGCAACCCTTAATCATGAATTTCAAATGTTCTATCAACCTTTATTTGATACAAAAACAGGCCGCATTTCAAGTATGGAGGCTCTTCTTCGCTGGAAGCATCCAGTATACGGGTACATTTCACCTTATGACTTCATTCCACTTGCGGAAGAAACAGGCTCTATTATTGAGATTGGACAATGGGTTTTGAAGGAAGCTTGTAATCAAATTAAAGATTGGCAGAGTCAAGGTATTTACTCATGCGCTGTATCGATTAACTTCTCGGCAAGACAGTTACAGCAAGAAGGGGTTGTTTCGGCTGTGAAAGATACGATTCAAGAAACTGGAATAGATTCACACCTTTTAAAAATTGAAGTGACGGAATCTGTTATGATGGTAAATGTTGAGACAACGATTAATACGTTATATGATTTAAAAGAGATCGGCGTTCAAATTGTTATCGATGATTTTGGTACGTACTATTCATCCTTGCAATATTTAAAGAACTTTCCACTTGATATTATTAAAATAGACCGTTGTTTTATTCGAGATATGGTGGAACATACAAAGGATAGAGAGGTTGTTAAAATGATTATTGACCTTGGGCAGCAATTCGGTATGAAAGTTGTTGCAGAAGGTGTTGAAAACGATGAGCAATATAGAATGTTAAAAGAATATCAATGCGATGAAGTACAAGGGTATTTGTTTAGTAAACCTATTCCAGCAGAAGAAGTGAATCATTTTTTTATTCAAAGAAGTTAACATAAATAATTAAATGAAATCTAATTGATTTTATTCAAAAACTCAAATACGATGATAAGTATGGTATGGTAAAAGTATAATAACTTTTCAGTTGGAAAAAGGGTTGATGCTAAATGGGAAAGAATAAATGGATTTATATGTTGAAAATCGGTTTTATTTGGGGGGCATTGTTTGCTCTCGTAAACTTTGTGTTAGACTTTTTTAGCTTTGGTGCGAATATACAAGCCTTCCCACTTGCTGAGAGTGTTCTTACTATAATTGCACGGTTTGTGCTTAGCTTTCCGTTTGGTTTTTTATTAGGATGGGTGCTATGGCGACGTAAGCGCAGCACATACTCAATGGAATAAGTGCAACCCCTTCTCAAAATTGAGAGGGGGTTGTGTTAAGTTATTTTGCAAGTTTTTCTAGATTTCCGTTTTTATCCATCTTGAAAGCTGCGCTAGATAGAGATTCCTCATCTTCTAAAATAGCCATACGTCTAGCACGATTCATAATTTGGATAAGAGATTGGTAATCCTCTTCAATAATACTATTATCTTGTTTGATTTTCTTTAATTCTTTTTCTAGCTGCTGATTTCGTTGCTGTAATTCTTTGTTTTCTAATTCTAGACGAGTTTTATCCGTTTCTAGTACACTTGTTTGCTGGTGGGATTGCGCTAGCTTTTGTAAGAAAGCAATCACGGCTTCTAGCGATAAATCCCCTTGATCTAGCGCAGATTCTGGTAATGCGCTCCAAAGCTGACGAACTGGTGGATAATAGGAAAAAGATGCAGCACGTTTACGTTCTTTACGCTCTTTCTTCGCTTCAGAAATTTGTTTGACATAGCGGTTACGAACGACAGCATTCCATCTGAAACCACAAGCTGCCGATGTTCGATTTAAATGATCACCAACTTCATCAAATGCTCGTAATTGTGTGCTTCCTTCTTTAATATGCTTCAATACAGTTTCTGCTAGTAATACATCATCTTCATGAGACCACGCATCTTGTCTTACTTTCATTCTGTTCAACTCCTTTTAGTTTGCTTATTTGGTACAAATTGTCTCCAATTTCTTCAAGGTTTATACAAGGATGATAGAATTTTTTTTAGAAGTTGAGGAAATGAGTGAGCAATGACAGAAATTGTTTTGCAAATAAGACAACATGACGGTATGTGTGTATACTATATAAATGAATGATTTTGTCCGTAAAGGAGAGCTTTTAATGTTATTTGATTCTTTTATACAATCACCTCTTTCGTATAGAATGCGACCTAGAACGTTAGATGATGTGGTCGGGCAGAAGCATATCATCGGGCAGGAGACAGCGTTATATAAAATGATCGAAAATGGCCACGTGCCGTCTCTTTTATTCTACGGTCCTCCTGGAACAGGAAAAACATCGATTGCCAATGCGATTGCCGGAACAGTTCAGAAACCATTTAAGGCTATTAATGCGACAACGGCTGGTAAGAAGGACATCGAAGAGGCTGTAGGACAAGCACGTTCGGAAGGGAATTTAATTTTATTTATAGATGAGGTGCATCGATTTAATAAAGCACAACAGGATTACCTTCTACCACATGTTGAACGGGGTTTAATTACGTTAATTGGTGCGACAACTGAAAATCCATTTCATGATGTAAACCCTGCCATACGGAGCAGGTGTGGTCTAATTAAAGAATTAAAGCCTTTAACATTTGAAGATATTGAAGAATTAATAAAAGATGCATTAAAAGATGACGAACGAGGATTAGGAAATAAAAAGATCAAAATGGCTGATGAAACGGTAAAACTGATTGCAAATTCGACAAATGGTGATGCTCGCTCAGCATTAAATGTGTTAGAGCAAGCAGTAGAAGCTTCCATGAATAAGAACGAGGAGCTTATCTACGTTTCGGAAGCTGCTGTTATAGAATGTGTTGAAAACAAAGGTTTCTCACATGATAAGGATGGCGATATTCATTATTCACTCCTTTCATGTTTGCAAAAGTCGATTCGTGGAAGTGATGTTCAAGCTGCCCTTCATTACGTAGCTCGTTTAATAGAAGGTGGCGATTTGACATCAATATGTCGACGTTTACTTGTCATCGCCTATGAAGATATATCACTTGCAGCACCTGAGGTGGCAACTAATACGGTCGCAGCTGTTGAAGCAGTAGAACGGTTAGGGTTACCTGAAGCGCGTATTCCACTAGCAAATGTCGTTATTCAGCAATGCCTATCTCCAAAGTCCAATAGTGCTTACAAAGCACTGGACTATGCAATTGAAGATGTGCGTAAAGGGCAAATCGGTGAGATACCTACTCATTTGAAGGATGCGCATTATGCAGGAGCAAAAGAATTAGGTCATGGTAAAGGCTATAAATATCCGCACAGTTATCCAAATTCCTGGGTTAATCAGCAATACCTCCCTGATTTGTTAGTGGGTAAACAGTATTACAGTCCGAATCAAAACGGATTTGAAAAACAATTTTATAAAGTGTTTCATCGCTTAGAAGAGCTAAAGTTGCAAAAGTAAGATTTAGCGTAATGTAAAGCTCATGTAAAGATTTCAAATGATACTAGATGAAAAGAAGGGATTGTTTTAAGATAAAGCTTATGAGAAAGAAAGGGAGGGATTTGCTTGCAAGAAACAAAGCCAAAGTGGCGTATGCTACTTGAAATCTTTTTCATATCAACGAGACTTGGATTGACTTCATTCGGAGGGCCTGTTGCTCATTTGGGTTATTTTCATGAAGAGTACGTGAGACGAAGAAAATGGATGGATGAGAAAAGCTATGCGGATTTAGTTGCCTTGTGTCAATTCTTACCGGGACCTGCGAGTAGTCAAGTTGGAATGGGAATAGGTCTAATGCGTGGAGGGTTAATAGGGGGAGTCATCTCCTTTATTGGATTTACATTTCCTTCGGTTGTTGCACTCATTTTATTTGCACTCTTATTATTACAGTATGGTGCTCTTGATGCCGGATGGATACAAGGATTAAAGATCGTCGCGGTTGTCGTTGTCGCACATGCAATCCTTGGTATGGCTAAGAACTTAACACCTGATGTGAAGAGAAAGACAATTGCCATGGCTGCTGTTATCATCGTTCTTATTTGGCAAGCCGTGTTCTCGCAAGTAGTGGTTATTTTAGGAGCTGCTTTAGTTGGGTTTTTATTGTATCGTAATCAAAAAATAGATGATCCTGCAGCTAGTCGTTCTTTTCCTATTAGTCGTCGAGTAGGGACGTTTTGCTTACTTCTATTTGCGGGATTATTAATTTCTTTACCGATTTTACGTGAGTTAACCTCCTCGACACTCGTTGCGATGATTGATAGTTTTTACCGTGCTGGATCACTAGTGTTCGGTGGTGGACATGTTGTTTTGCCTCTACTTGAACGTGAGTTTGTACCGACTGGTTGGTTAACTGAGGAACAATTTCTAGCAGGGTACGGTGCGGCACAAGCAGTACCTGGTCCATTGTTTACATTTGCTAGTTACATAGGTGCGGTTATGAATGGATGGCTAGGTGGAATTATTGCAACTGTTGCCATTTTCACTCCCGCTTTTTTGCTCGTATTTGGAGTCTTGCCATTTTGGGATCAATTACGGCGCAATGAAAAGGTGAAAGGGGCGTTAATGGGGGTTAATGCTGCCGTAGTTGGAATTTTACTTGCGGCCTTATACGATCCGATTTTCACGAGCGCCATTACAACAAGTGTTGATTTCTCCTTTGCCGTTCTTTTATTTGGTATGCTAGTCTTTTGGAAACGCCCCCCTTGGGTTGTTGTTTTAACAGGGGCAATCGGTGGATCGCTAATAGCGATATTCATCTAATACTAAATAACTGAAAAACTCTAAACGTCTTTGAGAAATGACTCTCAAAGACGTTTTTACGTTATGTCATTCTATGTTCTGTAGTAACAGTGGAGGAAGGCTGCCTTCAACGCTCATAAGTTTATGAATGCTAATTTTGTACACGGCAGATGGAATATATGTTATGGTAATAATCAGTTAATTTAATGATTAGTAAGGTGAAACTTTTATGGTGATTGTAACGTATGTCTAATTAAGTACTTTTTAGGAGAGGGGTTTTATGATATGTCGTTGATGCTTGATGACGTAACGAAGCAGTTTGGCTCATTTACAGCTGTAGATCACTTATCATTAGATATTCCTGAGAAACAAATCTTTGGCTTTCTAGGAGCAAATGGCGCTGGAAAGACAACGACTTTTCGAATGATTCTCGGATTGATGGATCAATCAGGCGGAAAGATTTCTTGGAATGGAGAAAGAATCGACTATAGCAAAAGTGATGAGATCGGTTATTTACCTGAAGAGCGTGGTTTATACCCGAAGCTTAAAGTGCGTGACCAAATTGTTTATTTAGGAAAGCTTCGTGGGATGAAAAAAAGTGATATTTTAACAGAATTAGAGAGTTGGCTTGAACGATTCAAAGTTCCAGACTATATCGATAAGAAAATTGAAGAACTGTCAAAAGGGAATCAGCAAAAAATCCAATTTATTTCAGCCGTTATACATAAACCGAAACTTCTCATTTTAGATGAGCCGTTTTCTGGACTTGATCCGGTGAATGTAGAATTACTAAAGGAAGCGGTTGTTGATTTAAAGGAAAAAGGAACAACGATTCTTTTCTCATCACATCGAATGGAGCATGTGGAGGAGCTGTGTGAGTACCTATGTATTCTTCAACATGGGAAACCAATCGTTCATGGTGGATTAAGAGACATTAAGCGCTCTTTTGGGAAGAAAAATGTGACCGTTCATGCTGACTTCGACATCGAGTTTCTTACTGAAATTGATGGGGTTGTCAAGTTGAAGAAAACGACAGAGGGTGGCATACTGCAAATCACTAATGAAGAGGTGTCACAAAAAGTGTTATTAGCTCTTCAAGGTAAAGGATTTGTACGAAAATTTGAGCTAGAGGAGCCGACTTTACACGATATTTTCATTGAGAAAGCTGGTGAATCTTATGAATAAATTTTGGATTGTTCTTTCACATACGTATTTAAGTCGAGTAAAAACCAAATCATTTATTATAACGACGGCATTATTTTTACTGTTTATTTTTGCGATGGTTAACTTGCAGTCAATTATTGAATTATTTTCTTCTGATGAGCAAGAACAAACTGTAGCTGTAATCGATGAAAGTGAGTATTTGTATGATGTTTTATCGGAAAGTATGGAGCAGGTTGATCCGTCTATTCAATTAATTGAATATGATGGTACGTTAGAAGAAGCAGAAGAAGCTGTTTTAAATGGTCAGCATGATGGGGTTTTACAAATATTTATTGATCAAGATGAATTGCCTACAGCTTCTTATCATACGAATCAATTTACGGACACTATGATACAAACCCATCTTGAAGCACAGCTTCAACAAATGAAAGTGGCTCTTGCAACGAGTCAAGCTGGGATTGATGAAGACGTACTCGCAAGTATTTATGCACCAGTTTCATTTGAAACAGTGGCGATTGACAGTGGAGATGGTAGTTCAACAAGAACAGAGGAGCAAATTTCAGGAGCAATTGGCCTCGTGTATATTATTTTATTTCTGTTGTATTTTGCCGTCATAACGTACGGAAATATGATTGCGATGGATATAGCAAATGAGAAGACTTCTAGAGTTATGGAAATATTGATTTCAAGTTCATCACCTGTTAGTCAAATGTTCGCAAAAATTCTCGGTATTGCATTATTAGGATTAACACAATTTGGAGTCATTATTTTATTTGGATATTTTCTCATTCAGCAAAAGCAAGACGAAGCAGCTGGAAGTATGTTTGAGTATTTCGGGTTAACGGATGTTGATCCAGCGACATATATTTATGCGATTGTCTTTTTCCTGCTTGGATATCTTCTCTATGCAACAATGTCAGCAATGCTTGGTTCGATTGTAAGCAGGATTGAAGATGTTCAGCAATTAATGATGCCAGTAATTATTTTAATTGTTATTGCGTTTATGATTGCGATGTTTAGTTTAACGATGCCGGATTCAACGTTAGTGACGGTTACTTCATTTATTCCATTTTTTACACCAATGCTTATGTTCTTAAGAGTAGGAATGTTAGAGGTTCCATTGTGGGAAGTTGGATTGAGTATTGGTTTAATGCTTGTAACAATTGCAATACTCGCGATGATAGGGGCACGAGTGTACAGAGGTGGAGTATTAATGTATGGAACATCGACTTCATTGAAAGATTTCAAGCGAGCCTTACAATTATCGAAGAAGGAATAAGTAAAAAGAGTGTTCGTTCAACGTAGATAGTATCTTTTCAAAAGAAGAAGAGTCTGGGACAAAAGTATTTTCATAAGTGAGAAGCCGAACAAACCTAGAGCGGAGCACATTCACCGCTCCTGAAATATACTTCGCTTTCCGCGGGAAGCTGGTGAGCCTCCTCGTGCTTTGAACTGCCCCCCTATTGTTGGACAGCGATCTAACAATAGGGGTGTTGTGATTGTGATGAAAAAGTTTACAAGTGTAGAAAAACATCAAA